>CANDZL010000011.1:0-76098 GCA_947425205.1 uncultured Hungatella sp. | reverse complement strand
TTTGGATGGCTTTGACAACATCAGATACAGGTAATATCTCTGCATCAGCCCATCCTCCCTGGAAGTTGGAGCCAGTTCAATCCTGCATTCTTTTAGCATTTCCCTGTCCCTGTCCGTAAGCAGGCTTGCCCCCTCCTTCTTGGAAGGCACCACACCTTCGTTGACTCCAATAAAGATCAGAACCTTTATCTGGCCCAGACGGGTCCTGGTGATATCTCCCACCACCACTCTGTCCACTGTGGCAGGAATCACCCCTACCTGAATCTCCCCGAACCCTGCATCTAAAATCTGCCCATACTCCCGCACACTGACAACCTGGTCTCCTAAAACTCCTTTCAGGCGTTCAAACAGCTCCATGACCCTGTCGTAAACCTGCTCATACTCTTTGGCAAGGCTAAACTGCCCTGTGCGCTCAAAATGTTCCTGATATTGTATTAGTTTTTCTCTTACCTGGCATGCTTCCAGACATGCCACCACGCCGTCTGTCATGGTGGAAATGGTCCTGCCCTGCTCCTTCAAAGCCTGTCTTAAAGCCTCCACCGGAATGAGAAGCTGTCTGCGAAACCCATTCAGTTCCTCCAGGTTCAGATCTGCTCCGCCCCGATACGTATATTCCCACGTGCTGTTCCACCGCTTCCACCCCCGGATCCCCAAAGCCATCACATAGTTTTCCAGCCGATCCAGCTCCTCCCCCTGGTCTGTCACCAAGCCGGTTTTCAGGAAGCGAAACATACTTTCATAGTCAAAATCCCTGGACACTGCCTCCAGGGCAGCACGGATAAATTCCACCATCACATTTTCCAGGATGCTCTTTTTACTGTCCATAAAATAAGGGATTCCCTCTGCCTGAAAGCGGTTGACGATCTCATACCGATATCCCGGCAGATCCCCGGTGATCACCGCCATCTCCCGATACCGAACATGCTCTTCCTGCACGAGACGGTGAATCCGGGCTGCCGCAGCCGCCACCTCCTGCCCCGGAGAAACCGCCCGGTATACCTGCACCTCTTTCGGCTCCCAGGAAGCCTCCTTTGTGTAGCGGTAGAGATGGCCTTCGATAAAACCAATGGATGGGCTGTCCTTGAAACGGCAAACCGTCCCCTCCATCAGAATATCCTTATCCCTCTGTATACCGTGCTTTTCTGCCAGACGGTGAAGGCGGGTCACCATCTCCTTGCCCATATAAAACAGATGGTGTATGCTTTCCTTTTTAAAGGGCTGCGCCCCAGGATCCATGGTGACGGTAACCACCACCTTTTTGGCATGAATCATCATCAGTTCCAGAATCCGGTACTGAACCGGAGTAAAGCCTGTATAACCGTCCAGCGTAACCACGCTTTGCTTTATGATCTCTGACTGGGGCAGCACCCGACACAGCACATCCAGGATCTCCTCCGCCGTGATAAACCGTTCTGCAATGGCTTTTTTAAATTCTTCATAGATAACTGCCAGATCCTTTAACTTTTCCCTAAGTAACGGGCTTGTTGCCTGGGCAACAGCCTCTTTTAAATCCTCTGGCCGGATTCCATACTGATACAGTTCAGACAGCATGGACTTTAACTGGTTGATGAATCCGGTCTGGCTGAAATGCCCTCCATAAATTCCCAGAATTTTCTTCTGGCCGGACACCACCCTTCTCAAGACCATGGACTTTCCGATGTCATCCAGCACTTCCGGATTCTCCACCCCCAACTCCTCAAAGATCCGATAGGCCAATCGCTGAAAGCTGACAATATCAATATTGAATGTACCATGCTTGGGATGAAGGGATACCATCTCCTTCTGGGTCTGCATGGTAAACTGCTCCGGCACAATAGCGATAAACCGGCCATTGGGCTCCTCTATGGATTGCCTTATAATATGCTCGTACAGAATCCGTGTCTTGCCGGAACCGGAGCTTCCGATTATAAATTGTAGTGACATTTTTCTTCTCCCCGTCTTTCTAAAACAGTATAGCATAATTATGTTAAAAAAGGAATGAAAAAGCCTGCTTGCTAATAGATTAGAGTAAATAAACTTATGGAGGTCCTGCAATGAGCTCCAAAACAAAAATTGTGGTTCTGCGGATGAAGGAGATCGTCTACACGGCAATCTTTATCGGTCTTGCTATTTTACTGGTCAGCTTGTTTCTAATCATGTTCCGGCCGAAAAAAGACACTTCCTCCGCCTCACCGGCTGCTGCCTATGTTCCTGGCGTCTATACCGCTTCTCTCACCGTAGGCAGCCAAAATATCAATGTGGAGGTAGCTGTGGATGCAGACCAGATTAACTCGGTTTCCTTTGTATCTTTGGATGAAGCAGTCACCACCATGTACCCTCTCATGCAGCCGGTACTGGAAGATTTGGAAAGCCAGATTGTAAACAGCCAGTCTCTGGAAAATCTTTCTTATTCCATGGAAACACGGTACACATCCCAGGCTTTAATACATGCCATCGAGACTGCTTTAGACAAAGCAAAAATAAAATAATTTACCGGTTGTATTCTCTCCTTGACTGTGATATAGTGGTCTGACTACGCTCCAAATCATAATTGTCTACATACCAATGAGAGGATCAATGCCATGGAATCAACGCTTAAGAGTCCAAAAAAAGATGTCACTCAGAACCAGATTACAGAGGGCGTAATCTGGCAGCAGCTTCTTCTGTTCTTCTTTCCTATTCTGTTTGGAACATTTTTTCAGCAGTTGTACAATACGGTGGATGCCATCGTTGTGGGAAGATTTGTGGGGAAAGAGGCGCTGGCTGCCGTAGGAGGGCCTACCGGCGTTATCATCAACCTGCTGGTGGGCTTTTTCGTCGGCCTTGCCTCCGGCGCTACAGTCATCATCTCTCAGTATTACGGTGCAAAACGGCCTGAGATGGTAGGGTACGCGGTCCATACCTCCATCGCCTTCTCCATTCTGTGCGGCGGCATCATTATGGTGGTCGGTTTTTTTGGCGCTCCGCTGGCGCTGCGTGCCATGGGGACACCGGGGGATGTGGTGGAATACGCCACCCTGTACATGAGAATCTATTTCCTGGGTACCATTTTTAACCTGATATACAACATCGGCTCTGGAATCCTGCGGGCGGTAGGAGATTCCAAGCGGCCCCTCTATTTCCTGATTGCCAGCTGTATGACCAACATCGTCCTGGATCTGGTTTTTGTGGTGGTTCTAAAGATGGGCGTGGCAGGAGTGGCCCTGGCCACCATTCTCTCCCAGGCAGTCAGTACCTTGCTGGTGATTCTGGTCTTAACCCACACAAAGGACATGCACCGGGTAACCTTCTCCCAGATAAAGCTGGACCGCCGGATGCTGCAGCGTATCATCCGGATCGGCCTGCCTGCCGGGCTTCAATCAGTCATGTATTCTTCTTCCAACGTGATCATCCAGTCCAGCGTCAACAGTCTGGGCACGGATACGGTTGCGGCGTGGACAGCCTACGGGAAGATCGATGCTATGTTCTGGATGATCGTCAATGCTTTCGGCATCTCCATCACCACCTTTGTAGGGCAGAACTTCGGGGCCAATAAACTGGATCGGGTAAAAAAAGGAATCCGCATCTGTCTGGCCATGACCTTTGGCGCCACTGTATTTATGAGCATATTTTTGTACCGGTTCGGATTCTATATCTATGAAATTTTTACTACAGACCCGGCGGTCTTAGACATCGGCATGGAGATTCTCCATTTCCTGGTGCCTACCTTCTTTACTTACGTGATCGTGGAAATCTATTCCGGCGCCTTAAGAGGAATCGGGGATTCGTGGATCCCCATGTTTCTCACCATGATCGGCGTGTGCGCCCTGAGGGTTGTCTGGCTCCTGGCGGCGGTCCCGTTCCACAGAACCATCAAGATGATCGTGTTCAGCTATCCCTTAACCTGGGTGGTAACCTCTGTGTTCTTCCTGGTCTACCTCCATGTGTACAGCAAGCTGGGAAAGAAGAAGCGGTTCCATGGGATCCGGTTGAGATATTAAATGAGGCGGTTCGGATGACTTTCCCACAGCCGTTAGCCCTTTATCACGAAAAACAGCAGATTCACACAGGGCGGATACCGAATATCCCGGTTCTCCTTTTGTGAATCTGCTGTTTTTGATCTTAATGTAGTATATCACACTTCTGGTTTTTGTCATCTGCCTAATGGCTTCCCAGCTGTTTTAGCAATTTTAGTCTTCTCCGCCTCGCAGGAGTTGATCTGCCTGAATCAGTTTCTTAAGAGCTCTTACGGCCACCTTAATGGCTCCTTCCGTATCATGGACAATTGGATCTTCCATCCCGGCTGCCGCTCTTTCCTGATTCCCTACTACCAGGAAATCGGAGCCGCATCTCACCCCAAGATGGCTGGCCACAATAAAAAGAGCCGCCGATTCCATCTCTGTAGCCTTGCACCCCAAGCGCTTCCAAGCCTCCCACTTGTTCAGCAGCTCATAGCTGACTGGCATGCGCTCCGGTTCATGCTGGCCATAAAATGCATCCTTGCACTGGACAACCCCTGTATGGCAGGTGTAACCCAACTCCTTGCCGGAAGCTGCCAGCGCATTGGCCACTTCCAGATTGGCCACAGCCGGAAACTCGATGGGGGCATATTCCCTGCTGGTTCCCTCCATCCGGATCGCCCCGGTGGCAATGACGATATCCCCGCCTTTTACATCCAGATCAATTCCCCCGCAAGTGCCTACACGGATGAAGGTATCTGCCCCGCACTGCACCAATTCTTCCATGGCGATGGAAGCCGAAGGGCCTCCGATTCCTGTTGAAGTCACGCTAACCATTTCCCCGTCCAGATACCCTGTATAGGTTACATACTCCCTGCTGTCCGCCACCAGTTTTGCCTGATCAAAATGCTCCGCAATCTTCGCGCAACGCTTCGGGTCACCCGGGAGGATCACATACCGTCCCACCTGGCCCTTTTTTATCCGAAGATGATACTGTATCCCCTCTTCCTCCACATATCTGTTTACCGACATCCCTTTTCCCCTCTCCTTTCTGCCTGATTTTTGCCCCCTTCTTGCCTTAGTTTCCTGTCAGGGGAGGCTTTTGATAAAGTTTCCTCTCAATCTGCCTTCTCTTAATGTCAATTTCAGCCAATACCTCCTGGGCATTGGTTCTCTTTGCCACCCGTTCTAAATCCTCCAAAATCGTTAACTGGTCAAACAGATTGCAGTTAATTTCTTTCTCGCTATTTGGCATATTCCCACCTCATCTCTATAAAAGAGCTATTTCACTAAGATACCATCATTATATCAAACCGCACCACGGGTGTAAAGCCTTTCACCGGCTACCGATACCCCATTCGTTTCCTCACGATAAGATAGGTAGCCACATGGGCCAGAAAGGTAATGGCCCAGGATACCGGATAAGAGATATACAAGACCTCCAGGGTCCGGTTCAGGGCAAACACCGTATAGATCCAGACCACCCGCAATGCACACGCCCCGGTCAGAGACACAATCATGGGAAGGACCGAGCACCCCATTCCCCGCAATCCTCCCACCATCACATCCATCATGCCGCAGACAAAGTATGGCGTACAGATAATCGTAAGCCTCTTAACACCATACTGGATAACCGTCTGATCCGACGAGTAAATCCCCAAAAGCTGCCTGCCAAACAACACGGCTCCGGTTCCCATGACCACCCCGATAACGGTTACCAACCCCAGACAATACACCTGAATCCTGGCCATCCGCTTATAATTCTTTGCGCCAAAGTTCTGGCTGCCGAAGCTTAAGGCTGTCTGATAGACCGAATTCATTCCGGTATACACAAAGCCCTCAATATTAGCGGCTGCCGTATTCCCTGCCATAGCCACGGAGCCAAAAGAATTCACCGAAGACTGAATCAGTACATTGGATATGGAAAAGATAGCCCCCTGAAGCCCGGCTGGGAGCCCGATCCTTACAATCGATCTCATCTTGTCCCGCACCAGCCGAAGCTTCTTTGGAGACAGCCGGTATTCCGCCTCGGACTTCATCAGGCAGCGGACAATGAGACACGCGGAAATGCACTGGGAAGCCACAGTGGCAAGGGCAACCCCTGCCACCCCCATGGAAAACGCGATGACAAAGATTAAATTCAAAATCACATTAATGATTCCTGCTGCAAGCAGAAAATACAGCGGCCTCCTGGTATCTCCCACTGCCCTCAAAACTGCGCTGCCAAAGTTATAAAGCAGAGTAGCCGGCATTCCCACAAAGAAAATCCGCATGTATAGCACTGACAGTGGCAGTACGTCCTCCGGTGTCCCCATCATTTCCAAAAGAGGCGCTGCCAGAGAAAGGCCTATGACAACCAGTACGGCACCACCTGCCACTGCGATCACCATAGAGGTATGAACTGTCTCTTCCAGATCTTTTCTGCTCTGAGAGCCATAGTAGCGGGCAACCAATACATTGGCCCCCACCGAAAGCCCGATAAACACATTGGTCAGAAGATTGATAAGCGAAGATGTGGAACCTACCGCTGCCAGAGACTCGCTCCCGGCAAACCGGCCTACCACAATAATATCCGCTGCATTAAATAGCAGCTGCAAAATTCCAGACAGCATCAGCGGAAATGCAAATACAATCAACTTCGACAAAATCGGTCCGCTGCACATATCGATTTCATATTTTTTTGCCCCACGCTTTTGGGTACTCATGAGCCTGCACCATTTATCCTTTTCTATAGTCCTTTCAGCTGTTTGATCCGATCCACAGCCGCAACCGTATTCTCATAGGTTCCAAAGGCAGTCAGACGGAAATACCCCTCTCCGCTTGGGCCGAACCCGCTGCCAGGCGTCCCCACCACACCTGCCTTTTCCAAAAGGTAATCAAAGAAATCCCAGGAAGTCATACCATCCGGCACCTTCAGCCAGATATAAGGAGCATTGACGCCACCATAAACCTCATATCCCACAGAACTTAATCCGTCATAGATCACCTTGGCATTTCTCATGTAGTAAGCCACCTGATCTTTGATCTGTGTCTTTCCCTCCTCTGAGTACACTGCCATAGCCGCCTTCTGGATGATGTACGGCGCACCGTTAAACTTGGTCCCATGTCTCCTGGCCCACAGGCTGTGTACCATCACATCCCCGCATTTCAAATCCTTGGGGACAACCGAAAAGCCAAGGCGCACCCCGGTAAACCCTGCATTCTTGGAGAAAGAGCGGAATTCAATGGCACAGGTTCTGGCCCCCTGGATCTCAAAAATGCTGTGAGGCACATCATCCTGTGCAATATATGCCTCATAGGCGGCATCGTAGAGAATCACTGCCCCCACACGATTGGCATAATCCACCCACACCTTTAACTGCCCTCTGGTCAATGTGGTGCCAGTAGGGTTGTTGGGAACACACAGATAGATCAAATCCGGAATCTCGTCCGGAAGTTCTGGCACGAAGCCATTGTCTGCCGTACAGGGCATGTAGATCACATTGCTCCATGTCCCTGAAGCCTCATCGTAGGTTCCCGTCCTGCCCGCCATCACATTGGAATCCACATAAACCGGATACACCGGGTCGCAGACTGCGATACGGCTGTCGGCGGCAAACACTTCCTGCATGTTGCCACAATCGCTTTTCGCACCGTCAGAGATGAAAATCTCATCTGCTTCTATGTGGCATCCTCTGTCCTGATAATCCTGCTTTGCGATAGCATTCCTCAAAAACTCATATCCTAAGTCCGGAGCGTACCCGTGGAATGTCTCTGCCACAGCCATCTCGTCTACCGCATCATGCATCGCCTGTATAATGGCCGGAGCAAGGGGCTGAGTCACATCACCGATTCCCAATCGGATAATGGATTTATCCGGATTGGCCTTGGTATACGCCTTCACCTTTTTTCCTATGGTGGAAAACAAATAACTTCCTGGCAATTTTAAATAATTTTCATTTACCTGAAACATGATCTTATCTCCTGTCCTTTTTTATGATCCGTCTTACAAATCTACTTCCCCATGGAACACTTCCACAGCCTCCCCTGTCATATAGGCCTTTTTTCGTTCCCTGTCCCAGCGGATAGTCAAGGTTCCCCCCTTTAGAGTCACCTCCACGGTATTGCCTGTATATCCCATCAGAATACACGCTATGACACTGGCCGTAGCCCCGGTTCCGCACCCCAAGGTCTCGCCGCTTCCTCTCTCCCACACCCGCATACGAATGTGGCCTTCATCCACCACCTGCACAAATTCTGAGTTCACCCGATCCGGAAAACGGCTGTGGCTCTCAAAGGACGGCCCTATCTTCTGAAGATCCAGTGAGTCGATCTCATCCATGAAATACACTGCGTGAGGATTTCCTACAGAAATCCCTACAAACTCATACTGCTGCCTGTCTACAGTAATAGGCTCCGGAAGTTCTGAGGTCAGCTGAGGTTCTCCCATATCCACAGTCACAAAAGGTACCTTCCCGCCTTCAACCGTCAGTTCCAGATTCTTGATGCCGCCTAAGGTCTCCACGGTCACTGTGCTTCTCTGAACAATCCCATGCTCATATAGGTATTTTCCCACGCAACGGATGGCATTGCCGCACATCATTGCTTCGGAACCGTCTGCGTTGAATATGCGCATCCGGCAGTCCCCTTTATCTGACGGCCCTATGAGAATCAGGCCATCAGACCCGATACCGAAATGCCGGCGGCTTAGCTTGACAGCCGTCTCCTCAGGATTCTCCATCTTCTCCGTAAAACAGTTGACATAAATATAGTCATTTCCCACACCATGCATCTTTGTAAACTTCATACATTCACCCTTTATTTTTTCATAATAAGGCATTCCGCCATTTCGGCAACGTTTAAACGGTTATATCTGGTTTAAACTGATCACCATCTGCGCTGTCTCCACCATATTGGTTCCGCTGTCCATACTGCATTTCTGTATGTAACGGTGGGCCTCGCTCTCAGTCATATGGTTTCGTTCCATAAGAAGAGCCTTGGCCTCCTGGATCAGCTGCCGATCCTGCCCACTGCGCTCTGTAGGCGCTTTCTTCTGCTTTTTCCTCTCCTGCCGCTGGCTTTCGCACATCATTTCCAGCGTGGTAACCAGATCGTGTACCTTAAGAGGCATCGGAAGATAGACCACATCCTGGATGGAACGTTCTCCGATCCGGGCTGCTGATGCCACCAGAAGCATCTGAAACCCCCTTGGCATGTATTCACACAATTCCTGAAACATCATATCTTCAAAGCGATATCCGCAGACTACGATTCCTCCGTTTAAGCCCTCCAGATTGCTGAGGGTCTGGGCACCCGAAGTACAGACGGCAACTACCTGAAATCCATTCTTTACAAGTATATGTTTAATACTTTTCCCATCTTCCCATTTGGAAAAGGCCACAACGATATTGGTCACATATCCCACCTCCAAGCCTGCTGTCTGCAACATTGTGGGGAGAAGCTGCCTTTTTAAAATTTATACAGGTATTCCCCAATCTCCCAGTCAGTCACTTGATAGCGGAATTCGTTCCACTCCTCTTTCTTTGCCTCCAGATATTTGGTGTAAACATGCTTCCCCAAGACTTCTTTTAAAAAGTTATCCTTCTCAAACTCCTCGATGGCCTCTCCCAGCGTCTCCGGCAAATGACAGATCCCCTCCTTTTTCAGTTCTTCCTGGGACATGGTAAACACATTTTGGTAAATGGCTTTGGGCGGTTCCATCTGCTTCTGGATTCCGTCTAAGCCGGCGGCCAGGCATGCAGCCAAAGCCAGATAAGGGTTCATAGCCGAGTCCGGGCTCCGTAACTCGATTCTGGTGCTGGAGCCTCTGGTGGAAGGAATCCGAATCAGCTGCCCCCGGTTGGCTGCCGGCGACCAGGCGATGTAGACCGGAGCATCGTATCCTGGAATCAGCCGCTTGTAGGAATTCACCAACGGATTGGTTAATATGGTCATAGGTTTGATGTGTGCAAGAATTCCTGCCATAAACTGGTAGGCCAGCCTGCTCAGTCCCATCTGATCCAACGGGTCTTCGAACAGATTCTTTCCTTCCTTATCCTCCAGGGACATATTGATATGCATACCAGAGCCATTGACCCCTGCCTTAGGCTTGGGCATAAAGGTAGCGTGAAGCCCATGACGCTTGGCAATGGTTTTCACCGCCATCTTGAACGTAAGAATATTATCCGCCGCTCTAAGTCCTTTCTCATACTGAAAATCCACCTCATGCTGGGCCGGGGCGATCTCATGGTGGGAAGACTCAATCTCAAACCCCATCCCCTCCAGGTTCAGTACGATATCCCGCCGCACATTTTCTGCCAGATCAATGGGGCCTACGTCAAAGTATCCTGCCGTCTCATGGGTATTGGTGGTAGGCTTTCCTTCCTCGTCTGTATGGAACAGGAAGAATTCACATTCCGGTCCTACATTAAAATAGTAACCCATATCCTGTGCGGCCTTTAAGACCTTTTTTAATACATAGCGGGGATCCCCCTCGAAAGGAGTGCCGTCCGGGCAATGGACATCGCAGATCAGACGGGCCACCTTGCCTTGCTGGGGCCTCCAGGGATAGATGGCAAACGTATCCAGATCCGGATACAGATACATATCCGATTCCCCCGACCTTACAAACCCTTCAATGGCAGAGCCGTCGAACATACAGCGGTTGTCCAGGGCTTTGCTAAGCTGGCCGGATGTGATCGCCACATTCTTTATCATTCCAAACATATCTGCAAACTGAAGCCGGATAAATTCTACATCTTCCTCCTCTGCAATCCGGAAAATATCTTCTTTCCTGTATTTGCTCATGATTTCTCCTCCTGGTTACTCCTATATTATAGTTTAACACACATTGGGCTGAAACGTAAAGAGGACATTGCGAAAGGTCATTGTTTCCAATGACCTTTATGCAACATCCTCGTTCCATGAGTTGAATCATAACAGGCCGCTGGTGATTTGTCAATCCTTTCCCTCTTACTTTTTGAATTCATTGATTATTTTCACTAGTGCCTTGGCTCTCCTTTTTATTTCATTGCATCATGATGGATTCATAAGAACTATTTTATATTCAAAAATATCTGCCCCCATACAAAAAATGGTATTGACTTTGACGCCGCGTCAAATGATATACTGGGATCGAAAGGAGGCTTCTTAAATGGAATTGCTATCGATTACTCAAGTGTCTAAACGATTTTCTCTATCTACCCGGACACTTCGCTACTATGAGCAGATGGGATTAATCTCGTCTCTGAAAAAAGAAGGGTTTGCATACCGCACATACGACGAAGATACCCTTATCCGGCTAAGACAGATCATCCTCCTGCGAAAACTCAGGATACCCCTTAAGCAGATTGCACAGATATTGGCAAGCAACGACAAAAAGCTGGCGATCCAATGCTTTGAACAAAAGCTTTCTGAGATAGAGGATGAAATCACTGCCTTATCCACAATTAAGCGTATCCTCAAACCCTTTCTGGAAAAGTTGAAACTCAATGATGCAGAACTCACACTGCTTGATGATAAACGCCTTTTGGAAATTGTTGATTTTCTTTCGGTTACAAAAATAAATTTTAAGGAGAAAATGTCAATGGAAGATTTAAACAAAGCCAACGAACAGTTAAGTAAACTGACTGACAAAGATGTCCGCATTGTGTATCTGCCGCCAGCTACGGTGGCATCCTATCGCTATGTGGGAGACGATCCTGAAATCCATTGCCATCAGGTGATGGACAAATTCGTCTTAGAAAGCGGGCTGATCAGAAAAAAGCCGGATACGCGGCACTTTGGCTTTAACGCACCCAACCCGGTTGATGAAACTGGCTATCACGGGTATGAAGTATGGGTAACGATCCCCGACGATATGGAAGTCCCTGCCCCCATCATAAAAAAGCACTTTGAGGGCGGCCAGTATGCCGCCCACATGATTCCCTTTGGAAATTTCGAGGAATGGGGATGGTTGGATGAATGGGTTCAAACGAATCCCAACTATGAGGGGAACAACCATACGAAAGGACACGAGTGTATGTGGGGATTGCTGGAAGAACACCTAAACTATGTCAATCATGTTACGCTTCCGGATACGGAGCCGGAAGGAATGCAGCTGGATCTGCTATATCCGGTAAAAAATCGTTTAAAATGAGTACAGTTACTTTTTATAATTCAGGGCCCGAATTGCATTCAGGATCGCCAGAACCGACACTCCCACATCCCCAAACACAGCGGCCCACATGGATGCCTTTCCAAAAGCCACTAAGATTAACACCAGAATCTTCACGCCGATGGCAAAGACAATGTTCTGCTTTACGATTCCCACGGTTTTTCTGGCAATGCCAATGCAATCTACAATCTTGGATGGCTCGTCATCCATGATCACCACATCCGCCGCTTCCACCGCCGCATCGGATCCGATGCCTCCCATGGCAACCCCTACGTCTGCTCTGGCCAGCACGGGGGCATCGTTGATCCCGTCTCCCACAAAGGCCAGTGCCTTGTCCTCCGGCTTCTCTTTAAGCAGTTCTTCTACCTTTGAAACTTTATCTCCGGGAAGCAGGTTCCCATAGACGCGGTCCAGCTTAAGCTTCCCGGCCACAAGTTTTCCCACTTCCTCCTTATCGCCGGTCAACATCACCAGGTTGCGGACATTTTCTCTGCGAAGGCCCTCTATGGCAACAGGCACATCCTGTCTTACCATGTCGGAGATGACGATCGTTCCTAAAAATTCCTGATTACCGGCCAGATAGAGGATGGTTCCGGCACCTGGCTTCACTGTGACCCCAGTTATCTTTCGTTCCTCCATCAGCCGTTGATTCCCGATGTACAGTTCCATAAAGTCTCTGCCATCTCCAGTCTCTTTGTCCCCGCTCCCCCTGGCCCATTGGATCACCCCGTGGATTCCCAGGCCCGCCAGTTCTTCCACAGAATGAATCCGGCTTTGATCTATGGCATCGCGGCCACCCCCACATTCCTTTTCATACGCCTCCAGGACAGACAGCGCAATGGGATGGTTGGAATGACATTCCCCATAAGCTGCCAAAGTCAGAAGTTCTTCCCTGCTTACAGAAACCGGATTTACATCCGTCACCTGGAATTTCCCGGTGGTAAGGGTTCCCGTCTTGTCAAAAACCACAGTATCCAGGTTCCCCATAGCCTCCAGATAATTACTTCCCTTGATGAGAATCCCTCTTCTGGAAGCAGCCCCAAGGCCGCCAAAGAAGCTTAAGGGCACAGAGATCACCAGCGCGCACGGACAGGATACCACCAGAAAACTGCAGGCCCGGTAAATCCATACAGAAAATCCCTGCCCCGGTGCAAAGGACGGTACGAACAGCTGAATAACAGGCGGCACCAAAGCCAGAGCCAGGGCCAAAGCCACAACAATGGGAGTGTAAACCCTGGCAAAACGGGTGATAAAATTTTCTGCCTTAGCCTTCCTGGAACTGGCATTCTCCACCAGTTCCAGGATCTTGGCCACCGTGGAATCATCGTATAACCTGGTAACCTGTACCTCCAGAAGGCCGTTCTGATTGATGGATCCACTGACAATGTTCTCCCCCGCCGACACCAAAACCGGCATGGATTCCCCTGTAAGAGCGCTGGTATCCAGGCTGGAAGCACCTTTAACGATCACGCCATCCAATGGAACCTTCTCCCCTGGCTTTATGATAATGGTTTCACCGATCTCCACTTCATCCGGATCCACCTGCTGTTCTGTCCCCTGCCTTACTACATTGGCATACTCTGGATTGATGTCCATCAGGTCAGATATGGATTTTCTGGAACGGTTTACCGCATAGTCGCTGAACAATTCTCCTACCTGGTAAAACAACATGACTGCCACTGCCTCTTTAAACTCTCCGATGGCGATGGCTCCGAAGGTTGCCACTGTCATAAGAAAGTTCTCATCAAACACCTGGCCATTGCGGATATTCGTCCACGCCTTCAGCGGAATGTCATACCCTGCGGCCCCATAAGAAACTGCAAACAGAATCCAGTCAAAGGGGTGAATACCTTCTGTTATGATTCCTCCAATCAAAAATACAGCGCTGATAACCAGCCGGATTGTCATCTTCTTCTGCTTCTTCGTCATGTCCTCGCCCCCCTACTCATTGATATGTTCCATTCCCTGTGCCAGGATGGTCTGAATATGGTCGTCGGACAAGGAATAGAATACGGTCTTCCCGTCTCTCCTAAACTTTACCAGACGCATCTGCTTCAGGATCCGAAGCTGATGGGAGATAGCAGACTGCCCCATCTGAAGCAAGGTGGCAATATCACAGACGCACATCTCCGACTGGCTTAACACATACAGGATCTTGATTCTGGTGGAATCTCCAAATACCTTGAAAAACTCGGATAAGTCCACCAACTCCTGCTCCTGAGGCATAACCTGTTCCACCTGTCCGATGATGTCCTCATGAACATGCATAAACTCACAGGTGCCTTCCTCCACTTCCAGTTCCACTTTTTCTCTATCGGTCATATCTGGTTCCTCCTGGCACTATAGTTTTTTGCGTTTTTATATGAACAATTATTCATATGTTTATATTATCACTTTTTTAAAATTTGTCAACTGATTTTACTCTACCCTTTGTTTTATTCTGCCGAACATACAATTTTTCCAATCTCTTCCGGCCTGGATACCATAACCTTAGCTCCCTGCTCCTTTAAATACTCTGCCTCTCGGAATCCCCAATCCACAATGATATGATCCATCCCTGCGTTTCTTGCCGTCTGGATATCCACTTCAGAGTCGCCAATGTACACCGCATCCTCCCGTCTCACCTGAAGCCTTTGTAACACCTCATTCACAGAATCCGGTGCCGGTTTCCTTAAGATTCCTTCTCTCTCCCCCACTGCTAGGTCAAACAAACCTTCAAAATACCGGCTGCAAAGCTCCTGCACCCCATAATCCGCCTTATTGGAGACTACCGCTGTCCTTAAGCCCTTTTCCTTTAGGTCCGCCAAGAGATCCAAGATCCCGTCATAAGGCCTGGTCTTATCCGCACAGTGCACCTTATAATGTTCCGTAAAATCCCTGTGCACCTGATCCACACACTCTTTTTCTGTTCCCTGGGGCACAGCCCTCTCAATCAATTTACGGATCCCGTTTCCCACAAACCGGCGCACTTCCTCCATGGTTCGCCCCGGGTATCCGGATTTTTCCAGCGCAGCGTTCAGGCTGTCTGCCAAGTCTTCCAATGTGTTTAATATCGTTCCATCCAAATCAAAAATTACAAGGCTGTATCTCATCTTTTTCTCCTGTTCCTTTCTGTCATTTACCCCTATCCTTCTGATTGTAACCCCTTTCTTTTTGTCAAAAGTAGCCGTTCCTTTTTGCTCTCTTTCATGATACAATCAGTAAACAGTTATGATATATCCGTACCCATATCCCTCAAACGGTTAATCATACCAATACCATAAATCGCGGAGGAACACAACATGTTTCACTTACTTTTAGCAGTCATCTACCTATCCTTCATCAGTCTGGGCCTGCCAGACTCCCTGCTTGGCTCAGCGTGGCCATCCATGTATGGCCAGTTTCAGGTTCCCGTCTCCTATGCCGGCATTCTCTCCATGATCATCTCTGGAGGCACCATTCTCTCCAGCCTGCAAAGCGACCGCCTGATCCATATATTAGGCACCGGAAAAGTAACTGCCATCAGCGTCGGTATGACAGCCGTGGCACTTTTGGGCTTTTCCACCAGCCATTCTTTCTGGCTTCTGTGCCTGTGGGCCATCCCCTACGGCCTTGGTGCCGGGAGTGTAGATGCTGCGCTAAATAACTATGTGGCACTTCATTATACCAGCCGCCACATGAGCTGGCTTCACTGTATGTGGGGCATCGGTGCATCCACAGGCCCCTATATTATGGGGTATGCCTTATCCGCCCAGCAGGGATGGGCCATGGGCTACCGCTATATTTCCTTGATTCAGATAGCATTAACTGCAATTCTGATCATCACCCTCCCCCTGTGGAAGCTTCATGCAAAAAAAGAGTCCGGTATCGTCTCCCAGACTCCCCAGGTATTGACATTAAAAGAAATTTTCCAGATTCCCGGGGTCAAGGCCGTAGTCATCACGTTCTTCTGCTACTGTGCCTCCGAGCAGACCGCCGGCCTCTGGGCCAGCAGCTATCTGGCCTTAGCCAAAGGCTTTCCAGCTGAGGCTGCCGCCAGCTATGCAGGCCTTCTGTTTATCGGCATCACTGTAGGACGGGCCCTAAGCGGCTTTCTCACCATGAAGCTAAACGACACACAGATGATACGTCTCGGCCAGTGTATCGCCGCAGCAGGTATTATCTTATTCCTGCTGCCCTTAGGAAAATACGCTGCCCTGGCTGCCCTCCTTCTGATAGGCCTTGGCTTCGCCCCTATCTACCCCTGTATCATTCACTCTACCCCGGAGCACTTCGGTGCCGACAAATCCCAGGCTGTCATCGGCATGCAGATGGCCTGCGCTTACATGGGTAACCTTCTGATGCCCCCTTTATTCGGCCTGATTGCTGCCCACATCCACGTGGCCCTGTTCCCCTTCTTCCTCCTGGCCCTTTTAATTTTCATGGCCGCTACCCATGAGCTGCTAGTCCGTATAAGCAGGCCCCTTCCCTAGCGCTTCTCTTCCCCCTGTTTCAGCAACAACACGCCGTCTCTCCACTCAGCCCTAATCACCCTTGCAATCTCCCTCACCCAATGCTAAAATGGATCTATCTACATACCAAACACGCTTTTGGAAATCCCTCCCCCCACAAGGGGAAGAGACTTCCAAGAGCATCCAACAATCAAAAAGGAGGCACCTTCTCATGAGCTACATTCAACACAAATCCGAAGAATCCGTCGAGGATTATCTGGAAACAATCCTAATCCTAAGCAATCGCCTGCCGGAGGTGCGTTCCATAGACATTGCCAACGAGATGCATTTTTCCAAGCCCAGTGTCAGCGTGGCTATGAAAAATTTAAGGAACCGCAATTACATCACTGTCACAGAAGAAGGATTCATCCGCCTGACTGAAGAAGGAGCGGCCATTGCCAGAACCGTCTATGAACGACACTCCCTCTTATCCAAATGGCTGATTCAGCTTGGAGTGACCCCTGATACGGCTGCTGCTGATGCCTGCAAGATGGAGCATGATATCAGCATTGAAAGCTTTGATGCCCTGAAGAAGCACATTCTTCTCCACTACCCGTCCTGCAATTCACAAGACTGACTCTCCCATGAAATCATTGCCAATACAAAGGATCCTGCTTTGCAGGATTCTTCACCTGCGGCAGGTCGCTTAAACGACATGTTTCCTTTCCGCCACGGTACGATCCTGGAGTCGTGTTTTTGTTTCACAGGACGCAATTTTCTATGAAAAAATAAAAGGCTGCCGCACCAGACACGTTGCATGTTGCGGCCGCCTTTCTTTATCCTATTTCAGCATCTCTCCATATCGCCCCAGGAAACTGCGGGTTCTCTCATTATCCGAGGCAAACACCAGGTTTGGCGTTCCTTCCTCCACGATCACACCATCCGCCATGAAGATCACCCGGTGGGAGATATCCCTGGCAAATGCCATCTCGTGGGTTACAATCACCATAGCAATATCCAGATCCGCCAACGACTTGATCACCTTCAACACTTCTCCTGTAAGTTCTGGATCCAACGCCGAAGTGGGTTCATCAAAAAACAGAATCTTCGGATTCAACGCCAGCGCACGGGCAATGGCCACCCGTTGGCACTGCCCTCCAGATAACTGACAGGGGTAGGCATGTTCCTTATCCTCCAACCCCATCTTCACAAGCAACTCCCTGGCCGTCCGATACACCTCTTCCTTGTCTCGTTTCTGTACGGAGATCGGTGCATCCGTAATATTTTTCATCACGGAAAAATGGGGAAACAGATTAAAATTCTGAAATACCAGCCCATAATATTCCTGAATCCGTTTTAAATCTTTCTTCGGCGCATAGGACATCTTCCCCGCCTCATCGCTCCAGGCTGCCTTTTCTCCCAAATAGATAAGTTCTCCGCTATCCATGGCTTCCAGCATGGTAGCACAGCGCAAAAGCGTAGATTTCCCGGATCCTGACGGGCCAATGACAGAGACAATCTCTCCTTCCTCCACGGACAGGGAAATATCCCGGATGACAGAAACCCCGTCAAAGGATTTTTTCACATGATTCATCTCCAGAAGCTTCATAACGCAGGCCATCCTCCCATCTACTGATAATACGCCAGTTTCTTCTCCGCATACTCCATTCCCACAGCCACCACCAGATTAAACACATAGTAGAATATCCCGGCAGCCACAAAAGGAATCAGACTGGTCTGAGAAGAGGCCAGTGCCTTGGCAATGGCAAACATCTCCAACACACTGATGGAGAACGCAAGGGATGTATCTTTCACCAGGGTGATCACTTCATTGGTCACAGAGGGAAGGATCCGTTTGATCACCTGCGGCAGAATGATCTTGAAAAAGGTCTGGGCCTTCCCATATCCTAAAAGCCTGGCCGCCTCATACTGGCCTGCCGGCATAGACTGAATCCCACTTCGGTAAATCTCTGCAAAATAAGCCGCGTAGTTGATCACAAATCCGATAAATGCTGCCCACAGCCGATAACTGTTGGTTATCTTAATCCCAAACAAATAGTAGGGTCCGAAATACACCACCATCAGCTGAAGCATCAGCGGCGTTCCCCTCATTACTGATATGTACACCTTTACAATTCCCTGGATCAAGCCATTTCTGGACATCCGTCCAAAGGCTACGATCATCCCAAGCGGCAGGGAAAAAATCAGTGTGATCACAAAGATCTGGATACTGACAAACATTCCTCCTGCTAGCTGTGATACCATCATACCAACTGACATGTTCCCTGCTCCTTATCCTGCTTCTTTTCAATCGGTCTGTTTTAATCCCACTGGATTGGTTCTTGCCTGTTATCCCACATTCTATTTTCCGATGGTAGTGACATCCCGTCCAAACCATGTATTGGAAATCTTCTCAAGGGTTCCGTCTGCTGCCATCTCTTCCAAGGTCTCCTGAACCTTATCCCGAAGCGCTTCATTCCCCTTCTTAAATCCAATCCCATACTCTTCTGATGCCAGAGTCTCATCCAGAATCACAAAGCTTCCACTGTCTCCTCTCTGCTCAATCTGATATCCTGCCACAATCACGTCCATGGCGATGGCATCCACAGCTCCCATCTCCAGATCCATAAAGGCTGTATTGTAATCTGGCGTGGTCTGTAAGGTTCCGAAAGTTCCTGCCAACTCTACATTGTCCTTCAAGGCTGCTTCCGCCGAAGAGTCTGCCTGGACTTCCACAATTTTGCCAGCCAGATCAGAAAGGGTGCTGATTCCAGAATCCGCCGCCACTACAAATACCTGGCTGTTGTCCATATACGGCTCACTCCAGGTATAATCATCCTCACGGCCATTCATGGTAAACCCATTCCAGATACAGTCAATGGTGCCAGAATTCAATTCCATATCCTTGGCATCCCACGCAATCGGCTGAGGCACAAATTCCAGACCAAGACGGCCTGCCACTTCCTTGGCCAGATCCAAATCAAATCCTGTATACTCTCCGTCATCTCCCACGAATCCCATGGGAGGGAAATCCTGGTCAAATCCTACTGTAAAAGTGCCTCCTTCCCCAGCGGCTTCGGAAGTGTCCTTCTTTTCTGCTTCTTCCTCGCTTTCCGTCTCCTGAGCACTGGTTTCTTCCTTCGTCTCTGCAGCATCATCAGCTGCCTTGGTCGTCTCTGCAGCCGTCTGAGCCGTTTCGGCTTTCTGACTGTTACAGCCTGCTAAAGACAACACCAGGGCTCCCATCAACAATACGCTTCCAATCTTTCTCATAATTTTTTTCCTCCTCATGTAATCCATATCAGACATATAGCCGCAATTCACTTTCGATGCTGCGGCATGCTAACATAGTAGCATTTTAGCAGAGTAAAGTCAAGCACAAAATACGGTATCCGCTTCCTCCACCGTCGTAATCCCCTCCATCACCAACCGGCGGCAGTTATCCCACAAAAGCATATCCTCCGGCTTTCTTGCCGCTGCAAGCAACTCCTCCCTGGTTTTTCCTTCCATAATACAGTTGCGCAGTTCATTCCCCATCATCAGGATCTCAAACACGCCGATCCTTCCCCGATATCCGGTATTAAAACAATGGGGACATCCCCTACCTCTGTAGAAGACCGTCCTGTCTTCAGGCCGGATTTTCATGCGTTCCCATTCCTCTTTCTCTGGAGTGTAGGCTTCTTTGCAATTGGGGCAGATCCTCTTGACCAGCCGTTGGGAGATGATTCCGTTGATGGCATCTGCAATCAGATACGGCTCCACCCCGATATTCTTTAGCCTGTCAATGGCGGTTACAGCATTATTGGTATGGATGGTAGACAATACCAGATGGCCTGTAAGGGCGGCCTGCATGGCAATCTGGGCAGACTCCCTGTCGCGGATTTCTCCTACCGCGATAATATCCGGATCCTGCCTTAAGACTGCGCGAAGCCCCTCGGCAAACGTCATCCCTACTTTCTCATAGATGGGAATCTGATTGATTCCTTCTATGCGATACTCCACCGGATCTTCCAGGGTCACCAGGTTGACTCCCTCACGGTTCAACTCCTGAATCATGGTATACATCGTAGAAGTCTTTCCGCTTCCTGTGGGCCCTGCCAGCAGAACCACGCCACCGCCCATGCGAAGCAGTCTCCTGTATTTGTCCATATCGTTTCCAAACAGGCCGATCCCCTGACTGGTAAGAAGTGCTGTAGATTGATTGAGAATACGAATCACTACCTTCTCACCATAGATCACCGGAACCGTAGAGATTCTTAAGTCAACGGTCTGGCCCTGAATCTTTATGGTAGCACGTCCATCCTGAGGAATTCTGTGCTCCGTGGTATTCATTCCGCCTATCACCTTTACCCTGGAAATCACCGAAGGCTGCAGATCTCCAGGTACCTTCAGAATCGGATGGAGCACGCCGTCTATCCTTATGCGCACCACCAATTCCTGTTCCCTAGGCTCTAAATGAATGTCGCTGGCCCGTTCTGTCACAGCCCGGTTGAGGAACGAATTGACCAGCCGGATCGTAGGCGCACTGTCTTCCTGATCTTCCTTCACATCCAGGACATGGCCGTCGTTTCTCCATCGTTCCTTTGAGGTGCCTGTTTTCTTCATCTCTTCAATGGCCTGGTCTACGCCTACTCTTCCATATAGCTCCTCTACCGCCCGATTCACACCATCTGGATTGGCAATCATAGGGATCACCCGATACCCGGAGGCAGATTTTACCTCTTCCACTGCCATAAAATCCATGGGATCCTTCATCGCCAGATATAGATTGCCTCCTTCTATCCTGACCGGAACCACCTCATTTTTTATAGCCAGATTCTTAGGCAGAATCCCAGCCATGGAAGGCTCAATCTCCTCTTTCGATAGGTCGATAAACGGCACTTCCAGCTGTATCTGAAGCGCCTCGATCAGCTGTCTCTCCGTAAGCATGCCATATTTCACCAAGACCGTGCCCAACCTCTCTCCCGAGATTTTCTGAAGCTCAAGGGCACGCTTTAACATCCCTTCCTCCAGCATCCCAAGAGTAAGCAGCACTTCTCCTAATCGCTTGTATTTCAACGCTCTATCTACCTCTCCTTCCCTGGCAGAAAAAACACCTATCGAAGTTCTGTGAGAATCGAAGCTCCAATGGTTCCTTCTGGCATGTCCACCTGAAAATTATCTGTTATCGTGGCACCGATCACCGCGAACGTCGGCTGATCAGGAAGCCGGCCGCATCCCGCCATTGACGGGGAATAGGCCAGAAGCGGCACCATTTCTTTGGTATGGTCTGTTCCTGTATGCGTCGGATCATTCCCATGATCTGCCGTGATAAGCACTAGGTCGTCCTCCTTCAGTTTTTCAAGAAGCAGTCCCAGCTTCTCGTCAAACCGCTCCAGTTCTCTCCCATATCCCATGGGATCCCTTCTATGGCCCCACAGTGCATCGAAGTCTACCAGGTTCACGAAACACAATCCGGTAAAATCCCGATCCGCAATCTCTATGGTCTGCTCCATGCCATGAACGCTGCTTTTTGATTTGTTGCTTTCCGTAATCCCCTGTCCGTCGAAAATATCCCTGATTTTTCCCACACTGATCACATTGTATCCGGCAGCCTTCAGCGCATCCAAAGCCGTCCTGCCATATGGCTTTAATGCATAGTCATGACGGTTGGAAGTCCGCTTAAATTGTCCCTTTTTCTTCCCCACATACGGTCTGGCGATAACACGGCCTACCTTCCACTCATCCCTCATAGTAAGTTCTCTGGCAATCTCACAACAGCGATACAATTCTTCCAGTCCAAAGGTTTCCTCATTGCCGCAGATCTGTAGCACAGAATCTGCCGAAGTGTACACGATCATGTCTCCTGTGGCAATCTCATGCTCCGCCAGTTCTTCCAGAATCTCTGTGCCGCTGGCCGCCTTATTCCCTACGATCTTATGCCCGGTCCTTCTTGACAATTCCTCCAGAAGCTCCTTTGGAAAACCGGTATCTGTAAAGGTCTGAAACGGCTTCGTAATGTGAAGCCCCATCATCTCCCAGTGGCCTGTCATGGTATCTTTCCCCACGCTGGCTTCTAAAAGCCGCCCAAAGTATCCCAAGGGACACTGGGACGGGGATACGTGAATCATGGGGTGAAGATTGGCCAGGCCCAGCTTCTCCAGGTTGGGAAGATGAAACTCCTCCATCCTTTCATCAATGTGTCCCAGGGTGTCTGTTCCCTTGTCACCGTAATCTGCCGCATTGGGCATGGCTCCGATTCCCAGGGAATCGATCACAATGGTGAAAATCCGTTTGTATTGTTTGTATTTCTTCATTGCATCCCCTCCTTCTATTCTTTGCTTCCCTTTTCGAAAACATCTTGCCTGGATTCTTGCAATGTAGCGCTAAGGCTGCGACAAATAGTCATCAATTCCTCTGGCCCCGGCTCTTCCGGCCTCCATGGCCAGAATCACGGTGGCGGCTCCGGTCACTGCGTCTCCTCCGGCGTAGACGCCTTCCTTGCTGGTCTTTCCCGTTGACTCCTCCGCTACGATACACTTCCTTCTGTTGATTTCCAGGCCTTTGGTGGTGCTGGAAATCAGGGGGTTGGGGGAGGTTCCCAGGGACATGATCACCGTATCTACATCAATCACAAACTCCGAGCCTTCCACAGGTACCGGCCTTCTCCTTCCAGATGCGTCCGGTTCTCCCAGTTCCATACGGATGCATTTCATTCCTTTTACCCATCCCTTTTCGTCTGTGAGAATCTCCACCGGGTTGGTAAGAAGGTTGAAGATGATCCCCTCCTCTTTGGCGTGGTGGACTTCCTCCACTCTGGCCGGAAGCTCCGCCTCGCTTCTCCGGTACACAATATGTACGTCTGCACCCAGGCGCAGGGCTGTACGGGCCGCATCCATGGCAACGTTTCCTCCGCCCACCACAGCCACTTTCCTGCCGGCGGCAATGGGGGTGTCGTAGTCATCCCGGAAAGCTTTCATCAGGTTGCTTCGGGTCAAATATTCGTTGGCGGAGAAAACTCCGTTGGCATTCTCTCCGGGGATTCCCATGAACATAGGAAGCCCGGCTCCGGAACCAATGAATACCGCATCGAATCCCTCTTCCTCCAGAAGCTGGTCGATGGTTACGGATTTTCCGATGATCACATTGGTCTCTATCTTTACTCCCAGTTTCTTCACATTCTCAATCTCCGGCTTTACCACTCCCTCTTTGGGAAGGCGGAACTCAGGGATTCCGTACAGCAGCACGCCTCCTGGCTCGTGAAGGGCCTCGAAGATGGTTACTTCGTATCCCATCTTGGCCAGGTCTCCGGCGCAGGTTAAGCCGGACGGGCCGGAGCCGATGACGGCAACTCTCTTTCCGTTGGTGTGATCCGGTGCCTCCGGCACAAAGCCGTTCTCCCTGGACCAGTCCGCCACGAAACGTTCCAGCTTTCCGATGGATACTGGCTCTCCTTTGATTCCCCGGATACATTGGCCCTCACACTGGCTCTCCTGGGGGCATACGCGGCCGCAGACTGCCGGCAGGGCCGAAGCCTTGGCTATTTCCTTCGCCGCCGCCTGAAAGTTTCCTTCCTTAACTTCCTTTATGAATCCCGGAATGTTGATAGCCACCGGGCACCCCTTTATACATTTGGCATTCTTACAATTGATACATCGGGAAGCCTCTTCCATAGCTTCTTCCTTATTATATCCCAGGCAAACCTCCTCAAAATTGGTGGCTCTTACCTTTGGATCCTGTTCACGGACAGGAATCTTTTTTAATACATCCATGATATCCTCCATTCCTCTCGTTACTGGTGGTCTCTCTAATTCCATTCACCCTTTTTGTATCAGCGATAACTTAGTCCGGAGAAGGAATTCTCTCGTTTTCTCCAAGGTACTTGAAGACCATTGGTACTTAGGCAATGCCTTATGTACCACTATGCCCTTCACGTAGCACAAGCATGCCCAGGAGAAAACGAACGAATCCCCTCTCTGGGCAAACCTGGCACAATTTCTCAAATCTCACCCACAATGGCCACAGCCTCCATGGTGGGTATCTCCCTCTTTAAGCCTTAACATAGCCCGGCCTTCCTCTGTGTTATACATCTGTTGCCGCTTCATGGCCTCGTCAAAGTTTACCAGGTGGCCGTCAAACTCCGGCCCGTCCACGCAGGCAAACTTCACCTGCTCCCCTACAGTTAAACGGCAGGCGCCACACATCCCTGTCCCATCTACCATGATGGGATTCATACTTACGATGGTGGGAATATTCAGCTGCTTCGTCAGAAGGCATGTAAACTTCATCATGATCATAGGCCCAATGGCTACACACACATCGTAGTGTTTGCCCTGATTCTCCACCAGATCTTTAACTACGTCCGTAACCATTCCTTTTCGTACATAGGATCCGTCGTCTGTGGTTATGTACAAGTTCCCGGCCACGGCCTTCATAGGCTCTTCCAGAATCAGCATATCCTTCGTCTTAGAGCCCACTACCACATCTGCGTCAATCCCGTGGTTTCGCAGCCATTTCACCTGTGGATATACTGGGGCAGCACCCACGCCGCCTGCCACAAACAGCATTTTTTTATGTCTAAGCACTTCCAGGTCTTCATGAACAAACTCGGATGGATTTCCCAGAGGCCCTACAAAATCCTGGAAACAGTCCCCTTCTTTTAATGCGGCCATCCTCTGTGTGGATGCCCCCACAATCTGGAATACGATAGTGACAATCCCTTTTTCTCTGTCATAATCGCAGATGGTTAGGGGAATCCGCTCCCCCACCTGGTCGATCTTCACAATCACAAACTCTCCCGGCTCGCAGGCCCTGGCCACTCTTGGTGCCTCCACATCCATCAGATAAATCTTATGTGCCAGCTGCTGTGCTTTTACTATTTTGTACATCTGGTTTGTCTCCTCCTCATATACTCACATTCGCCTCTTATTCTATCATTATCCGCCAGATATGACAACCGGTTCCCAGAATCATTTTCCTTCCAAAATATAGTTGTGATAACTCTGGTGGATGAAGTATAATATTCCTAAGCACCGATTCATTTACAGAGTCGAAAGGAGATAAGAAAAGACATGGAAGACCAGCGGATTCAACGCATAAAAGAAAATATATCCAGGGCAGTCATCGGCCACCAGGACACGGCGGATCTCCTTCTGACAGCCCTTCTTTCCTGTGGCCATGTTCTTTTGGAAGATGTTCCCGGAACTGGAAAAACCCTGATGGCCAAAGCATTGTCAAGAAGCCTGAACCTGTCATTTTCCAGGGTGCAATTCACCCCGGATCTGCTTCCTTCGGACATCACAGGACTCAACTATTTTGATCAGAAGGAGAGCCAGTTTGTATTGAGGAAGGGGCCTGTATTTACCCATATCCTTCTGGCAGATGAGATCAACCGCGCCACTCCCAGGACGCAGTCCAGCCTTTTAGAAGCCATGGAGGAGCGCCAGGTGACCATCGACGGGGATACCCTTTTATTGGAACAGCCATTTTTCGTGATCGCCACAGAGAATCCGGTGGAGACCGCCGGTACCTACCCTTTGCCGGAGGCACAGTTGGATCGGTTTCTGATGAAGATTTCCATGGGGTATCCAAAAAGAGAGGAGGAACTGGAGATTCTTGACCGTTTTGGCAGCGATAATCCGCTGGATGCCTTAGATCCCGTGTGTACCTGGGATGATTTGAGGGCTCTGATACATACAGCCCGGCAGGTTTATTTTCATCCTTTATTAAAGGGGTATCTGGTGGATTTCATTCAAGCTACCCGGCATGATGGCCAGGTTATAAACGGGGTAAGCCCCAGAGGAAGTCTGGCGCTGTTGCGGGCTGTGAAATCCTACGCCTTCATCAAAGGCCGGGATTTTGTGGTTCCGGAGGATATAAAGATGCTGGCTGTTCCGGTTCTGGCTCACCGCCTGACCACGGTTCAAAGCTTTTCCTCTTCTTCCTCCAGCCGCCAGATCATAGAACGGCTTCTCTCTACGGTTTTGCTGCCTACGGAAGACTGGGGAAAACGTCTATGAAGCTTATAACTGCCGCTGCTGCCGCCTGGCTTCTCTGGCTGCTTTCCGGAATCTTCTTAAAAAAATGCTGGGAGAGAGGCTTGTCTGTCTCCTTGTCCTTCACGGAGCATGGGGTCACAGAAGGAGAAAATGCCTCCCTGAAGGAAATTATTTCCAACAAAAAGTTTCTCCCTGTACCGGTTCTTCATGTCAAATTCCAGATGGGGAAAGAACTGGTTTTCACAGGTTCCAACGGTTTGGACAACTATAAGATCACGGACAAAAATTACCGCAGCGATATCTTTTCCTGTATGCCCTGGCAGGAGATCCGCCGTACGTTGACTTTTACCTGCACCAAGCGGGGGTATTATTCCATCAACCAGACGGATCTGATCAGCTATGATTTCTTTTTCTTTAACCGATTTGTATCCCATCGCCAGGCGGATACAGCAATGTATGTGTACCCCCGCCCGACAGACCCGGTCCGTATAGAACTTCCCTTGAGGGATCTGCTTGGGCAACTTCTGGCCAGGCGTGCTCTTCTTCGGGATCCCTTTGAGATACAATCGGTCCGCCCCTATCAATCTTTTGACACCTACCGGGATATTAACTGGAAGGCTACAGCCCGCACTGGAAGCTTAAGAGTCAATGTCTATGCCCCTACTTCCTCCTGGCAGGTTACCTTCCTTCTGGATGTCAGTTCTGACCTGATCTGGAAAGATCACGGCCTGACAGAGGAGGCGATCCGGCTGTGCGGCTCCATGGCAGGAGCTCTTTTAGAAAAAGGAATTCCTGTGTCTGTCTGTACCAACGGTATTGACTGTTTAAGCCGTAAGCCTGGTTTTTTAAAAAACGGGGCAGGCCCGGATCACCTGCGCTCCGTCATGGAACTTCTGGCCCGCCTCCTTACGGAAGAAACCTGGGAAAATCCAGACTGGTTTCTGCCAGGGGGGATGAGGGGGCCTGGGGATTCTGGCGGGCCTGGTTCTAGTTCCGGAACTTCCGAGACCACCCTGTATGTTTTGATCTCTCCTAAGCAGTGGGATTCTATGGCCCTGGCCTACGACTCTCTCTGTCAAAAAAGCCCTGGTTCCCAATGGATTGTTCCCATCCGTCCCGGTGACACTCCGAGAATCCCCCAAAACCTGCACTGGGCCAAAATCTTTTTCTGGGAGGTGCCTTATGACTATTCGTAAACTATTGAATTACTGGTTCATGAAAAGAAGAGATGGATGTTATCTCTTCCTTGCCGTCCTTTTAGCCGGCGCACATATAGCAGGTATCCTGGCAGAATCTTACGGTCATACTGACCAAGCTGCCCTTTTAAAATCCGTGGCTTTTGCAGGGTTTCTTCTGTTGGCCGTCCTCGTGCTGATCCATCTGAATCTTCACGCCAGCCATGAATTTTTAAAGCTGTTCGGAAATCTAAGCCATTTTCCCAAAAAACAGATCGAACATGTCAATTCCTTCTGTATGACGGTTTTTTTAGGACTCACTCTGGCTGCCATGACAGGGCTTTCCCTCCTTTTAGATCCTTTGTGGCCGGCTCTGTACCGATGGTTCTCCTCCCTTGGGCATCCGGTTGCCCCAGAGCAACCCCTTCCTGCAAAGATCAGCCAGCCAGCCCCGGAAACGCCAGACCTTTCCGTCCTTTTTGGCGAACCGGCTCCTCCGCCCCCATGGATGAAGGTCGTAGATCGGCTTTTTACCGTCCTGGGATATATGATTCTTGCCGCCCTGTGCCTGCTTCTTGTACGCATGGTATGGCTTTCCATATGGAAATGGATCACCAGACCCAGACACTTTGATGACGATGAAAAAATCTATTTAAAGCCGACCCTGGCTTTGGGTGGGGAAAAAGGAAAAGAAGAAAAGGAAAAAGGCATCTTCTACTCCCTGTCTTACAATGGAAAAATACGGAGATATTACCGCAGAAAAATATTGATAAACCAGAAAAAGCTGAGAAAAGGAATGCCTCCTGCCTGGGCCTCGCCCGAGGAACTGGAGAATGCCTCCGGTATCCAAGACAAGGCTCTTCACCAGATTTACGAAAAGGCCCGGTACAGCCGTGAAGGCGGCGGTGAAGCTGACTGGAGGCAGCTGTCAGACCGCCGCTTACATCCATTTTGAATCCTACAGGCTGCAACTCATCTCATACCACTGCTCCCCGCCCCAGGAGGACCTGGCCATGCCCTGATTTGAGAATCCCATTTTCTCATACATGGCGACCTTGCCCTCCAGGCAAGTGAGAATCACTTGCTTTCTGCCTCTCTTCTGTTCCCTGTGAAGATACCGGAACACAATCTCTCTCGCCAGACCTTGCCCCCGATACTCTGGAAGAACGTCCAGCCCCAGAAGCATGATATGATCTCCTGTGGGATCATGGAGCTTTGCGTCTGTAAAGAATTCATCACGAAAGGAATCTTCCCTGGTGGCAAGCCCATTTAAAAATCCGGCAAGTTTTCCTGTCTTTCTGTCAACAGCCACCAGGAACGTCTCCGGTGCTGCTGCAATCCGCTGCCTCATCATAGCTTCCGAGCAGGCTTCATTGGGCGGAAAGCATATCTGTTCAATCACAACCGCCTGATCTGCCTCCTCAGGAAGAATCTCCCTAAATACAAATTTCTCCCCCAACACCTGGTTGGGAACTTGATACTTCTGAAACAATGCTTCCAAATGGCTCATAAATCCATACTCCTTATCACAATATCACAGAAACAACTCTGGCTCTTTCCGCCCGGCGCATACCTTTCGCATCTTTAAGGTAATAGCAAACACTGCCGCCGGATTCAGTCTTCGGCTTTGGTGAGGGCAGACAGACACGCATCTCATGCAAGAAATGCACTTTCTCCCGTCGGTCTGAGACGGCTTTTTCCTGGGGATTGCCTTCACCGGGCACTTAGCAGCACAAATCCCGCAGCCACGGCAATCCTTGGATGCCACTGGCTTTAAGGGAATCACATGAAACTCCTTGTACGGATACCGGCCTGGAACAAAGAAATCTTTCCACGCCTTAGGCACCAGCAATTTCTTCTTAATCTTAGCAGCAAATGCTTTAAGGCGCTTCTCATCCCTGGCATCCGGCCTGCCTGCGCCATACCGGTGCATAATCGAATGCTCCGCAACTGCTGTGATAGCAGCCACCACACAGAAGCCGCAGCTTTCCACTGCCTTGCGCAGTTCCAGAACCGTGTCTTCATAGGCACGGTTTCCATAGGAGACCACCAGGATCGCCGCCGCATGGTCTGCTTTCATCTGCTTCAGGCGAAGAATCGCCGCCTCCGGCACTCTTCCTCCAAAAGAAGGCACACCGATAAGGCACACATCTCCTCTCTGAAACCGATACATCCCATAATTTTTGTCCGGCAGAGAAAGATCCAATTCTACCTTATTCTTCCACTCTCCTGCCAGTATATCCATGATCTTCTTTGTTCCGCCTGTAGGGCTGAAATACACGGAATAAACGTTCATTTAAACTTTTCTCCATTATTATGTAAAATCATTTCATTTTTCTACAGAACCAGCGACGGCGCGCTGTATACTCTGGCCGCCAACTCATTATCCAACATATATAACGCCCTTGGATCGGAGCCAAACAGATCAAACTTTTTGATCAGCCCTTCTGCATTGGTCTCTTCCTCTCCCTGCTCCTTCACAAACCAGTCTAAAAACTGCATGGTCCTGAAATCCTTAACCGTGCTGGCCGCATCATAGATGGTATGAATCAGGCTGGTCACATATTGCTCATGCTCATATCCTGCTGCCAGCGGCCCCCCAAAGGATGCAAACACCTTATCCGGCTTGTCGATGGCCTCCAGCGTCACCTTGCAGCCATTGTTCTGCAGATACTGCATAAACAGCATGGCGTGGTCTCTCTCCTCCTGGGCCTGAACCTTATACCAATTGGCAAATCCTGCCAACCCCTGATCCTCATAGTAGTTGGAAAAATCCAAATATAGATAGGCGGAATAGAATTCTTTATTCACCTGCACATTCAATAATTCCGCAACCTTTTTATCCAGCATTTCCTGCTCCTCCTCATTATCTGATATTCGTATGCTTTTGTGCCTCGATAGCTTCTTATGTATCATAGCGGTTGTCACGCTCTGTAAGCCTGAAGCCTCTTTTTATTGTATCACCCTTTCTCTCAATTGTCCATCGAAAGGCTTCTCAGATAATCCTCGACTCTGCAATACCGTTTCCCGTCGTTTCTCTGGTTCTCCGGATCCTTGCACAAGATAAAATGCTCTTTAATGGTTCCAAACCGCCTCTCAATCTGGCGGTACCGCTCTGCATCCGGCATCCGGCGGTAATGGCCTAACCCCCCTGCGCCGGCCGCCCGGATCTCACACACCCTGCAGGAATTCTCCTTCGTATCATAGATTACCATATCATAATCTCCTGGGTTAAACTGAAGCTTATACACCTTGTGATAGCGTTCCATAGCCCGCTCTGTCTCCAGGAAAATGGTCTCCTCCAACATCTGTTCCCTTACCAATTCCAATGCCTGAACCGCCAGTTTCCTCTTGTCCACTTCGCTTAGGGAAAGAAACCGCTCTCCATCCATAAGAGAATCGATGAGATCCTGAATCTGGCAGTAACGCATCCCAGGCTGAATAAAGATCACCCGCTCAATCAGCTCTCCGCCTGATGGTGCTGTCTCAGGTGGGCACTCCATTATCAGATCCATAGCCACAAGCACTTCTTTGATCTCAGCAATACAGGCCTTGCTTATACCGGCAGCCTGTTCTTCCCTGCGATGGTCTCCCCGCAGATTCCATACAGCCAGGCGCAGGTCATGGAACGCTGTGTTCTTCGACAAGACCAAAAGAAGAAAATTCAGGTTCATATTCTCAATGACCCGGTTCACAATCTCCTCCAGATCCCCATTCTCCTGCAATACCCTCAGATTCTCGAACTGGTTCTTGTCCTTGCTACATGCAATGGAGCGCCGGATGTTCCTTAAGATGGCACTGTCAACATACTCCTTGGTAGAACCCATATCCCGAAAGGAGGCATGTTCCGGATCCACTTTCCGGTCTTCCCGATTCGTCTCCCCGGCCCGCATGGTACCGCCATACCGGATATAATCATTAATGTCATGAATTCCAAGGACACGGCTGTGTTCCCGAAACGGTATGAACGTGGTGTGAATGATCACTGCCCTGTCATACAATTCCTGGCGCATGGCAAAGAAAAATGCCAGGGAATCCGTTCCGGTCAATACGATCCTCATGCCCTGGGCGGCATGAATATCCGATAAAAGCGCTGCCGAATCAATAAAGTCATCCATCAGTGTAACCTCATCGATAAACACATACCGGTAACCTGCCTGATAAAGCTGCCTCAAATCACCGCTTAACACCGGCATGGTATCTGCTGCCGTAGCCTTTATATATGCCACCTGCCTGCCATCAGATACCATCTCCAGGATGGCCTGGCGGATCATAGTCGTCTTTCCTGTGCGGCGAAGCCCCATGACCAGGCAGACTCTGTCGTCCTCCCCGCCGTTTAGGTAGTCCATCAGCTTTTCATATCCGTCCCGTCTCTCCTCCCCGCATATATTGTCCGTCATTGCGCGAAGACTTTCCCCGATTATCACATTCATCTGGAAACTGGCCTTAGAGGCAGAGGAGCCTCTCCTTCGGGATGCAGTCTTTTTCTTCCCATCTGGATCTTCCCCTTCCAGTTCTTTTAGTCTCTGCTGCAACTCCTTGCGCCTGGCTATCTGCTCCTCAACCTGGGCAAGCTCTGCTTCCTTTATGTACTGGCTCTTTATCTTTCCGTTCTCTGTCCATTGGCGGTAATAACGGGTTTTATTATGGATATTCTTTTTTGAAATATAGCCCACAGGCAGCTCTTCTATCTGTTTTTTCAATTCCTCCAGTTCTGCTGCCCTGTTTTCACCCTCCAATACATCCACCTCCGATTTCTGTCTGTATGTAACCTTTAAACACTAGTATAACCTATTTTCTCTCAAATGCCTACTACAAATTAATAATTTTTACAAGATGAATTTTAACTCCGGACATGATATAATAAGAGGGATTCCTATTGTATTCTCATTTCAGGCTAAAAAACACAGGAGAACAACTATGTCAATGGAACAACTATCCATGTTCGGTACTCAGGAAACCTACCACCCTTTAGCCAGCCGTATGCGCCCGGAAACCCTGGAAGGCTTTGTAGGCCAAAGCCACCTTCTGGGAGAGGGAAAGATCTTGCGCCAATTGATTGCCCAGGATAAGATCCCTTCCATGATCTTCTGGGGGCCTCCAGGAGTCGGCAAGACCACCCTGGCCGGTATCATCGCTCACCACACCCACGCGGAGTTTATCAATTTTAGCGCGGTTACCAGCGGCATCAAAGAGATCAAAGAGGTGATGGCCCAGGCAGAAAAGAGCCGTCGCATGGGCATGAAAACCGTATTGTTTGTAGACGAGATCCACCGCTTCAACAAGGCGCAGCAGGATGCCTTCCTTCCCTATGTGGAAAAAGGAAGCATCATCCTGATCGGGGCCACCACGGAGAATCCTTCCTTTGAGATCAACAGCGCTCTTTTGTCTCGCTGCCAGGTATTTGTCCTTCAGGCACTGGGGACGGAAGATTTATGCCTTCTCTTGAAACGGACCTTACAAAGCGACAACGGGTTTGGATACCTAGACATAGACATCTCCGACGACATGATCCATATGATCGCAGAGTTTGCCAATGGCGATGCCAGAACCGCCTTAAATGTTCTGGAGATGGCTGTGACCAACGGGGACATCGGTCCGGATAAGACCACGGTCACACTGGAAGTGCTAATGCAGTGTATCGGCAAAAAAAGCCTTCTGTACGACAAAAAGGGAGAGGAGCATTACAACCTGATCTCCGCCCTCCACAAGTCCATGCGCAACTCCGATCCGGACGCCGCCGTCTACTGGCTTGCCCGGATGCTGGAGGCAGGAGAAGATCCCCTCTACGTAGCCAGACGGCTGGTCCGCTATGCCAGCGAGGATATCGGCATGGCGGACAGTCAGGCTCTTCCTCTGGCCATAGCCGCCTACCAGGCCTGCCATTTTCTGGGAATGCCGGAATGCAACGTACACTTAAGCCATACCGTCATCTATCTTTCCATGGCCCCCAAGTCCAATTCCGCCTACAAAGCTTATGAGACCGCCAAGATGGATGCCCAGAACATGCTGGCGGAGCCGGTGCCTTTGGTCATCCGCAACGCGCCTACCAAGCTGATGAAGCAGCTTCATTACGGCCAGGGGTATGTGTACGCCCACGATACCGAAGAAAAGCTTGCTCACATGCAGTGCCTGCCAGATTCCCTGGCAGGAAGAGAATACTACCGTCCTACTGCCGAGGGGCAGGAGGCAGAAGTTAAGGAAAGATTGGAGAGCATAAAGAAATGGAAAGGAGAATCCTATGCGCATATCCCACCTGCACATTCAGAACTTTAAGTCAATCATAAGCTTAGAGATTCAGGATATTCAGCACGCCCTGATCCTGGTGGGCAAAAATAATACGGGAAAGACCCGGATCCTCAATGCCATACGGGCCGCCTTAGGGGATTATCAGGTGGGTGAGTCGGATTTCAATGAAAAGAAGCAGAACATTGAGATTGCCATGACGCTGGAAATCCATGAAGAAGATCTCCGCCTCTTCCACAGCCACCGCCTGATCAGCCCATATCGGCGCTACGATGCCTGGCTGCGGGACTTTTGCGCCAAGCTTCCCTCCTTTTCAGACGGGAAGCTGAGATTCTCCTGTATCATCAACTACCGCCGGGAGATCCGCTACTCCGATGGAATCCGCAAAAACAACCGCTATATCCCTCAGATCCTTCCATGTCTCTATTATATCGGTACCGGGCGGGATGTACGGCTTTTGCAGGAAGATCTTCTCATGTTTCAGGATGACAACCAGCTTATAAACCTGCGTTCCGATGTCTGCATGTTCGACACAGCCAAACAGTGCAATCGATGTTTTTCCTGTATCGGCCTGATCAATCAAAAGAATCCGGAAACACTGCAGCTGTGCGAGACCGTAAAGCTTCTGGAATACAAAATGTACCAGCTGAACCTTAATGATTTTTCCCGCAGGCTAAATGAAAACTACCGCAAAAACGGCGGGCCGGAGACTCTTACCTACACTCTGGCCTGCAATCATAATGAACTTTTTCATATCGATGCCGTGGTCTGGCAGCCTGACAACCCTTACGGAACTCCGGTTGAGCAGCTGGGCAATGGTATGAAGAGCATCTATATGTTGTCTCTTCTGGAGACCTATGTGGAAGACGAAAACCGCATCTCCAGCATCATCATGGTAGAGTATCCGGAACTGTTCCTTCACCCCTCCATGCAGAAAGCTGCCAGTGAGATTCTCTATCGGCTCTCCAAGAAAAACCAGGTGATCTTCACCACCCACTCTCCCAACATGATCGCCAATTTCGGCAGCCGTCAGATCTGCCAGGTTCAGGCGGATGCCATGGGACGCTCCTTTGTGAAAGGGCATGCTGATATCGACCAGGTGTTGGATGATTTAGGCTACAGTGCCGTAGATCTTCTCAATGTAAGCTTTGTCTTCATCGTGGAGGGCAAACAGGATAAGAGCCGCCTTCCCCTTCTGTTGGAAAATTATTATTCTGAACTGTATGACAAAGGCGGCAATTTAACTCGGATCTCCATCCTTACCACCAACAGCTGTACCAATATCCGTACCTATGCCAATCTGAAATATATGAATCAGGTCTACCTGCGGGATCATTTTCTCATGATCCGGGACAGTGACGGCAAGGATCCGAAGAAACTGGCCCAGGATCTGTGCCGGTATTATGATGAACGAAATCTTGAGGATGTGGATAAACTGCCTAAGGTCCGCCGCCGCAATGTGCTGATCCTAAAGTATTACTCCTTTGAAAACTATTTTCTCAATCCTAAGATCATGGCACAGCTGGGTATCATAGACAGCGAAGAAGCCTTCTGGGAAACGCTTCTGGAGAAATGGCAAAGCTACTTGGGCCGTCTTTCCTGCGGTATCCATTTAAAAGAAGTTTTGGGAATGGATTTCCATTCGCCAGAGGACCTTAAGGCCCATTTTGAAGCATTTAAGATCTATATGCGAGGCCACAATCTGTTTGATATCTTCTATGGCCGGTATAAAAAGCAGGAGACAGAACTTCTCAAACGCTATATCAAACTGGCACCCAGGGAGGATTTTGGGGATATTCTGGATGCCATTGATTCCTTCGCATTTTTTGACAGTAAGAAGAACGTTTCCGGGACAGCAGCGCAAAACAGGCTTGTTGACTAAACTCCTTGTATTTAGGAGGCAAGCCTCTGTCTGCAATGAAGAAAAATCATCGATCAGAAACCCTTGAATCAATGTCATGAGGATTGCGGGAGCACAAAGTGCGGAGCAATCCGGTATCAAAGGGGTCAAAAGACCTTTTGACCCCAACATCATGTCATTTCGTTTCATTTTTGTTGTTTGAGAAATGGCAGAGAGGCTGCCTGAACGGTTACATCAAAGCATCTTATCTATATAGCGCTTAAGCCCTTCCTCTGAATCGATACCATAGGTTTCATGTACCATCTCATAATATCGCCGAATGCTGTCTTTTTCAATTGTTTCATTGGATGGAATGTTGTCCCCATACCCTTCCCGTGCATTCCGCCAGGGTTCCTCTTTATGGGTAATCCGCTCAAGGGTCTTTCCTCCATAGATGCCAAACGTATTCACAACCAGGTCAATTACCTGCCTCTCTTCCTCTGTCAATGCATCCCCTGCCCCGTCCAGAACAGCAAAACGGGCATCCTCAATGGGATTATACGTAAAATCCCTGAATATGCGATAGACCTCCGGATAAACAGGCCCATGTATCCATGCCTTACAGTCCTCCGGAAAAATCGGTCTGCCATATAGTGCAAAGTAGATTCCCTGAATGAAATAAAGCAATTTTTGCAGCATCAGCGGAGTAACTTCTTCCAGTTTCTCAAATAGATATGCAATTACCTGAAGCGTCTTTTCCGATACAGAAAAAAGATTCTCCAGGCTCACAGCTGCAGTCATAGCCTTTCGATATGCCGCATCTGTAAGTTTCTCTCTGTTTTCGGACAACCTTTCTTTCATGTATGCCGGTGAAGCCAGGGCAGACCGCATGATGTCCGAATATTCTTTTGAAGGCACCTGACCTTCCAGATACCTGGAAATCGTTATCTCTCCAAAGCCAAGGCCAAGAGACAGGGGCGCTTTTCCAATCTTATAGATCTTCATCAGCTTTTCGATATCTTCCACAGAGAGAATGCCTTCTATCGCCCGGTACTGCTGGTCAATCTCCTGTATATTCCTGTCAATCAGTCCTGGAATGCTCATCTCTCTGCCGCATTCCATACACACTGCCATTGTAATTTCAAATGGATACTCCTTATCTCGAACTGCCTTTACAATCTCTCTTTTTTGCAGAACATATGGGGTATCCTTCCTGCATTGGATGCAAAAGTCTCTTCTCTCTTTCTCTGCCATGATAACGTCCTCCATTCTTATTCATATGACCTGAAATAATAGGTAAGCGGATACTTTTGCTTATGGAATGAAATCACTATGACATAATGATTCTCCAGCTTGTTAATCTTGATATACAAAGAAATCGTCTCTTCTTCTGTCCCATATCTCTCCAACAATGTTACATCCTTGCCGAATACATAGAGTTCTTCATGTTCAAAGCCTTTATGCTTATTCTGTAAAATCTCTGAAAAATCTGCAGATTCAAGACTTAATAAAATTTTTTTGGCCTTCTCCTCATCTATAACATACTCCGAGAAGATATCCATATTGTCCTTTCTTCTTAAATTCCTGTCAATTCGGTATCGGTTATTCTCAATGGCATGCTTTATATCCAAAAGATACCGTTCTATATCCTTTCGTTCTATTGTCAATAAAAGAGTCCTCCGCAAAGTATATGATAGGAAATTTATTTTTTTCTATCATTATTTTATGTCAATGATAGCATTTTGTCAATACACGATCATTCAAATTTATCTCCCCGCAACCGATCATTTCCACAGAATAAAGAGTCTGGCTCGCCGGATTCTCACGCCGGAACCCGGCGGCGACAGCAGCCATCTTCCTCCTCGCGTAGGCATTGGCTCACTTAGCGAATGCAATGAACCTAGTGAGCAAGCCCACACCGTGTTGCGCATCCTAAGCGGAGCGTTTTTTATCATTGGAGCACTTTCCTGTGATATAAAAAACGCCCGCCAGTTTGTAGACACACCTGGCAGGCCACAATCACAGTTCCGAAGAAATAAAAATATCATAGATCGCCTTGATGGCATCCTCAAAGTCTCCGTTCTTCACCCCGATAATCACATTCAGTTCACTGGATCCCTGGTCAATCATCTTTACGTTGACTCTGGCATGGGCCAAGGCGGAGAAGATCCGTCCGGCAGTCCCTCTGGTAGCCTTCATTCCTCTTCCCACCACAGCAATCAATGCCAGATCCGATTCCATCTCCACAAAATCCGGCTCCACCGCCCGATGGATCCCGGCAATCACCGACTGCTCGTACTCTTCAAATTCCGGCTGATGGACAAAGATGGTCATGGTATCAATACCAGAAGGCATATGCTCAAAGGAGATTCCATAATCCTCAAAGACCTGAAGCACTTTTCTCCCAAACCCCACTTCCGAGTTCATCATAGCCTTCTCCACATTGATGGAACAGAAGCCTTTCTTCCCCGCGATGCCGGTAATGGTATACCGAGGCTTGCGGCAGGTGCTCTCAACGATCAGAGTCCCCTTATCCTCCGGCTTGTTGGTATTGCGGATGTTGATGGGGATTCCCTCTTTGCGCACCGGAAAAATAGCATCTTCATGAAGTACGCTGGCTCCCATGTATGCCAGTTCCCTTAACTCGCGGTATGTGATGGTCTCAATCACCTCCGGATTGTCGATGATCCTTGGATCCGCCACCAACACGCCAGATACATCCGTCCAGTTCTCATACATATCCGCATGTATCGCCCTGGCTACCACAGAGCCAGTCACATCGGAACCGCCTCTGGAAAAGGTCTTCACCACTCCGCTGTGGGTGGATCCATAGAATCCGGGGATCACTGCCCGCTCCACATGTTCCAGACGCTCCGCCAATTCCCGGTTGGTAAACTCCGCATCAAAGACTCCCTGGTCGTCAAAGAATATAACCTCCGCAGCGTCAATAAACTCGTACCCCAGATACTGGGCCATAAGGATGCCGTTTAGATATTCGCCTCTGGATGCCGCGTAATCCCTTCCCGCCTTGGCTAAGAAATTCTCTTCAATCCTGTCAAACTCATGCTCCAGATTCAGGTTCAAATCCAAACCGTCGATAATCTCCTCATACCGCTTCTTAATCTTCTCCAGAATCTTCTTATACGCAGTGCCGGAAGCCGCCGCATCATAGCACTGATACAGAAGGTCTGTCACCTTCTCGTCCTTGTCATTCCTCTTCCCCGGCGCGGAAGGCACCACATACCTTCTGGCCTTATCGCTGCGGATAATGTTGCCCACTTTCTTAAACTGCCTGGCACTGGCCAGAGAGCTTCCGCCAAATTTCACAACCTTTTTCATCATTTCATTCTCCTTTGGATCATCCGATTGCTGCCGCCTTCATCCCCCGAAACGACTCCCTCCGGCCTCTCACTCCTCCGAGATTCCTTCCATCTCTTTCTGGACCTGAGCCTCACAGGATCTCATGGCCTGAATGGTTTTCTCCATCAGTTCCTCCAGGCTCCATCCCAGCCGCTCTGCCCCGGTGACGATCACATCCCTGGAACATCCTGCTGCAAATCGTATGTCCTTAAATTTCTTCTTTAAGCTGGAGACCTCCATATCCATCACGCTCTTAGACGGACGCATCTTGGCCGCGGCCCAGATAAGTCCTGTCAGTTCATCTGCAGCAAACAAAATCTTTTCCATCTCATGTTCTGGCTCCACATCGCTGCACAGGCCGTAGCCGTGGCTGCAGATGGCATGGATCATATCCTCTCCCACACCCGCTTCCTCTAAAAGGCGGGGTGCCTCCTTACAGTGCCTCTCCGGATACTGTTCAAAATCAATGTCATGAAGAAGGCCTACCTGGCCCCAGAATTCCTCATCTTCCCCAAACCCCTGCTCCTTGGCGTACCATCTCATGACTCCCTCCACGGTCAAGCCATGAAGAATATGAAAAGACTCCTTGTTGTATTTCCTAAGCAGTTCGAAAGCCTGCTTTCTGTCTAGGGTGCTTATCATACGCGTGTCTTCCTCCCTCTATGAAAAAGTCAAGATTTTTTTATTATAGCATTGTTTGTCCAAAACTCAATCCCTTTTTTGAATCTTATTGCAAATCCCTTCCTTAGGATAATCCGACAGTATTTGATAGCCTTCCAAGATATCAAGTACCCTGGAGAAAACAACACAAGCCTCTCCCCAGGCTATGTTATCTTGGAAGACTACATGTTATCTAAATGACATTGGGCATATCACACCTTCTTTTTTGCAAAATACTATCTTCTTACTCCGCAATTATTATGTACTTTTTCCTTTTCTCATACGATGACCGATCCGATGCTGCGTTGGCCCTTGTCAGGGAGTCTATCACTGCTTCTCCCCATTGATCACCACCTGGCCACAATGTTCCACATTATATTCCTTCTCCATATACTCTTTCACCGGTTTTTCTATCTCATAGGAGAGATTGTGAAACTGAACCCCTTGGGCATACCGCGCATACACCACAGCCATGGGGCCGTTTACCATAGGATGCTCATAGGTCGGGCGAAGGTCATGGATATCCTTGGGCCAGTCGGTTTTCTTCACCATCCGTACCCGGACATTCTCAAAGGTAATGTTTTCTATATTATGTCCATGCCCTGCATGCTGGTTCCCATAGATCATGATTCCGTTTTCCGAGACGCAGTTGATGTTCTGGAAGGTAACGTTTTTTACAAATCCTAAGTCGGTATCTTCCCTCCGCTTCACCGCCGTGATGCAGATAGGCTCCGCCGATCCCCACCAGTGCTCCTTGGAGAACATTCTGGTCTCGATATTCAAGTTGGAGAACAGGATATTCTCAATGGATCCCTGATCTCTCATCTGCATGGAAATCCCCCGGTTGGTGTGGTGGATATTACAGTTCTGAACCGTAATATTCCGAAATGGCGCCGCACTCTCCGTTCCAAACTTAATGGCTGCGCTGGTGGAGATCAGGGTACAGTTGGTGACGCAGATATTTTCACAGTTGCCGTACTCCATAGCTCCCTCTGTATTCTTAAACACGATACAGTCATCCGCAGACTCAATGTGGCAGTTGGAGATCCTCACGTTCTTACAGTGGTCCGGATCAATCCCATCACCGTTGGCCAGCCTTAGATTATTGAGAATCCGGATTCCGTCAATCAGCACATCCTCGCAGCCGACCAGATGGGTGGTCCAAAATGCGCTATGGGTCAGGGTCACATGGAGGATGGTTAAATGCTCCACATGCTCTAAAAATAACAGCGGCATCCTGGGGTAAAACTTTCCGTCAATATGCCACGGTGAAACCAATCCATAGAAAATCTCTTCATTCCCGTCAATAGAGCCAAAGCCTGTAATCCTCACATTCCTACAGTCTTTGGCATAGAGAAAATACAGCGCCGGTTTTCCTGTATAATCACAGTTTTCATAAGTAGGAACCTCCAGCCCCGCGTCATAATTCATAGGAACATGAAACAGATTAAAATCCTCCATGTGGTCGCTGGCCTTTAGGACCGCGCCATTCTCCAGATAAAGCTCCACCGACGATTTCAGTACAATGGTTCCGGAACGGTATGTCTTTCCTCCCGGAAGCAACACCTGTCCCCCTCCGCTCTGGGAACATGCATCCACTGCTGCCTGAATCGCCTTGCCATCATTGGTGACACCGTCTCCAATTGCACCATAGTCCATTACATTAAATATCATATCTGTATTCCTCCACATAATGTTCTCCCTTGCTATATAAAAATATAGCAAATTATCGGAAGCAATTCAACATCAACCGACTATTTTGATTATTCTAAAATCCTGGTAAAAAAATAATCCAAAAACCATCGTTTTTCTGCTAAACTTGTGATACACTATAACAATCAATTCCCTCATAACGGAGCAGCCATGAAATACAATAAGATCATAACGTTAAAGAACGGCATGACGTGCTGTTTAAGAAATGGAACGGAACAAGATGGGCAGCTTGTATTTGATAACTTTAACCTGACCCATTCGCAGACCGATTATCTCCTTTCCTATCCGGAGGAAAACAGTTTCGATGCCATACAGGAAGGCCAGTTTTTAAAGAAGAAGTTCGAGAGCGCCAATGAGATTGAGATACTTGCCATGGTGGATGATGCCGTGGTAGGAACCGCTGGAATCGAGGCGGTAGGCATGAAATATAAGGTGCGGCACCGCGCCGAATTTGGCATCAGCGTTGACAAAGGGTTTTGGGGGCTTGGAATCGGGAAGGCACTGATGGCCTCCTGTATAGAATGTGCCAGAACTGCCGGCTATGTCCAGCTTGAGTTAAACGTTGTGGCGGAAAATGTGAGAGCCATATCCATGTATCAGCAGGCGGGCTTCGTCGAATACGGTAGAAATCCCAAGGGCTTTCATTCCCGCGTGGCAGGATATCAGGAAGTCATATATATGAGGCTGGAATTATAAACTACTAATCAAAAGGATTAATCAGGAGACTAACTATGAACAATGAAAATACAAATGATATGAGACATATCCGCCTCCGCTCCGGTGGGGCAGAAAGCATAAGTTATCTGTCCTCCGGCCGGAATTCTTCCCGCAAATCCCCCCTGGTTATTGCAGGGATTCTTCTCGCTCTTGTTCTTGGCTGCCTGGCCGGCCTGGCGGCCGGATATTGGCTGTGGGGATATGAAAAGCCTTACACCGTAGACCTAAAGTCCATTGAGGCACCAGATTGGGTTGACCAGAAATTTATACGGAAAAATATTTTCTCCCGCCCTGATGTGACCATGAAACGGGTCAACAACATTGTCATCCACTATGTGGGAAACCCTGGCACCAGCGCAGAGGCTAACCGCCAGTACTTTGACAGCTTAGCCGATCAAGATCCGCAAAAACCTGGCAGTTCCTCCAGCTGCCACTTCATCGTAGGGCTGGAGGGCGAGATTCTCCAATGCATTCCCATCGGCGAGATTGCCTATGCCAACGCCCCCCGCAACCTTGACACTGTCGCCGTAGAGACCTGCCACCCTGACGAAAGCGGCAAGTACAACCAGGCCACTTACGATTCCCTGGTAAAGCTGACAGCGTGGCTCTGCAAAGAGCTGGATCTGACTTCCGACGACGTGATCCGGCATTACGATGTCAACGAGAAAGGCTGCCCTAAGTATTTTGTGGATCATGAAGATGAGTGGAAACAGTTTAAGAAAGAAGTTGAGCGGGCGTTAAAAGAATTAAAATAGCCTTCTTTCGAATATGCTTCAACCTAAACGGGCTGTCGCCAACCTTGCGACAGCCCAGTTTTTGCACAGGCAAAAATCCATCTACAAAATCAGTATACGCTTAGGGCTTCACACAAAGCAATGAGGCTCAAAGCCTGGCCATAAGCCATGGGACGGATGCCGATTCCCTTATAATGTTCCGGATTCATCCCCATCGCCGTGCCGGCGGATACGTTCAGAACCGTACCGTCCCTGTCCACATTATGGCAGATTCCCTCAATTGCCTTTTTAGCGCAATCCATATAGCTGTCCTCCAAAAGGCCAAGTTTCACACCCCTTAAAAGGCCTGCTGCAATGGCTGCACTTCCTGAAACCTCCTGGTAGGAAGAAGGGTCATCCAGAATGGTATGGAACAGGCCCGAAGGTGCCTGAAGGGCTTTAAGGGCCTGGGCATGTGTGCGGAAGGTATCCACAATATACTGTCTGGTTCCCTGCTCCATGTTCTGGGCCTCAGCCAAAAACAGTGTGATTCCCAGGGTAAACCAGGAATTGCCCCGGTTCCAGAAGATCCCCCCGAAATTGTCATTTCGGATAAAGCTAAATCCGTGATAGAACAGGCCGTTATTTTTGCAGTACAGATATTTTATATGCACCAATACCTGATGGACGGCTTCACTCTGCCAGACTTGGTTGTGATAGCGGTTCCCCATCCGCTGTAAGAATAACACCGCCATAAACAGGGTATCCAGCCACAGCTGTTGTTCATTGAGTATCACTGCATTTCTGTCTCCGATTCCGCTGGTGACATGCTGAAAGCCGCCGTCCTTTGTTTTGGGAAGCTGGTTGATCAGCCAGTCCGCCTGATCCAGGCACATGTTTTCATACCTTTCTTTCTCCGGCATACAATCCAAAATCTGAAGCAGTGTCAGATAAGGGGCTGTGGTGTTGATGTTTCTGGAAGGCAGGCCTTTGGCAATATTGCTTTCAAACCAATGAACAAAAAATTCCATAAAGCGGTCATCGCCGTAATGATCCTGAAGCATGCTTAAGCCATACAGGCCCACGCCCTGAGGCCAGTCCCATTCCTCGATTCCGAAATCTCGGGCCACATTTCCGGAAGCAATGGCATCTTCCAGGGAAATGTCCTTGTCCTTTTCATAATCAGCGCCGCCTAAATGCAGAAGCTTATCCATCACCAGGTCAAGCTTTCCTTGTAACTCGTCTTTTACCATGTCACATTCCTCCTGAAATATATTTTATATATGCACTGGGAGTCATTCCAGTGGTTTTCCGAAACAGCTGGCTGAAATATTGGGGGTTGTTACCGCACCCCACCAGTTCTGCAATGTTCTGTATCTTGTCTTTCTCTGTCCCCATAAGCAGCTCCTTGGCTTTCTGAATGCGCAGGTCCGTAAGATACTTGGAGAATTTCTGTCCGGTTTCCTTGAAAAAACGTTTGCTGACATAATCCACATTCATATACAGGATGTTTTCAGCTATCCATTTCAGGGAAAGGTTGCTGTCAGAAAGATTTCTGCGGACGTATTCATCGATGGCAGTGCTTAAGGAGCCTCCTCGGGAATGGGTGCTGTGATACTTCTGATAGATAATCCGCAGGGCAGGCACACATTGTTCCATAATCCGGGCAGTATCTGTAAGCGGGTTTAACGCCACCAAAAACTCGGTAGCCTCCAGCGACGAATAATGGAGGCATTTTGAGGATGCCTGCATGATAATGGAGGAGAGAAGCTGTTTCAAAAATACAGGGTCGGAGATCCGGTACAATTGGGTAAACAGACAGTCCATGGCTTTTTCTGCCGCCTCCTGGTCATCCAAATAGATGTTTGCAGAAAGCCGTTCAATTTCACGGATGATTGTCCGGTAATTACATATGGTAATCAGGGTTCCATTATCATTGTAGGAGACAGCTTCATAGCGTTTCACCTTTCCTACGATCTGTTCCAGCAAAAGCTTAAGGCTGTTAAAGCGAATTCTCTGGTACTGAATGGCAATCTGCTGGCTGGGCAGGGATAAGTTTTCCATGTACGTATCCAGATTGTCATATTGAAGGCAATAGGATGGAAAAAAGATCACCATGGTCTGATGAACATACAACATATGAAAACGGATTCTGGATGCCTGGCTTTGGCGGAACAGCTCAATCTGCTTTATGGCATCGGGCAAAGAGTTTTCATCTAAAAAGTAAAGATAACATAATTCATAAGGGATATGGTCAAAGTCCATAAATTTCTCGTAGGGGCGGAAAAAATCTTCATTTTCTGAATCCGAGTCTTGGGCCGCAAGTTCGTTGATGATATTTAAGATCATGGTGTTTTCCATATGGTTACGGGAAATATCATTGGGGGTGAGGATGCCGGAGAGCCTTTTTTTGGAGATCTGGTCCATAGTCTTTCTTACGCTTTCCACAATCTGCTCTTCCTTACAGGGTTTCAACAGATAATGGTGGACTCCGTACTGCATAGCCTCTCTCGCAAATTCAAATTCCCCATACCCTGAAAGAATGATAAACTCCACATCCGGATGTACCTTTTTGATTCGCTGGATCAGCTGCAGCCCGGATAGCCCTGGCATTTTTATGTCGGTCATCACAATATCCGGGTATTCATCCATGATGATGTCATAAGCTTCCAGCCCATTGGACGCAGTCTTTACCACGTCAATCCCCAGGGATTGCCAGGGGATACGGCGGGATATGGTTTCTCTTATCACTTTTTCATCATCTACAATCAGTAATTTCATAGCGCTCCTGTTCCTTTTTGGATTTAAGAGGTATGGAAAGGAATCATGATCTCCACAATAGCAAGGTCAAGGAACTCATCATTTTTCAATGTAAGGCCATATTCCTCTCCAAATTGAAGCTGTAACCGTTTCTGAATATTTAAAAGCCCAATGCCGAATCCATGAGGGACTGCGTCCCCGCTTGCAAGCCGTTCCAGGATATTCTCCGGAAACTGAGAGCCGTTATTGGTGATAGTAATCAGAACATCCTCTTCCATCCTGGCAGCAGTGATGGTTATATGGCAGACTTCCGTCATTTCCTCAAGGGCATAGTTAATGGAGTTCTCAACAAGGGGCTGCAGGGAAAGCCTGGGGAGAGGCGTTTCATACAGGCCCTTTGGAACTTCAACCGAATACTTAAGTATATCTTCAAAACGGCATTGAATAATTGACATGTAATCATTTACAATATCAAGTTCTGTTTTTAAGGTGGAAATCGGATCCTTTCCCCTTGAGAGAGTGGTCCGCAACAGGGCACCCAGGGATTCCACCATAATGGATATTTCTTCCGCCCCCAGATCCTTTGCTCTCCAGTTGATGGATTCCAGCGTATTGTATAGAAAATGGGGATTGATTTGGTTTTCCAGAGACTTAAGTTCTGCCTCCTTATTTAAAATCTCAGATACATAGTTTTTCTGAATCAATTCCCGAACCTGATTCGCCATCTGGTCAAACCGCTGATGCAGCTCTCCGATCTCATCCTTCCGGTTTTCATAGTTGTAGTCAACGGAAACCAGCTGTGTATTGTTTTCTCCGAAATATTTCATTTTCAGCAGAAGCCTGCTGAAATGTTGGGTAATCGCCCTGAAAAACCTTTGGGAAAATATAAGGCAGAGAAGAAAAATCCCAGCTATGATGCCTAACGAAAGAAATAAGTACAGGCATTGGCTTCTTATGACAGAATCATAAGGAATAAAACAGATATATTCCCAGTTAAATTTGGGAATCCGGTTTTTGGCGTAAAAATAGTATGTCCGGTTTATCCTTACCACTCCATAATCACCAGTAGTTGCCGCCATAATTTCTGGGATCCTGTCTTCCTTTAAGGATGGGGAATGATAGATCTCCTTCCCGCCGCTGTAGAGCAAGTAAAGAAGGGGTTCTTCTATCTGATATCCTCTTACAGAGTCTTCAATTATATCATTTAAGTGGATGTTTACCACTATGGTGCCAATGGTATCCAATTTCAGATTGTCTGCGCGCCGTACATCACGGGATAGAAACAGACCGTAGCTGTTGCAATAGTCTGTATTCCATACGGCATACCCCGGCCGTTCATGGGCTCCCTCCAGCAAACGCTGGGACAGTTCCTCCGGAAGGGCATGGGCCCATACATAATTGCTGTGGCTGGTATAGCTGGAATTGTGGAGGCTGATGTAGGAAATTCCATATTGTTTATAGTTTTGATAATACTCAGGCACAAGATAGGATAAGGAGCGAAACGCATCATTTCGCTCTAAGTCCGTGGCATCCTCGCTGATAGCCACCGCCAGATTATATTGTACCTTGCTGTCGCCCAGCATAATGGTCGTCATAGACTCCACGGTTTTTAATTTTTCTGCCAGGAGGGAAGCGCTGTGGGACAGGATGCCTTCCATGGAACGGTAAAGCAACCGGTTATGGGTGGTATAAATCAGGTTAACCCCTAAAAGGGAGCCAATAAAGCAGCCGATCAATACAAAGCAGACAATGGCATTGAATTTGCGCTGTAACGGAAGATCCCGGAAAGCTTTCCATTCGTTCCTCTTTTTCAAGTGTGGGCTCCTTTCTCCAGGTTCTGTAAAAAGTATATAGAAAGGAATTTTTTCCTGCAATAGATGCCGAAGGGAAAGCAGATAAATTAAACTTAGATGTCGGTTTTTTAATATTTTTCCTGATCTTTCAAGACGGTTTTTGAAGAAAATCAAGCGGTTTCCTTCCTTCTTTTTCGGAAAAAAATCCGATATAATAAGGCTACAATTCAGCTCCATAAAACAAACAACAAACCAAAGGAGGTTGTATTATGAAAAAGAATTTGGCAGTGCTTGCGGCAGGACTTCTGGCTGTTTCCATGTTGGGAGGATGCGGCGGTTCCGGAAACGCTCCATCCAACACAGATTCCCCGGCATCCAATAAAGAAGCCCCGGAGCAGTCCAACGCTTCCGAGACAGCAGCAGACTCATCCGAGGGAACCGCCCTTACCATTTCATGGTGGGGAAATCAGGCAAGGAATGAAAGGACACAGCAGGTTCTGGAACTTTACAGCAATGCAAATGAAGGCGTTACCTTTGACGGCCAGTTTACGGAATGGGCGGATTACTGGACCAAGCTTGCCGTTGCATCCGCAGGGCATTCTCTGCCAGATATTGTACAGATGGATTACTCTTATCTGGAGCAATATGTGAGCAACGGATTGCTGGTGGATCTGTCTCCCTACATTGAAGACGGAACCATCGATCTTACTAATGTCAGTGAAAATGCACTGAATCCTGGAAAAGTAGGGGATGGGATCTATGCCATCAGCGCCGGAGTCAATGTCCCAACCATTGTGTACAACAAGACCCTTCTGGATGAAAACGGAATCACGGTAAAGGATAATATGACTCTGGAAGAGTTTTATGCAGTCTGCAGAGAGGTTTATGAGAAAACCGGCTATAAGACAGATGTCTTTTATGGAAACGGCGCAGATTACCTTGGATATGTGATGCGGGGCGAGGGAACCCATCTGTACGGAGAAGACGGTAAGTTCCAGGCAACCGAAGAAGATCTGAAGAAATTTTTTGATATTTATGAGAAGGGAACCACGGAAGGGTGGATGTGCGGTCCTTCCATCTATGCCGAAAGAACCGTTGGAACCCCGGAGCAGATGCCTCTTGTATATGGTTCCAGCCCGGAGACCATGAGCTGGTGCTCCTTCACCTGGTCAAACTCCCTGGCATCTCTTAGAAACGTGGCTCCAGAGGGAGTGGAACTGGCAATCACCACATGGCCGTCTAAAGACCCGAAGACATCGGATTACTTAAAACCCAGTATGTTTTTCAGCGTGACCATCGACAGCGCCCATCCGGAGGAAGCGGCAAAGTTTATCAGTTATTGGACCAATGATGTGGAGGCCAACAAGATCCTGTTAGGCGAAAGAGGAATCCCCATCTCCTCCCAGGTGGCAGACGGAATCGCTGAGCTTATGGATGCCAACCAGCAGGATGCCGCTGACTTTATTGCCAATGTGGTAACACCCAATTCCACTCCCATTGACGCTCCCATGCCTGAAGGGGCGGCAGAGGTTACCCAGATGGTCAACCAGCTGGTGGAGCGGGTCTGCTATGGCGACTTAACCGCAGCGGATGCCGCCAATCAGCTTTATACTCAGGGAAGCGCTGTACTGGAAAAATAAAAAGAAAGGATCTTAAAACTATGAAAGCATTGGTTACATATGCGCCATTTGACAACAGATACGAGAATTATCCCCTTCCACAGCTTTTAGATGGAGAGATTCTTTTAAAGGTAAAGGGCTGTGGAATCTGCGCCGGAGATCTGAAAGCGTATCACGGCGGAATCCGCGTCTGGGGAACCAGCGAGAAAGACAGGTATATAGAGACTCCCTGTATCCCCGGCCATGAGTTTTTCGGAGAGGTTGTGGAAATAAACGGAACCGTAGAGGGAATTGAAGTGGGCGACAGCGTATGTGCAGAACAGATTGTCCCCTGTGGAGAATGTGAGTTCTGCAAAAACGGAACTTACTGGATGTGTGCAAGATCCGCGGTTTTCGGTTTCAAAACATATGCCAATGGCGGATTTGCAGAGTATGTCAAGCTTCCTGCAACCAGTTTAAAGCATAAGCTTCCCACCAGCTTTTCAAAGGAGCAAAGTGTTCTGGTAGAACCCATTGCCTGCGGAATGCACGCGGTAGAACAGGCAAACATCCGGAATCAGGATGTGGTGGTAATCGCCGGCCTGGGAGCCATCGGCCTGTCCATGTGCAATCTGGCCAACTTAAAATTGCCAAAGCTGGTCATCGGACTGGAAGTACGGGAAGAGAGGGCACAGATGGCAAAAGACTTTGGAGCAGACATTGTGCTGAATCCTGCTGCATGCGATGCGGCGGAGGAAATAAAACGGCTTACCGGCGGGCTTGGCTGTGATGTGTACATTGAGGCCTCCGGAAATCCCAGAAGCGTGTCCCAGGGAATGAATGCGCTGAAAAACCATGGGCGCTATGTTCAGATGGGCGTATTGTCTGATCTGGTAACCACAGACTGGAATGTAATCGGAGATGGAAAGGAACTGACTATTATCGGCTCCCATCTGTCCGCCAAGGTTTATCCTGCGGTAATTCGCGGAATTGAAAAAGGAGTGATCAAAACAGATGGGCTGATCTCCCATTGCTTTAAACTCGCGGATTGGGAGAAAGCTTATGAGACCGCCGAGAAAGACGAAAGTGCAGTAAAGGTAATGTTGGAGCCTTAAACAGATAAAAGCGCTTTTATCCGTTGGGAGAGGGATAGAATGCCCTCTCCCAACTACGTCCTATCTAACGGTTAGCCCTTGGCAACATGACTCTTTTGCTTTTCTATCCCTTCTCTCCTGAAAATCCGGAAAGATCCTGTCCCTTAAGGGCTTTCTCAAGCAATTCCGGAAGCTTCTCCGGATTACAGGCAAAACATGGAATCCCCAGGGCGGCTACCTTCTGGGCCATCTGGGCATCATAGTAAGGTTTGCCTCCGTCAGCCACTGCCAGAAGACATACGACGGTAACCCCGTCTTCCTTCATCTCCCCCAACCGTCGGATAAGAGCCGCGCGGTTCCCGCCTTCCATCAGGTCTGTCACCAGAAAAAACAGTGTCTTCTTCGGATTCTCAATAAAGGTCTGGCAATATGCTACCGACTTATTGATATCCGTTCCTCCTCCCAGCTGGAAACCATATAGAAGGTCAACCGGATCGTCGCACTTTTCCGTCAGATCCACCACCTGGGTATCAAAGGCTACGATCCTGGTTCGGATCGAAGCCATGCTGGCCAAAATACACCCTACAATGGATGAGTAGATCACCGATTCTCCCATAGACCCGCTCTGATCCACATCCAGAATCACCGTATATTTGTTGGCTGCCGTCTTGGAAGTCCGGTCATAAAAATAGAAATGCTCCGGCACCACCTTCCCGATCCGGGGATTAAAATTCTTGATCCCCCGCCGGATAGTTGTCTGATAATCCAATGCCGCCGCAGAAGGGATAGGCGAATGCTGCCTCTTATTCACCGCCGCTGTCACCGCCCTGCGAATATCACTTTCAAGCAACTGATTGATCTGCTCCACAATCTTCTTTATAAACTCCCGGACACTTTCCTTGCTCCTCTTGGGAACCTGATCTTTCAAAAGAAGAATCGTAGCCGCCATATTCACATCCGGTTCCAGATTCTCCAAAAGCTCCGGCTCAAAGATTAACTGTTTTAACCCGCACCGCTCCATAGCGTCAGACTGAATGATCTTCACCAGATCCTTATCAAACAGGCTCCTGACATCTCCCAGCCACTTGGAAATCTGGGGATTGGACGGCCCCCGTCCGGCTCCCCTGCCCCCGGTTCCAAACCCTCCGGCCCCGGTTCCAAACCCTCCGGCCCCGGCCTTGTTATAGATGGCAGCCAACGCCTGATCCATCAAAAACTGTTCTTCAGACAACACCATGTCCCCGGCTCCGTTCATCCCCTGAAACCGATCCTCCGACTCCTGTCCAAGAATCAGCCTCCAGCGCCGGATCCTCTCCTGTCCCTGCTCCCCCCTGTCACCACTGTCCGCTGCTAACTCTCCGTCTACCTGTACGCCACTGTCTATCGCCATCCGGCATTTACCTCCTTTTTCCCTTCTATCTATGTTCACTCCTCATATACTCCTTTTTATTTCTGATATAAATCCAGTGTCTTGTCTGATTTACTTTCAGCTAAATGACGCAGAATGGATTTTCAGCCTGCAAGGCGGACCTCCCGCGACACCCTCATCCCCATAAGCATCATCCCCCCAACTCACAAATCATCAAAATCAAAATCCTCCAACCCCTCTAAAAGTTCCGCCCCCAAAGCATCCCCCTGTCCTTCTTCCACCGCCAGGCCTCCCTCTTCACCCAAATCAATGGCTCCATTCAACACCTCGCTGACCTGTTCCGGATTCACCTGCCAGATCTCCCCAAGATTCTCCGCGATCCGATCCTTCTCCTCCGCCGAAAAATCTGCAAATGCTCTCCGAAGAAACACCAGCGCCCTCTTAAACTCCTCTTCCGAAAGGGTATCCAGATATCCGCTCAACTTCTCCCACAACGTCATTCTGGCAATCAAAGCATAGTGATTCTTCATGGACAATCCCTCAAACCACCCGGCTCCCAATTCCGCCGGAATCCCCCGGGACAGCCGCCTCTCTACTTCCCGTCCCAGTTTCTCCGAATCCATCTGGCCCCGCTCCAAAAGAATGGCCGCCGCCAGGCCAGACAGCCGGGTATTTAGATCATCTCTTTCCCCGATCTCCGAAAGAACCCGAAGCCACCGCCCTTCATCAAGGAACTCATGGTTCAGCACCACATCGTTGATCCGGTTCATGGCCCTCCCCACGCTCCCGGCCGCCTGATCATCACAGATGCACTCTTCCGCCAGAATCAGGCAAGACCGCAAAAACAGCTGCGACAAGATGGGAAGCAACGGTGTCCTGTCCAGCTTCCGGATATCGCCGTATCGGATCACCACAGAAAGGCTCATAGCCGTATCCGCCAATTCGATAATGGATGCCGCATCCACCGCCGACTGTTGCAACGCCGACACCGCCATAGACAGCGCCCGGGGAATCCCACAGTAACACGCATCTTCCACCACGGCTGCGATACCGGAGAGCCCAGGATTCTCATCGATCCGGTTCTTCAATTCAAATCCGGCTGCCTGCTCCACGGTATCTCCCTTTAAGACTGCCTCCACAATCTGAATTTCCGCTTCCGGTGTCCATTGAAGCACCCAGTTCTCCGCCCAGGTGGCATTCTCCTGCCGGTTTCCTTCCAATGAGGCAAACCGAATCTTCAAGATCCGCAGCTGATGCAGGAAAAAGGAACGCTCCAAATCCAAAAAGGAGGATTTTCTGGACTGTACTGTCAGCTTCTCCCTTAAATCCAGGGACAGTGCCTCCGCTGTCAGAGATTTATATTTCTCCAGGCGCAACTCCCCTAACTTTCTGTAGAAATCCGTCTGAATCGAAGTCTGGCTGACTCCCTGAGGCAAGCTTCCGATGGTTGTCCCGATCTCCGTATCTGCCGCTGCCAGCACAATCTCGGAAAAATTCCCGTGCCCCATGCAGGTTACCGCCGCATCCCGCAGATCCTTTAGCGCCGGAATCTGATACCCCCGAAGCTGGGCCAGGGAACGGGCCAGTCTCAGGGCTTCGATCACCTGGGCAGAGGAAGCCATATCCCCATGCCCTCTCTGAAACGATGCCAGGCTGGTTAAATACCGGCTGGCCGCATACTCTGGCTGGCCCAGACAAAATCCTTTCCACAAAAGCTCATAGTAAGCCGGTGCCCGGTTGCCGGCACCGTATCCGGAACGTTCAGACAGCCGGTAGTACGAGTAGGGCATCAAGGTTTTCTTGGTCTCCAGCCGTGGCAGCTTCTTCCATTCCGTTTCCCCGGCTTTTTTCTCTTCCTTGCCCCATTCTCCCAGAATGCCCGCCACATGGAATGCACCGGTGACCACTACAATCTTTTCCGGAGGAATCCCTTCCTCCACAGCCTTTTTGATCTCCCCCCGCATATAGGCCTCCCGGATCAGATTCTCTGCATCTTCAAGCTGCCTCTCCTTTGACTTTTCCGTTCCTGCAAGTGTCCATTTTGACAGCGTTAGTTCCCGCAGAGACCGCCCAAACCTGGCCGCTCCCTGTTGGTAGCCATCAAAATCCGCCGCGTGCTCCATGGTTCTCTCCCAGAACGTCTCTTGATCCCCATCTTCCGATACCTGATCCAGACGATCATAGACAGACTCTTCTTCCGCCAGGCCGTCTGTTCCCGGCCTTTCTTCCTCCAGGCTGCCTGTCCCTGGCTTCTCCTTCTCCAAGCCGTCTTTCCCGGCCTTTCTCATCTCCCTCATCTTGGATAGCCCTAAAAACACATCGGAAGGCAGGTCACAGAACCGACACTGGCGCTGATTCTCCCTGGCCCACAGAATCGCCTGATACTCCGGAGAATAGATGGAAAAGGGATAGAGGATGGTCCGGATCGGCAGTTCCTGGGTATAAGCCATCACTGCGATGGGCGGCTTCACCTTGCCTCCCCCCAACTCCCCTAAAAGTTCCGTAAAATCCGCCGGCCCCTCAATCAGGACCATCTCCGGCTGGACACTGTCTAAATACTCCCTCACATACCAGGCTCCTGCCGGAGACAGATGCCGGATTCCAAATACATAAGGGGCCGTCATGAATTCAGCTCCTTACACTGTTCATACAGAGGCAGCCACTTAGAACCCCTCTTTTTCATAATATTTTCCAGATACTCCTCCCAGGCTTTCCCGTCCTTGCTGTCCTCTTTTACAATTGCACCCTGAAGCCCTGCCGCCAGATCCTCATCCGTTATCTCACCGTCCCCGAAACTTCCCGCCAGCGCCATGCTGTTGGCTAAAAGGGAAATGGCTTCTGCCGTAGACAACACGCCGGTAGTTGGCTTTATCTTCTGCCGCCCGTCCAACGTGACACCGGCCCTCAGTTCTCTGAAAATGGTGCAGACCTTCTGTACCACCTCTTCTTTTGGCAGCCTGGCATTCAGATCCAGGCTCCCTGCCAGCTGGGCAATCCTGGTATTTACAATCTCCATCTCCGATTCCAGATTCTCCGGAGCCGGCAGAACCACGATATTGAACCGCCGCTTTAATGCAGCCGACATTTCATTGACTCCTTTGTCCCTGGTGTTGGCCGTGGCGATTATGGAAAATCCCTTTTGTGCCGGCACCTCAATCCCCAGTTCCGGCACGGAGATCCGCTTCTCTGACAAAATAGAGATCAGGGCATCCTGAACCTCCGAAGCACATCTGGAGATCTCCTCCACTCTGGCGATGGCTCCCTGTTCCATCGCACGGTAAATTGGGCTTGGGATCATGGCCTGTTTCGACGGCCCCTCCGCAATCAGCATGGCATAGTTCCAGGAATAGCGGATCTGCTCCTCTGTGGTTCCTGCCGTTCCCTGGATCACCCTGGTAGAATTCCCGTTGATGGCTGCCGCAAGATGCTCGGACAGCCAGGATTTGGCGGTTCCCGGCTCCCCGATCAGAAGAAGCGCCCTGTCTGTCACCAGGGTAGAGATGGCTATCTCCACCAGGCGCTGGTGGCCAATATACTTGGGCGTTATCTTTACTCCGCCCCTTTCCCCTCCACAGATATACGTTAACACCGACTTTGGAGACATCCTCCAGCCTGTAGGTACTGGATTAGTCTCATTGGCAATCAATGCATCAATCTCCGCCTGAAATAACTGCTCCGCAGGTAGCCGCTGTACATTTTGGTTTTCCATTTCTATTCCCCTCCTGTTTGTTATGTAATCTCAGAGCCTCTTTATACCGGATGTTCCCACAAATTCCGTTTACAGCCGATCCGGTGTCTGTCCGTCCCGCAGTTCATCCCGCCACTTTTCCAGAAGGGCAATTCCGTTTACCGCTTTTGTCCGGCTCATTTTTATGTATCCGTCCAGTTCCTTTGCCAACTCTACGTTACTGAGAGGCAGTTCCTCCACCAGCTGCCGGATCATGTACACCGCCACATTCTTATTCCTGGCTGCCTCTGCCGCCAGAAGCCCTTTATACTCCGTCCATCCACAGCGCTTCATAAGCCGTAATCCTTCCACAGTCACTTCCTGCTTCATGGCCTTATCATAGAAATATGCCCCATACTCCTTCTTAAGGTTTTCCATATCCGGGCGATACAGACGGGCAACCATTGCGTCATACCGGTTTTTATAGACACTGAAGTTGTGTTTCCATTTTCCCTCATACCGCAGGGGGCTGTTCAAAAGGATGGAGTACCACCGAAGATCCAGTTCTTCCTTAAGCTGGTGCTTTGTCCCGGCTTCTCTGTAAACCGGCCCGGAACGGATGGTGTTCACCTGGTAAAATCCCTTGCCCTCTATGTACTCCACCCGCTCCAAAGCGGCAAAGATCCCGTCTGCCTCCTTCTTCTTCCCAGTCAGCTTTTCCCAGAAGCCAGGCTTAAAGTACGGGGACAATTCTTCATAAGCCTTCTCTTTAGGCTCCGTTAAAAGAACCATGACCCCGTAGCTTTCCGCAAATGCTTCCCTGTGGTTCTGATACATGGTTTTTGCAACCTGGCACAGGGACGGATGAGGCTCTTCAATCAGAGAGCGGATCAGAACCTCTGGCACATCCTCTGGGATCAGGCGGTAGATCGCCTCATAATACTGGCACAGCTTCTCCGAATGCTTCCCTGCTGCAGCATACCAGATGGCCAGCAACTCCTGCCTTCTCTTCTCTTTCTCCTCCTTCTCGCCGGAAACGGTTTTTTTCTTTTTCCCGGCCTGGCCGGCTAAACCAGATCCCCCACTATTGTTTGCCTGGCTTGCCTTTGTGTTATCCTGTCCATCTTCCTCTGGCTCCGTTCCCTTAGCATGTTCTTTATACGATTCCAACCACTGCCCCAGGGCATCTGCAATCAAGTCAGAAGCCCAGTCTTCGGTGGTATTGGCAAGATAGGCTGCCGTTTGAGACGGCTTCTTTTTCATAGCCTGGCTCCAATACTCCCGGCTGTCATCCCCATTCATAAACGAAAGGGCATACAGAACCTGCTCCTTCATCTTCCCGGCCTCTGTCTTTAGAAGATCCAGAAGGAACGGTTCATTCCCCTCTTCATGGCGCAGCGCCCGGATTGCCGCCTCTTTTACTTCCTTGCTTATCTCTCCTTTTTGGGAATTTGCCTCCTTTAACAAGTTACAATAGAATTCATTCTCTCTCCCTGCTGCCACAGCGTCCAGCACATGGATTCTCCTGGCCATCTCCCGTTTTCCCTCTGGATCAAATCCCTGCTTCAACAGAGGAAGAATCCTGGTTCCTTTCTCCTCAAGCCACTGCTCCACCATATCTGCCAGTTCTGCATAGCTATCTCCCAGAGCCTGAACCATCAGTGCCTCCACCCGGTAATCATCAAACAGTTCCGGCGATACCTCATGGGCATCCCTTATGATCGCATATCGCCCTCCGCCTGTCCCCCGAAAGGCCTCCATCACAGGAGCCATCACGCTGTATGGAACATTCTTCCATCCCCCATTCCCCTGGGGGGTTCTGGCTTCTGCCCCAAACCTGGAACCATCCGCCGTCATCTCCAGTTCCTCATCCCAGAAGATCTCCCCGCCTTCCTGAAGGCTTCCCTGGGTAGCGCATACTGCATCAATCAGCGCCAATGTATCCAATAAACACCCTTCTCTGTCCTCACACATCTCACTTACCAGCTTCTGGGAAGATCCATAAATCTTCTTAAACACCGGGGATACCGCTACCAGAGGGGCCATCTGCTCCACAGCCCGCTTTAGCCGGAAATCCTCCTGGATTAAGTTTACTCCGGCTATTACGGCCATCTCCATCCCAGCTTTCAATTCATACACTGCATTCAGATTCATCAATTGCCCCTCCTTAATATAACAGACGGATGATTCCCTGGTCTGTCACCACACTAAGGGGTGCCATACACATGGAATGATCCTTTGCGTCATAGTACACCAATCCAAACAAAGCCTGGTCATTTAACAGCCTTCTGTCCGGAATCTTCTTAAGCATTTCCACGCAGATGTTCTCTTCTTCATTCCTGCCCCGAAGCATTATCCTTTTCCCGCTGGCATCCTCCATTACCATGGAGATTTTGGCTTCTGTTCTCACCATGCCAACCCTTTTGTAAGCGATCATCATCCCACAGGAATCCTCTGACAGAATATTCTTGATCTGATTCTTGGCAATTTTTACCGCTCCTGCAATCTCCTGGTGTGCCAGTGCCTTCACCTGTCTGTATATGTCTTCTCCTGCTTCCTTATACTCTGTTGCCTCCCAACGCACCCGTTTATTCAACTCCCCTGGATATAAGGAGAGAACCGGTATCTGCAACAAGGCAAAACAGGAATCCTCCTGCTTTATGTACTTAAGGGCCTTTATCGGCCGGTAATTCCAAGTGGTGAAGACCTCCCCGGTATCCGCATCTATCCAGTACCCAAGATCGATAAATTCCTTTCCGGCCTCCCGATACACCACCTGGAAGGACAGCTGAAGGAGGCGGGCATTTTCCTTCTTAAGTCCCAATGCGTTTAACTGGTCTAATTTCCATATGCCTCCCAATTCCTCGTAAAGCATATCATCGTCTGCCTCCGGCGTATCTTTCTCAAGCTTTTCCGTCAAGTACACGCCGGCTTTCCTGCACAGCCCGTGAAGCCGTTTCAACACATCCACTGCCGCCTTATAGTGCTCTGGATCCTGATCCTTCTGAAATGCCTCCATCTCCAGAATCAATTGATTCAGATACCGCTGGGGCCCTGGCAGATAATAATCCCCCAGCTGCTTGGCCAGATCCCGGTATGTCTTTAACGACACGCTTCCCATCGTAGAAAGACCGGTCCTCATCAGCCCGCCAATAAGACGTTTCGTCATCTCCAGCCCCTCCAGCTGCTTCTTTATCTTTTTTGCCTTTGCAGCCTTACCTGCCTTCTGGCGCCTGGCTGCCGCCTTCGCGGCTTCCTCCTCTGACATTTTGTCCCCTTTTGTCCCTTCAGCCTCCGCTTTGTCGCTCTCTTCTGCCTTCTTCGCCTTTTTCTCCCGCTTCTTCAGAATATCCTCCGGAATTTCCCCCTGGATAAATTCCTTCTTTGCAAGAATCTCAAACAACAATGCGATACTATGTTTACAGGGAAATTGCCTGCTGGGGCAGCTGCACCGAAATACCGGCGAGGCTTCCTCTAAAAAATCTGCCGATACCACATAATTGGACTTCCCGCTGCCCTTGCACTCTCCCATATAAAACGTATCATCCGCTGAACGCATCCTGGATAGAAATCCCCCTCCGGAAGAAATCTTTCTGCCGTTGGCCACCCCGTTGGGGTTAGGCGCATAACCAATGATCTGCTGTTCTGTAATTGTTCTCATATCTTTCCCGTCCTCCTTGAGCCTGCTTTACGTTTCCCAAAAACAGCAATAACCTTTAAATCCTATCATATCACCATTTTTCTCCCTATACCACCCTAATTTTTTGTTTGACTCCCGGTAAAAATCCACGTATAATAGCGTTGGATTCTTATTAACTATGAATACAGGAGGTTTATTTGTGAAATTTTATAATCGAGCATTTACACTGGAATACCCTGTATCGATTACTCCCGTAGCAGAAATCGCCGGTTTCCCGGTTTGTCCTGGCCTGTTCGATGTCAATGGGGCTATGTGCCTCTCCGACGGCGTAAATTTTACGATCCACACACACCACGGGACATACTGCGAGCTTCTGCTGTTCCATCACAGGGAAGAGGAGCCTTATGCCGTTCTTCCGTTTCCTGATGCCTACAAGATCGGCGATGTCTATTCCATGATCGTATTCGGTCTGAATATTGAAGAATTTGAATATGCATACCGGATCGATGGTCCCTACATGCCCGAGAAGGGCCTTTTATTTAATAAACGTAACATTCTTTTGGATCCTTATGCCAGAGCCGTAGCCAGCCAGAGGGTCTGGGGCGAGAAAAAAAGCGGCTCTTACCTGGCAAGAGTTGTAAAAAACACCTTCGACTGGGGCGATGCCCCCCAATCCGCCCGGGAGTTAAGCGAGCTGGTGATCTATGAACTTCATGTGCGAGGATATACCTGCCATGAGTCTTCCGGAGTAACCCACAAAGGCACGTTCTCCGGATTAAAAGAGAAAATTCCTTATTTAAAAGAACTGGGAATCAATGCAGTAGAGATGATGCCGGTCTTCGAATTTGACGAGACCATGAATTCCCGAACCATAGACGGCAACGTCCTCCTGGAGTACTGGGGCTACAACTCCGTAAGTTTTTTTGCCCCCAACACCAGCTATGCCTCTTCCCCGGAGTACAACGAGGAAGGAAATGAATTAAAAGAGTTAATAAAGGCCCTCCACGACAACGGAATCGAAGTCATCCTGGATGTGGTCTTTAACCATACTGCCGAAGGGAACGAGTTGGGGCCTACTTTCTGTTTCAAGGGATTTGACAACAAGATTTATTACATGCTGACACCCAACGGAAATTACTACAATTTCAGCGGCTGCGGCAATACCTTAAACTGCAATCACCCCATTGTCCAACAGTTGATTTTGGAATGCCTTCGCTACTGGACGGTCAGCTATCGGGTAGACGGATTCCGTTTTGACCTTGCCAGCATCCTGGGAAGAAATGAGGACGGCTCTCCTATGAATAACCCGCCTCTGCTGCGGAGCCTGGCATACGATCCGGTCTTAAGCAGGGTCAAGCTGATCGCTGAGGCCTGGGATGCCGGCGGCATGTATCAGGTAGGTCATTTCCCCGCCAGCAAACGGTGGGCCGAGTGGAACGGCCGCTACCGGGATGCGGTGCGTGGGTTCTTAAAGGGGGAAAACTGGGAGGCACAGGCCGCTGCCTGGAGCATTGCCGGCTCTGATGACCTGTACGGCGGGTATTTTGATGACCATGACGATTATGCCGGATACAATTCCTGTGTAAACTTTTTAACCTGCCATGACGGCTTTACTCTCTATGACCTGTATTCCTACAATCATAAACACAATGAGGCCAACGGCTGGAACAATACAGACGGCTCCGACGACAACCGCAGCTGGAACTGCGGGGCAGAAGGTGAGACCGACGATCCCTTTGTACTAGACTTACGTTTCCGCATGATACGCAATGCCTGTGCTGTGCTAATGTGCAGCCGGGGCACTCCCATGTTTCTGGCTGGAGACGAGTTCGGCAATACCCAGTATGGCAACAACAACAGCTACTGCCAGGATAATGAGATTTCCTGGCTGGATTGGGGCCTTCTTGAAAAAAATCAGGATCTGTTCGAATTTTTCAAGTTTATGATCCATTACCGGCACAAGCATCCGGCCATCCGCAAGAAACTTCCGGATGCAGTCTGTGGGATGGATCCGGTCCATGTCCATGACCTGATGGCAGACAAGACCTCTATCGGCCGGGATGCCAGGACATTCTCCATCAGCTTCACCGGGTATGATACCGAGACAGGCCACGATGACATCGTCTATATCTCCATCAACACCCATTGGGAAGACGCGGCTATCACCCTTCCCACCCTCCACCACCACGGCGCGTGGTATTTAAATGTCAACACATACGGTGACGGGCAGGGGCGTTACTTCTATAGAGAAAACGAAGAGGTGCGGATTGACGGTTCTTTCATTCTGCGTCCCCGTTCTGTGGCAGTTTTTACCGGACGGCCATTTTAACCTGATATAAGCATACGACAGGAGGATATTTTTATGCCAAAAAGAACTGATATTCACAAAGTACTGATCATTGGGTCAGGCCCTATCATCATCGGCCAGGCCTGCGAGTTTGACTATTCTGGCACCCAGGCCTGCAAGGCCCTGCGGAAATTAGGTTACGAAATTGTTCTGGTCAACTCCAATCCTGCAACCATTATGACGGATCCAGAGACGGCAGATGTCACTTATATTGAGCCGCTAAACGTAGAACGCCTGGAACAGATCATCGCAAAGGAGCGTCCGGATGCCTTGCTTCCCAACCTGGGAGGTCAGTCTGGCTTAAACTTATGTTCCGAACTCTATAAGGAGGGAATTCTGGACAAATATCAGGTGCAGGTGATCGGCGTCCAGGTAGATGCCATTGAACGCGGGGAAGACCGGGTGGAGTTTAAAAAAGCCATGAATGCCCTGGGAATTGAGATGGCCCGCAGCGAGGTGGCTTATTCCGTCCAACAGGCCTTAAATATAGCAGACCAGCTGGGATATCCTGTAGTTTTGCGTCCGGCATACACCATGGGTGGTGCAGGCGGCGGCCTGGTGTACAACCGGGATGAATTAAAGGTTGTCTGTGCCAGAGGATTGCAGGCCAGCTTGGTAGGACAGGTTCTTGTGGAGGAATCCATCCTGGGATGGGAGGAACTGGAGCTGGAAGTGGTCCGGGATTCTGAAGGCAACATGATTACCGTCTGCTTCATTGAGAATATCGACCCCTTAGGTGTACACACCGGAGATTCCTTCTGCTCTGCCCCTATGTTAACCATTTCTGAAGAGTGTCAGAAACGGCTTCAGAAACAGGCTTACCGAATCGTCGATTCGGTCCAGGTGATCGGCGGAACCAACGTCCAGTTTGCCCATGACCCAGTCAGTGACCGGATTATCGTCATTGAGATCAACCCCCGTACTTCCCGCTCATCCGCTTTGGCTTCCAAGGCTACCGGCTTCCCAATTGCCCTGGTTTCTGCCATGCTGGCCGCCGGTTTGACCTTAAAAGATATTCCCTGCGGCAAATACGGCACTCTTGACCGATATGTTCCTGATGGAGACTATGTGGTAATCAAATTTGCCCGCTGGGCCTTTGAGAAATTCAAAGGCGTGGAGGACAAATTAGGCACCCAGATGCGTGCTGTAGGCGAGGTGATGAGTATCGGCAAAACCTATAAGGAAGCGTTCCAGAAAGCCATCCGCAGCCTGGAGACCGGACGCTTTGGGTTAGGACATGCCAAAGATTTCGATTCCAAGACCAAAGACCAGCTTCTCAAAATGTTGATTACTCCGTCCAGCGAACGCCATTTTATTATGTATGAGGCTTTGCGAAAAGGGGCTTCTGTCGAAGAGATCCACAAGATCACCAAGGTAAAGTCCTGGTTCATTGAGCAGATGAAGGAACTGGTTGAGGAAGAAGAGGCTCTGCTTACAAGCCGTGGCTTTCTGCCGTCTGATGAGAAGCTAATTGCCGCAAAAAAAGATGGATTCTCCGATAAATATTTAAGCCAGATTCTGGAGATCCCAGAAGATGAGATCCGCAGCCGCCGTATCTGTCTCGGTGTGGAGGAAGCATGGGAAGGTGTCCACGTAAGCGGCACCAAAGACAGTGCCTACTACTATTCCACCTACAATGCCCCGGACAAAAATCCGGTTCGGACAGACAAGCCAAAGATCATGATCCTAGGCGGCGGCCCCAACCGAATCGGGCAGGGAATTGAATTCGACTACTGCTGTGTCCATGCTTCCCTTGCCCTTAAGAAACTGGGATTTGAGACTATCATCGTCAACTGCAACCCGGAAACCGTATCCACGGATTACGATACCTCGGATAAATTGTACTTTGAGCCGTTAACGCTGGAGGATGTGCTTAGCATCTACAAAAAGGAACAGCCTTTGGGTGTCATCGCTCAGTTTGGCGGACAGACACCTCTCAATCTTGCCTCGGATCTGGAGAAAAACGGCGTAAAGATTCTGGGAACCTCCCCTTCTGTCATCGATTTGGCGGAAGACCGTGACCTGTTCCGCGCTATGATGGAAAAACTTCAGATCCCCATGCCGGAGTCTGGCATGGCAACCACAGTAAAGGAGGCGACCGCCATTGCAGAGCGCATCGGCTATCCGGTTATGGTCCGTCCTTCCTATGTACTGGGAGGCCGGGGCATGGAAGTGGTCTATGACGAAGAAAGCATGACTGGCTATATGAATGCCGCCGTAGGCGTGACACCAGACCGGCCAATCCTGATTGACCGTTTCCTGAATCATGCTCTGGAATGTGAAGCCGATGCCATCAGCGACGGCACCCATGCCTTTGTGCCTGCTGTCATGGAGCACATTGAGTTGGCCGGCGTCCATTCCGGCGATTCCGCCTGCATCATCCCTTCGGTCCACATTTCTCCGGAACATGTGGAAGTGATTAAGGAATACACAAGAAAGATTGCAGAAGAAATGCACGTGAAAGGTCTTATGAACATGCAGTACGCCATTGAAAACGGCAAGGTCTATGTGTTGGAAGCCAACCCCAGAGCATCCCGAACTGTGCCTCTGGTATCCAAAGTCTGCAACATCCGTATGGTGCCTCTGGCCACGGAGATCATAACCTCCGAACTGACCGGCCACCCTTCACCGGTTCCGTCCTTAAAAGAACAGGTGATTCCCAATTACGGGGTGAAAGAAGCCGTATTCCCCTTCAATATGTTCCAGGAAGTAGACCCTGTCCTGGGGCCGGAAATGCGTTCCACCGGTGAAGTTCTGGGATTATCCCCCTCCTATGGAGAAGCTTTCTACAAGGCTCAGGAAGCTGTACAATCCAAGCTTCCTTTAAGCGGCACAGTACTGATCTCTGTCAACCGGAAGGATAAGCCGGAAGTAGTGGAGGTGGCCAGAAGTTTCCACCAAGACGGCTTCAAGATTGTAGCCACAGGGCGAACCTACGAGATGATCCGAGAGGCAGGTATCCCGGCAGAGCGTGTCAACAAACTATATGAGGGACGGCCCAATATTCTGGATATGATTACCAACGGGGATATTCAGCTGATCGTCAATTCTCCGTCTGGCAAAGAAAGTGTCCATGACGACAGTTATCTAAGAAAGAGCGCCATCAAGGCCAAGATTCCTTACATGACGACCATGGCCGCCGCCAAGGCAACGGCCAAGGGTATCCGGTATGTGAAAGAACATGGGCAGGGGCAGGTAAAATCCCTGCAAGAGCTGCATAAGGAAATTCATGAGAAAGAATAATGTAGCCTGCTTCCCTGTGCAGCTTCACCAGGTATCAAAAATCAGTATATTATAAAGACGAAAGAGTCCGGCAATCCGGACTCTTTCGTTCTTTTATATCTTCTCGTAGTGTTCCACATCAATGACAAAGATCGTTGCTCCGCCTAGTTCCACCGTCATTGGCATCATCATATACCCTGCCGAGATGGAAGAGATATTGGGTGCAGGAACATTGCATGTGATTTTCTGCCGTTTTCCGCAGGTGTCCTTTATCAGATGAATCGCATCTTCTACCTTTTCTGCTTCCGTACCAATCATCAATGTAACGTTACCCTTTTTTAAGAAGCCTCCGGTGGTTGCCAACCGGGTTACACCGAATTGATGCTCATTCAAGACATCTGTCACTCTGGTACCGTCGTCGGAACTAACAATCGCATAAATAATCTTCATATTCTGCACCTCACTTTTTATTCTTTCTTCTAAACACATCCAAATCCATTTCCCTTTATGGCGGTATCTTCCTGGCAGGCATGGCACTTTATTTTGACACTTGGGTTATTCTCCTTTGGCCAGAACTGTCCAGAATATACTGAATCTGGGCCTTTTCTCCATTGGACAGCGTGGGAGGCGTATCTTCTCCCCAGACAAACTGATAGGAAGTGCCATCACTGGTCTGCAGCGTTACCCCTGACGGATCAATGGAAGTTATCGTTCCAGTAACCGTGCTCTTATTCCCGGTAGAAGCGGTTCCCGATGAAGAGGTTCCGCCAGAGGGTGTGTTGCCTCCTGGTACCATTCCCCCTGATCCGCTGGGCGATGTGGTTCCGCCTGGTGATGTGGCTTCCCCTGGTGATGTAGGCCCATTGGTATTGCCTGCCGTCGGTCCGGTAGGGCCTGAGGTTCCTCCCGGAGTGGTTCCGGTATTGGTAGTAGAGGATGGCTTGGTGGATGAGTTGGATGGCTGAGTCGGGTTCGACGCAGAGGTTGTTGGCTGAGTGTCCGTCAGATAGCTTTTGGATACGTAAGCCTCGTGTCCATTATAATTTACTCTCATCCAACCGTTGGAGGACTCCCCCGTTACCGATACCTTCTCGCCCTCTGCCAGGGCTCCCAACACCTCGGAACTGGTAGAATAGCTGCTCCTCACTCTGACAGAAGACGTTGCATACATCTCTTTTTTCACATCTGTCACCTTGTACTGCGGTGCCGCTGTAGTAGGGGCTGCAGTGGTAGGGGCTGCCGTTGTGGGAGCTGCCGTCACTGGAGCCGCGGTGGTGGGAGCTGCGGTGGCGGGAACCTCCGTCTCCTGAGGTTCTGTCTGCCCTTCCAGAGACTCCGCTGCGGACTGCGCAGGCTGAGACTCCCCTGTAATAATCTCTATCTTCGTGCCGCCCTTGCTCTCTCCCTGTCCTGATTCTTGGGGAGCTTCGCCGCTGTCACCCTCGGCTGTACTCTCCACGCCTGCCGCTGTCGTTCCATTTATCACAACTCCCTCTCCATTGCCGCATGCTGTCAGCACAGTTGCAGCTATGGCTACTGTCAGAATCACCAATTGTTTCTTCATTATCATTCCTCCACATACTATCCACTCACTGTCCAAAGTGTCTCTTCCTAATGATTATACATTAGTTTCCATTCTATTTCCACTGTCTCTTACTGGCAATGCCAGTGTCTTGTCTCGCTGATAATTAGACAAAACACTAGCGCAGTAAAGGCAATAAGTTTCCTACCTCTCTCTGTGCCGCCGGCAAAAGAAACGAATCATAACTATAAAAGCAATACCCGCCTACTTCCCCACTGCTTCTGCCAGTGAGCACTTCCCGGCCAATGATATCATCCCTGCGCAGCCACTCCGAGACTTCATTGTAGTCTTTCACATCAGAGCCTGCCTTATAAAGCCCCAAGCCCAGATACAGCTTCACATTTCCCCTTCGCTTCAGATCAATCCATGTATTCAGATTCTGCTCAAATGCGTAGGGCGCTGCCTCTCCTGCAGCCGTCTTCGTCTCAAATCCCCAGTAAAGCTGAGGCATAATATAGTCCATGAATCCGTCCTGGGACATCCACCTGTCAATATCTACAAACAGGTTGCTGTCACTCTTTAAATGGTCTACATAGCCCTGGGGGCTAATACCAAACAGTATCTGAGGCTTCTCTGCCTTGATAGCTTGGTAGACTCTCTGGACTAACTCGCTAACCTGATTTCTTCTCCACTGGGCAATGGGCTCCCCGCTGCCTGATGCCACATATTCTGGCCGGTCAAACCATCGGCTCTCCGATTGGTCGTTAAGAGCCGGATAGAAATAATCATCAAAATGAATTCCATCTATGTTGTAGCCTCTCACCACTTCCATAACGCCATCTACCACCAGACGCTTCACTTCCTCCACGGATGGATTGTAATAGTAAGCATTGTCATGGTTCAGCACATAGCGGTCATTGGAACTATCCCCATCCGCCAGCCACCGCTTGGCTGGGCTATCCGGGGAGACCTCATCCCAGGACATCAGATATCCTGTGATCCGGTAGGGATTGATCCATGCATGAAACTTCAGCCCTCTTGCATGAGCGGACTCAATCATATAAGCCAACGGATCATATCCAGGATTGCCGCCAGAAAATTTGGACCATGGAAAAAGATTGGACTGATACATGGCATCCCCGTGGGATCTGACATGGACAAACACCGCGTTCATTCCCCAGGACCGGCAATTGTCAAACATCTGGTCTACTGCCTGCTTAAATGCCTCCTGTTCTTTGGGAAGCTGGTTCCAGATTAAATAGGAAATCCACACTCCTTTTAACTCCTGGTTCTCCGCTCCCGGCCCAGGGCTCCCCGGCCCATAAATCTGCCCTGATTCCGCACCGTAGGCCTTCTCAGAGCTTCCAATCAAGTTTCCCATTACAATCATAGCAGCACATAGCCACGATACATACCTAAAACGACCCTTTTTCATTTTCTGCCTCGCATTTCCTCTTTTTCCATTCACTGGTTTTATTGTACCATAGGGCCGTTGGGAATACTATTTAAGTTTTTATAACGATTTTTCTAACCTGCATGAACTTTTATCTCACCCTTCACCGGTTTGGGGCATACAACAACACTTTTATCACACATCACATTTCCTGCAAATGTCCTTCAGACAGCATCGGTCGCAATAAGGCTTTGTTCTGGCGGTGCAGACCTCCCGCCCATGATATACCAGCCGATGGCAAAAATCGCTGCCCTCTTCCGGCGGTACCAGCTCCCATAAAGCCATCTCCACCTTTTTGGGCTCCTTGAATCCGTCGACCAGCCCCATACGGTTCACCAGGCGGATGCAGTGGGTATCCGTCACAATGGCTGGCTTTCCAAATACATCCCCCATAATCAGGTTAGCGCTTTTCCTGCCTACCCCTGGCAGTTTCAGCAGCGCGTCAAAGTCATCCGGAACCTTCCCGTCATATTGATCCCGCAGAATCTTCATACATGCACTGATATCCCTAGCCTTACTATGCCCCAGGCCGCAGGGCTTCACAATCTCCTCAATCTCCTCCACATCTGCGTCCGCCAGGGCGGCCACATCCGGAAATTTCTCATATAAATCTTCCACCACAACATTTACCCTGGCATCCGTACACTGGGCTGCCAGGCGCACACTGACCAAAAGCTTCCAGGCCTCATTGTAATCCAGGGTACACCCTGCATCCGGATATTCCTTTTTCAGCCTGTCTATAATCTCCAGCGCCAACTCCCGTTTGGCCTGCTCCTCTTTGGTCAGCTTCTTCCCTGTTGGTTCTCTCTTAGCCGATTCTTTTTTTATTGGTTCCTTTTTTTTCGATTCTTTTTTTATCATCCGTATCTTCCCCTTACTATGTCCTATTTTCATACCTAATCTGTAAAATCAAAAAACAGATGGTCTATTTTTATTCTTTCACCGTCACTTGCCCGAATATGCCTGGAAAAATAATGGGGATCTATGTAAGAAAAATCTCTGGATAATCCCTCTGTACCATCCATTTCTTTCATTTTTTCCCCCAGCGTATTAATAATATTGGACATATCCCCCTTCAGCACATAACCGACCAACGCATTTTCAAAAGAAGAAGAGCCGTAACGTCCGGATACATAATGTCCCACCCCTGTGTCCATATATCTCTTATTCAGATAGGTATCTCCTTCAACTAAATTTTTACATTCCGCCCCAAAATATCTTTCATCTGGTTTCCATGCCCGAAAACAAAAATCAATCTTAGGGGGCTGTCCCTTTGGTTTCGCCCTGGTCTTATCAATATGCTGTGCTGCAGGATATAAAGGAAGCTTTATGACCGTAGCCCTGTTTTTGCAGAACCAACGTTTTTCAATGTAACCATACCAATCCTCTGTGATTTCATCCTCATGCTTCCCTTCCTCAACGGTATATCCAGCCCTCATCATATCATGATAGGACATCCAAAAGATCTCCAGTATTTCCCTGACTCCTTCCGGCCCCAGTTCGCTGGCCAGATCCTTTGGAACTGTCGGGGAACTTACGATCTTTGATATGCTCATTGTTCATTCCTCCAGCTTCTTACTATCTGTGCATAGATTTCATCCCCATCCCTGCAGGCCGTGGCATAAGTCCAATACCTTACCTGGTTTGGCTTAATCAAGTAGATGGAAAATCCCTCGAAGATCATCATATTACGCCTGACATACAGGCCCTGTGCATACTTTGTAACCAATAAAGCATCCAATTCTTTCAGGACTTTCTCTAAATCCCCATTCTTACTCTCAATAACACTCTCTTTTTGGTCTTTGGTGTCTAACGTCACCTTCATGACCAACAACGGCATATCCCCAAGAAACATCTGTGTCTGGAATTTCCGCTCTTTTCCAAAGGTATTCTCAAGCACCTCCGTCAGCACAGCTTTGTACCTTCTGATATCATCCTCTTTACATTTTATTACAATCCCTTTCCTCATAGAGGCAATATTATATCCCAATATGTATTTTAAAGCATCCTCGATCAGATACTTCTCATAATCATAGAGGCCGTACAAACGGTAAACATATTCATCAATTATTCCATAACTATCTGCACTTTCAATCACCTTTTTATAAATATCATCAATCTCGCTTTCTATCTTTTCCGAAAAGCGTGGCATTGGAAACCGTTTTATCTCCTTTGCCTCCAGTTCACCTCTCTCAATGATCCATCTGCCGCTTGTCATCAACACATAATAAGAAAACAATTTACTGCTTAATAGGATACAAAGATATTTCAGGTATGATTCCTCTCCGTGTATTCCCAAAATACTATGATTAAAAATCGCCTCATAATCTAATACGGCACAGATCAATCTCCCTTTTTTAGGAGCCTGCTTTATCAGCAGATGAGGGGCTTCAAATATTTGGAAGTTTTTCTTTGCCACCCGCTCAAACATGATGGACTTATTGACTTTCAAATTTTTTTCTTCAATAACAAAGGGTCTCATATCCTTTGTATCTACATTGGTCTTACCTGCCATAAATGGATATTCACCGCTACGCTTCCCGAACTTATATCCCTCTGCAATCATCAATTCTCCGCCGGCAATACGCTCCAGCGTATCATGGTTTTCCGTAATCTTATTTACTAATTCCAGATCTCTCGGGCCGCCGAACATGCATAGTTTCCATATAAATGGATTGTCGATCAAGTCCAGCGGTACTTTGCAGATATCCAGTGGTTCAATGAGAAATTGCCGCCTGTCCTCAACGGTATAGGTAGGTTTGGGTGTACAGTAAAGTATATAAGGCTCTTCCGATTTTTCCCTGCCTCTCTGATAAAAAACAGCAACCGCCGGCGACTTTGCATTTTGAAACAGCTGCTCTTTATATCCTGTAAAATTAATGATCGTTGCTACGTTATGCTTCCTGAAAAATAATCTCCTATAGTTTATATTTGTATCTGAAATATTAAACAAAAATCCCTTGCTGGGCATTAACAGGCATATCCAGCCCTTCTCCTTACATAGTTTGGCTGCCTTCCATGTAAATGCCTGAGAGATTTGATTATCGCCAACGATTAACTGCTGTTCTGTCAAAAATTCTTGGGCACTGTCCGTGAGGCTGCTTTCCCATGGCGGATTTCCAATCACGATATCAAAAGAAAGATGGTTAAATGCCGCCTTTTGATCAAAAAAATCAACCGAAAATAAATTACTGCCTGCCAGATTGGGAAAGGTAAGGTCACCCCAGATCTTTGCAGGTTCAAGATAATCGCACAAAACCAGACCAAGGCTGAAGGAAGCGATTCTTACCGCCTCTTCGTTTCGGTCAACTCCATAAATGTGCCTGCAAAGCAACTGCTTCAATGTCTTAGAATCAATATGGTCTGTTTTGTTGGCAGCCATCCATCTTGCAATAATTCTTCTGTACAGTTCAACCAGAAACACACCGGAACCGCATGACGGGTCCAGAACCTTCAGATTTTCATTGTATTCCCCTTCCCATGAATAAATCTCATCCGTCAGCATCTCAACCAGATGATACGGCGTATAAAACGTCCCATGCCTTTTTTTGTCCTTATCCTCCTCCACTTCCATCTGAAACAGCATTTCGTAAATCGTGCTTATCAGCTGAATGGGTATCAAATCAAACGTATATAAAGGCCACATATTGTATTGAGATTCCGCAAAATCAATTTCTCCGATTATAAAATCTCTTAGCAGTGCCAAGTCGGCTTCTTTTATATTGTCCAGTTCTTCCTGAAAAACAGGAAACATACCTCCGTTAAATTTATCCTGAAAAAACTGAAACAGCCTATAAGTTGCATCTTTATTCTGCAGCACATCTGAAAATTTTTCCGCTCCGTCATAAAAATGATTATAAAACCCCTGTGAAAAAAACGTATGGTTTTCACAATACCCTCTGTCCTCCAGGTATTGAATCAGAATGGCTCTCCCTAAAATACAGTGTACCGCTTTTGTGGATCCAATGCTTTTTACAAGTTCATTCCTTATATATTTTAGATTTCTTATGAGCACCGAATCAATTCGGTTTTTTATCTGGAACCTTGAATTTTCCCTTCGCCAGTACTCCCCTGATTCCAAATGGATTCGCCTATACTGTTGAATCTGCCTTTCAAATTCTATTTCGTTAACAAAACTTAATTTTGAAATCAGGGCTGCTTCTGGATCCAATTCACCATTACAGGCCTTAGGCTTTTCATAATTGCTGAAAATAAACAAATCTTCCGGCGTCACTACAAAGAGCAAGGGAGCCTCTCCCATATTCCACGACATCTGATGAAGCCTGGCAATCTTATCCGAATCATACTCCTCAATCAAAGAGAAATATATAACTGGAACGTTTGCAGCCTCTCCGTTTACCCTTAAAAAATAAACCGCATTTACACCGATCTTTTCTCTGACAGCAGTATAAAAATGGCGCTGAAAGGCCGTCATTTCTTCGGTTTCTCCCTCAACAAGTCCGTTGGACGAATCCATATCCAACTTTCGAAATAACTGGCTTAAGTTTTCTCTGGCACCCATTCAGATTCTCCTTATATGCTGCTGCATTCACACGTTATTTTCCAGATAATCATACCATAAAAAGGCACCCCGGTAAAGGGATATGTCATTTTCCTATACAGTGCCGTCTGTCCTGTTTCTGCCAGAAAGATCAAAACCATGCATATATTCCAGACTTTACGGCACACTATCTGTCAAGACCTCGATGAAAGGAGCCTTATTATGTGCACTGCCGCCACTTATAAGACAAAGGATTTCTATTTTGGACGAACGTTAGATTATAACATTTCTTATGGACATGAAATCACTATCACGCCCCGCAACTACCCCTTTCACTTTCTGGAAAAAGGAACGGTTCCTACTCACTATGCCATGATCGGAATGGCACATATAGAGGACCAATGTCCTTTGTATTATGAAGCAGTCAATGAAAAAGGGCTTGGAATAGCAGGCCTGAATTTTGTAGGAAATGCCGTCTATCAGGATCGAGACCATAATAAGGACAACATTGCATCCTTTGAGCTTATTCCCTGGCTGCTATGCCAGTGTTCCACCGTAAATCAGGCACAGGCTTTGTTAGATACCATAAACATATGGAACATTCCGTTTAATTCCCAACTGCCTCCTGCCAGGCTGCACTGGATCCTTTCAGACGGCACAAAGACCATCACCATAGAGCCACTTTCCAAAGGCCTGAAACAGTATGAAAACCCCACCGGCGTTTTAACCAACAATCCGCCCTTTGACAAGCAGCTGTTTGCATTGAACAATTATATGCATCTGTCAAGCAAACCTCCTGTCAACCGGTTTGCACCAGGGCTATCTCTGTCTCAATACAGTCAGGGAATGGGAGCCTTGGGCCTCCCTGGAGATCTGTCATCGCAGTCAAGGTTTATACGGGCATCCTTTGTGAAGATGAATTCCGTTTCTGAAGAGGGAGAGAAGGAAAGTGTCAGCCAGTTCTTCCATATCTTAAACTCTGTTGACCAGCAGCGGGGATGCAACCAGCTGGAAGACAGCCAATATGAGATCACCATCTATACCTGCTGCTGCAATGTCAACAAAGGGATCTATTACTATACAGCCTATGATAACCACCAGATCACGGCCATTCATATGCATAGAGAAAATCTGGACGGGGACGCATTGATACGATATTCACCAGTGGCAGAAGAACAGATTCATTGGCAAAATTAAGTTAATGTTGGTTGTAAAGAAGTCAGTTACTCTTTGCATCTGGTGCAAAGGCATTGGGCGTGAAACGTGACGCATATGCCGAACGATTAAACGTTGCTGTTCAGTGGTCAATGTCATGATGTTGGGGTCAGTGTAGGTGCCACCTTATTTCCAATCCCGGAAAAATCAATGTGGGGGGATTGCAGCAGCTGTATAGCTTCCAGTGAACGGTATCATATCAGCAAAGGCAGCTATGGGTTTCTCACCCGCTTTTTCTTCCGTGTCATTGAATGTATATTTGAAAATAGCTGTACAATAAAGCAAACTATTGTAATATAGCATTTATATTGTTTTCAGATAAGTCATGCCACTCCACATCTGCTTTTTGTTCTTGACTGTTTATAACATCATTAAACTCATCTTCTGAACAAGATTCATCCTTTACAAAATATTGTACAGTCAATTCATTATTTGAATCATATCCAGATTGACTGTAAGCCTGAATATTTATATTATATCCAGTTTCGGAAAAAGTCATTTCCCCTATTCCTGAATCAGCCGCACCACCCGAAAACAAAAATGTACCGTCTGTTTTTAAATTCATAAATGCCCTATATTGCAACGTATATCCATAGATTTCTCCATTCTGATAATGCAATATCTCAAAACCGTAATCAGAGATATTATTTATTTGAAGCCAAAGGACAGCTTCCTCTTTCCTGTCACCATCAATATCTATCATTGCAAATTTTGTAGCACTTACTGTAACACTATCATCATCTGTAACAGCCTGACCTATCTCACTGATATTTAAGCTTTTATTTGCCAAGTTCGTACATATAAAATTACTTTTCCCTAAAAGTATGGATTTGTAATTATTTTCCTCTAATTCTAATGACTGCTCTGGCGGATTCTCAATATTTCCATTTTGTGTATCACTAGTTATATCTGTACCGCTGTCATCTGCCTGTACATCGCTGGATATATCTGTACTGCTGTCATCTGCTGAATCTGTTTGGATATTGGTATTGTCTTCTAAACTTGGACTTATCGTTTCTATCTGTACCGATTCATCTGGTGAGTCATTTTTTATTGCAGAACATCCAATCAACATTCCTGAAGTTAAGGTAATACAAATAGCACATATACAGAGTAATAAACCATTTTTCTTCGATGATTTGGTTAGTATATTTTTGAGCCGTTTTTTCATCATTTCTTTTCCTCCATAAAATTGTGTTGTCAAAAAAGCCCTTTTTTATATTAAAGCATTTACAATCACTTAAAGCAACTTAAAATAAATATCATGGCGTTTTATATGAATCAATTCATGATTCAAAACAAAAAACAATTCTTCCTCGCTGTAATAACAATCCGGTATCAAAGGGGTCAAAAGACCTTTTGATGCCAACATCATTACATTTAAAAATAATAGTTATAAAAATAAATGAGAACACCTGTCTGCTGATGAATACTGCGAGTTATTTGGTGAACCAGCGGAAAGGTAAAAATTTTTCGGAGGAAGGGTAAAAATCTTTTGATTGACTTAACCCTGGCAACATGCTATTATAGATTTGTAATTGAAAAGGCGGCATTGCTGCCGCCCTTAGGCAGTTAACGATTGCTTATGCAACCGTCTTCCGGCCCATCAGATGCCGCCAAGCTAGCTGATGGGTCTTTTACTGTCTTTTCCTTAGACCGCTTTATGTAAGTTTTACTCTTTTCAGCTAAAGTTGCTAAGCCTACTAAGATACTTACAACACGGCCTATGATGTCTAAAACCCTCATAAAGACCTATCACTCCTTTCTTTGGTGTTTACACACCTGCGGCATAAGCCTAATGTTTAAGCCTATCCCGAAGGTGTGTACTTTACCGAAGTTGGGAGCTGCTCACCTGTCGTTTCTGATGTAGATTTATTATAACCGATTACTAGCAAGATGGAAAGTTAAATATTAATAAATTTGTCGAATTGAGGGAAACGCAAAAACTTATACTTTCTACAGAATATAAATTATCCTTAAAAAGAAAAGATGATGATAGTTTTACTCATCCTTCCTGGAAAAGGCATCTTGAATATGTCTCTAAATACAATTTCGATGAATCTCTGATTCATAGGATTGCCGATGATGTGGGTTGCCGAAACGAGATCCTGATAGAAGAAATCAGTGTTTACTATGAACCAGTCAAACTTATTTAAGCATCTTATTCTAACTGCTTTACTTAGAAAGCTTAAATTTAACCAATCATTACTGCCTATGTAAAGTCGATATATAGTATTTTTTATCTGCTGAAACATTTAAAAAAATGGGTCCTGATACGAAATATCTGACATACTAATATTGAACCAGGCAGAATGAGAGCTTTATGTACTGATTTTACTGGGTTTTCTATGATACCGTTTTTAATTAGACTATATTTAGAATATAAATTCAAGCTAGGTATAAGTGCGCCCTTCCTTATTAAAAAAGAAGAGAAAGGATTTACTTTCCCAACTCCGATATAAAAGTTATGGTTGATGGTGATAGGATGGAGAAGTAGACAATCTTCTCAACCTCTTCATTTGTGAAAGATTCAGCAGCTTTAACCTCATTGATTGCACTTTCTAAGATAGCGCCTCTTTCAATTAATCTGTGTGCCCTAGCCTTACGCTCTTTTAATTTTGCCCTTTTCAGGGCTGCCTCTTCCCTATGCTTTTGCTGTAGTTCCTCTAGTTCTGTCATGATTTACCTCCTTCGTCTGTGTGTATCAGGTAAAGCTGGTATCTCCGGCTCCCGGTCAGCTATTTCTAAAGAAATATCAGGATTAATGGTATCCTTAGAAATCCCTATGTTATCCATTTCCTGCCCTAAGTTTTTTTCCTTCGAGTGTTTTAAAATTGTTTTATCTAACTTTTCAAACATCAGTGTACAAGGGGCTACAAACGATATAAAGAAATGTTTTAGATATGCAGAGTGGAAAAGTCAGATTTTCCACTCTATTTTTACATAATCGCTGGTTGCGCTGATTGATGAAATCAGGCCGTCCGTGGCTTCCCTCTTATCTTCAAAACTGATATTCTCCCAGTCGTCCAGATAGCCGGACAGCAGATCAATCTGCT
>CANDZL010000010.1:0-76479 GCA_947425205.1 uncultured Hungatella sp. | reverse complement strand
AATACGTCTCTTTTCTGAGTATGTCCTTTACGTGGCACGTTACTTCCCTCCTTAACTATATCTGCGTTAATTCTCCGGTACTCACATGTTTCCATAGAAATGTGTTCGTGCACGGTTCTTTAATATATATCCTGCAACCTACAGGTCCATATCACTCATCCTGCACTAACAAAAACCGGGAAACGAAAATGGTACTAATTACTTTTTGGCTTTGGGCCTCTTTGCTCCGTACTTGGAGCGAGCCTGCATTCTGTTGGCCACGCCTGCGGTATCCAACGTACCTCTTACGATGTGGTATCTGGTACCTGGCAGGTCCTTTACTCTTCCGCCACGGATCAGCACAACGCTATGCTCCTGAAGGTTGTGTCCTTCTCCCGGGATATAGCTTGTCACTTCGATGCCATTGGAAAGACGTACTCTGGCGATCTTTCTTAAAGCAGAGTTAGGCTTTTTAGGAGTGGCAGTCTTGACAGCGGTACAAACGCCTCTCTTCTGTGGAGCAGACTGGTCGGTAGCCCGCTTCTGTAAAGAGTTGTAACCCTTCTGCAATGCCGGTGCAGTAGACTTCTTTACAGATGTCTGTCTTCCTTTTCTAACTAACTGGTTAAATGTTGGCATTCTTTTCACCTCCTGTGATATTCTCTGTGGTTGCTGTAAATCATTTTTTGTATGCAAAAAAATAAAACATGTTTTCGCATGCTTTCTCATTATATACAGATTATGGATGGATGTCAAGGGGGAAATTTCATTTTCCCCCTGTGTTTCCAACATATTTATTCATTGTGATTTCTACTGCGGAGTGGGCGGGTATAGCGCAGTATCAAATCCGTGGGTTCCATATGGCATTCTCTTTGTCGTATGCTTATTGGAATATTCCATAAGCTGTGCATCTGTAAGGAGACAGAACGTTCCGCCGCTGCTTCTGGGAGTGGTGTCAAAATGATACCAGCCCTCCCCACAGTCAATCAGGTTCCACCAGTGATGCCCATCCAGGCGCACAACCTCAATACTGGGAATGTCTGCCCGGCTAAGGAGAGCCAGCGCCACTGAATAATACGTATAACAGTCACCGGATTTCTTGCGGAAGCCATTGTACGCCGCCTCCACCCAGTCCCCCTTTTCAGAGGTGGATACATATCGGATATTGCTTCTCACCCAGGAATAGATGGCAGTAGCTTTTTCCGCTTTGCTCATCTGGTCATTGGTGATCTTGTCCAATACCTTATCTGCCATAGCATCTACGGTGTGATGGGTCTCCGATTTTTCTTCCTCCGGCGGGATCTCTGTAGGCTTCTTATAATTAACCTTGCAGACCCCCTTCTCATCAAACGTATACTCAATATCATCAATGATTATGGTCTTGTCCACCGCTAGGGCACCGCTCTCATCCGCATAGTACCGGTTCTCTCCATCCTGAATCCAACCGGTCTTCACATACCCTTCCCCATCAAAATAGTACCATGCATCCTTGATCTGCATTATCTGGGACACCGGAAAACTTTTATCCGGATTCTCATAATACCATCTTCCATCCTCACTTTTTAGCCATCTTCCTATGGATCTGGGGCCGTCTTTTTGATTCGCCGCAGCCGCTGGAAATACCGCCGCCATTGTGAATATCATTGCCGCCAGAATTATATGCCACCGTTTCATTGACCGTTTCCTCCTTGCACTATTCTGTGATTGCCACGTACTCGATGGACTCAATCACACCATCGGTTACTATAAAAGACAAGGTTGACTTCTCCTTGGTATACGTGTACACACCATACTCTTCCACATAATCTTCCCCATAAGCAGCCAGCATCTCCTCCACCGTAGATCCAAGACGGATTCCCTCCGGTGTAGCCACCGAATCATCAATAAAATAAATCGAATTTACATAATCTGTGCTGCCCTTCGGGTAGGTATATAAATCAAAGCCGTTATAGCTGTATATCTTATCCAGCCCCTCAAAGGCACAGCTGGGAGTCTCCGCATAATTACTATAGTCTCCCAGACCGCTAAGTATGGGGGCCACATCTTCATTCATTCCTATGATGACATCGCCGCTCTGGAACAGAAAGCCGCTATGGCTTGTTTCTGCCGTTGACTGCGCTGTCTCTGTTTTCACAGCCTCCCCCTTGTTCTCTTTGTCTTTGCCCTCAGCCGTCTCCCCAGCCTGCCGCACCGCCGTTGTCCCCGTCCCCGATGCCGTCTGGCTTCCTCCGTTTCCAGAGCATCCAGCCAGCCCCATTGCCACGGCCAAAACAATTGCTGCAACATCCATTCTTTTTCTCATAATCGGTTACTCCTCATGAAATTTTCTTCTGTAGCACTTAATCCGATTTTCTCACCTGTTACCTGTCAGTATTTTGCCCCAGTTCCTGTTCCTGTCTGGCCTTCATCTGGTTGTAGAAATCGGATTTTTCCTCCCATACCTTCACAAGTTCAGAATCATTGTGATGATCGGAAAGGCCATATTCTTCCTTCAGAATTCTTCCGAAGTACTTGGACAGCTTCTCAGCTCCCGACAGATTTAAGTGGAGCCCCCCATCATAAGTGTCTGTCTGAAAATCCAACCCTACATCTTCTGTAAGGTTCAGGAAATTAATATATCGAATCTGATTCTCCTGTGCGTACTCCACCATCTGCTCATCCCACTGTTCATACCAGGAAGGGTAGATGGACGGCGCTTTTATCAGAATCAGTTGGATATCATGATCGTTACACAGCTTTGTGATCTTATCCAGATACTCGTATGCATTTTCCCCAAACTGATAATTTCCCAGTTTCTTATCCTTCGGAAAGGTTCCCGCCGGCTTTACATCCACACGCATATAATATCCGTTGTGGGACACCTTGTCCTTATGGAACAGATAACGAAAATCCTCTTTTGTCAGTTCGCTCCACCGGGAATGATAGCGAAGAAGAGGAATCACATATTCAATAAAGTTCTCATCTTCCGTCATAGAGGCTTTAATGGACTTTACCTTGGAGGCCGACCACTTCATTCCGTCCAATGTCATCCGGTTGTAGGCCTCCTTCTGAGGCTCATCATATTTCATAGCCAGCACATTAAACACCACAATCTCTGGCTTTTCATATTTCAGTGTCTCTTCCAAAAGATAATAGGATTGCCAGATCAACTGCTGGGCGCTCCCCCGGATATAGCTGGTGATCCCATACTCCTCCCACAGCGTAACCGGAGAAAAATTCTCATACACTTCGCAGTCTCCAATGAAAATTACATCATGGGTGGTGGTTTCCTTATAATATTCGGCAATTAACGCTCCTTCTATAATATCTCCCATGTATTTCGGTTTCAGAAGGCTGGTGAGAACCATCAGGCTTCCTATGATAAGTACAGCCCAAAAAATGCACACCTGCTTTTTCCGTCCCATATGGATGCTCCTTCCCGGCAATCATTCAGATTTTCTCTGAACAACTCCCCTTTCTGTCCTTTTCCAGCGCGCCTGAAAAGCCATTCTTTCAACACACGCTAAAACTGATTATAGATGAACTGGCTGGAATCATACCCCACGCCATATGCACCGATGATCACTGTACACAGAAACAGGCCGTACAGCAAGGCATACCTTACGGAGACAGGCTTTGCCTCCAGCTTTTCTCGGATACTTCCGCTCCTCCCTGCCAAGCTTACTCCCAGCAGTATCACAGTTCCCGCCATAAGCACAGCATAATCGCTGACTGTCAGGCCCAGAGTCAAAAGCCTTCCGTCAAAAAGCTGGCTAAGCCTGGAGTGGAGAAGCATATCTCCAAACATTCGAAACGTCAGCGGCACATCCCGATAGCAGTCCAACATCCGCAGGCTGCTCATCAAAAGCACAGTCCGCACCACCTGAAAGCCGGAATACCACCGTTTTCCCGCCACATGAAACCTGGCATGGAATCTGGCATAGAACGGTTCGCACTCCTGTGACAGGATAATGATCACCCCATTTAAAAGACCCCACACCACAAAATTCCAGCTGGCGCCGTGCCAGATCCCTGTGGTAAACCATACCGCAAGGCTTGCCACATAAACCGGCATTCGTTTCCCCACGTAATCTCCCAAATGCTTCCTGCAGAATCTGGAAAACGTAAGCATGGGCTGGCACACAGACACCGGGTAAAAAATATACTCTGTAAACCAGGCTCCCAGACTGATATGCCACCGCCTCCAGTATTCGGCAATATTTTTGGAAAAATAAGGACGGATAAAATTCTCCTGTACCCGAATCCCCAAGGCCTGTGCGATTCCGATGGTAATATCAATGCCGCCAGTGAAATCTGCATAAAGCTGAAGGGCATAAAACATCATTCCCACAAACACGTAGATTCCGTCATAGATCTCCGGCTGCCCGATGATAGTGGTTACCCCCGGCAAAATCCGGTCTGCAATCACCAGCTTCTTAAAAAATCCCCACAGAACCCGCTCCAGCCCGAAAGAAACCTCCCGGGCATCAAACCGATGCTCTGCATATAACGTTTCTCTCATCTTATCAAATCGGTTGATGGGCCCCTGAATCAGCTGGGGGAAAAAGGAAACAAACAGCGCCAGCTTTCCAAGGCTTCCCTCCGCCGGATATTTTCCCCGGTACACGTCAATCAGATACCCCATGGTTATAAACGTATAGAAAGAAATCCCCAGGGGAAGAAGTAGCGACAGAAATCCAATCCGGCTCTGGCCTCCTGTAAGAGACAATCCAAAATTTATGTTGGCAATTACAAAATTTGTGTATTTCAGCACTGCCAGAATTCCAAAATTCAAAAAAAGTCCCGCCAGCAGAAGATGCCATTGGCGGGATTTTATCTTCTCCTTGTAGCGTTTCCTCTCTTCTCTGCTTAATTCCTTCTTATGCTCCTTTATGTAGGCTGCCTGTTCCCTGTGGAGCCGGTCGATCCTTCTGGCTAAATACCAGGTGCTGACCGTGGTCAGCAGAATGAAAAAACAATTCTTCCAACCGGACACAAAATAGAATAGATAACTGGCCACAAGAAGCAGCTTCCACTGATACCTGGCCGGTATGGTGTAATAAAGAACAAACAGCAAAATCAGAAAGGCAATAAATTCATATGATGTAAACAGCATGGCTTCCTCTCAGAATTTTAATTGCAACAGCCTGTGCTGTCACATCTACTCATCCTCCTCCAGCCGGCGCACTAGATCCCAAAGAGCCTCTGCAGAATTGAAGTTCTCCGGAACAATCTGCTCTGCACCGATCTTTACGTCAAATGCATCGCTGATCTCTGCAATAATGGTCACGATGTCAAAGGAATCCAGAATTCCATCGTCAATCAACGTATCACAACTCTCAAAATCCACATCGGGGTGCAAGTCCTGCAGAATCGTTAAAATCTCATCCATCATTCATTCTCCTTTATCCGTTCTTTTAATGCCATACGGTTGATCTTTCCATTGGCTGTAAATGGCATCCGGTCGATCTTCTCAATCCGGTTGGGCAGCATATATCTAGGCAGCTTATCTTTTAGCTGTCCCATCACATCAGCAGTGGTGGTATCTCCCACATAGAACAGGATAATCTTGGCATTCTCCTTATCATAGATACAGGCAGACATTTTCACCGCATCTATCATGCCCGCATGTACCTCGATCTCTCCCAATTCTATCCTGTGCCCCATATGTTTAATCTGGTAATCCTTCCGTGATACGAATACCAGTTCGCCGCGCTCATTGTATTTTCCAATATCACCGGTCTTATACACAATATCGCCATAATAAGGATTCAATGGATTCTGGATAAATACCTCATCCGTCTTTTCCTTATTGTTGTAATACCCAAGGGTCACCGCCGTACCGCGGATCAGGATCTCACCGCAGTCCGCCTGGCGGCCCGCTTCATCCAGAAGAAGAATCTCTGTATTCTTAAACGGCCTCCCCACAGGCATCACATCATCTTCTGCAAAATCCCTGTCTACCTTATAGTAGCAGGACATTCCCGTAGCCTCTGTAGGCCCGTACAGATTAAAAAACTGCGCGCCAGGAACCGCTTCCTTCCATATATGATACTGTCGGATAGGAAATACCTCGCTGCCAAATGCAATCGTGTGCAGATATTCCGGCTTCACCGTCTCAAACGTTCCAAAAGAAGAAATCATGGTCAGTGCCGAAACCACCCAGCAGATAGTATTCACCTGATGCTCATTTAAAAACTCCACCAGCCGTACCGGAAACATAAACAGCGACTTGGGCACAATATAAGTGGTGGCCCCGAACATCATCGTGGGATACAGTTCCTTCAGACAGGCATCAAAATAGAAAGGACTCTGATTGGCAAACACCGTATCCTGTCCAAATCCCAGAACTTGGGAAAGGTTTTCCACATAGTCCAGGACCGAACGATGGCACGCCGCCACCCCTTTGGGTACTCCTGTGGAACCTGATGTAAATACGATATAAATTGGATCCACATCCAAAGCCGCCTCCCTGACAGCCGAAAGCGCCATCCCATCCTCCGGATACTCGATCATATCACGATACAAAAAAATATCTCCCTGAAATTCCAGTTGTTCCATGACCTTCTTCGTCTTATCATCACAGATAACCGCCCTGGCGTTCAGGTTCTCCATAATCAGCTTCAATCGATACTTAGGCATCTCTTCATCCAGCGGAACATAAAAGTCCCGGCCATAAACCACCCCGAAAAATGCCACGACCGCCATAGGAGACTTTTTCATAAACACAATCACAGGCTCCCTGTATATCCCTCTGGCGTGGAGAAAGCTTCCAATTCTGCGGCTGTTCTGATACACCTCCCGGAACGAGACCGCCGTCTTATCATCCCCGTAAGCCACCTTATCCGGCACACGAACCACTGTCTTTTCCAGATACTCCAATATATTGGTCTGCATCCATGCCCCTCCCGGCTTCTTCATTATCAATTTACACTAATGTTATAGCGTTTTTTGGCGAAACTGTCAATATAAAGTCATCTTGGGGTTCATTTTCAGACAGCAGCCATGATCTCGTAAAAATTGCCCCCTCTGCCAACAACGTAGCTCCGAAGGAATGATAAAACATCTGTAGACCATTTTTCACGTCGGTACTTAGCGCACGTTTTTTGGGCGCTTAGTACCGCTACGTGAAAACCGGAACGAGAGTGTGTCGTAAGATGTTTTATCATTCCTTTGGAGCGGACCAACGGACTAGCACAACAGCCTACCGCGGCATTCCAGCCAGCCTCCTACCACACCAAAACGCCCTTAAGAAATATCCTCTCCTAAGGGCGTTCCCACTGTACCTCTTAAATTTCCTCAGTTCCTTCATCCAACTCCAGAACTTCCTCTGCTTCCTCCAAAAGCTCATCGCCTTCAGACAGCATCAACTCATCATCATCCGACAACTCTATCTCATCCTCCGGGCTTACATCCGTATTCAGCTTCACTGACCGATACCGTTTCATACCTGTACCAGCCGGAATCAGCTTACCAATCAAAACATTCTCCTTCAGCCCGATGAGATGATCCACCTTCCCATTGATAGCCGCCTCGGTCAGAACCTTCGTTGTCTCCTGGAAAGAAGCCGCAGACAAGAATGAATCTGTTGCCAGAGAAGCCTTTGTGATACCAAGCATCACCTGCTTGCCTTCCGCCGGTTGCTTGCCCTCTGCGATCAGTTTCTCATTCATATCGTTAAACTCCAGGACATTCATGGAGATTCCCGGCAATACATCGCTGTCGCCGCTTTCCTCAACCTTAATCTTTTTAAGCATCTGGCGAACAATCACTTCCACGTGCTTATCGTTGATCTCCACGCCTTGCAGACGGTATACGCGCTGAACTTCCCGAATCATATAATCCTGAACGGCCCGAACGCCTTTAATCTTCAGAATATCATGGGGGTTGATGCTTCCTTCTGTCAGCTCGTCGCCTGCCTCGATCTCCTGGCCGTCACTTACCTTAATACGGGAGCCGTAGGGAATCAGATACGTCTTGGAATTCCCTGTCTCATTGTTAGTAACCACGATCTCCCGCTTCTTCTTGGTATCCTTGATGGTCACCACACCACCAAACTCCGTGATGATCGCAAGGCCCTTTGGCTTTCTCGCCTCGAATAGTTCCTCCACACGAGGAAGACCCTGGGTGATATCACCACCGGCCACACCGCCGGTATGGAACGTACGCATGGTCAGCTGTGTGCCAGGCTCACCGATGGACTGAGCGGCAATAATGCCTACTGCCTCGCCTACCTGAACCGGCTGTCCGGTGGCCATGTTGGCCCCATAGCACTTAGCACAGACACCGATATGGGATTTGCAGGTCAAGACCGTACGGATCTTTACCGTGTCTTTCCCTGTCTTCTTAAGCACCTTCATCACATCTGCCGCCCGCTTAGGCGTACACATATGATTGGCCTTCACAACCACTTCGCCGGTATCCGGGTCTGTGATGGTTTCTGCAATATATCTTCCTGTCAGTCGCTCTTCCAGGCTTTCGATGGTCTCCTGGCCATCCATAAAGGCCTTGATCTCCATATAAGGGAATTCCTTCCCCTCGCAGCAATCAACCTCCCGAATGATCAGATCCTGGGAAACATCTACCAGACGTCTGGTCAAATAACCAGAGTCAGCCGTACGAAGCGCCGTGTCAGACAAACCTTTTCTTGCACCGTGCGCCGAGATAAAATACTCCAACACGTCCAGTCCTTCACGGAAATTCGACTTAATCGGAAGCTCAATGGTATGTCCGGTGGTATCAGCCATCAGTCCACGCATACCTGCCAACTGTTTGATCTGCTTGTCAGAACCACGGGCTCCTGAGTCTGCCATCATAAAGATATTGTTGTACTTGTCAAGACCAGTCAAAAGGTCATGGGTTAACTGGTCGTCAGTGTTCTTCCATGTCTCAATAACCTCTTTATAACGCTCTTCTTCCGTGATCAGTCCACGGCGGAAGTTCTTGGCAATCCGATCCACAGTCTCCTGGGCATCAGCAATCAGCTGAGGCTTTGTAGGCGGCACGGTCATATCAGAAATGGACACGGTCATAGCAGCCCTGGTAGAGTACTTATATCCGATAGACTTAATATCATCCAGCGTCTCAGCCGTCTGGCTTGCTCCATGGACATTGATAACCTTCTCCAAAATCTGCTTACACTGCTTTTTCCCTACGTGAAAGTCAACTTCCAGCTTTAACTCATTTTCCGGAATACTTCTGTCCACAAACCCCAGATCCTGAGGTATGATCTCGTTGAAAATAAACCGGCCAACTGTAGATTCAATGATTCCACTCTTCACTGTGCCGTCGGGCATGGTTTTCTGCACCCTTACCTTTACCCGGGAGTGCAGTGTAACGGCCTTGTTCTCATAGGCCAGAATCGCCTCGTTGGGGCTCTTGAAGAACATTCCCTCCCCCTTGGCTCCAGGCCTCTCCTGCGTCAGATAGTAGATTCCCAAAACCATATCCTGGGAAGGAACTGCCACAGGACCGCCGTCTGACGGCTTTAGCAGGTTGTTAGGCGACAGAAGGAGGAACCGGCATTCGGATTGTGCCTCCACAGACAGGGGCAGGTGAACCGCCATCTGGTCACCGTCGAAGTCTGCATTGAATGCGGTACATACAAGGGGATGCAGTTTGATCGCCTTGCCTTCTACCAGGATCGGCTCAAATGCCTGGATTCCAAGACGGTGCAGTGTGGGAGCACGGTTTAGCATAACCGGATGCTCTTTGATCACCTCTTCCAGGACATCCCATACCTCTGGCTGAAGGCGTTCCACCATCTTTTTGGCATTCTTAATATTGTGAGCAGTTCCGTTGGAAACCAATTCTTTCATAACAAATGGCTTAAATAGTTCGATAGCCATTTCTTTGGGCAGTCCACACTGGTAGATCTTCAGTTCCGGCCCTACCACGATAACAGAACGCCCGGAATAGTCCACACGCTTGCCCAACAAGTTCTGGCGGAAACGTCCCTGTTTTCCTTTCAACATATCCGAAAGGGATTTGAGGGCACGGTTGCCTGGTCCGGTGACAGGCCTTCCTCTCCTTCCGTTGTCAATCAAGGCATCAACCGCCTCCTGAAGCATACGTTTCTCGTTGCGTACAATTATATCCGGTGCGCCCAGTTCCAGAAGTCTGGCCAGACGGTTATTCCGGTTGATGATCCGGCGATACAAATCGTTTAAGTCAGAGGTGGCAAAACGTCCGCCATCCAGCTGAACCATGGGGCGGATATCCGGAGGAATCACAGGAATCACAGTCATGATCATCCATTCTGGTCTGTTGCCAGAACTGCGGAACGCATCCACCACTTCCAGACGTTTGATAATCCTTGCCCGCTTCTGGCCGCTGGCATCCTTCATAGCTTTCCGCAACTCCTCAGAGTCTTTCTCCAGATCAATGGCTTTCAGAAGTTCCTGAATGGCCTCTGCGCCCATGCCTACCCGGAAATTGCCGACACCATACTTCTCCAGTTCTTCCCGGTATTCCTTCTCAGAAAGCACCTGTTTGTACTGCAGGCCTGTATCTTTTGGATCCAGGACAATATAAGAAGCAAAATACAATACTTTCTCCAAAACTCTCGGTGAAATATCCAAAATCAGCCCCATACGGCTGGGAATCCCCTTAAAATACCAGATATGGGAAACAGGAGCTGCCAGCGCAATGTGCCCGGTACGCTCTCTACGTACGCTTGACTTTGTCACCTCAACACCACAGCGGTCGCAGATCACGCCTTTGTAACGGATCTTTTTATACTTCCCGCAATGGCATTCCCAGTCTTTGCTGGGTCCGAAGATTCTCTCACAGTATAAGCCGTCTCTCTCCGGCTTTAACGTTCTGTAATTGATGGTTTCCGGCTTTTTCACCTCGCCATGGGACCACTCCAGAATTTTCTCAGGAGAAGCCAAACCAATCTTGATTGCATCAAATGTCAATGGTTGATAAGTTTCTTTCGTCTCCGGCATGAGTGAACTCCCTCCTATTCATTATCATCAGAAACATCAAAATCATCAAATGAATCCTCTTCGATTTCGCTGTCATCTACCTCGTCATCCAAATCCATATCGTCGGTCAAGTCCTCCTCCTCAGGCTCTTCCTCCACGTCTACCAGTTCTCCATCCTTAAATTCCTGGTACTGGTAACCCTGGTTACCCAAGGATTCCTCCTGGCTTCCGTAAGAGCGGTCGCCCTCAATGATCGAGCGCAGGTCAATATCACTGTAATCAATATTCTCTGTCATCTCCACCTCGGTGCCGTCATCCTTCAGCACACGGACATCCAGGCCCAGAGACTGCAGCTCCTTCAAAAGAACCTTAAAGGATTCCGGAACTCCAGATTCTGGAATATTCTCCCCTTTGATAATCGCCTCATAGGTCTTTACACGGCCCACAACATCATCGCTCTTTACTGTCAGGATCTCCTGCAGGGTGTAGGAAGCGCCATAGGCCTCCAGAGCCCAAACCTCCATCTCGCCGAAACGCTGTCCGCCAAACTGGGCCTTGCCGCCCAAGGGCTGCTGAGTAACCAACGCATATGGCCCGGTGGAACGGGCATGAATCTTATCATCAACCAGATGATGGAGCTTCAGGTAGTGCATGTGCCCAATGGTAACCGGGCTGTCAAAGTACTCTCCCGTACGTCCGTCCCGAAGCCGAACCTTTCCGTCCCTGCTGATAGGCACACCCTTCCACAGTTCTCTGTGCTCCAGGTGGGAGCCCAGGTATTCCATCACTTCTGGGTTCAATGTTCCTTCATATTTTTCTTTAAATTCCTCCCAGGAGGTATTTACATAGTCATTGGCCACATCCAGAGTGTCCATAATGTCGTTCTCATTGGCACCATCAAAGATCGGAGTGGCGATATTAAAGCCGAGGGCTTTGGCTGCCAGGCTTAAATGAATCTCCAACACCTGTCCGATATTCATACGGGACGGCACACCAAGGGGATTCAGCACGATATCCAGGGCACGGCCATTGGGCAGAAACGGCATATCCTCCACCGGAAGGACACGGGAAACCACGCCCTTATTGCCATGACGGCCTGCCATCTTATCGCCCACAGAGATCTTCCTTTTCTGGGCAATGTAGATGCGGACAGTCTGATTGACTCCTGGCGAAAGTTCATCGCCATTCTCCCTGGTAAATACTTTGGCATCTACCACAATTCCATAAGCGCCGTGAGGCACTTTCAGGGATGTATCCCGAACTTCTCTGGCCTTCTCACCAAAGATTGCCCGAAGCAGACGTTCCTCGGCTGTAAGTTCCGTCTCTCCCTTGGGAGTCACCTTCCCTACCAGAATATCGCCGGCACGAACTTCTGCACCGATGCGGATGATCCCCCTCTCGTCCAGATCCTTAAGCGCATCTTCTCCTACGCCAGGAACGTCCCGGGTGATCTCCTCTGGCCCCAGCTTGGTATCACGGGCTTCCGCCTCGTATTCCTCTATATGAACGGATGTATACACATCCTCCTGCACCAGCCGCTCGCTTAGCAGAACCGCATCCTCATAGTTGTAACCTTCCCATGTCATGAATCCAATCAAAGGATTCTTGCCAAGGGCGATCTCTCCATTCTGTGTGGACGGGCCGTCAGCAATGACCTCCCCTTTCTCCACATGGTTTCCCTTATATACAATAGGTTTCTGATTGTAACAGTTGGACTGGTTGCTTCTCTTAAACTTTGTCAGATGATAGACATCCCGGTTTCCGTCTGAATCTCTGCGGATAATGATCTCATTGGATGCAGAGCGCTCTACCACACCTGCATTCCTGGCAACCACACAGACACCAGAGTCTACTGCTGCTTTCCCCTCAATACCGGTTCCAACCACAGGAGCCTCCGTGGTCAGAAGGGGAACCGCCTGCCGCTGCATATTGGATCCCATAAGAGCACGGTTGGCATCGTCATTCTCCAGGAACGGGATCATGGAAGTCGCCACAGAGAATACCATCTTCGGCGATACGTCCATCAGGTCAATATTCTTCTTCTGGAAGGAAGAAGTCTCCTCCCTGTAACGGCCAGATACATTGTTGTGAACGAAATGCCCTTCCTCATCCAATGGCTCATTGGCCTGGGCAACGACAAAATTATCCTCCTCGTCTGCAGTCAGATACACAACCTCATCGGTAACCACCGGGTTACGAGGATCCGATTTGTCTACCACACGGTAAGGTGCTTCCACAAAGCCGTAGATATTCACTCTGGCATAGGTAGCCAGAGAATTGATCAATCCAATGTTGGGGCCTTCAGGAGTCTCAATAGGGCACATACGCCCATAATGGGTGTAATGTACATCTCGCACTTCGAATCCGGCACGATCTCTGGACAGACCGCCTGGTCCCAGAGCAGACAGACGCCTCTTATGTGTCAACTCTGCCAGAGGGTTATTCTGATCCATAAACTGAGACAGCTGGGAACTTCCGAAGAACTCCTTCACCGCCGCCGTCACAGGCTTGATATTGATCAGGGACTGAGGTGTAATGTCATCCATATCCTGGGTGGTCATACGCTCCCTCACCACACGTTCCATGCGGGATAAGCCGATTCTGTACTGGTTCTGCAAAAGTTCTCCCACAGCACGAATTCTTCGATTGCCCAGGTGGTCAATATCGTCTGCAGTGCCAATCTGCTCTTCCAGGTGCATATTATAGTTAATGGAAGCAATGATGTCTTCCTTTGTAATGTGCTTTGGTATTAACTCGCTTAAATTCCTGCGAATCACACGTTTTAGTTCTTCTTCATCCTGTCCATATTCTGCCAGAATAGACTGGAGCACAGGATAGTATACTAATTCCGTAACACCTGCCTCTGCGGGATCGAAGGATACGAAGGAAGACAGATTCACCATCATGTTAGACAGTACCTTTTGATTCCTCTCAACGCCCTGAATCCACACATACGGAATCCCTGCGTTCTGGATAGCATCCGCCAGATTCTTATCCACAACAGCGCCCGCCTCAGCCAGAATCTCGCCGGTCTCCTCGTTCACCACATCCGCAGACAAAGTGTGTCCGGCAATACGGTTCTTAAACAACAGTTTCTTATTAAATTTATACCGTCCTACTTTCGCCAGATCGTATCGTCTCGGATCAAAGAACATACTGTTAAGCAGGCTTTCTGCACTGTCAACCGACAACGGCTCGCCTGGACGGATTTTCTTATATAACTCTAACAGGCCATCCTGGTAATTGTCAGAAACATCCTTACCGAAGCTGGCCAAAAGTTTCGGCTCCTCGCCGAACAGATCAATAATCTCTGCATTGGTTCCATAGCCAAGGGCACGAACCAACACTGTCACCGGAACCTTTCTTGTTCTGTCTACACGGACATAGAAAATGTCATTGGAATCGGTCTCATACTCCAGCCATGCTCCCCGGTTGGGAATCACGGTACAGGTATACAGTTCCTTGCCAATCTTGTCATGTCCAATGCCATAATAGATGCCAGGGGAACGTACTAACTGGCTGACAATGACACGTTCTGCGCCGTTAATGACAAAAGAGCCTGTATCTGTCATAAGCGGAAGGTCGCCCATGAAGATCTTATGTTCCTTGATCTCGTCTTTATCTTTATTGCACAGTCTTACTTTTACCTGCAATGGAGCCGCATAAGTTGCGTCCCGCTCTTTGCATTCCTCTATGGTATACTTGATGTCATCTTTACACAATGTAAAATCAACGAATTCCAAACTCAAGTGCCCCGCAAAGTCAGCAATGGGAGAGATGTCTTCGAAAACTTCTTTTAAGCCTTCATCAAGAAACCACTGATACGAGGTCTTCTGAATCTCAATCAGGTTTGGCATCTCAAGTACTTCTTTCTGTCTTGAGTAGCTCATTCTTACGCTTTTCCCTGCCTTCACAGGACGCATTCTGCTTTTCTCCATTGACGTTTCACCCCTGTTTTCTATTCATTTTTGACTGATTTTTGGGCATACAAACCCTATATACACACGATGCCATGATAGTGTACATTCCATATTAACATACCGAATTATTCATGTCAAGTATTTTTTTCTTGCCTTTTTTGGCGGAAAATGGTATACTTTTTATTAAGTGGGCCTTGCCTGCTCTAGTACACAATCGGAGGTATTCCCTATGAGCACATTTTTAAATGTCTTACTTGTCATTCTCATTGTTGCTGTTGCTGTTTTGGCCGCCCTGTATTTCCTGGGCAGGAAGCTGGAAAAACGCCAGGTGGAACAGCAGGCTTTGCTGGAAGCAGCCGCGCAGACCGTATCGATGCTGGTTATCGATAAGAAGAAGATGAAGATTAAAGAGGCCAATCTTCCCAAGATGGTATATGAGCAGACGCCCAAGTATATGCGCTGGGCCAAGGTTCCGGTGGTTAAAGCCAAGGTAGGCCCGAAAGTTATGACACTTCTTGCAGACGAGAAGGTTTTTCAGACCCTTCCAGTTAAGACAGAAGCCAAGGTGGTTGTCAGCGGGATCTATATTACAGAGATCAAAAGCGTAAGAGGCAAAGCAGTGGTTGCTCCAGTTAAGAAGAAAGGATTCTTTCAGAGATTCCGCAAAGAGAAACGTAATGATAAAATGGGTAAATAAGACAGCGTCAAAATAACAGCCGCATGTTCCATCTCCTGTCATGGATTGGAACTGCGGCAGTTTTTTATTCCAAGAACTTAGGATTTCTTTTCATCTATTCCATCCAGATGTCTGGATTTCACCTGTATGGCAATGTTACAGTTGGAGACATGCTCATCATTGATATCAAGAGCATACCCAACCTTTATGTTTAACGTATCTTCGTTTTCTTCTATATGTACTTCATTGGTGTGGATACCCACCGTCAGCTCTCCAAATGGAGTCACATAGCAGGAGATATTCTTTTTGTATTTTTGGAATATCATATGGGTGCTGATATTCCCGTCTTTGATGATATCTATGGTGTCCTCAGCAACCTTGATGGTATTTTTCGTCATCTGGTTGCCACTCTCTTCCATCTCTTCATATATAATATAGTGTTTTCCGTTTTTTAAAAAGTAATCTCCAGTGGTGACCAGTTCCACATCCTCCTGGCCGCCGTCGGACATCTGAGCCCCTCTGATGCTGATCAGTACATCACGAGTCATTGGCGTTTCTCCTTTTCGTATTTATGTACTCTCGGAGTCTCTCCTGCCTCTGCCTTCGTGGCAATCATTTCACAAAATCAGGCACAAAGAGGCTCCAAGAGTACATATTTGATTAATACTCCTCGATATCTATCTTTCTGGTTTCCCTGGCTTCATTGGGAAGAATGGATGTAGCAAACGCTGTAAACTTTTCCGCAAGGTCACTGACATAAAACTGGTACTTTTCCTCTTGCTGCGTATTAGGCTCACAGTCCATCTGCCGTTCTTCCAACAATGTCTTAAGCTCAATGGCTGTCTCATAGGCCGGATTCACCAATGTCACTTCACTTCCCATCAACCTTCCCAGGGTAGAACGAATCAGTGGATAATGGGTACATCCCAGCACCAGAGTATCTATAAAACGGCCTTTCAGGGTACTGAGATAACGGGATGCAATCTCATCGGTGACCGAGTCATGAAGCAGCCCCTCCTCTACCAGCGGTACGAACAGGGGACAAGATTTCCCAGTTACCTCAATGTCCGGACGCATCTGTTTCATCACCTTTGTGTAGATGCCGCTTCCTATGGTTCCCTCCGTACCAATGACTCCGATCTTCCCATTGCGGGTAGCCTGGACCGCCGTATGGGCACCAGCATTGATCACACCTATAATCGGAATGTCGTATTCTTTTTCCACCACATCCAGTGCATAAGCGCTGGCTGTATTGCAGGCAACCACAATGGCCTTTACCTCTTTGGTCATCAGAAAACGAATGATCTGCCTGGAATACCGAACGATAGTATCCTGTGATTTGCTTCCATAGGGCAGGCGGGCTGTATCGCCAAAATAGACAATTCTCTCTTTTGGCATCTGCCGTATAATCTCCCTGGCCACTGTCAATCCGCCAACCCCAGAATCGAATATTCCGATGGGTGCGTTCCTATTCATCATAGCGCCTTCTTCCGTGGGCAATCAGCTTCTCCACCAATTCTGCCTTATGGATTCCCCTGGCCTCCCACAGCATGGGATACATACTGATAGCCGTAAAGCCTGGCATAGTGTTAATCTCGTTAAACACCACTTGGCCTTCCCCGGTCACGAAGAAATCCACCCGGGACAACCCGTATCCGTCTATGGCCTTGAAAATATCTATGGCGCTCTGTCTGATCTCTTCCACAGCATTTCCCGGTAGCTTAGGATCCGTCACTGTCCGGGACTCCTCATTATAGTACTTGGAATCAAAATCGTAAAAATCTGCAGCAGCCAGGATCTCGCCAACTCCGGAAGCTATGACCTCTTCCTTCCCGCCTCCGAACACCGAGCACTCAACCTCATGCCCTACAACGGCTTCCTCCACCAGGATCCTCCTGTCGTGCTTTGCCGCCTCCAGGAAGGCATTTGTAAGTTCTTCCCGGTTCTCCGCCTTGTTCACGCCAACCGAAGAGCCTGCATTAGAAGGCTTTACAAACACAGGATATGAAAGGGTCTCTTCAATCTTCTTTACCACAGAGGACATGTCCTCCAATTCCCGGCGCATCACCGGCACATAAGCCGCCTGGCGGATTCCCAAGGCATCTACAAGAATCTTGGTGCTCAGCTTATCCATGGCAACCGAAGAAGCCAGGACACCACATCCCACATAAGGAATCTTCGCCAATTCCAATAACCCCTGAATCGTACCGTCCTCCCCATACAATCCATGGAGAACCGGAAATACCACATCCACGCTTATCTCTTCTCTCTGGCTGCCCCTGGTTATGACCACGCATTTCTTCGTGGCATCTGGAAGCAGAACCGCCTCCGCCTCTGCCTTCCTCCAATTGCCAGAACGAATATCCTCAATCGAAGGAACGAAAAGCCAGCGCCCTTCTTCCGTAATTCCAATTAAAAGTATCTCATATTTTTCCGTGTCTATCTGTTCAATAATATTGACCGCCGACATACAAGACACCACATGTTCCGATGACTGGCCGCCAAAAAGTACTACAATTGTCTGTTTCATCTTCCTCTCCTTCAAAACAAATCGGCCTTTCTTTTTTGATATGCGTGTTTAATTATACCATACCTGGTTACAATTACAATTAGAAATCGTAAAAAGGGGGTTAGAACATGAGACATCAAAAACAATTTACTCTGTCCGTCACCTGTTTCCTTCTCGCATTCCTCTGTTCTATGATATGGATCAGACAAAAAGAGGAGAACATGGCCCAACGGATTTCTTCTGATATTCTTCGTTTCCACGTGCTGGCCAACAGCAATACAAAAAAAGACCAGGAGCTGAAGCTGATGGTCAAGACTTACCTTCTGGATGAACTGTCAAAAACGGACCTGGACAGCAAAGAAGGATTTTCCCGTTATGTATCAGAACATAAACATGAACTGGAATCTTCTGCGGAATCTTATATGGAATCCCTGGGGTATTCCTATCAAGCAGATATTGCCCTTACCCAAAGTTATTTCCCTACCAAAGCCTATGGCGACATCGTCCTGCCGGCCGGGACATATGATGCTGTGGAAGTACGGCTGGGAGATGGCAGAGGGCGCAACTGGTGGTGTGTCTTATACCCACGCCTTTGCTTCGTAGACGCTTCCCATGCCATTGTCCCGGATTCCTCCAAAGTATTACTGCAGGATTTGCTTGGGGAAGACTATGAAAGACTGATTGACCGAAGGAGCCAGAAACTTAAGGTTCGCTTTCTCCTTCCTGAACTGGCAGGCAGTTTTTTCCTTGGCGATTCTTCAGATATAAGCAGTACTTCTTCGTCTTCGGATGAAAAAATGTCAATTGGTGAGGATTTGTTTTTTGAGGAATCGTAAAGGGGCCGCCTGGAAAGGGCATCCTATTGTATTCTCCTGGGCACGCTCGCGCTACGTGAAGAGCGTAGCGGTACATAAGACGCTAAAAGACAGCGTCTAAGTACCGACGGTCTTCAAGTACCCTGGAGAATACAATAGGATGCCCTCTCCAGGCTACGTTATCTCTGATGGCCAAATATTAATGAATTAATATTACAGATGAGTAAATGGTAATCCTCTTCCCATACCCCCAACGGTCCCTTCCCCATAAAAGGAGTTATTGCCACTAATGTCATGGGCATGAGATAGCGTAGCCCGAAGAGGGACTTATATTGTTTTCTCCAGGGTACTTGAAGACCATCGGTACTTAGGCACTGTCTTTTAGTGCCTTACGTACCGCTATGCTCTTCACGTAGCGCGAGCGTGCCCGGGAGAAAACAATATAAGTCCCTCTTCGGGCGGACCCTCCACGACTTGTTAAACACCCCTTCTCTCAACTTAACGACATTGTTCATATAACGCCCCACTTAATCCAACGCCACCACCCCATACAACGCCCAATCATAATTCTCAATAGCCTGCTTTAAATTCAGCACCGCCATATCATACGTCATCTTCTGCTGCAGATAGCCCAGCTTTGCCTGCAGATACTCCAACCGCCCCAGCATTCCCATCTGATACTTTAAGTCATTCCCATTCATCGTAATCCTGGCACTCTCAAATGCCGTCTGAGCTGCCTCATAAGCCGTCTTATTCTCTAAAACCGTCTGATAGAGAGACTCTAGCTTCGTCTTCAGTCTCCCCTTGCTCTCGTCCAATGTCAGATACTTAAGGTCGTACTTTGCCTGAGCCCGCTCATCCAGATGAATGGCCGCCTGAACATCACTATTGTATATAACTGCCGTATCCATATCCAGTTCTGGATTCATCGTCTCAATCCTTCCAAGATCCGGAGCCGGAATCGCGCCGACTTCCACTGGCGTATCATAGGAGCCGCCAGTCATAATACTTAAGTTTTGGCGAAGCTTTAAGAGATTGTTGTCCACCGACTGCTGCTGTTTTTTTGCCGACACCAATGCTTTTTCCGCATTTTGAACTGCCGTATCCGTGGCCATCCCCAGTCCCTTCTGTGTTATCGTAGACTGATGTGCCGCCTCAGCCAGTTCCACGCCTGTATCTGTCAGTTCCTTAGAAGCCAGAAGCATATGATAGGAGATCATTAACTGTTGGATTCCGGATGTCAATTGCCGTTTTATACTCTGAAACGTATCCTTTTTCTGAGAGTTCATTATCTTTACTGCTGAATTAAATGGCTTTAGGGCCTTCTTCTCAAGGGAATCTGCAAGGGCAGTATTGTACATATAGAGCGCCATATCGTTCTCTTCTTTTGCAAATTCCGCTTCATCCTTTATGTTCTTTATCTCCTTTTTCAAGTCACTGACCGATTGCTCCATGTGTTGAATTCCCGTGGCAGCATCCATCTGCTCAATTCCCTGGCGATAGCTAGGATTAAAATAAACTACCAGATTCTCAATCTCATCATATTCAATGATCCCGTCCTGCAGCCTGGCCCAGGTGATATCATCCATGCCATCCGGCTTCTCTATGGCAAAGGCCGGATAAACTGCTGACAAAGAAATCAAGCCAGTTAATGCCACAGCCGCTATTGTCTTTCCTGCTCTCACTTATCTCACTCCTTTAACAATCCAGTCGTAAGCCTCTACTGCTTTCAGCAGTTCCAGTTTCTTGATCTCCAGTCCGGTTTGGGCTGTCACATGTTCACTGTCTTTTTGGCGGTATTCCAGAAGGCTGATGCTTCCCAGATTGTACTGGGTGGACGCTGTCGCCAGGTTTTTGGCCGCCACATTCAGATCCAGAACCGCTTCATCGTAGGCTGTCTTGGCCTGCTGCACTGCCTGATAGGCATTGTTTAATTCTGCTGCAATCTGTTCCTTGTCTGTGGCGACAGTCAGTCCATACGCTTTTCGGTAATCCTGGCTGGGAACCCTCGCCTCCTTGTGCTTATCCATCTTCAGCTGATAATCATTATCAAGGGCTGTCTGGATATCCTGATTCAGGTCCATTGCCGCTATTCTGCCAGGATCCACTTCTGGTATCTCCCGGATCTCTGGGTTTTCCCCCTGCTTCCATCCGGTCATGATGATCAGTTTCTGTCTGGCGGATTCAATCTCACTGTTCAGAGAGAGAATCTGAGCCTCGCTGTTTTGAAGGCTTTGCTGGGCAGCCAAGACTTCCGCCTGAGTAGCCATATTGACAGACATGCGCGTCTGCACCGAGTGAAGCTGGGCCTCCAGAAGCTCTTTTCCTTTTTCCGCTGCGATCAGCTGCTGTTTCAGCTGATAGTATGAATTCATCGTATTCTGGGCCTCCTGCACCAGAAGTCCCTCTGTCCTTGCATTCTTCCATCTGACGGAATCGGAATCCTCCATTCCATCATAGGTTCTTAAAACACTAAGTTCTTGGTTTCTTGCGTCAAACTCCGCGATGATCCGCCCAGCCTCTGTCGTAGCATTGGATGCATCATCATACAGTTTCTGAGCGCTTTCCAGCTTTTCTCCCACCAGTTCACTCAGCTTCACATCCGATCCCATGGAACTGGCGGTGTACTGATTATTCTGGGTCGTCACATTATACTCGTGAATCAGATCCTCCAGTTCCTCATATTCCAGCACATTGTCTCTCAGCCGCTCCCACTCTTCTGCAGAGCGGGCAAATTCCGGGCTTGCCGCCAGACCTGTCAAGGGAGCCTGAAGGCTTAACATGGTACCCACACAAAGTGACAAAACTCCTACCCTTTTTCTTCTCCTCATTTCTATCTCTCCTTATTTCCTATCAGGTATCGGCACGCGTCGCGCCGCTTTTAATCCACAATGGACTTTTCCTTCTTTTTATAGCTCATAACAGAATAGTAGGCGGGAAGCATCAACAGTGCCAAAACCGTAGAGGCAACCAGGCCTCCCACATCCACCAATGCCAACCCCTGCATCATCTCTCCCGCATCGCCGTATGCAAGACACATGGGGATCATCGCCACAATCGTAGTCAATGTCGTCATGAGAATCGGCCTTAAACGAGTAGTGCCTGCCTCAATCAATGCTGTGTTCATATCCATCTCCTGACGATACTGGTTCACCGTATCCACGTAGAGAATACCATTGTTAACCACAGTTCCTACCAGCATGAGAAATCCCAGCATGGAAGGCATACTGATGGACACATCCGCCAGAAACAGAAGGCCGAAGGAACCGATCAGGGAAAATGGAATGGTCGTCATGACCATCAGGGAAAACTTCGGCGACTCAAACTGGGCGGCCATGACAACAAATACCAGGAAGGCGGCAATCAATACGGCCTGTAGCAACGCTCCCAATTCCTCCACCATGCTCTCATCTACCGCACTCTGGGCAATGGTAATATCTGCGGACAGAGAAGGAGTTACCACCTGCTGCATCAAAGTATTTTTCATCTGCTCTACAGCTTTCCGATCCCTTGTATCCACCATATCCGTATAGTCACCGGAAACAGTAACCTGATACTGTTTATTGGAACGGGTGATACTTAACGGGCTATCCTGGAATTTCACCTCTGCAATATCGGCTAATGCCACCGAGGCACCGGTTGCTGTAGGAATCACAATCCCCTTTACCTGATCCAGCGTGGCGTATTCCCCCTCAGGATATTCAACCATGACGCTGATCTCATTGCCGTTTACTTCCAAGGTCGTTGCTTCCGTCCCGCTTAGCATTGTGTTGATCATTCCTGCTGTCTGAACCGGGGAAAGCCCCTCCGCCGAAGCCTGAATTGGATCAATGTCAATCTTGATCACCGGCGCTGCGTTCTCCAACGTAGAATGGACTCTGGTTACTTCCCCACGGTCCGTAAGCTGTTTGACAATCTGATCGGAAGCTTCTTTTAAGCTGTCATATTGTGTACTTTCCAGGATAACCTGGAAACCATCAGTAGTCATCATCATGCTTCCCATCATGCTGCTGGCTTCCATGGTGATGTCACAGTCCGGAATCTGCGCCATCAAAGGCTTCCACAGCCGGATCACCTCTTCTGTCTCCAGTTTGCATTCCTTTGATAAATAGGCTGTCAATGTGGCTCCTGACCCTCCCATGCTCAATCCGCTGGAACCGTAGGAAAGCATGTAGGAATCTACCTTCTCATCAGCAGTCACCACCTGTTCCACTTTCTGTAGGATCTGGTCAACCTCCTCAATCCTAAGGCCAGGCTTTGTCTCAACCGACACAGCGATGGTTCTCTCATCCGCCGAGGAGATCAGTTCCATTCCAAGTTGCGTAGCCATAAGGATAGACAGTACCAAAAACACAACAGAGACAAAGATAACCGTCTTTTTCTTAGGCAGAAGAACCTTCATAATGCTCCGATATCCGTTCTGAAGCCCTGTAATCATACTGGACAGAGGCGCATGCTCCTTCTCTTTTGGGCGGTACATGGTATAGCACAAAGGCACAATGGTCATAGCGGAAATTAAGGAAGCCAGCATACAGAACACGATAGTAAATCCCAGGGGTTTAAACATCTGCCCGGACATGCCTGCCAGAAAAGCTAACGGCAGGAACACCACGCAGGTTGTCAATGTTCCGCCAACCACAGACTGAAGTACCGTTGCACTTCCCTTCAGTGCCGCATCCGTATATTCCCGAAATCCTACGCCCTTAGTCGACCGAAAGCAGCTTTCCAACACTACAATAGAATTATCTACCATCATACCCACTCCCAGCACCAGGCTGCTTAGGGTAATTACATTTAAAGAAAATCCCATAGCGCTCATAGAAATCAAAGCAGCCAGAATAGAAATGGGAATAGAGGTGCCTACAATCAAGGATGCCTTCAAATCCCCGAAGAACAGGAAAATAATTACCATAGAGACCAAAACAGCCATTGCCATGGTTTGCAGTACGGATTTTAAGGAAGACTTTATCATATCACTGTTGTCATCCACCACAACCATCTCCAGATGATCATCAGCCGCTTTTAAATGCTCCGCCACTCTCATAGCATCCCGGGACACTTCCACATCGCTGCTTCTCTGTTGCTTTTTGATCTGAAGGGAAATGGTATCCCGGCCATCGTACCGCCCAATGCCGCCAGCCTCTTCCAAAGCCGGATAGACATTGGCCACATCCTCCAGATAGATAATGTTGCCGCCTCCCACGGTAATGGGAATGCTCTTCAGGCTTTCCATGGTATCATAGCTGACTCCTGCAGACACAGATAAGTTCTGTTTGCCCACCTGGGTATCGCCTACCGGATAAGTAAAATCTGCACTCCCTATGGCGGAGGCGATGCTGTTCATGCTCAGATGATACTGCGACAACTTCTCCGGAATCAGTTCTATCCGGATATACTCCTTTTGGCCGCCACTGATATCCACGCTGGCTACAGAGGAAAGCTTCTCAAACTCAGGGACAATGGTATCATTGACATAATTATACAGATTACTCTGGGCATCATTATTCACAGCAAAGGTGATACTGGGCATGTCGTTGATGTTCATCTCCATAATCACAGGATCCTGCACATCGTCTGGAAGCTGCGTCTGGATGACATCCATCTTTTTCTTCAAATCGTCATAGGCATCGTTAATATCAATCCCATATTCATACTCCAGCAGTACGATGGAATAATTCTCATTGGAAACGCTGGTGACTCCCTTGACCCCGCTTAGGGTTCCTGTCTCATCCTCAATGGGCTGGCTGACCAGTTCATCCACATCCTCCGGACTGGCTCCCGGGTAAACGGTTGATACTACCAGCATAGGCATATCCATAGGGGGAATCAGTTCAAGCTTGGAAGATAACACGGAAGTAAGTCCAAAGACAAGCAGGCACAGGATTACCATCAGCGTGGTCACTGGCCGTTTGAGGACTGTTTTCGTTACGTTCATACGATCCCCTCCTCTACTGCGCTGCAGGCGTCTCTGCAGGGTCTGCGGAATCTGCTGCATCCGTCATGTCTTCTTTTGCTCCATCCACTTTTTCTGTATCCGCCGGGCTCACAGCCTCTGCTGTCACCTCCACTGCATTTTCCGTCCCGTCTGACAGAATCGCCGGCGCTCCCTCATACAATTCCGGACTCCAGGTGGTGATGACAAAATCCTCCGAAGATACTCCTGAGATAATCTGGGCTCTCTCGGAATCGCTGATGCCAATTTCCACATCGGTCTTATGTACCGTTTCGTCCTTAAATGTATAAACATAAGGCTCTCCATTGTCATAATATATGGAATCCACCGGAACAGTCAGAACTCTATCCGCCTTATCCGAGGTCACATACAGCTTTACCGTGGCCCCGTTTATCAGGGCATCTCCATCCTCTACAGCTGCCTTTACTTTAAAAAGCCCTGTAGCAGGATCCACCATGGAATTGACTTCTGTGATGGTTCCTATGTATTCACTTCCGCTTTTCTCTATGCGGATCGGGTCTCCTTCTTTTACATAATCCAGTATCGCTTCTGTCACAGCAAAATTCACAACCTTTGTCCCCTCGCTGGAGATGACGCACAGTGGGTTTGACTGGGTGGCCATATCATGGACCTCCATGTTGCTGGACTCTATCTTGCCAGAGATTGTGGCGGTAATGCTTGAGAATTCCAGCTGATAGTCATAAGCCAACTTGGCGGAATCATATTGAATCTGGGCACCTTTGGCACCACTTTCCACCTGTTCAAACGACTGGGCGGAGATATCGCCACTGGCATACAGCACGCGCATTCTCTCCAGGTTAGTCTTCGCATCCTTTAACTGTACTTGAGCCGCCTCCAGCTGAAGCCTGGCAGCATCCACCTGTTTCGTATCAATTTCACACAGAAGCTGCCCCTCTGTCACATAATCCCCGTTCTTTACATAAACTGCCGTAATCTCTCCGGCCGCCTTGGGGATCACATAGACCAGATCCGATGGCTCGATGGTACCGGTTAAACTGCGGAACAACTCAATATCAGCAATCGCAGGCTTCTCCACCCTCACCGCCGGCGGGGCAACCGCCTCAACCTCTGCTTCCTCAGGCCAATAATATGATACTGCAAATGCTCCCGCCGCTACAACTATCACTGCTCCAATGGCTGCTATCACACCTTTTTTCATTGTGCTTTCTGTTCCTCCATCTGATTTTCTTTCAAGGTTTTACATGCCCCATACCGAAGGATATTCATCTTCTTCTGATAATCTTCCTTGATCTTTTCCTCTGTCTTTGGATTCTCATAATAATAGACAATACTGGAAAATACTGCAAATAACGCCTGCTCCATCACCATCACAAAATATTCCTTGGATTTCTCCTGAAAAGTAGAAAGATCGGCCAGAGGATACAACTCTTTCTCCAACATCCGGGCGGTCTCACTCTTGGAGGGCATCTCCATAAGGGTGACTTCCTGGTACATCATCAGGTTTCTATGTAAGCGAAACAGGTCATTGTTCTTGCAAAACTCCATTCCGGCATCCAGCATGGCCTCCATCATGCCCCAGAAATCCCCCCCGGATTTTTTCAGAAAACTCAGACAAAAGTTCTGCCATTGGTCTTTTGTATCTTCAAATACAAACGACAGAAGCTCCCTTTTGTCTTCAAAATACGTGTAAAAACTTCCTCTGGATATTCCTGCTTTCTGTATGATCTTATTGATGGAAACCTTCTCATAAGGCGTATTGATAAACTCCCCTATGGCCGCATCGTAGATCGCCTTCTGCTTCTTTGGCGGCAGCCGTAAAAACCGTTCACTTGCCATATTCTTCCCCCTTTTTATCACCAAAACAGCAAAAGGTGACAACCTGTCACTTATTATAGTGACACCTTGTCACCCTGTCAATAGAGGTTATAAATATTTTATAATTTGTTATAAATTGGTTATTCTTTTTCTTTAATATTTTTCGATACTGTGATAGCTTGATTGTCAATGTGAGCCCGCATGGTCTCCTTGGCTTCCGCCACATGGCGCTGGCGGATGGCTTTCAGAATCTCTTCATGCTCCACTAAAAGAATATGCAGATCTGCATCTTTAATATATTCCAGACGGTAGCGGTACATCTGCTCCCTTAAATTATTTAAGATCTGTACCAGGCGAGGGTTGTCCGTCCCCTCATAGATGACGCTGTGGTACTGTTCATCGCTTTCTGCAATCTCCATGGCATCTCCGGAAGCGATAGCCCTGGCAAACTCCTTTTGTGCCTCCTCCAGTTTGTGAATCCCCTCTTCCATCATACGCTGGCACGCTAACTCAATAGCAAGTTCCTCCATAGAGCGGCGGACTTCCAGCACATCCCGCAGGTTTTTTTCCGAAATCTTGGCCACTTCCGCGCCTTTCCTGGGAATCATCAGCACCAGCCCTTCCAATTCCAACTTTCGGATCGCCTCCCGGATGGGTGTGCGGCTGACTCCCAGACGCTCTGCCAGCTGAATCTCCATCAGCCTCTCTCCTGGCGCCAGTTCCCCCCTTAAAATGGCCTTCCGCAACGTATTAAACACCACATCCCTCAATGGCAGATATTCATTCATGTTAACTTTTAAATTGTACTCCATAAGACTTCTTAATCCTCCACATGATAAAAATCCGTAAGATACACTTGTTTTGCAAGCTCACACCGTTTCCCGTACCGCATTTCCTCATATGCCTTCTCTGCCTCCCTTTTATCGGTAAAAAGACCGAAAACCGTAGGGCCGCTTCCACTCATCAGAGAACCGATGGCTCCATACTCCATCATGGTATCCTTAATCTCCTGTATCACCGGGTAGGCGGGAATCGTTACCGTCTCAAGCACATTGCCAAGCCGGCCCGCAATCCCATATAAGTCCCCCTTTTTAATAGCCTCCGCCATACCATGAATATCCGGATGCTGCTCTTTGCTCAATTCATCCACATGAAGATTTCCATATACAAACTTTGTAGATACATTGATTCCCGGTTTTGCAATCAGTAAATGACACTGGGGTACCGGAGGAAGAGGCGTTAAGATCTCTCCGATTCCCTGGGCAAGGGCGGTTCCCCTCAAGATGCAATATGGAACATCCGCTCCGATCTTCACCCCCCGTTCCATCAGCTGCTCCTTCTTAAGCCCCAGTCCAAACATCCTGTTCATACCTGCAAGGACTGTCGCTGCATCGCTGCTTCCCCCTGCCATCCCAGCAGATACTGGTATAAATTTTTTTAAATTAATGTGAATACCACCTGAAATCTTGAATTCCTTCATCAGAAGGTCTGCCGCCTTGTATACCAGATTGTTTTCATTGGTCGGCAGGTAGTATAGATTGGTCTCCAGTGTAATCCCTGGTTTTTCCTGGTAGATCAGCTCAATCTTGTCATAAATCCCTACAGTCTGCATGATCATACAAACTTCATGGTAACCGTCCTCTCGTTTCCTGAGTACATCCAACCCCAGATTAATCTTCCCATGTGCCTTCAGGCTTAGGCGTTTTGTCATCCCCCATATCTCCTTGTCTTCTTTGAGTACATTGTATACAGTATATTATATTCATAATTTCCAAAATTGCAATGGTTTTTGGTAATTATTTTAGCCTTCACAAAAAATTTCAGCCTGCAGCTGTTTCAATCATGTCCCAGCTGCAGGCCCCTTCTCACCAATTCCCATTTCTCGTGGCGGTTAAGCCGCTTTATATACGCTTCTCGTTGCATCGCTTCCTGTTTTGTGTCAAATGACTCGCAGTAAACCAGAGTTACCGGCCGACGGCCTCTGGTATACTTCGCTCCCTTTCCGTCATTGTGGGCTTTCAGCCGTTTCTCCATATTGTTTGTCCAACCACAGTAAAGCGTGCCGTCAACACACTGCACCAGATATGTGTAATTCATGTTTCCTCCTGTGTATAAGCCTGATACTAGTGTTGCTGCACTAGGCCCCGGCAACGTTATTATGTAGACGGCAGCAGCGCTTGCAATACGCTTCTACCGCCCAGGTTTCCCTGAATCTATCTGAAGCACCAGCTGGATGCGAACCCGGCATCGTGTTTCATAAGCTCTTCATGGCATCTCCCATGAAACCTTATACTGTATTATATCCCACATACCGGATTTTGTGCATCCACCTTTTTCCTTATTTTATAAATGTGCTCCTGTTTTAAGGCTCCTAAGCCTTCGCCACTTCTTTCACAAGCAGCAAGCGGTCTCCCGGACGTATCTGGTCATCCGCAAGCTCATTGGTTTCCATCACCCGGCTCATGGTCGTATGGAACCGTTTGGCCACATCCCACAAGCTATCACCATGCTGGACAATATAGCCCACAATTCCCGGAAGGGCTTGCAATTTCTCCAGGTTTAACGGTTCCTCCCTGGCATTGACAATCACAGATTCACTGGTGGGCTGTAACACCAGGACATCCAGGTTTAGTACAGCCCGGATCTCCACGGTGTCACCTCCAGCCATAACCGCTGTCATCTGTTCCACCCCGGTGTTCAACTGATACACACTGTCTTTCTGGATACCTGAGGCATCTGCCACATACTGGAAGGGAAGCACAGCCGTAGAAGCCTTTACCGGCTCCGTATCATCAGAGGTCATGTACAGAAGAGATACTTCCAGCGCTCCGTCAATACTTAGGGCGTCCTCCCGAATCTCTACTTCATCAATCTTAATGGATGCGTCATTATGGCAGATCTGAAGAATCCGGTCTGACGGTTCCATCTGAATGCGCTCAGAGATCTTACATTTTCCCGTATTTTTCGACAGCAGCCGGTCAAAAGATACCTCTCCTCTCTGGAGTACTACCTCTCTGTCCGTGGCATATAGGTCACTTAACAGTTCTAATGGCTGCTCTTCATAAAGTTTCATGTCCAGTTCCAGCACGGCATCCACTTCCAGGTCACGCATCTCGCCGTCATAATCTGGTTTGGATTCCAAATCTTTATGTACCAGACGCAGGGCAATGGAGGGAACCATGCCTTCTACCGCCTCCGGCAGGTCCACATCCCCTGCAAAAGGAATGGATTCTTCCAGCCACTGAACGGGGGTATTCTCCCCTTCGCCATTATAGATCAGAAAGATAGCCAACTCCCCTTCTACATGTACCTGGCCATCCAGAGGTTTTGTGGATGCTCCCATAAGCTGCATCTCACTCCACAGAATCCGTTCAATGCTGGGTTTACTGCTTGACAGGGAAATGTCTTCCTTAATCCGGTACGTGTCTTTTCTCCGGACTGCAATCGCCGCCACATCGATGGTCCTCTTTAGAGTCTCTGCATTTTCCCCGTTCATTTCCACATCCACGGCGGCCTCTCCGTCACACAGAGCCTCCGCTCTTACATTTAATGTCACAATCGCCTTTATACTTAGTTTCCTGGAATTAATCATTCCGGCTGTCAGATCTTCGATCTCCCAGGATACGCTTAAATCGTCCCGCTCTCCCAGTTCCGGCACATTCACCGGCTCTTCCAAAGGGATACTGCCAGCCAACGTCTGCAGGCCGCCCTCTTCCTTGCGGTACAAGACCTGAAATGCCAGTTTTCCTCTTATAAGCACCCGCTCCCCCTGATTTTTTACGGACTCTATCACCATATCCCCGGAGCTTAGAATCACCTGTGCCATATCATCCATGGTATCCGGAACAATAAAATCATCATCCATCGTCACCTGAGTCGCCGTGTTGCTTTTAAAGCGGTTCATGCGTATATTTTTCTTTACCAACTCCATCATATCGATACACCCACCTGTCTTTCTATCAGCCTTTTATGCTAATGTATGTAAGGGCCCTTTGATTTATACCGGGAAAATCATATTGACAATTTTAGGTTTTACTCATAAATTATTGATTAAACGATTTTACAAAAGAGGATGATGAACAATGAACACAGAACCTGTTTCCAGTATGGAAACCATTTTACAGGATTTCCGCGCATCCATGGAGTTCCACAATATGGCGGAAAACACGATTCACGCCTACCTGTATGCAGCGGAGCAATTCCTGACAATGTATGGAACAATCAATCACGACAACCTAATGCTCTACAAGTGTTATCTTGTGGAACATTACAAGCCGCAAACCGTAAACCAGAGGATTCGGGCATTAAATTGCCTCCTGGAATCCCTCCACCTTTCTACGCCCCGGATCCTGATGATCCGCGTCCAGCAAAAGCCTTTTCTGGAAAATGTCATCAGCCAGGCAGATTACGAGTACCTGAAAAAATGCCTGGTAAGGGACGGTAACCTGCTCTACTATTTTGTTATCCGCATGATGTCCACCACCGGAATGCGCATCAGTGAGCTGGTCCGGCTTCAGGTGGAAGATGTAAAGCGCGGACATATGGATATCTATTCCAAGGACAATAAGATCCGCCGCATTTATATCCCTAAGAAAGTTCGCAAAGACTGCCTGAACTGGCTGAAAAATATCCCCCGCGACTGCGGATATGTCTTTGTCAATCGAAATGGCGATGATCTGACCCCGGCTGCCATCCGCGGCCAGTTAAAACGCTTCACCGTGCTGTACGATCTGGATCCTTCTGTTGTCTATCCCCACGCATTCCGGCATCTCTTTGCCAAAAACTTTCTCAAAGTTCATGGAGACATCAGCATGCTTTCTGATATTTTAGGGCACGAAAGCATTGAAACGACTCGTATCTATCTGCACAGAAGCAGTGCGGAACAAAAAAAGATCGTCAATCAAATCGTCGATTGGTAGTCGCACCAGGTCTTGTTTTTGCAGCATCGAAAGGAATATTCTACATATGAAAAAAAAAGACTCATTAAGCGCTTTCCAGGATTATCTCAGAGATAGGAACCTGGCGCCAAACACTATCAGCACTTACTCTGGCAGCGTCCGCCTATTTTTAAGCATGTATCCGGAGTTGTCACTAAAAAATCTGAAAAAATATCGGGCAGCCTTGATTTCACGCTATAAACCAGCCACTGTCAACCAACGAATTCACGCCATGAACAGCTACCTTCGTTTTCTTGCGGAAACCTATGAGGAAGAATTCCTGTTTCTAAAAGATTACCGAATCTCCTCCGTAAAAATACAGCAAAAGACCTTTCAGGACAATACCATTTCCAATGAAGACTATAAACTGCTAAAATGCAGCTTAAAGGCAGACGGCAATGATTTCTGGTATTTTGTCGTCCACTTTCTGGCAGCCACCGGAGTCCGGGTCAGCGAACTGACTAAAATAAAAGTGGAACATCTGTCCCACGGCTACCTGGATCTGTACTCCAAAGGAAGCAAGATCCGGCGCATCTATCTTCCCGATTTTCTCTGCAAGGAGGCGCTGGAATGGTGTTCAAGAAAGGGCCAGAGAAGTGGCTTTTTGTTCTTAAACAGACAGGGCAAGCCCATCTCCTCCAGAGGCATCCACAGCCAGCTAAAACATTATGCCCTGCAGTACGGCATTGATCCTGAAACCGTATATCCCCATTCCTTCCGCCATCGGTTCGCCAAAAATTTCCTGGCAAAGTTTAATGACATTGCCCTTCTGGCAGATCTGATGGGCCACGGAAGCATTGAGACCACCCGCATCTATCTGACCTGCTCCAGCAGAGAGCAGAAGAAGCTTCTTGACAAAATCATCACCTGGTAAACCTGCCATCTGGCGGTGCCGAAGCTCAGAAGAATGTATCATTGCAGAAACACAGAGGGCATCCTGTAGATATGGCAGGATGCCCTCTGGCAATGTTCCTTTTATGCTCACCCTATACGTTTCCCACTTATCTGGCTATTTTGGAGTTTCCGGCTGCAAATTCTGCCTTAGTTCTTCCAGCTGCCGTTCCAGTTCTTTCACCCGTTCCTCCATCTTGCAGTAATGTTCCATGGATACCATCCGTTTCTCCTCCTTTGGAAGAGGTATCCCATTCTTCTTCACTGGACGGGCTGGAATCCCCACAGCAGTGATATTGTCTTCCAACGGCTTCAAAAGAACCGCATTAGCCGCAACCGTACAATTATCCCCCACCTCAAAGGAGCCGAGAATTTTGGCTCCGGCCCCTACCGTTACATTATTCCCCAACGTAGGGTGGCGTTTCCCCTTCTGGGTGCCTACACCGCCTAGGGTAACTCCCTGGTAGATCGTGCAATTGTCTCCAACCACAGTAGTTTCCCCGATCACCACACCGCATCCATGGTCTATTAAAATCCCTCGGCCCATCTGTGCTCCCGGGTGAATCTCAATCAGCGTAAAGAAACGGGCCAGCTGTGAAATCAGCCGTGCCAGAAAAAACAGGTGGTGCCTGTAAAACCAATGGGCAAACCGATGCCAGATCAAGGCATGAACCCCCTGATACAGCAATAACACCTCCAGGGCATTGCGTGCTGCCGGGTCTCTCTCTTGTACTGCTTTTACATCCATCCAAATATCTTTTAAAATCATGGTTCTTCCCTCATCGCTGTCTATAGAAGCCCCACATACAAGCGGGCTTTTCTGGTTAGTATAGCATATGTTGGAAGAATAAAAAAGAACTATTTAAAAATCACTGGATTTTCTAAAAGCTCTGTGCGAATGATAATAACCGGATAAGATGTCTCTGGTGCTGCAGCCTCTCCTTTTTCTGGCCCCAGAAGCTCCGTGTCAAGCACAATGGCATTCTCTGTCAGGTAAAGTTCCTCCACCTGAATGCTGTAGCCTCCCGTCTGTTGCGGGCCATACCCAACCACAATGTATAAATTCTGATCATCTGTAAACGTCATCTTAAATGGCTGAGTCCGTTTTTCTGCTACAATGGCCTGAAGCTGCTGTGGAACATCAGCCTCCCCCACAACCGTAAACTCCAGATCACGCACTTTCTCTTCGTCATCTTTCTTCACATTACAGCCAGACAGCACAGACAACACTATAATAGAAAGAATCAGGCATACCGTCCAGCTGGTTTTTCGTTTCGATACATGTTTCATGAAATACCTCTCAAGACTTGATTATTAACAACTTATGAAAGGTTACTGAAAATTATGAATGTATGGAACGGTTATCCCTACTCATCCTCTTTGCTGCATATAGCCAGACGGTGTTGGTATTTCTCTTTCGTAGCCAGCCCGCCCCGAATATGCCGCTCGGATTTGTTGATATCCAAAACCACTCTGGTGCGGGATGCCAAAGACGGATTGATGTGTTCAAGACGTTCCGTTACGTCTTTATGTACTGTAGATTTCGATATCCCAAATTTTTTTGCCGTCTGCCGCACCGTAGCATTGTGGTCGATAATATAATTTGCAATGGCCACCGCACGTTCCTCGATATATTCCTTCAAGGTTTTCCCCCTGAAATTGTTTTTTACATCATATGCAAATGGCACATCTTTTAGTCCTTTTGAAAAAAGATATTGTTTTTGGGGAATGATTGTCCTACAATAAGGCTATCATATAGGAAAGGGAGAACGAATTATGCAGACAGAACTCATTACGCTGAATCAGAAAAGAAATGTAACCTTAACAGCCTATATTCAGGATGTGAAGGGAGACTTTCGATATGTCTCCAAAAGACCGGCGATCCTGATCCTCCCTGGCGGAGGATATCAGTATTGCACAAACCGGGAAGCTGACCCGGTGGCTATGCCCTATTTAAAAGCAGGCTATCAGGCATTCATCCTGCGGTATTCCGTGAAAGAATACGCCAAATGGCCCAATCCCCTTGATGACTATGAACAAGCCATGGAACTGATTCGCTCCAACCATGAAAAATGGCACTTATACAAAGATAAAGTCGCTGTAATCGGCTTCTCTGCGGGCGGCCATCTGGCTGGATGCGCAGCCACCATGGCAAAAAACAAGCCGGATGCCGCCATCTTGGGCTATGCCGTAACCAAGGGGGATCTGGTACACCAGTGTGAAAAAACTGCTCCGGACGTGGTCTCTTTTGTCAGCGCAGATACCTGCCCATGTTTCCTGTTTGCCACACGCACCGACCAGGTGGTTCCTGTCATCAATACCATCGAATTTACACAGGCCCTTGCACAGCATGATATTTCTTTTGAAAGCCATATCTATGCATATGGCCCCCACGGCTTCTCAACCGGGGATACCTCTGTGCAGAGCAAGGATATTCCTCTGTGCAATCGGGCACCAGGCTGGGTGGAAGACAGTATCGGATGGCTGAGAGACATGTTTGGAGACTTTGATCAGGATTCCATGACAACACCTGTATGTAAAAAACATGTGACCAGTGATTATGATCCAGTTCTTTCCGTGGATTGTACCTTTGGATACTTAAGAAGCCATAAGCAAGCAGAACGTGTTATGAAGCCATTTCTCCAGTGGCTTGATGAGAATAAAGAAGAGGTGGCCCGCCATATCGGTCCTGCTGCCTATGAGAGAACATGCAGGCTTGGGATGGAAGGCTTATACCAGCTGGCTGACAGCCGGACTCTTCAGGAAGTTTTAAACAATACCGGGCTTCCCCAGGAGGAGATTAGTCGAATGGATGCTTTGCTAAACGCGATTCCAAACATTCATTCATGAATCTCTATGAAAACATACTGCCTGCAGGCATTCACTTATCCTGCAGGCAGTATGTTTTATCATTCCATGGGGAATACGACACCCCACTGCCTCCGCAGTTCATCCATCCACTGCATCATGCGAAGACTCTCTTCATGAGGCATCTGGCTGCACTCGGTCTCTCCTCTTTGGATGGCATAGACACAGGCTTCCACCTCATATTCATATCCACTGATCTGCTCCGGCCTGTCATAGGCTGCCACCAGGCTGTGGTTTAAATCATAGACTCGGATTTCCTCACAGTTGTTGATATTCAGGACTTCAATATACCCCTGATCCCCGTAGATAACTCCTCGTCTGTCGCTAAGCCCCATAGCACTGCTGTTTAAAACAGCCATCTTACCGTCTTTATATGTCAATGTCATGCTGTTCTGCATGTCCACACCTGCATCATTTTTCACCGCTGTTCCGGTAATCTGCTCCACATCATCCCCAAAAACCATGGACGCAAAATTAAGCGGATAGACACCTAAGTCCAACAGCGCTCCGCCTCCCAGATGAGGGCTTGTGATCCGCTCCTTCTGGCTGGCTACATATCCCAGATTCGCTGTCAGCATGTAAGGCTCACCGATCATCTTGCTGGCCAGCACATCCTCCAGCCGTTTTCTCATTGGTAGATATCTGGTCCAGATTGCCTCGGTGAGAAGCAACCCCTTCTCCTTAGCCAGAGCAAATACCTCTGCTGCCTGTTTCTCATTGAGGGTGAACGCCTTCTCACACAACACATGTTTTCCATGTTCCAGACAAAGCTTTATGTGCTGGAAATGTTGGGAATGAACGGTAGCGATATAAACTAGCGCTACCTCCGGGTCTTTTACCAATTCCTCATAAGATCCGTAAGCTTTCACAAAACCATACTTTGCTGCAAATGCCTCAGCCCTGCCAAGATCCCTGGCTCCCACTGCATAACACTCCACACTGTCCAGTTCCCGTATTGTAGCTGCCATCGTCGAAGCAATATTTCCTGCTCCAAGAATCCCCATTTTAACCATAGTTTTCCCCTTTCCATACGAAATTGTTCTATTCCTACCTGAAGATCCACCTGCTCCCCTGTCACTCTTCGAAAATGGAATATCACCCACAGATCAATTGTAACAAAAACACCAGGCCGCAGCACCCCAGCGATACCACAAATAAGCTGACTCGGTTGTAAGCCAGCACCATCGCCGTAACGAATCCCACCCAGGAAATCCAGGACACATCTGTAATCTCTAAAATCGCCGGGAATGTCATCACCGCCAGCGTCACATAAGGCACATAAGTCAAAAAAGAACGAAACGTTCTGTTTTTTATCTCTTCCCTAAAAAGCGTCATCGGAATCACACGGATCAAATATGTAGTCACAGCCATCACCAGAATATACCCATATGTTCTCATTCCTGCTCCTCCTGTGTATTCAGCAAAAGCACGCGGCACTTCGCGTTATCGCCACGTTGTGGAAAATCATTCCAGTTGTAAACCTTCGTTTCACAGGCATTCCTCCTCAGATGGCACCGGAAACAAAAGGGCGGCACCCAGGGAGATTGCCAGGGTCAGGATAATAATCTTCATCCCCGATGAAATAAAATCAAACCATGGCAATGCCTGAAACAGTGCACTCAATGCCATGGACAGAGCAATGATCGGCAGAAGTACCTTGTTCTCTCTGGCTGCAGGCATAAAAATCGCAATAAACATTCCATATAATGCCATGTTCATGGCGCTTAAAAGCTTTTGCGGCATCATACTGGTAGACAAAATCCCAACTAACGTTCCAAGGGTCCATCCTGGAATCGCCACGCTCATGGCACCGTAGGTATACCACGGGCTAAGCCGCCCTTTCTGTGAGACCGACAAGCCAAAAATCTCATCGGTAATCCCGAATGACATCAACAGCCGGTGATAAAACGGCAATTGGGGATCTACCTTCTGGGACAGCGCACAGGACATGAGGCAGTATCTCAGATTGATTACCAGCTGGGAAACAGCCAATTCCACATAAGGCGCTCCCGCTGCGATCACAGCAAACGATGCGAATTGCCCGGCTGAAGTTAAGTTGGTTAACGACATTATGGTTGCCTGAGCGGGTGTCAGATGTGCCATCCTCGCCGCGATGCCAATGGTGACAGACACGACAAAATATCCCAAAGCGACAGGGATCCCATCCTTCATTCCTTTCAGATATATCTGACGCTGCATGTTTTGATCCTCTTTTCCGGTTCCTGTATTTGAGGCACACAGTCCCATTGCAAATCCTGGGATATTGTGCCGATCGCGTATGTAAGAAGAGACTGTCACAAATTAGATTGTTCCAGCCCCTTCCATTCATGTATCTCCTTTGTACTGGCAGCCCACAGCCCAGCCGGCAACCGCCTTTTCGTTACCCTTCCACCGCGTTGTCCGCTAAAAAGTCCATTACTTTATTGGGCAGAAGATATCCGTCCACAGCTTCCTGGCCTACTGCCTGGACCATCTCCTCACCGCTTGCGAATCCGAACTCAGCAGCCATAGCCTCCCGGTCTGAATCTTCAATGACAATGTTCTCTTTCTCTGCGATAGCGTTGATCACCAGGTTCTGTCTGGCCACCTCGATGGACACGTTCATGATTTCTGCCTGGAATGCTTCCAGATCGTCTACCATATCCTTTAACTCCATGCCAAAGCTTTGAGCCTGCTGCTCATAGGCTCCCATCTGATCATCATAATACTTCTGAATGGTCTCCTGTGATGCTGTAACCTCAGAGGCCTCCATCACCTTCATAAACACTTCATTCCTTTTCTGATTCAGTGCATTGACGGCAGCTGCCTCTTCCAGGCCTTTGCGGATCCCTTGGCGGCATTCATCTACACTTGCATATTCTGTATTGCTGGTTACGAACGCGTCATCCAGGACTGCCGGTACAGACTCGCTTACTGTATTGATTGTCACATCAAACACAACCTCCTGGCCTGCCAGTTCCGTATTAAAATAATCCTCCGGAAATGTCAGGTTCAAGCTTACTTCCTGTCCCTTTTCCGCTCCAATAAGGCCGTCCTCAAATCCGTCGATGAAGCTTCCAGAGCCCAACTCCAGATCATATCCCTGGCTGGTGCCTCCCTCAAATGCGACACCGTCCTTCATGCCTACAAAGTCAATGTTCACCACATCGCCTTCCTTGGCAGCCCGGTCCACTTCTGTAACCACCGGGTTGGCATCTACCAGTTCCTGCAGCCCTGCTTCTACCTGCTCGTCTGTAACCTCTACGGATACCGGTGTGAAGCTTACACCCATGTACTCTCCCAGACTGACACTGTCCTGGCCTGCTGCGCCAGCACCAGATTCCGTACTCTCCACTGCACTTGTACTCTCAGCCTGCCCTGCATCCCCATTGCTTCCTGAGCAGCCGGACAGCAATGAAACTGCCAACAAGCCGCAGATTCCTATCTTTAATACTTTCCTCATAAACTTAGACTCCTATCTCTTTTTTGTAGACTGTGTTTTTGCATACCGACAAAGTATAACACACAATGCCTTTAAAAAAAAGAGAATCCGAAAATTTAACAAAATTTTCAGTTTTAATTGTTATAAAATGCCTTAAATGCCAGGTATGTATTCCATACATCCAACTTGGAAGACAACTCAAACGGAGAATGCATAGACAGGATCGGCACACCCAGATCCACCACATCAATATTCATGGAGGCCACAAACTTTGCAATGGTTCCACCGCCACCTGCATCAACTGCCCCCAGTTCTCCAATCTGCCAGTATACCCCATCCTTGTCCATCATGGCGATCACTTTTGCCATCAATTCTGCGCTGGCATCACTGGAACCGGATTTTCCCCTTGCTCCTGTGTATTTGGTCAGCACACATCCCTTGTTGAGATAACTGGAATTGCGCGGGTCATATACAGATGGAAATGTAGGATCAAACGCAGCATTCACATCCGAAGACAAGCAGATAGAATTGCGGAACACTTCCTTCACATCAACCCCTTCTGCCTCTGCCAGGAATGTGATGTAATCTCCGACATAATTGGAATTTAATCCCGTATTCCCCTCGGATCCAATCTCTTCTTTATCTGTAAGGATTGTCACCGTAGTATAGGCAGGAGTTTGGGTATGGATCTCTGCCATCAATGCCGTATAGGCGCAAACCCGGTCATCCTGTCCATAGGCTCCCACCATGCTTCGATCCAGTCCCACATCACATGCCTTCTGAGACGGCACAAACTCAATCTCCGCTCTCATAAAGTCTCGTTCTGTGATGCCATACTGTTCATTCAAAATTTTTAAGACTGCCAGCTTTACCGGCTCCTTCAGTGTTTCCTCATCCACATAGGGAACCGAACCGATGACAATGTTCAGTTCTTCTCCTTTAATTCCGTCCTTCAGTTTTCTCTCGTTCTGTTCTGCAGAAAGATGAGGCAGAAGATCCGTTACGCAGAACACCGGATCATCCGGTTTCTCTCCCAGGTTCAGTTCCACCATCTCTCCATTTTTCTTTATGATCACACCGTGCATAGCTAGAGGAACCGTCGCCCACTGGTATTTGCGAACTCCTCCGTAATAGTGGGTTTTAAATAATGCAATATCGTCTTTCTCATACAAAGGGTTGGGCTTTAAGTCCAGCCTTGGAGAGTCAATATGCGCCCCATTAAGGCGCACCCCTTCTTTCACAGGCTGGCGGCCAAAGGTTGTGGCTATCACAGATTTACCCCGGTTGACATAGTAGACCTTATCTCCGGACTTGTACTTTTTATCCTTGTCATATGCCCTATAGCCTGCATCCTCCAGCATCTTCACTGCCAGCCTGACACATTCCCTCTCTGTCTTTCCCTGATTCAGAAATACCTTGTACCCTTCGCAAAATGCTGCTGCCTGCTCCACCTGCTCTGGCTTCTCTTTTCCAATATGAGGAAACTCCCAAGCCAATTCCTTTTGTAATTCTTTTCCTGTCATTTTTGTCTCTCCTTTTATTTTCTCTATTGTTAAAATCCTAATTCTTTGCTGTCAAGCACAAGAGTGAAAGGTCCATCATTAACCAGGTGAACTTCCATCTCCGCTCCAAAGATCCCACATGCAACTTTTGAGACATAGGTGTTGCACCGTTTTACTACATGTTCATACAACAGCTTGGCATGATCCGGATTTCCCGCTTTCACAAAGCTGGGCCGATTCCCCTTTTTGCAGTCGGCATACAGAGTGAACTGGCTGATCACCAGTATCTGGCCTTCCACATCTGCAAGCGACAGATTGGTCTTGCCATTCTCATCTCTGAATATCCGCAGCTTACAGATTTTATCTGTCATCCGTTCTGCCGTCTCTATGGTATCACAATCTTCCGCTCCTAACAACAACAAAAATCCGCGGCCAATCCTTCCAACGGTTTCCCCGGCCACATCTACATGGGCTTCTGCCACCCTTTGCAGAATCACTTTCATTTTCTCCCTCCCTGGTATAATTAGGTATTGGCATACATCGTCTCACGCCACCTGCCGCATTGCATCTACACCCTTACCGCAGTATGGGAAGCAGATACTCCGCCAGCCCATAGGCTGGTTCTTCTTCATACAAAACCTCCCTTGCCATCACCGGATGATCCGTGATAATGTCATCCACTCCCAGACTGTACAGCCGCTCCATCTCTGCCTTTGTATTTACCGTCCAAGCGTGTACGGCCTTTCCTGCCTCGTGGGCTGCATCTACCATTCTTCCATTTACAAAACTAGATCGGATACTGATCACATCCACAAATTCATCGGAATAATAATCACCATACGCTGCCGATATAATATATCCGGTCTTAATGTCCGGATCCATATTTTTAAGTTTCTTCAGATAATTTCGGTTGGTGGAAGTTATAATACACTGATCCTGCATCTCGTATTCCAGCACCAATTCCAGCACTTTATCCGGCAGGTAGCTGTCGTTTCCCATATTTTTAATTTCAATGTTTAAATCTATTTTACCCTTGGCTTACCCAATAACTTGTTTCAAGGTAGGAATTCTCTCCCCTGCAAAATCAGGAGAAAACCAGCTTCCTATATCAATCTCCTGGATCTCCCCCAGGGTCAAGTCCGCAATCCGTTTGCTGCTTCCTGTCTGTCGCTTTAACGTGCCGTCATGAAACAGAACCACCACACCATCTGCGGTCTCCTGCACATCAATCTCCGCTCGGTTCGCCATCTGCTCCACTGCTGCCTCCAGAGCCGCCATTGTATTCTCAGGTGCCGTCAAAGAACCGCCCCGGTGAGCCGTGATCCCAGTTTGAACGGTGATTGATTTGGCGATGGAATTACCATTATAGATCGTCTCAAACAGACACAACCCTCCCACAAGGCTTAAGGCCACCAAAAATACTTTTCCCATTTTTCTATTGAAGAAAGGACCTTTTGTATAAAAAAAATCCCATCCCTGCCCCGGATGCTTCCTGAAACTTCGGTATTGATAGTATTCCACCGTCACCAAAGCCATATGGACAGTCATGGCCATAGCCTCTCCTGCAAACAAAAAAATCCATTCCATATGGTCTGCAACCTGTAAAAGGAGGGCCAGCTTCAAATCCTGCCTTCCCAGAAAGGTAACACCGATCGCAATGACAACCATGCAGCCCAGATAGGTCAGAATAAATCCGGCTGCCATTAGAACCTGATAGCCAACCTGACGCAGACATGTAGGAACCATCCGGCTTTTTAAAAGTTCCAGGCTGTTGTTGCGGCTATCTCGGTAAGATTTCTGTTCGATCATACAGCCATGAAACACAAAAACAGAAGGAATCACAAGGATCACAAAAACTGCCAGCACCAGAACGATCCCCACTCTAGCCCAAGATGAAGCCCACATCTCCTTCACAACAAAGTTAAATGGCTTTACATGTGACAACATCCGGTACAGATAGTACAGATCAACCAGAACATAATTGGCAAACCCTATGACAAGAAGCTGAACATTGCCGCGCTTCACTTCATCCACTACTTTTCTTACCGCCCCTGGAAGAATCTCCCCAAAGGGAATACAAAGGGAATAGGCAGCCCCCGAATAAACCGTAATCAGACCGCCTATTTCCATGACTATCAATATAAGACCTGTAACTGCCAGAACCAGAAAGATCAAGAGACTCCATGGTTTCAGAAAAAAATCCACGGCATTCCCCAGAGTCAGATAGCTGTACCCTGACATTTTCAGAGAAAACTTTAAGCCCATATTTACCAACTGGTAAAAAATGGTTCTGGTAACCCCACGGTATACCAGCTCAAACAAAATCAAATTTTTGAAGTTTATGTTCATGATCTGATATGTTTCTTTTACTAAAGTTTTCGTCATCCTTTGTGCATCCCTTTCACAGTTCCTCCTTGTGTATCATAAAGAATTGGAAACGGCACGTGGCGCTTTGCTCCACCTGCCAATACGTCGGAGCGATTCCAGTTGTGAAACTAGCGTTTCACAAGCGCTCCTCCTGATTCCAGGCGGAGATGGCTTCGTTTAGGGAGTACATTTTTGCATCCAGGACATCCACCACGTCTGCACAGGCCTTTAGATCCTGCTGAAGGTAATCTGGTGCGTTTCCCTGGGATTTGTAGTAAATCTTATGTTCCAATGTAGCCCAGAAATCCATAGCCACTGTCCGAATCTGGATCTCCACCTTCGTTTCCTGAGGCCCGTCCGATAAGTATACTGGAATCGTCACTACCATATGATAGCTTTTATAACCATTGGGCTTGGGATTCTTGATATAATCTTTTACCTGAAGCACGGTCACGTCACTCTGTTTGGCTATCATATCTGCAATCTGATAGATATCCGGTATAAACGAACAGATGATGCGAATACCGGCAATATCATTAATTTTCTCAGCCACATTCTCCACAGTTGCTTCCATATTGTGAAGCTTTAATTTCTTAACTATACTCTCCGCTGTCTTTAAGCGAGTTTTTATGTGTTCAATAGGATTATACTTATATATCTGGATAAACTCATTGTTCAGAATCTCTATCTTTACACTAATCTCCTTCAATGCGGAATTATATAAAAACATCAAAGACTGCCATTGGTCAATCTGATCTCGTGTTTTGGGGATATTAGGCATACGTATCCCTCCTTGTACTGCTTATAATTTTAAATTTTTCAGAAGATCCCCTAATCCTGTGTATACCTTGTCTGTGCTCTTGTATTCAAAATCCACCTTTTCCTCTTTTTCTTCCGGCTCCAGCGCCTTCATACTTAGGCTTATTTTGTTCTCCTGCACTGACAGAATCTTTACTTTTACCTTCTGCCCTTCCTTCAGGACAACCCCCGGGTGCTTAATCCGCTGGTTACTGATCTGGGAAATATGCAGAAGCCCTGTGACACCATCTGTCAGTGCCACAAATGCCCCGTAATCTTTCAGACTCTCTACGGTTCCCTCCACAATGTCCCCTGCCTTAAAGGAAGACAGCTTCTCCTTCCGCTCTGCGTCTCTTCTCTCTTTTAACAGTTCCCTGGCGGAAAGCACCAAGCGCTTTTTCTCCGGCTCTACTGTGATGATATAAGTCTCAATATGCTTTCCGACCCAATCCTCCAGTTTCTCCACATATTCCAGAGAAAGCTGAGATGCCGGGATAAATGCTTTGATCTCATCGACAAAAGCAATGGCTCCCCCTTTGACGATCTCTTTGACCTTCACTTTCACAACTGACCTTTCCACCTGCATCTGCTTAAGCTCCTGCCACTTCTCTGCATCCGGAGACTCTTCTTCTACATAGGTCTGGTTTCGGCGTTCATCGTATTCTTTATAAGATGCCTCCAACTCCTTGGCATAATCTTCCATCGTCTCCGCGGGCTGTTCCAAAACGGCACTTGCATCCTGTGCAAGCTCCACTGTATCCGCTGTAACTGTACCAGCATCCGCTGCCGCAGTATTCTCCTCGGAATCTACGCTTTTCTCTGCCTCTTGTGTCTCCTGTAATTCCTTGATTCCCTCTTCGTTCATGGCTGATTCCTCCCTCGTCACCTGTTTTCTATAATGGGGATAATCAGAGGCATTCTCTCCAATCATCCAATACGTATAGTTTACCACAATTTTACGTTTTCACCTACCATTTTTATGCTTTTATTTTAAAAAATATGCAAGAAATTGCATACACTACTGGAAATTTATTCTTTAGGGTGGACAATTGGTTTTTCATCTGCTATTATATAACAGTAATCATTATTATTCTTATTAACAAGGAGTTTCCATGAAGACATTAAAGTATAGCCGGCAGAGGGAGATGATCAAGAATTGCCTGACGAACCGCCATGACCATCCTACGGCAGATACCTTATATATGAATATGCGAGAAGAATTCCCCAATATCAGCCTGGGTACTGTTTACCGCAATCTGAATCTTCTGGTAGACTTAGGTGAAATACGTAAATTAAGCTGTGGCAATGGCCCTGACCGTTTTGACGCAGATACTCACCCACATTATCATTTTGTATGCAGAGAATGCGGCCAGGTGCAGGATTTATCTATGGAGACTTCCAGACAGCTGACTGCGGATGCCCAGCAGTATTGCAGCGGTCAGATCGACAGCCATATTACGTATTTTTATGGGATCTGCGACATGTGTATGAAAAACAGATGAAAAAAATTTTCAAATAGATGTTGACAAGCAGTGTAGGATATGGTAGATTAATATCAGTAACAATTACTATTATTAAATTAAAATCAATTGATAAAAGAAAAGGAGATATTCGTTATGAAAAAATGGGTTTGTACTGTATGTGGCTATGTTCATGAGGGAGAGACTGCACCAGAGAAGTGCCCACAATGCGGCGTACCGGCTTCTAAGTTTAAAGAGCAGGCTTCCGAAGGTATGGCATGGGCTTGCGAGCATGAAGTAGGGGTTGCTCAGGGCGTTTCCGAAGATATTCTGGCTGACCTGCGTGCGAACTTTGAGGGCGAGTGCTCCGAGGTTGGTATGTATCTGGCTATGGCAAGAGTTGCCCACAGAGAAGGCTATCCGGAGATCGGCTTATACTGGGAGAAGGCCGCTTACGAAGAGGCGGAGCATGCTGCTAAGTTTGCAGAACTTTTAGGCGAAGTAGTTACCTCCTCCACCAAGAAGAATCTGGAGATGAGAGTTGCTGCAGAGAACGGCGCTACAGCCGGCAAGTTCGATCTGGCCAAGAGAGCAAAAGCTGCCAATCTGGATGCAATCCATGACACGGTTCATGAGATGGCCAAGGACGAGGCAAGACATGGCAAGGCTTTCGAGGGTCTGTTAAAGAGATACTTTGGCTAATCAGAACACGGTTTTAAAAGAATTACCAAGGGGAATGAGTGAAAACTTGTTCCTCTTTTTTATTTCATAGGAAATTGCGTCCTATGAAACAAAAATGTGACCTGAGGATCGCACTGCGGCGGAATGGAATCATGTCCCTTAAGCGCCCCGCCGCAGGCGAAGAATCCTGCCAAAACCCAAAATTCAAGCGGCATCCCCATATCGGCAATGCCGCTGTGCAGTTTTGATCTACAAAGCCGGAATATACTCTCTCAGCTTATCCACAGACGTATTGACCACCAACTCTTCCGGAAATCCCATAGACGTTAACATCTCATGGGCTGCCTGATGGTTGCCTACATCCACAGCAATATGGGCATCGCTGTCTATAATAACTGAAGTCTGATAGTACATACAGCGCTCCAGCAGCTTCTCATAATTTTCCCGCGCTCCCAGCCTTGCACTGCGGGGATGAAGCGAGGAGCTATTGACCTCCAAAAGCACATGATGCTCCTTGGCCGCTGCCGCCAGGGTGTCATAATCCACAGGGAACCGGGAATCATCTGGATGTCCGATGATCCTGACATGTGGATTTAAGATGGCTCCCAGATAGGCATCCGTATTCTGAGCCACAGTACCGCAGTCATAGCACGGCCAGTGGATACTGGCGATGGCATAATCCATCTTCTCAAGATACTGGGGCTTTAAGTCTACTGTCCCTTTATAATCCAGAATATTCAATTCACATCCCATCAGTATCCGGACTCCAAACAGTTCTTTGGGGATCACAGCAAAATTGATGAAATAAAATTCGTGACAACTTCCAGGCATTGTCGGCCCATGGTCCGTAGATCCCAATACCAAAAGCCCATGGCTGGAAGCTGCCTGAGCCATCTCATACAACGTGTTATAGGCATGTCCGCTGGCTATCGTATGTGTATGCAGATCTATAATGTCTCTCATGTTGTTCCCTTCTCTCTAACCCATATTCTTGATCATGTCTTTCTCTTACCTATCTGCTGTCTGAGAATCACATCCGTTCCTTCGCCCGCCGAAGTGCTGACTCGATCACCTTATCCATATCATAATATTTGTACTCTGCCAGGCGGCCGCCAAACACCACTTGGGATTCCCGCTCTGCCATCCGGGCATACGCCTCATACAAAGCCTGGTTTTTCTCGTCATTAACCGGATAATAAGGTTCCATTCCTTCCTTCCAGTCCGCCGGATACTCCCTGGTAATCACGGTCTTAGGCTGTGTCCCAAACTCAAAATGCTTGTGCTCAATAATTCTGGTAAAAGGAGTCTCCCGATCTGTATAATTCACAACCGCAACACCCTGGAAATTGTCTGTATCCAACACCTGGGTCTCGAATTTCAGGCTTCGATACTCCAGCTTCCCGTGGCAATAATCATAATAGGAGTCAATGGTGCCTGTATAGACCACCGTCTCTCCCATACAGTTGTACATTTCCCTGTTCTCCAGATAATCCACCCCTGTCTCGATATCGCAGCCTTCAAACAACTTCTCAATGAGTACATTGTATCCGCCAATGGGAATCCCCTGGTACAGGTCATTAAAGTAATTGTTGTCATAGGTATACCGTACAGGAAGCCTCTTGATGATAAAAGAAGGCAGCTCCCTGCAGCTTCTTCCCCACTGCTTCTCTGTATACCCTTTCACCAGCTTCTCATAAAGGTCGGTTCCAACCAGACGAATGGCCTGTTCTTCCAGATTCTTAGGCTCTCCCGTGATACCAGCTCTCTGTCTGTCAATGATCTCCATAGCCTCTTTTGGCGTGGAAATCCCCCACATTTTGCTAAACGTGTTCATATTAAACGGCATATTGTACATCTCGCCCTTGTAATTGGCCACCGGGCTGTTGGTATACCGGTTAAATTCCGCCAGTTCATTGACAAACTTCCATACCTCCCGGTTGCTGGTGTGAAAGATATGGGCACCATATTTGTGGACATGAATTCCTTCCTGCTCTTCGCAATAAATATTGCCTCCTATATGACTTCTCCGCTCTACCACCAGAGAAGTCTTCCCTTTCTTTCTAGCCAGATATGCCCAAACCCCGGCAAATAAACCACTTCCCACAATTACATAATCATACTTTTTCATCGCTGCTTCCTTTATCATCGCTTCTTTTATCGTTCTTTCCTCTGTCTTTCATGCTTCTGTTCAACGCTTCATGAACCTTTCCCATGAGTACCACTATGGACCGGCCTTTTACCGTATAGGTCATCTGATCCTCCAGTTCCGGCTCCTGCCCTGCACTCACAAAATCCATGGTTTCCTCCTGCCCGGTATCCACCACCAGATGCCATCTCCTGTTTCTGGGTACTTTGGGCATTCCAAATTCATGGGCCTCCCAGTGCATATTGTATAACACCAGAAAGTAATCATCGCTGGTTCCATCCGGTTTTTTCCCATACTCTCCACAATAAAGAATTCCTAACTGCCGTCGGAAGCTTTCAAATTCCGGCCTCCACGCCTTTACCCCATGGTAGGAGATATCCGGATCTCCAAATCCCATGGAGTCCATCCCTATGGCTTCTTTTCTCATGTGAAACACCGGATGGGCTTTCCGAAACGCGATACAGTCCTTTGCAAACTTATATAGATCAGCGTTGGTTTTTAACAGATTCCAGTTCACCCAGGAAATCTCATTATCCTGGCAGTATGAATTATTGTTCCCTGATTTTGAATTTCCAAACTCATCCCCGGCCAGCAGAAGAGGCGTTCCCTGGCTCAAGAATAGCAAAAGCATGGCATTTCGCACTTGTTTCTTGCGAAGCTGTACAATCTTTTTCTTTTTTGTAGGCCCTTCCACACCACAATTCCAACTGAAATTGTAATTGCTGCCATCTCGGTTGTCTTCTCTATTCGCTTCATTATGCTTTCTCTCATAGGACACCATATCCATCATGGTAAATCCATTGGTATTGGCCATATAATTGATGATGCCAACGTTTTCCGGATTGTGCCGGCAGTGGAAGGTCAAACGGCTTAACTGATCTTCGTCTCCTTTCAGAAGCCGCCTCATATCAAGCATAAATCCATCGTGATACTCCGCCAGATGCCGGATGTTTCCCTTGCCCACCCCTTCCCAGCTTGCCGCAAACAACTTTGTCCTGCTTAAATATGGATCCTGGCCGATGATCCCAAGTGGCACCTGGCCTACCAGATGGATGCCGTCCAGATGATACTCCCTCACCCAGAATCTGACCACATCCAACACGTAAGCCGGGCTTTCCGTTCCGTTAAAATACAATTCCAGCACCAGTTCCAACCCATTTTTATGAAGTTCACGCACCAGCTGCTTCAGTTCACGCACCGGGTTTTTGTTTCGTCCGGAACTATAGGATGCTTTTGGTGCAAAATGGTATCCATCGCCATATCCCCAATAATTGATCAATCCCGTAGGCCGTTTCTTATCTTGCCTTGCTGTCTTATCTGGCGGGGCTTGTTCTTCTTTGCCGCTTAATGCCTGTCCTGCCTTATAAGATATTCCTGCTTTGTCGTAAGCAGTCATAATCTCTCCAAACTCCGTCACCGGCATTAACTCCAGCGTAGTGATCCCCAATTCCTTCAGGTAAGGAATCTTCTCCATCACTGCACGGAACGTCCCCTTTTCACGCCCCCTGGATGAAGCATGCTTCGTCAGTCCCCTTACGTGGGCATGGTAGAGAATACAGTCTTCATAGGGAATCTGCGGCAGCACATCTCCCTCCCAGTCAAACGGCTCCTCCCACACCGGGCATCGCAGCTCTCTATAAATATTCTCCGGATCTCCCCATACCTCCCATCCAAGGATTGAACGCCCATAAGGATCCGCCGCCATCACCCCATCCAACTCAAAGCAGTATTCCAGATTTACTGGAAATACTCCGTCCGACTCCAGCGTCAGATTCCATACATCCCCATTTCTGCTGGTTTCCTTCATGGCAAATTTCTGCCATGGCTCTTTTTCCCCTTTTTCAAATAATACAAGGCTGCAAGTCTTTCCTGCCCATTCTACAGAGACATGAAGTCTTTTTCTAGTTACGGTAAGCCCCATGGGATATCTCCCATTTTCTTCTGTCACAACTCGTAAATGCTTCACTCTTACCTCCACTTATCTGTCATTCTCTTTTGCAATCTTCTCTGCCAGGTCATTCAAGTACATCCACCGCTCCATCTTCTCTTCCAGAGTCTTTTCCTGGCATTCCTTCTCCTCCATCAGTTCCTTTAATTTGATAAAATCGCTGGCTGCCTTCTCCATCTGTTCATCCAACGCCGCTATGGAATGCTCCAGCGTTTCGATCTCGCTCTCTATGACTTCCCAGTCTTTCTGTTCCTGAAAGGAAAACCGTAATTTCTTCGTGCCTCCCCAGGTTTTTTTGGAAACTTTTTTGTCCTCTTTCGGCTGTGGCAGACCTTCCTCTTTCTGCCCCTGCCTGGCTATGGCCGCTGCCTGGTAATCCGTAAATCCTCCTTCATACTGAGTTACCTTTCCTTCTCCTTCAAAGGCAAAGATCCGTCTCACCACCTGATCCAGAAAATATCGGTCATGGGATACTGCAATAACGATCCCCTGAAAGCTATCCAGATAATCTTCCAATATGGTCAGTGTCTGAATATCCAGGTCATTGGTAGGCTCATCCAAAAGCAGTACATTAGGCGCGTCCATAAGAATCTTAAGGAGATACAGCCGCCTCTTCTCTCCTCCAGACAACCGGCTGATCACCGTATACTGGACACTGGGCGGAAACAAAAAACGCTCCAGCATCTGGGAAGCACTAATGCTGCCGTCCTTAGTCTTTACATATTCTGCCACATTTCGGATATAATCAATCACCTTCAAGTTCTCGTCCATATCCTCATTTTCCTGGGAAAAATAGGCCAGCTTCACAGTTTGCCCGATCTCAATGGTTCCTCCGTCTGGCTTCTCCCACCCGGCAATCATCTTCATCAGCGTGGTTTTCCCGCTGCCGTTGGGGCCAATGATTCCGATCCGGTCATCTTTTAAAAAAGTATAAGAAAAATTATGAATCAACAGACGAGAGCCGTAGGCTTTTGTGAGATCCTGTATTTCTACTGTCGTACGGCCCAGCCTCCTGGCTATGGATTCCATCTCCACTTCTTTGTCGACTTCCGGCCCCTTCTGATCCCGCAACGCCTCATATCGGCCAATATGGGCTTTCTGTTTGGTGGAACGAGCCCTGGCTCCCCGCTGCATCCACTCCATCTCCACCTTAAGGATAGATTGCCGCTTCCTCTCCGATGCCAGCGCCATATTGAGGCGCTGCGCCTTCAGCTTCAGATAACCTTCATAATTGGTCTGATAACTGTACAGCTTTCCTTTGTCCAGTTCCACAATCCGGTTGGACACACTGTCCAGAAAATACCGGTCATGGGTCACCATAAGAATCGCTCCCCGGAACTTTCCCAGATGCTCCTCCAGCCAATCCGCCATCTGGCTGTCCAGATGGTTGGTCGGCTCATCCAACACCAAAAGGTCTGTATCCGCCATCAGCACACTGACAAGAGCCACCCGTTTTCTCTGTCCGCCGGACAGCGTCTCCACCTTCTGTAAAAGGTCATAGATTCCTACCTTTGTCAGCATAGCCTTAGCCTGGCTTTCCATATCCCACAGGTGAGGATGGCCTTCATTGTCCCGGAGAATGCTTTCCATGATCGTATCCCCTGCCACAAACCCTGGGTTCTGAGGCAGATATCGGATATCCAAATTCCGGCTGTGAGCCATTGTGCCCAGATCCAAGGTTTCCATTCCTGCCACAATCTTTAAAAGCGTGGATTTCCCTGTTCCATTTATTCCGATGAGGCCGATTTTCTCCCCTTCCTGAATGCTGAACTCCGTGTCTTCAAACAGAAGCCGTTCCGTATAGGATTTTGTTAAATGTTCAATCGTCACTAAATTCATGCTATCACCAACCCTACCCTTTTCCCATACAAGCCTGTCTTCCATCTGCATTCCAGGAAATCGTTCTCTTCATATCAGCCTTTTATTCCTTTCACAGCATCCTAAATCTACCATTTATAATGTTTGATCAATGCCTGAGTGCCCAGATCTCCCATACCCTCTTCTTCCAGTTTCCTGCACATAGACAAAACCTGTTTCAGGATATCCAGGGTCACATCCCCGGCTTCTGCCTCTTCATTGGCGATGGACATGTCTTTAATAAAATGCTTCAGGAAAAATCCTGGATTGTAATCATCATCCAGCGCCTTAGACACCACATTGTTCATCTGGGCACTTCCTGCGGCGCCAGTGGAAATCGACCCAAAACAGGACTTCAGATCCAGTCCCACATTCTTGGCGTATACAAAGGCTTCACAGGCTCCTGCCAGCGTACCTGCAATAGCAATCTGGTTACACATCTTGGTGTGCTGCCCGTTGCCAGCTTTTCCCATGTAATTAATATTCTTTCCCATCGCCTGGAAGACTGGCATACAGGCATCAAAATCCTGCTTCTCTCCTCCTACAAGAATGGTCAGTGTTCCTGCCTTCGCCCCACTGTCACCGCCGGTCACCGGCGCATCCAATGGATGGAGCCCTGCCCCCGTCCCTTCCTCGTAGATGCGGACTGCCAGTTTGGGACTGGTGGTCGTCATATCGATGATATATGCCCCTGCATCTGCATTGGCGATAATTCCGTTGTCTCCGAAGTAGACTTCTTCCACGTCCTTTGGATATCCCACAATGGTAAGCACAGCTTCCTGGCCCTTTACACACTCTGCCACAGAGTCACACCAAAGAGCCCCTTCCCCAATGACATCCTCCACCTTTGATTTTGTCCTTGTATAAATAGATACTTCATATCCTGCTTTCATCAGGTTACGTACCATGGATTTTCCCATGATCCCAACTCCGATAAATCCAACCCTTTTCATCAACACGCTCCTCACTTTCTGCGATATCCAGTCTCAAAATCCACCCGGTTCTCCATCTGTTCCTTCTGCCCGGCCAGAAACTTCTCCAGATTCCGTCCTGCAATCCTCACAATCCGCTCAAATGTTTCCTGCAGATGATACTGTCCGGAAATATGAGGCGTAATCACCATTCTGGGGGCATTCCACAGCGGATGATCCTCTGGCAGAGGCTCTGGGTCAGTCACATCCACTCCGCAACCTCCCAGATGCCCATCCTCCAAAACCCTGCACAACGCCTGGGTATCGATGGCATTGCCCCGCCCTACATTGATAAGAAATGCTCCCGGCTTCATCAGCCGCAGGCGCCTCTCATCCATAAGGCCGCAGGTAGACGGCGTGTTGGGCAACGAAAGAGATACAAAATCCGCCCTGGGCAACAACTGATCCAGATACTCGATGGTGTAAAGCTCGTCCAGATAGTCCGGCTTCGCTCCTTTCGTCCTTTTCACACCAATGGTATAACTTCCCAGTGCTTTCATCCTGGCCCCGTACTCGCCACCGATATCGCCTAGCCCAACAATCAAGGTGGTAGACCCATACACGGAAGTCACATCTCCCTGATCCCTCCATTGATGCCTTAACTGGTTTCCGTAATACTGATACAGCTTATTTTGCAGCATAAACGACATGCCAACCATATACTCTGAGATAGCAAGGCCATATGCCCCCGTAGCATTGGTTAAAATGACTCCGTCCCTTAAAATTCCAGGCTTGCAGTAGGTATCCGCTCCCGCAGAGTTTAGCTGAATCCACTGCAATCTGTCAGCCTCCTTTAACCGTTCTGGGCTGACATTGCCGATGATCATGTCTGCCTCCTGAAGCTGTTCTTTCGTCACAGAACCGGGATCCTGATACGTAAACCGGCAACCTTTTCCTATGTTTTCCAGATATCGCTTATGCCTTTCCTCCACCGGAATAACCACTAATACATTATTCATCCTGTGTTCCTTCCCCAAAATCATGTTCTTTTCACTGTTTCTTCTCAATCTCCATGATCATGTCAACCCTTCTCTGATGCCGTCCACCCTCAAACTCTGCTTCCAGCCATGTATCTGTAATCATCTTTGCCATCTCAATCCCGATCACTCTGGCTCCAAATGCCAGCACATTGGAATCGTTGTGCATTCTGGACAGTTTAGCTGTATACGGTTCACTGCACACGCAGGCTCTGATTCCCTTTACCTTTCCCGCTGCCAAGGAGATCCCCACACCGGTTCCACAAATGGCAATCCCCAGGTCTGCCTCCCCGGCCGCCACAGCCTTCCCTACCTTCTCGCCATACACAGGATAATCGCAGCTTTCTGAAGAATCTGTCCCCAGATCCAACACTTCATATCCCTTCTTCTCCAGATGCTCCTTCACCGCCTGTTTCATATCCAACGCCGTATGGTCATTTCCAATCGCAATCCTCATACTCATTTTATCGTTCCCTTCCATCTTCTATTATGGTAAGCAGCTTCTTTGTGCCAGTTCCAAGCATTCCTACTTTTTGAAGCGGGCGTAAAACTCCTGTACCCTGTCAAGCCGTGAAGTCATACCCTGCAGCAGCATATCCGCAACGGTAAATGCCACCACGGCCTCCACAACCACCACGGCCCTGGGAACAATCACCGGATCATGCCTGCCCCCGACGGAGACTGTTACATTCTCCCCGTTTCTGTCCACAGTCTGCTGAACTGCCCCGACTGAAGGGGTGGGCTTAAACCCTGCCCGCAGCACAATCTGACTGCCGTCACTGATTCCACCCAGGATTCCTCCGGCATGGTTGGTTATCTTTACCGGTTTTTTCCCTGTTTCATTCTTCTGAAACGGATCATTATTTTCAGTTCCCCGACTTCTTGCCGCTGCAAACCCATCTCCGATTTCCACACCTTTTACCGCCCCGATGGACATCACCCCATGGGCCAGCCGGGCATCCAGCTTCTCAAATACCGGCTCTCCTATCCCGGCAGGAATCCCGCTTACCACACATTCTACCACGCCGCCTGCCGAATCCTTCTGCTCCATCATCTGCTGCAGATACGCCTCCGCCTCAACTGCAGCGGCAGCATCCGGCATGCACAGCGGATTCTTTCTGATCTCCTCTTTCTCAAATCTGGAATCCTCTATGGACACAGGGCCAATGGATCTGGTGTATGCTATAACCTGAATTCCAAGGCTCTCAAGGAACTTGGCAGCCACAGCGCCTGCAGCCACACGGCCGATGGTCTCACGCCCGGATGAACGCCCGCCTCCCCGATAATCCCGAAACCCATACTTTTCATCGAAGGTATAGTCAGCATGGCCTGGCCGGTAGATCTCTTTAATCTGGCTGTAATCCCTGGATCTCTGGTCTGTATTTTGCACCAGCAAGGAAATCGGCGTGCCAGTCGTCTTTCCCTCAAATACTCCGGACAGGATCTCAGCCACATCGCCTTCCTGCCGTCTCGTAGCAAATTTGCTTTGTCCCGGCTTTCTCCTGTCCAAATACTTCTGTATATCTTCTTCCTTCAGTTCCAAGCCTGCCGGACATCCGTCTATGACAACTCCCAGGCCTTTCCCGTGGGATTCCCCCCAGGTCGTCATCGTAAGAAGTGTCCCCCATGAAGAGCCTGCCATACTGTCAGCCTCCCACTTTCACGATAGCACAGCAGTTAGGCTCATCCACAAATACCGGATTGGCGCACATCACCAACAGCCCTTTCTCATAGTCTACCCGGAAAAATGTGATGCTACCCGTTTCATGGTTGATGGATGCCACATGCTTTCCATCCGGGAAGATGGCGATATCCTTAGGATATTCACCGCTGACCGGCAGACAGCAGAGCAGCTCCAGAAGCCCGGTCTCCGGATCCCTCTCATAAACCGTAATGGTATTGTCTCCCGCATTACTGCAGAATACATGTTTCTCATCCGGTGAGAACCGTATGGCACAAGCTGCTGTCAACTGACTTATCTCTTCCCCATCCGCAGTTGGGATGGTCTGGATCTTCTCAAGCTTAGGCACCCTTGGGCCTGTCTCATAGGTATACACGTCAATCACGTTCTTCAGTTCATACATCAAGTACATATACTTTCCATCAGAACTGAAGATAAAATGTCTTGGGCCGGACTCCAGGTCACACGGAATAGTATCCACCAGAATCAGGGCATCCTTGGAATTGCTAAGCCGGTATACTTTTAGCTGATCCACTCCCACATCCGCCACCATCACATATTCTTTATCAGGCGTCATTCGAACACAGGTAACATGGGGCCGAAACATACGCTCCGCCACGCTGCCAAGACCTTTATGATAAATTCCCGCCGCTACGCTGCCTATGCTTCCGTCCGGATTCAGGTTCATGACCGTCGCCTTGCCGTCATGATACCCGGCCACGTACAGAAACTTTCTGTCCGGATCCAGGGACAGTTGACAACCTCTCATGCCGCGGATATTCGCACTGTTTAACTTGGTAATGCTTCCATTCTCATGAATTTTGTAAGATACCACGCCTTCATCCGCAATGGAATACAACATCTTCCCATCCGGCGATGCCACCAAATAAGAGGAGTTGTCAATCTCTGTCTCGCATCGTTTCTTAAAAATACCCTTCTCAACATCCACATCACAAACCGCGATCCCTTTGGCGCTTCCCGTATAGGAGTAAGAACCTATATAAGCCATATACATCTCTTTCACCTGTACAATCCTCCTGATTCTTACATAAAATAATTACTCTCGTTTATCATACCATATATTTATGAAAAAATCTATTGACAGTCATATATTTTTCTGTATAATAGGTTTTGCGTCATGTTTATTATTACTAAACTTTTTGATTATCTTCATTGTGAGTTAGTATAAGTAAACTTTTAGATTAGCATCTTAACCCTCCACAACCAGAAAGGCCGAATATGGATATCGGATCAAAACTAAAGGAACTTCGTATTTTGAAAGGATTAACACAGGAAGAGCTGGCGGACCGCGCCGAACTGTCCAAGGGATTCATCTCCCAGGTGGAGCGCAATCTCACGTCGCCTTCCATTGCTACCCTGATGGACATTCTCCAGTGTCTTGGTACCTCCACTGCGGATTTCTTTGCCGAATCCTCAGACGAGCAGATTGTCTTCGGAAAGGCAGACTATTTTGAAAAGTATGATCCGGAGTTAAAAAACGAGATTAAATGGATCATTCCCAATGCCCAGAAGAATGTGATGGAGCCTATTCTTCTCACCCTGGAGGCAGGTGGCGAGACCTATCCCGACACGCCTCACGAAGGAGAAGAATTCGGATATATCCTTCAAGGCAGCATTGCCATCCACCTTGGAAAGCAGATTTACCGGGCCAAAAAAGGGGAATCCTTCTACTTTATTCCGGATAAAAAGCATTATCTCACAAGCAAAACCGGCGCTGTCCTTCTATGGGTCAGTTCCCCGCCAAGTTTTTAATTTCAGGAGGAGTTTTATCATGGGTCAGCCACTTATTGATCTGGTCAACATCTCAAAAAGCTTCGACGGCACAATGGTATTGGATGATTTAAACCTGTCTGTAAAAGAGAACACGTTTGTCACCTTACTCGGCCCCAGCGGCTGTGGAAAGACCACCACACTGCGGATCATCGGCGGTTTCGAGCATGCAGATACCGGGAACGTCATCTTTGACGGCCAGGACATCTCAAGCCTGCCTCCCAACAAGCGCCAGCTTAACACCGTATTTCAGAAATATGCGCTGTTTACCCACATGAACATCGAGGAAAATATTGCCTTCGGCTTAAAAATCAAGAACAAGCCCAAGTCCTACATCCGCGATAAGATTACATACGCCTTAAAATTGGTGAACCTAGACGGCTATGAAAAACGAAGCGTCGATTCTCTTAGTGGCGGTCAACAGCAGAGGATCGCCATTGCCAGGGCCATCGTCAACGAGCCCAGGGTCCTTCTCTTAGACGAACCGTTGGGAGCCCTGGATCTGAAACTACGCCAGGACATGCAGTACGAGTTGATCCGGCTTAAGAATGAGTTGGGCATTACGTTTATCTATGTGACTCATGACCAGGAGGAAGCGCTTACTATGTCCGACACCATTGTGGTCATGAACCAGGGATACATCCAGCAGACCGGAACTCCGGAACAGATCTACAATGAACCGGAAAATGCATTCGTTGCTGATTTTATCGGAGAGAGCAATATCGTTCCAGGCACTATGATCCGGGATGAACTGGTAGAGATCTTCGGAGCCAGGTTCACCTGTGTGGATAAAGGCTTTGGCAGCAACCGGCCGGTAGACGTGGTGATACGTCCAGAAGATATCGATCTGGTGCGCCCGGAGGAAGGAACCCTGAAGGGTGTCTGCACCCACCTGATTTTCAAAGGTGTCCACTATGAGATGGAGGTCACTACTCCGGATGGATTTGAATGGCTGGTTCACAGCACCGATCTGTGCCCGGTGGGAACCAACGTGGGAATCCGCGTCGATCCCTTTGATATTCAGATTATGAACAAGCCGGCATCGGAAGATGAGGAGGCAGTGGGAGTCAATGAGTAAAAAATTATTATCCGGCCCGTATATTGCCTGGATGATCGGCTTCACCGTCATCCCCCTGGCCTTGATTGTATTCTATGGATTAACTGACCGTTCCGGTGCCTTTACCCTAAGCAACATCGTGGCCATCGCCACGCCGGAGCATCGAAAGGCCTTATGGCTGTCACTGGTCCTTTCCTTTTTAAGCACGGTTATCTGTCTGATCCTTGCCTATCCTCTTGCAATGATTCTCAGAAAACGCAACATGGGAAAAGGCAGCTTTATCGTATTTATTTTCATTCTGCCTATGTGGATGAACTTCCTGTTGAGAACCATGGCATGGCAGACGCTTCTGGAGAAAAACGGCGTGATCAACGGCATTTTAACCTTTTTACACCTGCCTGGCCAATCCTTGATCAACACGTGGGGAGCCATCATCTTAGGTATGGTTTACAATTTTCTTCCGTTTATGGTTCTTCCTATTTATAATGTACTCTGCAAGATAGACGACAACACCATCAACGCCGCCAAAGACTTAGGGGCCAACTTTTTCCAGGTTCTGTTTCATATCTGGTTCCCTTTAAGCGTCCCCGGCGTGATCAGCGGTATTACTATGGTTTTTGTGCCTGCCCTCACCACCTTTGTGATTTCCAATCTGTTGGGAGGTAGTAAAATTTTACTCATCGGCAATGTGATCGAGCAGGAATTCACCAGAGGCAGCAACTGGAATCTGGGCTCTGGCCTTTCTCTGGTACTGATGATCTTTATCCTGATCAGCATGGCTCTGATCGCCAAATATGACAAAAACGGGGAGGGAACCGCATTCTGATGAAAAAGACAAAAGAGAACCTGCAAGCCTTTGTGGAAAATTTTTATCTGGTTATCATCCTGATTTTCCTCTATGCGCCCATCGTCACCATGATGGTTCTTTCTTTCAACAACTCCAAGTCCCGCACCCAGTGGGGCGGCTTTACCCTAAAATGGTATCTTGAGATGTTTGAGGCTTCCACTGTCATGGATGCCCTGAGCAATACTCTGGTCATCGCCTTTGCCTCCGCCCTGATCGCAGCCGTCATCGGAACCGCTGCAGCCATTGCCATCAATAGCATGGGACGGGTTCCAAAAACCATAGTCATGGGCATAACCAACATTCCCATGTTAAATGCGGATATCGTCACAGGCATTTCCCTGATGCTGGCATTTATCGCTTTTGGGATCTCCCTGGGATTTCAGACCATTCTGATCTCCCATATCACCTTCAATATCCCTTATGTGATCTTAAGCGTGATGCCTAAGCTAAAGCAGACCAGCAAAAGTACCTATGAAGCGGCCCTGGACTTAGGCGCTTCTCCTGTTTACGCATTTTTTAAGGTGGTTTTCCCGGACATCCTTCCCGGTGTCCTCTCTGGTTTCCTCCTTGCCTTTACCATGTCCCTGGATGATTTCATCATCACCCACTTCACCAGGGGCGCTGGGATCAATACATTGTCTACCTTGATCTACAGCGAGGTACGGCGAGGCATCCGGCCATCCATGTATGCCTTGTCCAGTATCATATTTTTAGCAGTTTTGGTGCTGCTTCTCATCACCAATTTTATACCAAATTTCAAAAAGGAGAAAACATGATTATGAAAAAATACCTGACGGTTCTGGCTCTTCTCTCTCTTGGGATCCCTTCCGTTCTTGGCGGATGCGGTGGCAAGTCCTCTCCCTCTGAAGGGGCCAATGAATTGTATGTCTACAACTGGGGAGAATACATTGATGAAGAAGTGATCCAACTGTTTGAGGAGGAGACTGGCATCAAAGTCATCTATGATTTGTTTGAAACCAATGAGGAAATGTATCCTGTCATCGAGGCGGGAGGCGTAACCTACGATGTGGTCTGCCCGTCTGATTATATGATCCAGAAGATGATCGAGAACAACATGCTGGCGGAGATCAATTTTGATAATGTTCCCAATGTATCCCAGATCGCACCGGAATATATGGAACGTTCCAGGGCCTTTGACCCTGAAAATAAATACTCTGTTCCTTACTGCTGGGGTACCGTAGGTATTCTGTACAATACCAGCATGGTAGCGCCGGAGGATGTGCCTACCAAATGGTCCGATCTGTGGAATGAGAAATTCAGTGGCGAGATCCTGATGCAGGACAGTGTGCGGGATGCCTTCATGGTTGCTTTAAAGTCTTTGAACTACTCCATGAATTCTTCGGATGAAAATGAACTTAAGGAAGCCAAAGAACTTCTGATCCAGCAGAAGCCTTTGGTTCAGGCATATGTTATTGATCAGGTCCGGGATAAGATGATCGGCGGCGAGGCCGCCCTGGGGGTTATCTACTCCGGGGAAATGCTTTACATACAGGAAGAAGTGGAGAATCTTGGACTGGGCTACGATCTGGAATACATTATTCCTGAAGAAGGGACCAATGTGTGGATCGACTCCTGGGTAATCCCCTCCAATGCAAAAAATAAAGAAAATGCAGAAAAATGGATTGACTTTCTGTGTCGTCCGGAGATCGCCAAACGCAATTTTGAGTATATCACCTATCCGACCCCCAATCAGGGAGCTTTTGAGTTGCTGGATGAAGATATGCAGAACAACAAAGCTGTTTTCCCAGACTGGGATTCCCTTGAAAGAAGCGAGGTCTATCAGTATCTTGGCGATGACACGGATACCTTGTACAACAATTTATGGAAAGAGGTTAAATCAAATTAATCATGTATAAGTTGCTTGAAATCGTGCTGCGGCATGTGGTGGATATTACCATCCTTATCTTTGAATTTGTAGGTGTTTTTGTCATTATTATATCTGGCCTTCGGGGGATCTGGGATTATATAAAGCATAACCCGTCCATCCGTTTAAACCTTGCGACTGGCATGGCCCTGGGACTGGAATTCAAGCTGGGAAGCGAGATTCTCCGTACAGTGGTGGTAAGGGATCTAAGCGAGATTGCTACTGTCGCTGCCATCATCGCCTTGCGGGCGGCATTGACCTTTTTGATTCATTGGGAGATCAAGATTGAGAAGGAGGATGAGAAAGAACATCATTGAGATTTGTTTGATGGTCCGGTTAAAGGGTCGTCCGAAGAGGGAGAAAACAAGCTATCTCCCTCTTCGGACTTCGTTATCTTGGAAGGTCAGGTATTATCCCTTCAGACCGGAAGTACTGATTCCTTCCACCAGATACTTCTGCAGGCAGATAAACATGATCACCGCAGGCATGATGGAAATGGTAGCCATAGCGAACATGGCACCGTAATCAGAGGATGAGCCTGGATCACAGAACAGCTTTAACGCCAGGCTGACCGGATACTTTGCAGATTCATTGATATACAGCAATGCGGATAAGAAATCATCCCATCTCCACATAAAGGAGAAGATGGTTGAAGTGATAAGCGCAGGTGTGGTCAATGGTAAAATAATCCGGAAGAAAATGCTGTAGTAGGAGCATCCGTCAATCTTTGCAGCCTCATCCAGTTCTCTGGGAATACCATCAATAAAGTTGGTGATCTGATATACGAAGAATCCCTGGATGGCAAAGAAGTAAGGGATGATCAACGGCTTGTAGGAGCCGACCCAGCCTAATTTCTGATACCACAGATACTGTGGAATCATCAGAACCTGTGCCGGAAGCATCATGGAAAGCAGCATCGCGACAAACAGGATTTTCTTGCCCCAGAATTTACATCTGGAGAAGCCGAATGCTACCAGTGCAGAAGAGATCAGCGTCCCTATGGTCGCAATAATGGAGATAAACAAGGAGTTCTTAAAGAACACCGCAAAGGAGATTTTGGCAAATCCCTTCCAGCCGTTGGCATAGTTTTCAAACACGAACTGTGACGGAATCAACTGATTGGCTGTGGTAAATATGGTCTGTGTAGGCTTGAAGGAACTCATGATCATCCACACCAGCGGGTAAATCATAACCAGTCCTAAACCACATACCAACACATGATAGACAATCTTTCCAATCGTACGTTTTGTCGTCATACCCATTGTTTAGAACCCCCCTTCGTAAACCCAGAATTTCTTGGTTGCAAACAAAAGCAATGTGATAAGTCCGATGATTACCAGCATAATCCATGCCAAAGCGGCACCGTAGCCGGTATTATAGAATTCAAAGGACTGCTGATACATATAAACCGTATAGAACAAGGTAGAGTTAAGGGGCTTGCCCTGGGTGATGATGAAGCACTGGGTAAATGCCAGGAATCCGTTGATCATCTGCATAACCAGGTTAAAGAAAATATTGGGTGTCAGAAGCGGTAAAGTCACCTTCCAGAACTGATGCCATTTATTTGCCCCATCTACAGTGGCTGCCTCATAGAGGGAAACCGGAATTTGCTTTAAGGCAGACAAAAAGATTAACATGGAAGAACCAAACTGCCATACAGCCAAAACGATCAGTACCCAGATTGCCGTATTAGTATTGCCCAGCCATGCAAAGCTGGTTTCAATGCCGATGGCACTAAGTAATGTATTGATAACACCATCTGTAGCCCACATTCTCTTCCACAATACAGCTACGGCTACAGAGCCGCCGATGATGGAAGGCAGATAGTATGCGGCGCGATAGAAACCGGTGGCCTTTGTCGTTTTCAAAAGAATCATTGCAACTATCAAAGCGAAGATCAGACGAAGCGGTACGGACACAAATGCGAAATAGAAGGTAACACCAATGGTCTGCCAGAATACTTCGTCGTCGGTAAACATCTTAATATAGTTTTTTGCACCAGAAAAAACAGCCGGTGTCAGAATATTATAATCACAAAACGAATAATAGAGCGAAATCCCCATCGGAACAATCATAAACATCAGAAAGCCAATGATAAACGGCGAGCAGAATACCACACCGGCTATGCTTTCTTTGCACAGAAATTGCTTAAAGGTCAGGTTCCTCTTCCCCTTCATGTGTAAACCTCCTTTATTTTTAACCCAAAAGGGAGCAGAGAACCTCTGCCCCCTTTTATCATTCCTTCCATATATGGTTTTATTTGCCTGCCATAATCTTGTTGGCCTCTGCCAGGAACTCTGCAGCAGCACCGGCAGCATCTAACTGCTTGTAGCAAACTTTCTCAATGGTACGGTTCATCAGATCATATACTTCGCTTGCGCCGTCTGGCTGTGGCGGGTTGATCGGAGAACAGTTTGGAGTTACAACATCATTGATAAATGCAGTAACTTTCTGATCGATCTCACTCAGCTGTGGAGCAACCTCTGCTGCGATGTCAGCTGGAGCCGGAACACCTCTCTCGCCTAACAGAATGTTGTTGGCATCAGAGGAGTTGATCAGGAAATCCAGAACCTTTACCGCTTCCTCTTCGTTCTTTGTATGAACGCCTACAGAGAAGAACTGGCTGGACTTTAAGTAACCGGATTTCTTTGGATCGGGAGCCGGCCATGTGGTGATGCCGATCTCCATGCCTTCCGGAGCTGCATTCTGCATAGCTGCCAGCTGGTTGGAATTGTAAAACTCACACCAGGACTGAGTTGCAGGAGTGGAGTTGTATACCATAGGAGTCTGCTCTACGGAACCAACTGTGATCTCTGCAAATACATCCGGAGGAAGCAGCCAGCCCTCGTCAAGGCCTTTGGTGTACATCTCGAAGAATGGAGTCCAGGTTGCTTCGTCGCCATTCATGCACTTGTCGCCAAATGGAACGATGTCATAGGATCTCATGAAGTACTCGCTCCAGGAGTTTGCAATACCATAAGCGATATCAGTCTTTACGCCGGTCTTCTCAAAGATTTCTTTGCACAGCGCATAGAACTCATCCATAGTCATGTTATCTTTTACCGTGATGCCGTTCTCATCCAGCAGAGTCTTATTGTAAAGAAGTGCCGGAGCGTTGATACCTGCGGCAATTGCATAGACACCGCCGTCTACCGTACCGGAAGCGATGGTGTTCTCGGAGATATCGGAAACATCCAGGGTTCCATTGTCAATATATGGCTTTAAATCTACTAACAGATTGCTCTTGGCATACTGGTCAACATACATATAGTCCATCTGAAGCACATCTGGAATTGCCTGGCCTGCTGCCATGGTTGCCAGCTTATTCCAATAGTCATTCCACTCTGCAAACTGTCCGTCAATGGTAATACCCGGATTCAACTCGCAGTATTTATCCAGGGCTGCCTGGGTTCTCTCATTACGAACCTGATTGCCCCACCAGTACATAACCAGGTTGGCCTCGCCGCCTGCCGGAGCCTCTGCCCCTGCTGCTGTGGTCTCGTTTCCTGCTGCTGCAGCTGCTGTGGTCTCACCGCCTGCTGCGGCTGCCGTGGTTTCAGAAGTGCCACTTCCAGAACCGCCGCCACATCCTGCCAGAGATGCTGCAGTCATAGCGCAGGCCATGAACAATGCTAATTTTTTCTTCATAACTAATTCCTCCTCTTATTATTAATGAAGTGTTTTGATTATATCCTATCCATTCCCCTTTGTAAATGAGTCAAAACCGATTTTTAGGTTCAAAAAAGCGATTTCGTTGTATATAATGTATAGTTTTCATCTGCGGTTTTCTGTCTCAAAGAGTCGTTTTTGTATAAAACCCACCAATCCCTATGATGAAATCAGTTACTTTTGCCAAACAATAGAAATTTCGCCTCTCTTTTTTGAAAGAAACCATTGTTTTAAGATCGTATTTTGTATATAATTCAAAGTAGAATTCAAATAACAGTAAGGAGCGGCATTTCTTATGAGACAGTTTATCCGGAATCTGTCATTGCAGAAGAAGATTCAATCCATTGTCTTTCTCTGTATCTTCCTCATGACTGCCGCCGCCTTTGTAAGCCTTCGCCTGATCACTGCAAGCTATGACCGGACGTTATACCGGACTGCGGCCTCTTCCCTTTCCGCTTCTTCCATGGGAATGCACAACTGCTTGGAGACACTTAACACCATGGCAGATCTATTTCTTGCAGATTCCATCATCCAGTCAAGTTTGGGAACCCTCAAGGATTCCGACCAGGTTCAGGAGACCAGTGCCGCTTACCGGTCAGTGTACGCTGCTTTAACAGAATATTATTTTACATTCCGTAAAAATCATATAAACTATATGGGCCTCTATCAGGAGAATTTTTCAGTCCACACGTACATGCCCTTTACCCGCAATGCCCTTCCCCAAGAGGTAGAGGAATATCTTCTTGACAAAGCCAGACAGGCGCAGGGGGCTACTGTCTGGGCTGCAGATTATGCAGAGGAATACGGGCTGTTTTTGGTTAAATCCATCCGGCGCACCGAATACCTGAAGCTGGATGAGATCGGAGTTCTCATTGTCAATGTGGATTTAGATGGCCTGGTTACGGAAGCCGCCGGCTCCGGATTCCTTCAGACCGAAGCCGCCTATCTTCTGTTTGACCAGGGAATCCCTATATACAGTTCTTCTGCCCTTATGGATGAGGGTGCTCTGAATGACATGAAATGTTTCCCCGGTCATTATGGTTTGACCGTTCAATCCGGAGACAACTATTTTTATGTAAAAAGCTGTATTCCCGGCGTGGGATGGGATTACATATGCATCATTCCTTATGACAATATTATATCCTCCCTGCGTACAGGCCAGGTTTTATGTTTTCTTGTCCTTCTGGTCTCAGTTGCCGCCGCTTTGGCCTTCTCTTCCGGCCTGATTCGCTCCATCACCCGGCATTTTGATGTCCTTTTGCAGAAGTTTCATAATTTTGGGGATGGGAACCAGGAGCCTCTGCCCATCGATTACGACTACAAAAACCGGACTGACGAACTGGGCGTTCTCCATGTACAGTTTGACCACATGGTAGATGAGGTCAATCAGCTGATCAAAACCAATTACTTAAATGAGATCCTTATAAAGGAAGCCCAGTTTAAGGCGCTGGAAAACCAGATGAACCCTCATTTTCTGTATAATACGCTGGAATCTATCAACTGGCGGGCTAAACTTATGGGAGCGAAAGACATTTCTTCTATGGCAGAGTCTCTTGGGATGCTTTTACGCTTTACCCTGGATCAGTCCAGCAAGGAAGTCTCTCTGAAACGGGAGTTGGAGTCGGTTCGGTGCTACATGACCATCCAGAAATACCGGTATGAAGACCGGCTGGAGTATCAAATTCTGGTTCCAGACAGGCTGATGGATTGTCTAGTATTAAAGCTAAGCCTTCAGCCTCTGGTAGAAAACGCAATCCGCTATGGATTGGAAGAAAATACCGACTGTTGCCTGATCGAAATCCTGGCGGAGGCGGACTATGAAAACAAAAAGCTTTATGTATTCATCAAAAATAACGGCTCTTCTTTTGAAGAAAACCTTTTAGAGAAATTGGAGTCTCACGAAGTAGAACCTCATGGATTCGGTATCGGCCTTCTGAATATCAGGAACCGGATGCAGTTAACCTTTGGCGAATCCTATGGACTGGAACTTTACAATGAGGATGATCTGGCTGTTGTCCGCCTGGTCTTTCCTTTGACAGACGAGCTGAAAGGAGCAGCCACATGTTGAAATTGATCATTGCCGACGACGAGAGAATCATTCGGGAGTCTATCTCCACCCTTATTGACTGGAACAGCCTGGGAATCGAGTTGATCGGTTTATGCAGTGACGGGATCGAGGCTTACAACATGATCCTGGACGAGTGTCCAGATATCGTCCTGACAGACATCCGCATGCCTGGCCTGTCCGGCCTGGATCTGATCGAACGTATCTCCCAGACAGATTTAAACATTCAGTTTATCCTTCTGTCCGGCTTCGGGGAATTCGAGTATGCCAAGCAAGCTATGCGCTACCGGGTTCATCACTATCTGTTGAAACCTTGCAATGAGGAGCAGATCATCGAGAGCATCCGGGATGTGATCCAGGAGCACTACCATCAGAAAGCGTTTCGGGATATGCAGAACCGCCAGAAGGCACTGTTGTCCAACCTGCATTACAGCCTTCTGTCCAATATCATTCATGAGTGGACTTTCCTTCCTGAAAATTCCGCTCCTTCTTTAGAGGCATATTCTGGATTCATGGATTTCTATAATACCAGCTATGAGTTGTGCTTTCTGTACTTTTTGGAGGAGGAGCGGCTGAATCAGGCGTTACATGCAGTTTATCTTTACATGAAAAAACAAGCGCCTGGCATCACCGTATACAGTATCTATGTAAAAAACACTCTTCTGCTGTTTTTTGAAAGCCATCAAGTCTCCTATGAAGACATGGACGGGTTTTTCCGATCTTTAGCTCCAGGCGGAGGGACAGACGGTGTTGCCGGATACCGCAGAGACACCTTTTCCAGCCTGTCCGCTCTGTTGGAGACAGCGGTCAGCAAGATCAAACGGTACGGGGTCATCTATTTCATGAATGGAATCCGGCCGGTTCCCATCTGTAATTACAAGACTGTCATCACCAAGATGGACGAACTTGCAGCCTCGCTGTTTAAGGATGATCTGCAGAACTGCCAGGCCCATCTGGCGGAGATTACGCGCAGCCTGGACGGCATCACCAGCCCGGATTTTATCCGCCAAGTCGGATCCAACATGATTATCAAGCTGACTGTGGAAGGCAATCATCCGCCTATTGATACGACAGAGTTTCTGATGCTGTTAAATCAGCAGACAGATGCGGAGACTCTTCGTTCCATGCTGTTGGAAAAAATCCGTGCTATGGTGGAACATTCCTCTGAGAACTCCAAAAATTACAGTTCCCTGATTGAGGATGTGATGCAGTATGTAGAGGAGAATATCGACAATCCCAACCTCACCTTAAAATGGATTGCTGAAAATCATCTGTTTATGAATGTGGATTACGTCAGCAAACGTTTTATAAAGGAAACCAACCAGAAATTCTCCAACTATCTGTCTAACATGCGGATCCAAAAAGCGAAGCAGCTTTTATCCGAAGGACACGCCGGGCAGATCCAGTGGGTGGCACAGCAGGTAGGTTGCGGCAACAATCCACAGTATTTCAGCCAAATTTTCAAAAAAAGCACAGGCCTGACTCCCAGCGCCTATGCTAAAAAATAAATGGAGGAAAATCCTATGAACAACGAACAATTGCTACCAATTATCCATCGCGTGATGGACAAACTGATGAATCTAGGCGGAGCAGACTATGACAGCGATAAAGCTACTTCTCTGGATCAGACCAATCAAGGTATTATCGCCCGGGACTTCGGTATCGAAGAGTGGGACTGGCCACAGGGAGTGGGTCTGTATGGCCTTTATAAATTACAGAATTTCTATGGAGACAACCGTTACATTGACTTTTTCCAGTCCTGGATTCAGAACAATCTGAAAAAAGGCCTTCCCAGCCGCAATGTGAATACGACAACACCTTACCTGGCTATCGTGAATCTCTTAGATGCCCTTGGCAACCCAGAATATGAGAAAATGTGCCTGGAGCATGCGGAGTGGCTTATGAATGAACTTCCTAAGACAAAAGACCATGGGTTCCAGCATGTTACCACTGCAATCGGCGACCGAAACGGTGTTAAGCTAAATGAAGGAGAGATGTGGGCGGATACCCTGTTTATGACGGTTTTATTCCTGAATAAGATGGGACATCTGTACAACCGCAGGGATTGGATCGAGGAAGCTACCCGTCAGGTATTGGTGCATATAAAGTATCTATATGACAAGCATACCGGACTGTTCTTCCATGGATGGAGCTTTATCGAGAACAGTAACTTCGGCGGAATCTTCTGGTGCCGGGGGAATTCCTGGTTCACTTATGGGATTCTGGAGTTTTTGGATGTGGCGAAAGAGTCTTTGGATCCAGGTGTCTATCACTATATTGTGGATACCTTCCGGGCTCAGGTGGACGCTCTGAAAAAGCTTCAGGCTCCTTCCGGACTGTGGCATACGGTTCTGACGGATCCAGACAGCTATGAGGAGGTTTCCGGATCTGCGGCTATTACGGCTGGAATTTTGGAAGGAATTAAGATTGGAATTCTGGATGCTTCTTACGAGGAGTGTGCGGCTAAGGCCATTGAAGGAATCTGCGCCAATGTGGATGAGGACGGGACGGTGTTAAATGTATCTGCAGGTACTGGGATGGGGTATGATGCGGATCATTATAAGAATATTGTGATCCGGCCTATGGCGTATGGGCAGTCGTTGGCTTTGATCGCGCTTTGTGAGGCGTTAAAGTAGATTTTTGGAATTGGGTGGCTTATTTGTTGGGTGGCTGTATGCTGATCTGTTATAAGTTGATAGGCCATACGTTGATTCGCTTCGGGGCCGCTTCGGGCGGCCCTTTCACGACTTCTCAAACTGTCAGCTTTTCCTAAATAAAATTATCCCATGTCTCTATAGCTTCTCCAAAATCCCCACCAAAGAATCATGGGACAGCGTAAAAGCCTCTTCTCCGTTTAACTTTTTCTTCTGGGCAGCATTCTGTTCCAAAGCTGCAAATCCGGCAAAGTCGCTTAAATGAGGCTCCAGAGAAAGGAATCCCTGATATCCGTCTGCCTTAAATTTTCCTAAAATCTCCTCCAGATGTCCATCCCCTGTTCCCGGCGGTACCACACTGGCATTCTCCCACAGCGCATCCTTGATATGGATATATGCCACGTAAGGCTTCATCATCTCATAAGCCTCCAGTGTATCCTGCTTGCACTGGACAAAGTTTGCAAAGTCAAAGACTGCTTTGAAATGCTGGCAATAAAAGGCTTTCTGGATCTCCAGGCAGCGGGAGGCGATATCGCCGTAGATGTCTTTCTCATTCTCATGAAGAAGAATGATATCATTGTCCTTGGCATAGTCTACCATCTTTCCCAGGCGATCCATAACCTCTTCCTTGTATTGGCTGTAGTCGGAATTCTCCGGCATGAAAAAGCTGAACATGCGGATGTAGTCGGTCTCCATGGTATGGGCGATATCTACCGTGTGTTTGTATAATTCCATATGAGGTGCAAAATCATCGGTAATCTGAATCTTGCCGATGGGCGATCCTACAGAAGACAGTTTGATCCCTTCTGCATCCAGTTGTTTCTTAATCTCTTTTACTTCTTCCATGGGATACTCTACAAGGCCTTTTCCATTGACCCCACGCATCTCCACATGGTTCATCCCCAATTTTTTCAGAACACGGATCTGTTCTGATAAGTTTTCATTGATCTCGTCAGCAAAGCCGCTCAGTGTGATCCCTTTCCACATATTGCTATCCCCTCCTTAAAAAGTACTGCTTTAGTAAGTACCTTCTGTGTTGAATACTACATCAACCGCCTCTTTTTTTCTGGAAGAAGCGCGGCGCTTGTTCAGTTCTGCCTGGAACAGGTCTTCGTCAAAGGGCAGGTTGACTGCATGTCCCAGCCAGCTTGACAGATGCATGGCATTGGACAGGGTTAAGCCGTTGATCCCTTCCTCGCCATTGGCAATGAGTGGCGTTCCGTGAAGGATCTTGCCTGCAAATGCTTTCATTACGCCGATATGCTGCTCATTTAACCCATCGGTCTCTACCTCAGTAACCGTACACTCCGGCTTGTCAAAACCGCCCTTGGCCGTCTTGCAGAATTCCCGCTCACTGACAGCCAGCTTATGCAGCACCAGCTTCTCATCCTCACATACCAGCTTTCCGCCTTCCAGGGTAATCTCAAACCGGTTGGTTCCCGGAGCATCGGCGGTAGTGGTGACAAAGACACCGGTCGCTCCGCCTGGGTATTCCAGATAGGCTGTCACGTCATCTTCTACCTCAATGTCATGCCATTTTCCGTTGTGGCAGAATGCCTGAACCTTGGATGGCATTCCGCAGATCCACTGCAGCAGATCCAGATTGTGGGGGCACTGGTTTAAGAGAACACCACCGCCTTCTCCATCCCAGGTAGCACGCCAGTCGCCGGAATCGTAGTAGGACTGGGTACGATACCAATCTGTAATGATCCAGTTCACACGTTTGATTTTTCCCAACTCACCGCTTTTTACCAGTTCATGCATCTTGCGGTATACGCAGTTGGTTCTCTGATTGAACATCATGGCAAATACCTTGTCGCTGGCTTTGGCTCGCTCATTCATGGCACGAACCTGTTTGGTGTACACGCCAGCGGGTTTCTCACACAGCACATGAAGGTCATGATCCAATGCATCCATGGACAACTCCGGATGCTGATAATGAGGTACCGCTACCAGCACTGCATCGCATGTTCCTGATGCGATCAGATCCTTCCCCTCCTCAAACACTGCCACGCTGTCAGGCAGATTTTCTTTACACCAGGTCCTGCGGCTTTCCTTGCGGTCCGCGACGGCTGTCAGCTCCATCTCCGGCACCTTGCCGTCCACCAGAGATTTCGCATGTGTGGTACCCATGTTGCCAATTCCAATAATTCCAAGCCTTACCTTATCCATCCTGTTTCTCCTTTTAGTGTTTTATTGCAGCTGTATTTTGCTAGTACATCGTTGCACTAGGTTTATTATATACAATATAGGTAAAATATTCAAGTTTTTATCTTCCTGTATTTTAATGGCGTCATTCCCGTATATTTTTTGAATACCCTTTCATAGTATGTCAGGTTTTCAAATCCCAGCAGTTCAGAAATTTCCGTGACGGAATAACTGCTGTGAAGTAACAGCTGCTGAGACTTCTTGATCCGGTTTATATTTTTGTACTCGTTTACTGTGAAGCTGGTAACCTGACGGAAAATCCGGCTTAAGTAGGATTTACTGATGTAAAATCGCCTAGCCAGCTCTTCCAGGGATTCGTCTGTCTCCGGATGGTTTAGAAGGTAATCTGCAACCTCATGAACCTTTTGATGTTTCCAGGTCTGAACTTTTTGATTTTCCCCAAGGAAAGATGATTTTTTCTGGCAGCGGATCAGAACCAGGAAAAGCTCTGTCAGTTTTAGCTTTACCCCCACTTCATATTGGCGCTGCCTTTCCTGGATTTCTTTCCATATCTGAAGCAGAAGGCCCTCCACGTCTTTCCTCTCTTCCTCCGGGATGGACAGAATCATGGCATCTTCTGCATACACGGCATCCATTCCTCCCATACCGCTGGCTTTCAGAAATGGTTCCATAACCTGCCCCTGGATCTGAAGAAGAATCCGGTTATGGTAAGATTCACCGGCCATACTGGTCTTGTGAATCTGATTGGGCTTTATCATCACCACATCCCCAGCCTTCACCAGATAGGTTTGTCTGTCAATAAAATAATAGCGCTGGCCCTCCAAAAGATAGTATAACTCATAGGTATCATGAAAATGCCTGGCTACCATGGAATATTCATAGTCTCTGATAACCTGGGAAAACTCCAGGCTGTCTGTCTTTCCCTGAAATCCTACCTGTTCCATGCCCTTCTCCTCTCATCTAAAATGCTTTTTTGAAGCCAAAAGTACGAAAATCTTCTTTTTGTGTGCAATTTTATAAGAATATTATACTGCTTTTTAGTATGATAAGCCATAGAAATTATACCATTTTATCTTTTTCCAGGAGGGTTTACTATGAAATATGCAGACAACAAAGTATCGGATCTACAGATTGCTTACATAGGTGGCGGCTCCAGAGGATGGGCCTGGACGTTTATGACCGATTTATCCATGGACGACTCTTTAAGCGGCACCATTCGTCTCTACGACATTGACGAAGAAGCTGCAAAGCATAATGAGGTCATTGGCAATCACCTGACGGAGCGTCCCGACACTGTAGGCAAATGGAACTATACCACAAAAAAGACCATTAAAGAGGCATTGACCGGTGCGGATTTTGTTGTCATCTCCATCTTGCCAGGCACTTTTGACGAGATGCAGTCGGATGTCCATCTTCCGGAGCGCCTTGGCATCTATCAGTCTGTAGGCGATACGGCAGGCCCCGGCGGTATCATCCGCGCCTTGAGAACCCTTCCCATGTTTGTGGAGATTGCCAATGCTATCAAGGCTTACGCTCCTGATGCATGGGTCATCAACTACACCAATCCTATGACTCTTTGTGTAAAGACCTTATATCATGTGTTCCCTGAGATCAAAGCCTTTGGCTGCTGTCATGAAGTATTCGGCACCCAGAAAGTACTGAAAGGCATCTGCGAGGAGACCATGGGAATCGAGAATATTAACCGCCGCGATATCTTTGTAAATGTTTTGGGCATCAACCACTTCACCTGGTTTGATCAGGCTTCCTACAAGGGCATCGACCTATTCCCTGTATACCGTGACTTTATTGAGAAACATTTTGAAGAAGGTTACAATGAGCCAGACAAAAACTGGGCCAACAGTTCCTTTAACTGTGCCCACAGAGTAAAATTTGACCTGTTCAACCGCTATGGCCTTATCGCTGCTGCCGGTGACCGCCATCTGGCAGAGTTCATGCCTGGCGATGAATACCTGAAGGATCCTGAGACCGTAGCAAGCTGGAAGTTCGGCTTAACCACTGTTGACTGGCGGAAAAATGATCTGAAAGATCGTCTGGCCAAAAGCGCCCGTCTGGTAAGCGGGGAAGAAGAGATAAGCTTAACTCCTTCCGGAGAAGAAGGAATCCTTTTAATCAAAGCACTATGCGGCCTGGATCGTGTGGTAAGCAACGTCAATGTTCCCAACACCAACCTTCAGATCCCGAACCTTCCCAAAACAGCTGTGGTAGAAACCAACGCCGTATTCAGCCGTGATTCCATCAAGCCGCTGATCGCCGGGAATCTTCCGGAAAATGTAAAGGCACTTATTATGCCCCATGTAGAGAATCATGAGTATACACTTAAGGCTGCCTTAAACTGCGACAGAGAAGCCGTATACAAAGCATTCTTAAACGATCCCCAGGTAAAAGGACGGGCAAAGGAGGAAGATGTAAAGAAACTGGCTGATGATATGATCTCCAATACCATGAAGTATCTGCCAGAAGGGTGGAAGAAATAAGTTTCTAAAACCAGGATGCCCTGATAAGAGTTATAAAAGAGAATTGAATGCAGAAGACGCATGGACTACTATTTATTGTTCCATGCGTCTTTCACTGTTTCTATGAACTTTCTATTTAAAAAATGAGATATAACCTCCCACAAATACCACCAGCACAATCAGCGGCAGCACATAGCTGATATACTTTCTGGCCCACTTGGGATAAGAAAGCCCTTTGCCGATGGAGGTCTCTTCATAAAACTTATCCCATCCCCATCCATAACGCCTGGTACAGAACAGCAAAAACACCAGGCTGCCCAGAGGCAGGATATTGTTGCTCAACACAAAATCCTCCAGATCCAGAATACTGGTGCCTGCCCCCAGAGGCTGAATCCCCTGCCATAAGTTAAACCCTAAGGCGCAGGGCATGGACAGAATGGTCACAAACACAAAATTTACCATGACTGATTTCTTCCTACTGCACCCGGTTAAATCCATTCCGTAAGTGATGATATTCTCAATCACGGCGATCACCGTTGACAGAGCGGCAAACAGCATAAACAGGAAAAACAGGCTCCCCCAGAACCTTCCGCCACCCATCACATTAAAAATATTGGGAAGGGTGATAAACAAAAGATTGGGGCCGCTGTCCGGATTTACTCCGAAGCTGAAGCAGGCCGGGAAGATGATCAGGCCTGCAATCAATGCCACCACCGTATCAAGAACTCCCATATAGATGGCATCGCTGGTTAAGGAATGGCTCTTATCAATCCGGCTTCCAAACACAGACAACGCACCGATGCCGATGCTCAGGGTAAAGAACGCCTGCCCCATAGCTGCAAAGACGCTTTCCCCTATACCGGCTTCCCACATGGCGGAAAAATCCGGATACAGATAATATTTAAGCCCCACCTCGGCTCCAGGCAGAGTGACAGCCCTTACTGCCAGGGCAATGAGAAGAACCAAAAGAACCGACATCATGGCCTTGGTGACCCGTTCCACCCCTTTCTGCAGCCCGATGCCGCAGATCCCAAACGCAGACAGAATCACTAAGATTGCACACACAATCATGATGCCCGGATTTCCCAAAAGCGCTGTAAACTCCTGGGCTACCTCATCCGATGTAAGCCCCTGAAAATTCCCTTTCAGCATCTCAAAAAAGTAATATAACAGCCAGCCGCTGATCACTGTATAAAACATCATCAGAAGATAATTGCCGACGATGGCCATATATTTGTAATAATGCCACTTAGTTCCCTTGGGCTCCAGGATATCAAAGGAAAGCGCTGTACTTCTCTGGCTGGCGCGCCCCACGGCAAATTCCATAACCACGATAGGCAGCCCTAAAATCACTAAAAAAAGCAGATACAGCAAAACAAACGATGCACCGCCGTACTTCCCCGTAATATAAGGGAAACGCCAGATATTCCCTAATCCAATCGAGCAGGCAGCAGTAATCAAAATAAAACCCAGCCTTGATGAGAAATGCTCTCTGTCCATAACGAATCTCCAATCTTTCTACAATTTTTGTCGCGGTTCTATAATCATACAACGACTGGCATTTCTTGTCAACAAGTACGGCTATTGGTTGTGCTGCATCAAACACTTTAAAACGTTCTACTGCTACTGCAAGTAAAATATATAACCTGATACCTCCTGGAAAGCTCACTTAAAAACGCCCTGGCTGCAGGAAGCTTTTTGTCATCCAGATTGATAAAGGGGTCATCCATGATGAGAACCGGAGCCTCGCCCTGATACATAACATCTACAAGGGCTGCCCGCAGGCAGATTCCGACCAGGTCGCGAAAGCCGATGCTTAACGTATTCACGGTTCTCTGCATCCCCAACTCCTCTACCGTAACCTCCGTGTTGGCATCCATATGAAACCGGCTTGCTGAACTCTGGGTGATGATCTCAAAGTATCTGCAAAAGTTCTGAAGAATAGGCGCTGAATATCTGGCCGTCATGGATTCTTTGGCCTGTGAGAGATAGTCTCTGGCTTTTAAAAGATACTGATACTTCTCTGTCTCCGCTCTCTGAATCTCCTTTAATTCCTGAAGTTCTTCCCTGCTCTGATTCCATTCGTCATATTGTTCCTGAAGATTCTCCAGAGTTTTATTGTAATCGCCGATGATCCGGTGACAGTCCTCCATTTTCTTAGTAAGATCCAAAATTTTCTGGTTCAAGTCTTCCAGTGAAGGCAATTCCTTCTCCCCAGCCGCTTCTTCAAAAGCCAGTTCTCTTAATCGATCTTCCCCCATCTCTGTCTCAAACCGTTTCAATTCCTCCGAAGCCTCCCTGTACAGCTTTTGCGAAACCTGATATTCGTCCAGATAATTCCGCAAGGAATTCAGTTGCCCTGTAAGATTCTCCTCCGGAACAAATCCATAGTCTTTCAAAAAACTACGAATTCCTGCAAAAACAGCAGTGTAATCCGTCCAGGCATTCTTAAAGTCTTTTTCTTTTCTTCCAAGATAACGAAGCCTGGAAACCTGCTCCTTCAACCGATACAGTTCTTCGCTGAAGCGGTTCTCAGATGATGCCATACCATATTGTTTAAAAAAGCCGCCAATCCTTTCTTGTAATTCCCGAATCTGTCCTGCCAGAGAAGAATGTTGCCCTGCTTCATATTTCCGCTTTAAATCCAAATACCGGACGGATTCTTCCATCAACCGATGCAGCATGGAGGAGACAGCCGCCTCATTGAAGGGTCCATCCAGCGCTCTGCCGTGATTCCACAGGTACTGAGATACCTCCCGGTCTGTTCGTTCTATAAAATTTCTGTCCTCTTCGATCTCTAGTCTCAA
>CANDZL010000009.1:0-76544 GCA_947425205.1 uncultured Hungatella sp. | reverse complement strand
CCAGAGAGATGTAGAACTAAGTCTTTCATACTGACTTTACTTTTTCAATTCACGCCAGATGAAGTGAAAAACAAGGTAAATGAATTTAAGATGTATATATTATCTATATCTTTATAAAAGCTATATGAATCGAAAGGGTTACTCAAATGAATAATGGGAATGAGCCGATTATATGGCGTTTAAAACCGTTTCTTTTTATCAGAGAATCCTTACAGAGAATAAAAGCGATAAATCTGAAAAATGAAGATATTTTACAAGACACAGGGAAAAGCAGGAGGTAAAATGGTTTTTGACAAGGAGGTAATCCACATGAAGAAAGAAGTAAGGACAGTGGTATATGATGATGAATTGAGGATGGAGGCATACCGTTTTGAAGGAATCGTGCAGCCGTTTCCAAGCCATTTTCATGAGCATTATGTCATAGGGGTTGTGGAGAGAGGGGAGCGCGTACTTTCCTGCAGGAACAGGGAATATGCCATAGAAGAAGGCAGTATTGTGCTTTTCAATCCAGGTGACAGCCATGCCTGCGTACAGAGTGATGGAGGGACATTCGATTATCGGGGCTTCAACATTACAAAGGAGGTCATGCTCGATCTGGCGGAGAAAGTCACAGGAAAACGGGAACTTCCGGGATTTTCAAAAAAAGTTGTCTGGGATGAGGAGATAGCCTGCCATCTGTATCTTCTGCATGAGATGGTCATAAAAGGGATAGGGGAGTTTGAGAAGGAGGAAGCTCTGCTGTTCCTGCTTTCGTACCTGATTCAGAACTATGGGAAGCATTCCCGCCGCTGTATTCCGGAATGCAGGCAGGAGATTGAAAGAGCATGTGAATATATGACAGCACATTTTACGGAGCGCATTTACTTAGACCAGATATGCCGTTATGCCGGGCTTAGTAAGTCAACGCTGCTGCGGGCCTTTACGAAAGAAAAGGGAGTCACGCCTTACCGCTATCTGGAGACAGTCCGCATCAATGAGGCAAAAAAACTGTTATCGGAAGGGATACCGCCTGTGGAGGCAGCCATAAGGACAGGGTTTTCAGACCAGAGCCATTTTACAAATTATTTCAATCGATTCATAGGGCTTGCGCCAGGGACTTACCATGAAATATTTTCGGAAGAAGACGACGATTCAGTCACGCCTATTCCCGAAATCAGAAGGGAAGCCGGGGACAAATTTTTTCATAGGCCTTGCGGTGGCAATGGAAGGTGTTGCGCTGATCCGTTTTAACGGCTCCAGGATGGAATGGAACCTGGCCTGGGCTTCCATTATGGGGACAGTGTTGACGATTGTGGAGGTTAGAAAATGGATGTACAGAATAGAAAATGTGTCATGGTGATTGACGAGAACCTGCCCCTTGGTATTATAGCGAATACAGCGGCAATCATGGGCATCACGCTTGGAAAGCAGATGCCAGAGGTTGTGGGCGCGGACGTATATGACAGGACGGGAAACGGCCATCTGGGAATTATTGAATTTCCGGTGCCAATCTTAAAGGGAAATGCGGAGGTGATTAAGGCTATCCGTGAAAAGCTGTATGAGCCGGAATTTGCGGACTTGACCGTGGTGGATTTTTCAGACCTTGCACAGGGATGTAAGACCTATGATGAGTTTATCGTACAAATGAAGAATATTTCAGAAACAGAGTTAAGGTATTTTGGGGTTGCAATCTGTGGTGTGAAAAAGAAGATAAACAAATTGACGGGGAGTATGGCGTTGCTGCGATAACAAAACATATTCAGGGGGAGCATGGAGGAATATGTTGTTATGGCGCAAGGAACACGGAAATCGGTAGGAGGAAACGAAAATTGTATGAATTACAACAGGTCAGCGAGAAATGTTATTACATTAACTGTCCGGCGGTGTAGAGGTGGTAGAGTGTACAGCTTGATGGCCTGGAAATAATCTGGGAGGTTTAAATACTGCAAAAGCAGAAGTTGATTTTGAGATATTAGCCCGTATTATATTGACATGGAGCGATTTTGTATTATAATTGTACGTATACTTACGGAATAAGTGAGTAGAGAAATAAAGGAGATTGCATGGTAATATGCCGTTGGTAAGTATTATAGTGCCGGTTTATAACGCAGAAAAAACAATCGGCAGATGTATAAACAGTATAGTAACCCAGTCGTATAAGGATTTTGAATTATTATTGCTGGATGATGGAAGTGAAGACAGTTCCCCTCAGATGTGTGATGATTTTGCTAAAATGGATATGCGTATTCAAGTATTGCATAAAGAAAATTCAGGTGTTTCCGATACACGTAATCAAGGAATCGCCATGGCACGAGGTGAATATTTACAATTTATAGACAGTGATGACTGGATTACACCAGATGCGACAGAATTTTTTATGCGCACCATGACAGAATATAAGTGTGATATGGTGATTGCGGATTTTTACAGGGTAATTGGAGATCGTGTGGCTCAGAAGGGTGATATTGAAAAAGACGGTATGATGGACAGAACTTCCTATGCTTCCAATATGATGCAGAAGCCTGCAAACTTTTAATATGGGGTTTTGTGGAATAAATTTTACAAAAAGTCGATCATAGAAAAATATGATATAAAAATGGATACCGCTGTCAGTTGGTGCGAAGATTTTATGTTCAACATGGAATATGTCAGACATATCAACACGGTTTATGCGTTGAAAATTCCGGTATACTATTATGTAAAAACAAAGGATTCGCTTGTCTCACAGGGACTTAGCATGAAAAAGGCAATACAGATGAAATGTAGTGTATTTGCCTGCTACAATCATTTTTACAAAGAAGTTTTGGGAGAGGAGGATTATGAAAGAAGAAGAGGCCAGGTATACAGATTCTTGCTTGATGCAGCAAACGATGGAAATGTTTTGCCTTTAAGCCTGTCGGGAAGCTACAGGCTTGGCGATGAAAGAACAAATATCAGCGAAGGGATACGGGAAGGAGAGGGAATCTTCTTTTACCTTTATCGGGAACAGAAAATACTGGAAAAGTTGTTTCATATTGTTGCCATAAGAAATGACCTGACAACGATTGATGTGAAAATCCTGTATTATCTGTGCCAGCCTCATGAAAAATGTACAAAAAAAGATATGGCAGGAGTATTGAGTATCTCAAGAAGGCAATTATCCGGAAGCATTCAGAGGCTGCTGACAAAAGAACTGATTTTAGAACAGGAAAAACAAAAAGATAAAGAGAAAAAAAGAGCAAAGGAAAAGCAGCAGGAAAACAGGAAGAATGAAAATGTGAAGGAATATGTAGTGGCACAGAAAGCAGAAACGATCCTGTCGGAGATTTATTTTGTACTATGTGATTTAGAGCAAATTCAATATGAAGGCTTCTCACAGGAAGAAATTGAACTTTATGAAAAACTGGATAAGATGCGGAGAAAAAATATAAGTAAAGCGCTTATAATATAAAGGAGTTTGCAACTCCTTCGCTGCTTTTAACATAGATTTAGATAGGTAAAATATGGAATGTAAGTGGGGACATAATGATGAGAGGTAAAGATGATGATTGAAAATATAGGGCTGGAAGTGCGTGTTCTATCAAATCTAATCTATAACAAGTTGAATCAAACAACAATGGAAAGCGAAAACCTTACCATTCATCAGTGCTGGATTTTACAGCACTTAACACAAAATGCAGGAAAAGAAGTCTATCAGAAAGATATTGAACAGCTCTTTTCTATTAAGCGTTCCACGGCTAACCAGATGCTTCGTACAATGGAAACCAGAGGTTATATCCAGAGGACGATCTCTGACGAGGATGCCCGTAGAAACATACTGACAGTGACAGAAGAAGGAATCATTGCCTGCGAACATATAGTAGAAAATTTATATCAGTTTATGCTAAAGCTCCATGGGGATATTCCCAAAAGCGAATTGGAACAGTTTCAGGCGACTTTGAGGAAGCTGTGGCGAAATATTGAATCTTAAAACAAACATATAAGGAGGCATTTATGGGACAGATTGCGAATCAGATGGCATTAGAGATGTTTCTCAAACTGAAGGATAATTTAAAGAAGAAACGGGATATGAAAAAAGAACAAAAAGAAAATAAGCGTAAAGGAATGGGGAAAAAGTAAAATATAGGTGTGGGATTCTATTTTTATCCTAATTGTAAGTATGCTTACATACTGTGGTGGTTTGGCTTAAAACTAGAAAAAGACGGGCATCCGGCAAAGGCCACAGTGGTATCTTTAGCAAAGCAGGTGATTTTCTATATCCCCGCTATGGTGATCCTTGCAAAAATTTTCGGACTCATTGGCATTCTCCTGGCTGGGCCGGTGGCAGCAGTACTCCTTCCGACAGGGAAATTATGATAAGGAGCTGACTTAAGAAAGTCGCAGAGGAAAGAGACTGTTCCTTAAAGGTTTATGTAGGCTTTAAGAGTGATGCTTTATGGGAAGCCCCTTTAACTGAAGACCGATGAGTCCGGTGATAAAGGTTATGGTTCCCGCAACCACATAGACTGTGAGGGGCTCATGGAAAAACAGGATTCCCCAGGTAATGGCAAAGAGCGCCATGGTGCTTTGAATGACAGGAACCATATAGAATGGCACCAGCTTTAAAGCGATGGCGTTGAGGTAGAATCCTAACCCTGTGATCATGCCAAAACCGATGACAGCGATAAGACAGGAAAGATTGGGCACCACGCCAGTAAGCTCTCCCCTTGCAATTCCCGGAATGGTGGGAAGAAAGGACAGGATGGAAGAGACTGTGAAGATGGCCAGGTTGCTGTCAATGATATCCATGCGGTCACCGATCATCTTCTGGGACAGCACATGGCTTCCGGCGCAGGCACCGGATAAGAGGAACAAGACCATGAGGAATGCATTGCCGCCCTGGAGGAACACAGAGACAGGACGGCCGTTTAGGGAGATGCAGAGAACGCCTCCCATACACAGGAAGATGCAGAGAGTTTTCCTGGGAGTAAGGGTTTCACGGAACAGAAATACGCTGGAAAGCGTGATAAAAATAGTCTGTGCAGGCTGAGCCACAATATTTCCGTAAGACAGACCGTGGGTCAAGCCATAATTCTCTGTAAAATAAGCCAGCCATTTGGCGGTGGCACCGAAGACAATCCATTTCCAGTTTTCTAAAATAAGCCTCCCGAACTGTTTGGGAAACTTTTGTCGTTTGGCTAATTTAAGTAAAAGAAGAAACAGCACACCGGTGATGAAACGGAAAAAGGTGATAAATTCAGGCGCGTAGTAGGGACTTATCAATTTTACGCAGGTTCCCCCAAAACTGAACATCAATGCAACACATAATAAATATACGTACCCCATAACAATTCTCCCTTGTAAGTTCTGAAATGTTGTTTATTTATTTTTATTGTACAGAATGAGAAGTCCTTTTAACAGAAGATCGTCTTCATAGGCGATGCGGTGGCGGCACAGAGGGACTAAAAGCCTGGCCAGGCCGCCTGTAGAGACAAGAGACGGAAGCGTCCCCAACTCTTCTGCCATCCGGTCGATGATACCGTCGATCATAGCCGCGGTCCCGTAAAGGATGCCGGAACGCATACAGTCAATGGTGTTTTTACCAATGACATTGCCAGGGGCCTCCAGGCTGATGAAGGGAAGCTGCGCTGTTTTATTGCTTAAGGAATCTAAGGAGACCCGAAGGCCAGGAAGAATCACACCGCCGATATAGTTTTTGGAACGGTCCACAACTGACATGGTGGTGGCGGTTCCCATATCGATGATGATAATGGGGCAGGGGTATTCCCTGATGGCTGCCACCGCATCCACGATCATATCGCTTCCTACGGTCTTGGGATTATCCATGATGATGTTCAGTCCGGTCTTCATGCCGGATCCCACCAGCATAGGACGTATGCCGCAGACCTTTTCCACAGCGGAGAGAATGGTGGAGTTTAGAGGCGGAACCACGGAGGACAGGATGGCACCCTCGATGGAGGAGACCGAAATGGCATAGATCTCCAGAATGCTTTTGATGTTGACTGCGTATTCCAGGTCGGTTTTGCCACTGTTGGTGGTGACACGCTCTACAAAATAGGTTTTCTCATCGTCAATGCCTCCGATGACAATGTTGGTGTTTCCCATATCGATTGCTAAAATCATGAAAGACTCCTTTCTTTTCCGATACATTTATGATATACTACGAGACGGAACAGGCCGGCAGGAGATCGTCGGCTGTTACTGTAAAAGTCTTGAATTCTTGTTGTAGGACTGCGCACTTGCTGCGCTGTCCGTCTGTCGCGCTAGAATGCTTTTTGCATTCTGTGTGCATCCCCCCCCGGAGGGTATTCCCCTTCATTGGTAGCACCGATAAAGCGGTATAGGGGGCTGTAAGGATTCAGAATAGGAACACTACCAATCTACCATATTTTCATAAAAATTACAACGGAGGAAGCAGATGTTAAAGGGAAAGACTGTGATTCTGGGAATCAGCGGAAGCATCGCCGCATATAAGATTGCCTATCTTGCCAGCAGTTTGAAGAAACGGAATGCAGATGTCCATGTGATTATGACAAGAAATGCCACGGAGTTTATCACGCCGGTGACATTTGAGAGCCTGACCGGTAATAAATGCCTGGTGGATACCTTTGACCGGAATTTTGAGTTTCAGGTGGAGCATGTGGCCCTGGCAAAACGGGCGGATATCTTTATGCTGGCTCCGGCTACGGCCAACGTGATCGCCAAGGTGGCCCATGGGCTGGCGGACGATATGCTGACAACCACATTTTTGGCGTGTAAATGTCCAAAATACATTTCACCGGCAATGAATACGCAGATGTATGAGAATCCGGTTACCCAGGATAATATAAAGACTTGTGTTTCCTACGGTATCCATGTCATTGACCCGGCTGTAGGATATCTGGCCTGTGGAGACACGGGGGCAGGAAAGATGCCGGAGCCAGAGGTTCTTTTGGAGGCCATTGTTCATGAAATCGCATATCCCAAGGATCTGGTTGGGAAGAGGATTCTGGTGACTGCAGGGCCTACCAGGGAATCCATAGACCCGGTTCGGTATATCACCAACCATTCTACAGGGAAGATGGGATATGCCATTGCCAAGGTGGCTGCCAGCCGGGGAGCCCAGGTGACCTTGGTGACCGGGCCAGCGCAGATTGGGAAACCGGGATTTGTGAAGATTGTGGAGGTGGAGAGCGCCAAGGAGATGATGCGGGCTGTACTTTTGGAGAGCAAAGAGCAGGATGCCATCATCAAGGCGGCTGCTGTGGCAGATTACCGGCCAGCGGTCATGGCTCAGGAGAAGATCAAGAAGAATCAGGGGGAACTGAACATTCCGCTGGAGCGGACGGATGATATCCTGGGGTATCTGGGACAGCATAAGAGGGAAGGACAGTTTCTGTGCGGATTTTCCATGGAGACAGAGAATGTGTTGGAGAATTCCAGGGAGAAGCTGGAGAAAAAGAACCTGGACATGGTGGTGGCCAACAGCCTGAAACAGGAAGGGGCCGGGTTTGGAACGGATACCAATATTGTGACGCTGATTACGAAGGATGGGGAAGAGGCGTTGGGGAAGATGAGTAAAGAAGAGGTGGCAGATCGGATCCTTTCCCGGATTTTTGGGTGAGGAGCCCCTTGAAGGGGACACGTTATCCGTAAGGAGGAAGAAGCAATGAGATACGAGGAGTTTACGATTTCTGTAGAAGGACAGGTAAGCGGGGCGGTGACGCTTCATAGTTATATTCTGGATGCGGTCAGTGTAGATACAGAGAAAAGGCGGCCAGCGGTGATTGTCTGCCCGGGAGGCGGATACCGGATGCGTTCGGACCGGGAGGCAGAGCCGGTGGTGATGCAGTTTTTGGCTATGGGGTATCATAGCTTTTTGCTGGATTACAGTGTGGAACCCAACCATTTTCCTACGGCCCTCAGAGAGCTGGCGGAGGCGGTGGCCCTTGTCCGGGAACATTCGGATGAATGGAAGGTGAATCCGGACAAGGTTCTGGTGTGCGGATTTTCGGCGGCAGGGCATCTGTGCTGCAGCCTGGGGAATTTCTGGAATCGGGAGTTTGTCTATGGCTCCATAGGAAGAAGGGCGGATGAGATCCGGCCAGACGGAATGATTCTCTGCTATCCGGTGATTACCAGCGGTCCTTATGCCCATGAGGGATCCTTTGAATACCTTCTGGGAGAGGATGCCCTGAAGGGGGACAGGGAAGGAGAGAACCGCCCGGAAAGAGAAAAACAAGTATCCATGGAACTGCAGGTGACAGGGAATACGCCGCCGGCATTTATCTGGCACACCTTTGAGGATCAGTCGGTTCCTGTGGAAAACAGCCTGCTTCTGGCCTCTGCCCTCAGGAAAGCGGGGGTGAGCTTTGAACTTCACATATTCCCAAAGGGAGGGCATGGTTCGTCTCTGGCCAATGAGGAGACATCTGGGGTTTTGAAAAAGGAATTGATTATTCCAGAGGCCCAGGTATGGATCTCTTTAGCCCATACATGGATTGAGAATTTGAAAGTAACAGTTCAGACGGCAATGTCGCTTAATTAAGATTTGGATGTTTGAAAATAGCGAAAGGTCCGCCGCGAGCGTGCCCAGGAGAATACAATAGGATTCCCTCCTCAGGTGGCCCTTTCGCAATTTTTCAAACAGCCCAACCTAAACTAAATGCATTACCTTTGAAGGGGAATGGAACAGATTGCCAATAGGATAGTATATCATAAGGAATGTTAAATCAAAGAAAAGCCAGCAGCCATATCTTGTAACAAGAATATGGTTGCTGGCTTTGTTGGCCTGGCAAGAGTTGATATGAAACACTACCTACTCCCTTCCCTCCATCAGATACGGTCGCACGCACACCGGCGTAGGGGCGAAGGTCTGAGACAGATACTTTAGTGAGCCGTCCTGGCAGATGGAGAATACGACCAGATTATCCGTATCCTGATTGGCGACGATCACATAAGTTCCAGTAGGATCAATGGCAAAATTCCTGGGGACACCTCCGCGGCAGTCTGTCATGCCTGCGTAGCGCAGCAGGCCGGTCTGTCCGTCAACCTCATAGCCGATCAGGCTGTTGTGTCCCCGGTTGGAGCCATAGAGGAACCGTCCATCAGGGGTGATCTGAATGTCTGCCCCACTGTTTTCTCCATGAAACGCCGGATCCTGCATAAGGGGAACGGTCTGCAGCTTCTCGAAGGTTCCCTCTTCCTGGTTGTACTTAAGAGCATAGATGGTGCAGTCCAGCTCATTGGTCAGGTAGCAGAACCTGCCATTTGGGTGGAAGACACAGTGTCGGGGACCGGCTCCAGGCTCTGTAAAGAAGGAGACGGCGCTGCGAAGCGTTCCCGTTGCCTCATCTGGTTGGTAAGCCACAAGGGTATCTGTGCCAAGATCCGGCACAAAGGCAAAGCGTCCGTCTGGCGAGAAGGTGGTGGAGTGGGCATGGGGGCCCTTCTGGCGTTTTTCGTTCACGCTGGAGCCTTCGTGCTGTACAAAGTGGGAGGCCTCCCCCAGGGAGCCGTCTGGCTGTACAGGGTATACGCATACGCTGCCACTCATGAAGTTAGAGACAAAGACATGGGAACCGCTTTTGCTTAGGACGACATGACAGGGATCCGTGCCAAAGGTAGGCTGCTGATTGAGAAAGGTCAGCTTTTTGCTGTCTGGATCCACAGAAAAAGCGCTTACAGCACCACCTTTCCTGCCCCCAAATTCTTTCAGTTCATTTACCGCGTACAAGGTCTTGTGATCATCGCTTAACACCAGGTAAGACGGATTGTCCACATCTGGCAGCGCATCGGCCTGCACCAGGGTGCCGGTGTCAAGATCCAACTCATAGCGGTAGATTCCCTTTCCCTTCCCTTCAAGAATCTGGCCGGTGCCGAATAAGATCGGCTGCGTATACGTACCTACAAATATGGTTTCTTTTCTTCCCACAACAAACTCCTCCTTTTTCTTCCCACGCCTTTTGCGCATGGCTTTTCTTTCTTCTTTAACAGGAAAAAACCAATTCGTCAAGAGGAACGGGAGACAATCCAAAAAAGGGAAAGCTTTTTTGAAAATAAGTTAAAGAATCCTAAGTATCCCTGGAGCCATCTTTTTTGCGGTAAGAGGACGGTGGAAAGCCGGTGACGCGGCCAAAGGCTTTATTGAAGCTGGTACTGCTGTTAAAGCCGCAGGAAATGGCGATATCGGTTAGGCTTTTGTTGGTGGTTTTAATAAGCTGTATGGCATAGTCCACCCGCTTTTTGGTGATATATTCAAACAAGGTGATTCCATTATACCGTTTAAAAATAGATGAAAAATAGGCGGGGCTGATACACGCAATCTTCGCAAGCTCCGGCAGGGTAAGGTGGGAGTCCAGATGAAAGTTAATGTAGTTCATAATCTCGCTGATCTTATACAGATCTTTGTTGGACAAAGCCTTGGTGTTGCGGGGGTCAGAATCGTGGAAGCCGTAGCTGCACAGAATCTGATATAAGATGCTTTCAAGAAGAATCTTCACCCGAAGCTTGTAATACGGAGGCTGGGAGACAAAGGTTTCCTGCATCTGGCGGAACAGGGAAGCGATCTCCTTAGCTGCCGGATGTTCAAAATCCAGCCGGTGGGAAAATTTTTCATGTCGGTTGAAGAACACATCAAGAAACTGCACATCCTCCGCCTGTCCATAAAAATTCCACAGAAAAGATGTTTCAAAGTGGATGACAAGGTTATCCACCTCCTCCCCTTCTTTTAAAATGATGTTGTGTACCTCGATGTTGTTTATGACATAGATATCTCCGGCATGAATGTTGTAGGATTTGTCGCCGATCTTATAGATGCCGGTTCCGCTGGCAATCAGCGATACTTCCAGCATATGATGGGAGTGAGGCCTGTACATGTTGGGCCATTTAAGGTGGTTGTCGTCAAAGGTGATGGCGGCCATACCATTTTCATGAGTAAAGCCATACTGGGTTTTCTTGATATTCTCAATATAAATTTCTGTTTTCATCGTCTGCTCTTTTCCAAATCAGGTAAATAGTTGCTTAAACATTCCGTCACAAGATATTCTTTATTATAAAGGTGGGCGTATCGGTTGTAAAGCTTCTTTTCTCCAGTGTCGCAACACAAAGCCTCCCTGGAATTGGTAATATTGATGGATAATTCTGCTTAAATTAAAAAATAGTTGTAAAACATAGTAAAAAAATTGTAGAAATCAAAAAAGAAAAAGAGTACTATCTGACTATCAGAAGAAATGATAGCTTTTAGCAAAGGAGAGGAACTTATGGGATATCCTGTACATCATGGGGCGGTTATCGGTTGCGGATTTATTGCACATACCAAACATCTTCCGGCATTGGAGAAGCTGAAGGATCGGATCCAGCTGACTGCCTTCTGTGACCTGAAAGAAGAACGGGCACAGAAAGCGGCAAGCCAGTACGGTGCAGAGGGCGCATCTGTCTATACCGATTATAGGGAAGCGTTGAAACGTTCCGATATCGATGTTGTGTATGTATTGACACCGAATCGGACACACTGTGAACTGACAACAGCCGCCTTAAAGGCCGGAAAACATGTGATGTGTGAGAAGCCTATGGCAGTCAGCAGCACAGAGGCAAAGCAGATGTGCGATGAGGCAAAGGCTTCTGGCAGACAGCTTACCATCGGTTACCAGAACCGTTTCCGACAGGACAGCCGGTATCTGAAGAAGGTGGTGGAAGAAGGACAGTTGGGAGAGATCTATCTGGCCAAAGCCCATGCAGTTCGACGAAGGGGAATTCCAACATGGGGAGTATTTTTAAATGAAAAAGAGCAGGGCGGAGGAGCACTGATTGATATCGGAACCCATGCACTGGATATGACGCTGTGGATCATGGACAATTATAAACCCAAACGGGTGACTGGCTCTGTCTACCATAAGCTTGGTACAGGAGAGACATGTGGAAACTTGTTTGGCCCATGGGACAACAAGAAGATTACCGTGGAGGATTCGGCTTTTGGCTATATTGTGATGGAAAATGGAGCCACTATCTTTCTGGAAGCCAGCTGGGCGTTACATACCCTGGATACCAGGGAACAGAAGGTGACTCTCTGCGGCACAAGGGCAGGGGCGGATATGAATGACGGAGTCTGTATCAATGGGATTTTTGGAGGAGAACTTAGCGAAACCTATCCCCTGCTGCGGCAGACAGGGGTGCCTGGGCAGATACCCAGCAGCCATGAGGCAGATGTGGAAGCCCGGATGTGGCTGGATGCCCTGGACACAGGCAGAAACGCTCTGGTAAAGCCGGAACAGGCCATGGTGGTAACCCAGATACTGGAAGCAATCTATACTTCTGCAAGAACTGGAAAAGAAGTTTTATTTCAGTGAAACTAAGAAAAGCAGTTGTCAAACCATATTACAAAAGGAGGAAAAGCTGTGAAAAAATTTTTATCAGTCACATTGTCACTTGTTATGACACTGTCCCTGCTTGCGGGATGTTCAGGAGGAGAGAAGCCACAGGAAACACAGCAGCAGACCCAGGCTGCACAGACAGAGGCCCCTTCTTCAGAGACGACCAAAGCCCCGGAAGCCGGAGGCCAGGAGCAGACAGAAGGATCCGCCACCCAGTTCCCCAGAGAAGAATCCTTATATTTCTTTTCCGGCATGGGCGTGTTGCCGGTGTCCTTCAATCCGTTGGTAGGCGCAGGCGGAGAATGGCCTGCAGGGCAGATGCAGTATCTTTTATATGAAGCATTGTTTATGATGGATATGCTTACCGGTGAACTGGAGCCATTGGTTGGAGATTCTTATGAGGTTCAGGATGACAACAGCATCAAGATCGCGGTCAATAAGGAAGCCCATTTTAACGATGGTTCTCCATTGACAGCTGAGGATGTGAAGTTCAGCTATGACCTGGCCAATCGATATGACCTGCAGTGGAGCAGCTACTGGAGCAACATTGAGTCTGTGGAAGCAACAGATGAGAAAACAGTGGTTATCCGTCAGAAAGCAGACAATGTGAACACTCCTGTTGTCCTTGACTCCCTTCAGATGGTTCCGATCCTGCCTAAGGCTATATGGGAACCTTTGGCGGAACAAGCAGGGGATGATGTAAGCAAGATTCGTGCATTTGACAATATGGATAACCCGGTAGGATCCGGCGCATACAAAGTGCACAGCTTCAATGACCAGGGCGTATATCTGGAACGTGACGAGAATTACTGGGGTACCGTACGTTTTGGAGGCCTTCCGGCACCCAAATATGTGATCCAGCCGATTTATAAATCCAATGACCTTGTTACAACCGATCTTCTGAATAACAATCTGGATCTTGCACAGGCCTATATTCCCAAGATCTGGGAGCTTAGTGCCAAGAATCCGGCAATCAAGACCTATTTAAAGGATGCGCCCTATTATCTTGAGGGCGGCATGGTTGCCATGGTTTTCAATACCAGTGTGCCTGGACTTGACAACCCGGAGGTGCGCCGTGCACTGGCCTACGGCATTAACTACAAGCAGGTTGGTGAGTTGGCTATGTCCGGTTACACCAAGGATATCATTCCTCTTCTCTGTCTGTCAGATGGAGTGGAGAACCGGTATGTGGACATGGATGCCCTGGGAGACCTGGTCTGGGGATACGATTTAGACAAAGCAAACGAACTTCTGGATGCCATGGGAGCCGAGAAAGGCTCAGACGGAATCCGGATACTTCCGGATGGAACACGTATGTCCTGGTCCCTGCAGACCGGCTACGGCTGGAGCGACTGGAATGCAGCGGCAGAGGTGATCTCACAGAATCTGAAGGCTGTAGGTGTGGAGATTATCAGTGATATGCCGGAATCCGCTGTATTCAGCAGTAACCGCAGAACCGGAGAGTTTGAACTGTGTCTGAACATCATCGGTGAGAATCCACGTCCTTCTCAGCCGTGGTATCGCTACAAAGATACTCTGTATTCCAAGGGAATTCCAGATTTCGGCTCTTTAAGCTTCTCCAATTTTGGCCGTTACTCCAATGCCCGTGCAGATGAGATCATTGACCAACTTCCATTTGTGACAGACGAGGCACAGCTGAAAGAACTGCATACCGAGTTAAATAAGATCTTTTTGGAGGAGGCTCCGGTGATCCCCATCTTCTACCGCCCGTTCCAGTTCTATGAGTTTAACGAGACTTACTGGACCAACTTCCCCACTGCGGACAATGGTTCCAAGGTGCCACCTATGCTTGACCGCGGCGCTGGTATCAAATTCCTGTATGAGATCAAGCCTGCAGGTCAGTAGTCCTCTGGAATGAGAATGTGTGCCATTGCTTTCCGGCAGGCATAAAAAAGCCTGCCGGAAGCATTTAGAAAGGAACAGGATGGATGAGCGGCTATAAAAAATATTTCTTTAAAAAAGTGATGTGGTATCTGCTCACATTTGTCATTGTACTGATGCTTAACTTCTTTTTGCCCAGAATGATTGATGGGAACCCTGTGGATGTGATTATGGGAAAGGTTTCCCAGGGGATGAGCAATACCGATGCTATGACCAGAATTTATGAAAGCTTTATGGAGGAGTTTCATTTAGATAAGCCTGTGTGGCAGCAGTTTCTGATTTTTGTGAAGAATCTGTTTAAGGGGGATCTGGGAACTTCATTTTCCCGGTATCCCAGAAGCGTAAGCTCGATTCTTGCCAATGCCATACCATGGACCCTGGGACTTCAGATTCCGGCTATTATCGTAGGTTGGATTGCAGGCAACCTCATGGGGGCGTATGTGGCATACCGGAAAGGAACTCTGGGAAAAATCATTTATCCGGTTTCCCTATATCTGAATTCCGTTCCCTACTATGCATTTGCCATTGTTGCCCTTTACCTGTTTGCCTTTGGAATGAAAATATTCCCTGCGGGCCATGGCTATGACCCGTCTCTGCTTCCTTCCTTTAACCTTGCATTTATAGGAAGCGTATTGAGGCATCACACCTTGCCGTGGCTTTCCATTGTGCTGATCATGATTGGAGGGCAGGCGCTGGGGATGCGTTCTATGGCTATCTATGAACTGAACGCAGATTATGTGCTGTACGCAAAGCTGATGGGGTTGCCGGACCGGAAGATAACCGGTTATGTGTTCCGCAACGCCATGTTGCCCCAGATCAGCGGCCTGGCGCTCTCTCTTGGAACCATGATATCAGGCTCTTTGATTACGGAGATTGTATTTAATTATCCGGGGATCGGCTATTGGCTGTTTACCGCCATCCGTCAGCTTGACTATCCTTTGATTTCCGGCTGTACCCTTATTATCTCCATTACGGTATTGTTGGCTAATTTTATGATTGATATGCTGTACGGACTCATCGACCCGCGGATCAAAGCAGCACAGATGGAGGAGGAATGATATGAATCATGTACGTTTATTGGTAAAATCACCTCGCTTCATGACAGGGCTATGTATCCTGTCCGCCATTCTTTTGTTTGTGCTGGTCTATCCCCTGTTTGACAGTGGAGATCCGATGGAGATGCTTAGCATGGGGTTCGAGGCGCCAGGGACGGTTACCTATACCGGAAAGACCTTGGTTTTGGGAAGCGACAATTTTGGCCGTGACGCTATGCTGGAACTGGTATACGGCACCCGCACGTCTCTGCTTGTAGGGCTGATTGCCGGCATCATCACAACCATTGTGGGTTTAAGCCTTGGGCTTCTGGCCGGGTTTATGGGAGGAACTGTGGATAACCTGATCACGGCTGTCACAAACATGTTTATTGTGATACCATCCTTCATTATCCTGATTCTCATATCCATGAGCCTGGATTCCCGGTCTTCTTTGACAACGGCGTTTATCATCGGAGTTACAGGATGGCCCTGGATGGCACGGGCTGTACGGGGGCAGACCAGCAGCCTTCGCAACAGGGAACATGTGAACATAGCGCGTATTACCGGCTACAGTACCCTTCGGATTCTTCTCACGGAGATACTTCCTTACCTGGCCTCCTACGTGGTGATGGCGGTGATTCTGGCCATTGCCAATAGCATTCTTCAGGAAGCCAGCCTGGCCATGCTGGGGCTTGGGGCGCGGAATACGGTTTCCCTGGGCACACTGATGAACTGGGCGCTTATGTTTTCCGCTCCGGCCATCGGCGCATGGTGGACCTTTATACCAAGCGCTGTTGTCATATCTCTCATCACGTTTTCCATGTATCTGATGAATTCGGGGATGGATGAGATATTCAATCCCAAGATAAGGAGTTGACAGGATGGAACATGTACTTACGGTAAAGGATTTAAGAACAGCCTACAAATCCCGTTTCGGCGGATATACCTATGCGGTGGAAGGGGTTTCCTTTTCCTTAAAGGAAGGACAGGCGCTGGGAATCGCAGGAGAGTCCGGGTGCGGCAAATCCACGCTGGCCTTAAGCCTTATGGGCTACTATTTTCCGCCTCTTACGTATCTGGGAGGCCAGATCAACATGGGGCCAGTCAATATCATGGAATTGCCTTACGAGGAACTGAGAAAGAATTATCTGGGCAAGGAGCTGGCGTACATTCCCCAGGCAGCCATGAATGCGCTGAATCCTACAAAAAAGGTGATCACGTTTGTAAGAGACATTATGAGGGAGCACTGTCCCGAGAAGACAAAGGAGGAGGTACAGACCATACTGGCGGATCGGCTTGAGCTCCTTGGCCTTCCGAAAAGGGCCATGGGGGCCTATCCCAATGAACTTTCCGGAGGTATGAAGCAGCGGGTTATCATCGCCGTGTCCACCATATTGAACCCCAAGGTGTTGATCGCCGATGAGCCTACCAGCGCTCTGGATGTTACATCCCAGAAGATGGTCATGAAGATGATAAAGGAGATGCTGGAACTGGGAATTGTAAAATCAGTGATCTACATCACCCATGAGCTGCCCCTTCTGCGCCATATTACGGATGAAATTATGATCATGTATGCAGGGCAGATTGTGGAGCATGGAACCACAGAGAAGGTGATTTTTGACTCGGTTCATCCCTATACCAAAGCGCTGATGGGCTCTATCATCGTACCAGAAAAGGGAGCGAAGGAATGGCAGCTTACTGGGATTCCCGGCGCACCGCCTAACTTGAGAAACCAGATAGAGGGGTGCCATTTTGCAGACCGGTGCCGGTATTGTGGAAATCTGTGCACGCTGCATGAGGGCCGTGAGAACCACACGGACAGTGATGGACGTTTCTACCGCTGTGACATAGAGGAACAAAAGCTTAGGGAGGTGTATGCTCGTGACTATAAACGCTGATCCAAAAGAAGCAGGCTCTGTGTTAAAAGGCTGTGGACTTACACGGACCTTCGGAACCGGGAAGAAGACAGTCACCGCTGTGAATCATGTGGATTTTGACTTTCATGAGGGGGAGATTGTCTCCATCGTGGGGGAGTCTGGCAGCGGAAAGACAACACTTATGCGTATGCTCATGGGACTGATAAAGCCTACGGAGGGAGAGATCCTGTACAGAGGCCAGGCCATACAGTTAAAAAAGGCGGGGCAGAAGAGGGCATACTGGCAGCAGGTGCAGGCGATTTTCCAGGATCCCTTTTCCTCCTTTAACCAGTTTTTTAAAATCAGCAAGATGTTTGAGGACTGTATAGCTTTCAGCGGCAGGAGCCTTTCCCGGGAAGAGAAGCACAAGGTTTTTGTGGAGGCGTGTGATTTTGTCAACCTGAAATACGAGGAATTGGAGCATAAGTATCCCTTTGAATTATCAGGAGGACAGATGCAGAGGATGATGATTGCCCGTATCTTTGTTCTTCAGCCCAAGGTACTGATTGCCGACGAGCCTACCTCTATGATTGACGCGTGCAGCAGAAGTACCATTCTGGAAATGCTTTTGAATCTGCGGGAGCGCAATAAGATGACCATTGTGTTTATTACCCATGATTTAGGGCTTGCTTACTATATCAGCAACACCCTTTATATTATGGAAAAAGGGGTTTTTGTGGAGAGCGGGGAGGCGGCATCGATTGTGCATAATCCTCAGAATCCTTATACCAGGCATCTGCTCAATGATGTGCCCAAGCTTAGTGAGGAATGGATTCTTACAGGTGAGTAAATTTTACAAGGATGATACAAAAAATATATGAATCTATATATACAAGGAGGAATCAAAATGGAAAAGAAATTCAGAGTTGGCATTGTAGGCTGCGGGAATATTTTCCCGATGCATGCGTATCCGGTGAATGAGCTGGAGTGCTGTGAGCTGGTAGCTGTATGTGATAACAAGGAGGACAGGGCCAAGGCGAAGGCGGAGCAGTTTGGGTGTAAATACTATCTGGATTACAAGGAGATGATAGAGAAGGAAAACCTGGATGTGCTGCACTGCTGTACGCCTCACTATATGCATCCGCCTATCACCATCTATGCGTTGGAGCATGGGGTGAATGTCCTGACGGAGAAGCCGATGTCCATTAAGTATGAGGATACGGTGGCTATGGTTGATACGGCAAAACGTGAGGGAAAGACCCTGGGGGTAATCTTCCAGAACCGTTATAATCCTGGCAGCGTATTGGCAAAAAAGGTGTATGACAGTGGTGAGCTGGGGAAGGCTCTGGGAGCGAAAATGAATGTTACCTGGGTCCGTACAGACGAGTATTATTCCAAGAGCGATTGGAAGGGCACCTGGGACAAGGAGGGCGGCGGTGTGATCATCGATCAGGCCATCCATACCTTTGACCTGATGCGCTGGATTCTGGATGACGAGCCAGAGTGGGTGGATGTAAACATTGCAAACCGTACCCATGAGATTATCCAGGTGGAGGACTCGGCGGAAGGCGTTATCAAGTTTAAGAAGACCGGGATCTTGGCTTCTTTCTATACCATCAATTATTACTGCACAGACTCAGACGTGGAAGTGGAAATCTTCTGCGAGAACGGAGTGATCAACATTAAGGCAGACCGGTGTGAGATCACCATGAAGGATGGACGCAAATACATAGCGGATAAGATTCCGGGAGAAGGGTTTCACTACGGAGATGTAAAGGGGTACTGGGGAATCAGCCATGTGAAGCAGATACGGGCATTTTATGACAGCTTGTCCAAAGGAGAGGAGCCGTACATCAACGGAGCCGAAGCCATGAAGACTATGAGGATGATCTGCACCATCTATGATTCCGGTAAGGAGAAGGTTCGCAAGTACTATGAGTAAAGAAAGAATGGAGAGAAACAGCGTACTGATTGTAGGAAGCGGTATGATGGGATGTGGAATTGCCGCCTGCAGCGCACTGGCAGGAAACCATACCATTCTGTACGATTCTGTTCCGGAAGCGCTGGACAGCGCCAGAGAACGGGCCGGGAAGAATCTGGAGGAGCTGGTAAGCCAGGGGTTGTGCCATTTATCCCAGGCAGAGGAGGCTTTACAGAGGATCGAAACCAAAGACTGTCTTTCAACCGCATGTGGGACGGCATCTGTAGTGATCGAGGCTATCTTTGAGAAGCTTGAGGCAAAGCAGGAGATGTTTGCCCTTCTGGATGAGATGCTGCCAGTGGAAGTGCCTATCTTAAGCAATACGTCGGGACTTCGCATCACAGATATCGCCGCCAGGACAAAGCACCCGGAACGAACCCTTACCACCCATTTCTGGCTGCCAGCCAATCTGATTCCGCTGGTGGAGGTGGTGATCGGAGACCACTCGGATCCAAAACTTGCGGGGAAGATCGCAGACATGCTAAAAGGATGGGGAAAATCTCCGGTCATTGTGAAGCGTGACCTGCCAGGGCAGCTTGCCAACCGCATTCTTCAGGCAGTCATCCGGGAGGCAGTAAACATCGTTGAGATGGGGCTTGCCAGTGCGGAGGATGTGGATACGGCCATTAAAATGGGAATGGCTCTGCGTTTCCCGGTGTGGGGGCCTCTGGAGCATGTGGATGCCGTGGGATTTGATATCTGCGGTCCGGTACAGGATACGGTGCTGCCGGAGATCAGCGCCAGGCAGAATGCCTCGCCTGTGTTTAAAGAAATGATGGATTCAGGGAATTTAGGATACAAAACCGGACGGGGTTTTTACGACTGGTCCGAGAAGGACATGGATGCCCTGGTGAAGCGCCGCAATGATTTTATTGTCCATGCCCTGAAAAAGATAAAGGAGCCGCAACCTTAAGCGGTTAAAATAAAAAAGCAGAAAGGAATGGAAAACTATGTATTTTGGAGCACCTGTATGGCCTCTTACGTGGAATCCGCCGTATGACGAGGCAATTAAGCGTTTGCACGCTCTTGGATTTAAGGGAGTGGAGATGATCGGATGGAGCAGAAAGGCGTTGGATGAGTACTATACCCCTGAGACCATCGCACATTTGAAAGAGCTGATCGCCAGCCTGGGAATGGTAATTACCAACTTTAACCATACGCCGGAAGGCATTGCCAGTATGGATAAGGAGATCAGCGACGCTAAGTTTTCGGATTTCTGCCGCACCATCGATGTGGCAGCTGCCCTGGGCTCTCCCAATGTAACCATGGTTGCCGCATTTCCATTTGGCTGCGGTCATGGAAACTTTATGGAACTGCGCCACATCGCTGAGATGCAGGTATGGTCCTACGGGGAGATCGGCCAGAATTGGGATGAGAATTATGAGCACTATGTGGATGTGGTACGCCGCCTGTGCACTTATGCAAAGGAAAAGGGACTTCGTGTGCTGATCGAGGCACATCCTTACCGCTGGGTGAATTCGGCACAGAGCATGCTGCGCTTGATCGAGCATGTGGGCATGGACAACCTGGGCATGAACTTTGATCCCAGCCATCTGTTCCCCCAGGGGGATATGCCAGAATGGGATGTACATATGCTGAAAGGCCGTCTGTGGCATACCCATTTCAGCGACAATGATGCCCTTACCAATGTACATTGGCGGCCAGGCCAGGGCAAGATGAATTGGAAATTGATCATGAAAGCCCTCAACGATACCGGGTATGACGGAGCCATCAACTTTGAGTTGGAGGACGTTCCCGGGGCGGTTACCCCTACCTCCGCAGTGAGCGGCGCCTATATCAATAATGAGATGGAGAATGAGCTTCGGCTGGCGAAAGAGTATATCACTGGTTTGTGTAAGGAACAGGGGATTGCAATCCAGTGATGGAAGGATAGGAAAGGCTTGGAAAGAATCTGGCTGAGATGAACCAATGTCATTTAGGTTAGGTTAGGCTGTTTGAGACGTTATAAAAGGTCCGCCTGGAGAACACAACATAAGTTCCTCTCTCGGCGGACCTTAACTAAGTAACACTAGTAAGAGGATTTCGTTTTTTGAGGTTTTTCGAGGTGTTGGAAAAATGGATAGATTTTGCTGCCTGAATATGTTATACTGACATTGTATCAATGTGGGGCCTAAGGAAAGCAGGTGATTTAATCATATGGCTGAAAAAGAAATGATGCAGAGAAATTCTTTCTTCGTCTGGGGTTAATATCACAGAACTTGATAGAATCATAGAGTAAAATTGAATAGTGTCAGATAATAAGGGTGCAGAGTTTATCAAATAGCACCTTTTTTTATGGGAAATAGCGTCCTATAAAGAAAAAACCTCCAGGGGATGCGCAACGCGGTGTGGTCAAGAAAAAGGGGCCAGAAAAAGGGAATGTCTGCCTTGACTTTCCTTAAAATTCATACTACAATAAGAACAATTTTACCAATTTTTGATAAATCGGAGGAAAGATTGTGTCAACGACAGCGGAAGAGATAAAGAAACGAAGAACCTTTGCCATCATCTCCCATCCGGATGCAGGCAAGACCACATTGACGGAAAAGTTCCTGCTATACGGCGGAGCCATCAACCTGGCAGGGACGGTAAAGGGAAGAAAGGCCACGAAGCATGCGGTTTCAGACTGGATGGAGATCGAGAAGGAGAGAGGAATTTCCGTTACCTCCTCTGCCATGCAGTTTGATTATGACGGGTATTGCATCAATATCCTGGATACGCCGGGGCATCAGGATTTCTCGGAGGATACGTACCGGACGCTGATGGCAGCGGACAGCGCGGTGATGGTGATCGACGGCTCCAAAGGCGTGGAGGCCCAGACCATCAAGCTGTTTAAGGTATGTGTGCTGCGGAAGATTCCTATTTTTACGTTTATCAACAAGATGGACCGGGAAGCAAAGGATCCATTTGAGTTGATGGATGATATTGAGAATGTGCTGGGAATCCGCACGTGTCCTATCAACTGGCCTATTGGGTGCGGAAAAAGCTTCAAAGGGGTGTATGACCGGAATACCAAGAAGATCACCACCTTCACGGCGGCTATGGGCGGGCAGAAAGAAGTGGCCTCCCAGACGTTTGATGTGGATGGTACGGAAGTGGAAACCGTCATCGGCCAGGATTATCACCGGCAGCTTCTGGATGAGATTGAGCTCCTTGACGGGGCGGCGGATGAATTTGATATGGACAGGGTTGGAAGAGGGGACTTATCTCCTGTGTTTTTTGGCTCGGCCCTGACCAATTTTGGCGTGGAGACGTTTTTACAGCATTTTCTTCAGATGACCACATCGCCTTTGCCCAGAAGGACTACAACCGGGGTGGTGGAGCCTTTTGAGGAGGAGTTTTCCGCCTTTGTGTTTAAGATCCAGGCCAATATGAACAAGGCCCACAGAGACAGGATTGCCTTTATGCGGATTGTGTCCGGGAAATTTGAGGCCGGTATGGAGGTGAACCATGTCCAGGGAGGGAAGAAGCTGCGCCTGTCACAGCCGCAGCAGCTGATGGCTCAGGATCGGAAGATCGTGGAGGAGGCGTATGCCGGGGATATCATCGGTGTGTTTGATCCGGGGATTTTTTCCATCGGGGATACGCTGTGTTTGTCCAATGAGAAGTTTGAGTTTGAGGGGATTCCCACCTTTGCGCCGGAGCATTTTGCCAGGGTGCGGCAGGTGGACACCATGAAGCGGAAGCAGTTTATCAAGGGGGTGAACCAGATCGCCCAGGAAGGCGCTATTCAGATCTTCCAGGAGTTTAATACGGGGATGGAAGAGATCATTGTCGGGGTGGTGGGGGAGCTGCAGTTTGAGGTGTTAACTTACCGGCTGGAGAATGAGTATAATGTGGAGGTGAAGCTGGATCGGCTTCCTTATGAATATATCCGCTGGGTGGAGAATAAGGATGAGATTGATGTGACGAAGATTCAGGGGACTTCTGATATGAAACGGATTAAGGATTTGAAGGATAATCCCCTTTTGTTGTTTGTGAACAGCTGGAGTATCGGGATGGTGGAGGATCGGAATCCGAATTTGAGATTGAGTGAGTTTGGGAGAGGGTAGGGCGGCAGGAAATGAGGCGTGGGGGCGTTCTTGGAAGGTCCGCTCTTGGAAGGTCCGTTCAGGGAAAGAACATGATTCAGCGTCGCCACGCTCACGCTCTGTGAAAAGCGCAGCGGTGCTAAGCTCGAAAAGACCTCGCTAAGCACCGGCGGTTTTCAACGGGCTCCTTCTGAACCATGTTATTTCCCTGAACTACGTTACTGGCATGGATTAAGGGTATGTTGTTGACATTTGACTCCTTCGTGGTTTTTCGAATCCAAGGGCGAAGGGGCAAGGAAAGTGTTGGGAAAAAAATAGGAGGTAGAAGATATGAGCAAGATTGATGTTGTGAGAGCTGCTATGATGGCGGCGATGAAGAGTAAGGACAAGGCGAGGAAGGATGCGCTTTCTATGCTTTTGAGCGTTCTTAAGAATGCTCAGATTGATAAAAGGGAGCCGTTGACCGAAGAGGAAGAGAATGCTATTGTGAAGAAGGAGATCAGACAGTGCCAGGAGACCATTGATACGGCACCGGCGGATCGGGCGGATATTAAGGATGAGGCGGCGTTTCGGATTTCTGTGTATAAGGAATTTGCTCCGGAGGATATGAGTGTGGAGCAGATTAAAGAAGTGATTCAGGCGGTTTTGGCGGAGCTGGGGATTGAGGCTCCTACGGCGGCTGATAAGGGGAAGATCATGAAGGTTTTGATGCCGAAGGTGAAGGGGAAAGCGGATGGGAAGTTGGTGAATCAGACGCTGGCTTCCATGTTTCGCTGATGTATCAGAGGGAGAGGCTGTATATGCCGGATAGCTGGTATGGCAGATGTTGAAAAGCGGGAAGGATTCTGATTATATGAGAAGGAGAGAGTATGTATAGGAAAGAGATTGAGCAGTTTATCGAGGATCATAAGCAGGAGATGATGGAGGATATTTTTACGCTGTGCAGGATTGACAGCCAGAAGATGCCTTATGAGGAGGGAAAGCCTTACGGTAAGGGGCCGGCGGAGGCACTTGCGCAGGCGCTTTCCATAGCGGAACGTTATGGGTTTGCTGTTACGAATTATGACAATTATGTGGGGACGGCTGATTTTAGTGATAAGGAAAAACAGCTGGATATTCTGGCTCATCTGGATGTGGTTCCGGCGGGAGAAGGTTGGGAGGTGACTAAACCTTTTGAGCCGGTTTTAAAGGACGGAAAATTGTATGGCAGAGGAACAGCGGATGACAAGGGGCCGGCTGTGGCAGCTCTGTATGGGATGAGGGCAGTGAAGGAGCTGGGAATTCCACTTTCCAAGAATGTAAGGCTGATATTGGGAACGGATGAGGAGTGCGGAAGCTCGGATCTGGTTCATTATTATGGAATCGAGGAGGAGGCTCCCATGAGTTTTTCGCCGGACGCGACATTTCCGGTGACGAATGTGGAAAAGGGAGGACTGGCAGGGCATTTTACCGGCAGTTTTGAACCGTCGGATAAGCTTCCAAGACTGGTATCCCTGGAGGCGGGAATCAAGGTGAATGTAGTTCCAGGCAAGGCTTACGGGATTGTGGAAGGCTTAGAGCGCAGTGTGATGGATGAGGTGGCAAAACAGGTGGAGGAAGAGACGGGAGTCCGCTTTGACCTGGAGACAACGGAAAGCGCCACCAAGATTACGGCAATGGGAACGGGAGCCCATGCGGCTCATCCGGATGACGGCAATAATGCTTTAACTGGATTGTTAACGTATCTGACACGGCTGCCCCTTGCGCCTTGTGGGCAGGTGACAGTGCTCCATAAGCTGCTGGAATTGATTCCCCACGGTGATGTGCACGGCGCAGGACTTGGAATTGCTATGGAGGATGAGATTTCAGGGAAGCTGACTTTAGCGTTCAGTCTTCTGAAGGTGACAGAGGATCAGCTGGACGGCACCTTTGACAGCCGCTGCCCCTTATGCTCCAATGAGGAGAATGTGCTGAAGGTGGTAAAGGAGAGGATGGCTTCTGTTGGCTTGGATTTGGAGAATGAATCTATGAAGAAGCCTCATCATGTAGACGGGGATTCCTATTTTGTGAAGACATTGCTAAAGACTTATGAGGAGTACACTGGGAGGAAGGGAGAGTGCCAGTCTATGGGCGGAGGCACGTATGTTCATAATCTGAAGAATGGTGTGGCTTTCGGAGCTTCTATGCCAGAGACAGATAACCACATGCATGGGGCTGATGAGTACGCCGTTCTGGAAGAACTGGTGGTCAGCGCTAAGATGTTTGCCCAGGTGATTGTAGAATTGTGCGGCTGATTTGGCTTACACTATGAGTATTATGGGAAGGGGGTGTTGCAAAATAGATGAGTAATCATCTATGGAGCAGCGCTCCATTTTTACATCCAATTCCGGGCCATACCTACATCAGAAAAAACGCCGTACAGGGAAACGCCCCCATACGGCGGCGATCACGCTCTCTAACAGCCCAATGTCCAGCCCACGCTTCATTACCAGCTTGTAATCTTTCTTAAATTGTGTGGTGGGCTTGACGGTATATTTTGCGTTTCTCATGCTTTCAGGTCTGCCAACAGTTCGTCCAGATCGGTATACCCTTTTACTGCCGGGTCTTTCGCAATCCTTTCTGCCTCCAGCATGGCGGCAACCGTTTCGCTGTTGGGCTGGTTGAGGGAAACCTCAAAGGGAATCCGGCCCTCACGGAGAGATTGGCGGACAAAAATATTGAACGCCGTTGTCAGGTTCATGCCGAGTTCCCCGAACAGCCTGTCAGCCTGCGCTTTCAGGTCTGAATCCATGCGGATGCTGATGTTTGTAGTAGAGCCAGCCATATAACCATCTCCTTTCATTGTTCCTGCCCATGTTCCCAGGGCATCATGGTACACCCTTGAGGTATTTCCTGTTGGTGATTACAGTATATGGTATCTGCACGAAAAATTAACAGTAAATTCATTTCTGGGGAGGTAAATGAGGGCAGCGATATACGCAAGAGTAGGAAATCCGGATCAAGTTACAATTCGGCCTTAGAAAGAGATTCTGACGGAGCAGATTCGGGGTGTGCCAGGATTGTTTTATCAGAAAAAATCCTTGACAAGTAAAAGAACCTGGAGTAGAATACCACACATAAGCAGTTTTAGGTGATAACACAGAAAAGTATCTGCAGGAGGAGACAAGATGTACAATTCAAAATCCATGATGATGAATATGTATATGATGAGCGGCATGGGGATGTGCCGTATGTTCATGTGCATAAAAATCTAATGGTTTTTGAAGGTCTGTATGGACAGTGCTTGCAGGGAAAAGACGAAAAGGTATCCAGGTTATATGAGGGTATCCGGTAAAGTTGAATTCGAGCCGTAGGTCTATGAGACTTGCGGCTTTTTGATTTCATAGGAAACTGCGTCCTATGAAACCGGGCTCTTTATTCTATTTCAGGAAGGAAAGGGGAGTGTATGGTGGAGAAGCCTATCATTCAGATTCAGAATTTAGGGAAGACGTTTAAAACTTCTTCCGGTGAGGTGAAGGCGTTGGATAACATCAACCTGGATATCTGCCAGGGGGAGATATTCGGAATCATCGGGCTAAGCGGGGCCGGGAAAAGCACGCTGGTGCGGTGCATCAATTATCTGGAGGTGCCAACGGAAGGAGACGTTCTATTCGAAGGAGAAAGCCTGGCAAAGATGACAGGGGCGCAGCAGAGGATGACAAGACAGAGCATGGGCATGATCTTCCAGCAGTTTAACCTTCTGGCCCAGAGGAATGTGATCCGGAATGTGTGTTTTCCTCTGGAGCTGACAGGAACGCCGAAAAAAGAGGCGAGGGAAAGGGCTATGGAGCTTTTGAAGACCGTAGGGCTGGAGGATAAGGCCAAGGCCTATCCGGCCCAGCTGTCCGGAGGGCAGAAACAGAGGGTGGCTATCGCCAGGGCATTGGCCACCAATCCTAAAGTGATTCTGTGTGACGAGGCCACCAGCGCCCTGGATCCCAACACCACAAAATCCATTTTGTCCCTTCTAAAAGAGATTAACCGGACCATGGGGGTGACGGTGATTGTCATTACCCACGAGATGGCGGTGATCGAGGCAATCTGCGACAGGGTGGCGATTATTGACAAGAGCCATATTGCAGAGGTTGGCACGGTGTCGGAGATTTTCTCAGAGCCGAAATCCAAGATCGGGAGACAGCTGATTCTGGGAGATGCGGTAGATCAGGTGGATTTTAGCCATGCCAGGCAGATCCGCATTATCTTTGACGGGCGGGAGTCTACGGAGCCGGTGATTTCCAATCTGGTGCTGGCCTGCCAGGTTCCCATCAATATTATGTATGCTGCCACCAAGGATATCGGCGGCACGGCTATGGGACAGATGATTGTCCAGCTTCCGGAAGGGGAGGCGGAGGCTGCCAGAGTGATCCATTATCTGCAGACAGTGAAGATTCCATTTGAGGAGGTGACAGAGCATGACCTTTGATGCGACAACCATTGCAATGTTAAAGACAGGGATTTGGGAGACGTTTTATATGGTGGCATTGTCCTCCTTTCTGGCGTATCTCATCGGGCTTCCCCTGGGGGTTGTTCTGGTGGTGACAGATAACGACGGGATTTATCCCATTCCGTGGCTTCAGAAGATTTTGGGCCTGGCCATCAATCTGATGCGGTCGGTTCCGTTTCTGATTCTTTTGTTTATTGTATTGCCTCTGTCCAAGATCATCATTGGCACCAGGATCGGGTCGCCGGCCATCATCATTCCCCTGACCATTGCGGCGGCACCCTATGTGGCAAGAGTGGTGGAGTCTTCTTTCCGGGAGATTGACGGGGGAGTGATCGAGGCGGCAAAGTCCATGGGAGCTTCTGTGTGGCAGATTATCTGGAAGGTACTGCTTCCGGAGTCCAGGCCGTCCCTGCTTTTAGGCGGGGCGTTGGCCATCACCACCATCTTAAGCTATTCTGCTATGGCAGGGTTTACCGGTGGCGGCGGCCTGGGGGCCATAGCCATCAACTACGGGTATTACCGCTATGAGCCAGGATTAATGTGGATCGCAGTGGTTCTGCTTGTGGTGATGGTGCAGATCATCCAGGAGATCGGAACGAGGCTCTCCAAGAAGAGTGATAAGAGGATTCGGTGACAGGGAATGCAGGTTTGGGAAAACGTTGGAAGAAGCAAAATGACAGAAGGATTCAAAAGATTGTAAGAGTTGAAAGACTTTTATAATAAATATTATGCATCATGAGAGGAGAATAAGGATTATGAGAAGAAAATTATGTGTCATTGCAGCGGCAGCTTTGCTTGTGGGGAGCCTTGCAGGATGTGCCGGAGGCGGGGGCAATGCCCAGACAACCGCAGCAGCGGATACAAAAACAGAAGAGACAAAGTCAGAAGAGTCTAAGGAAGCAGGCGGCAGTGAAGAGACAACAGCAGCCGAAAAGGCAGCTCCGGGAGAACTTAAGAAAATTGTGGTGGGAGCCAGCCCGGCGCCTCACGCTGAGATTTTGAAGGCAGCACAGGAAATTTTGGCACAGAAAGGGTATGAACTGGATATCAAGGAATATGTGGATTATATTCAGCCCAACCTGGCATTGGAGTCCGGGGATCTGGATGCCAATTACTTCCAGCATCTTCCCTATCTGGAGTCCTTCAATGAGGAGAATGGAACCAAATTGGTGTCCGCAGCAGCCATTCACTATGAGCCCTTTGGCATCTACGCTGGAAAGGCTTCCTCCCTGGAAGAACTTGCAGACGGAGCCAGGGTGGCAGTGCCCAACGATACCAGCAATGAGGCAAGAGCGCTTCTTCTTCTGGAGGATCAGGGCCTGATTAAGCTGAAAGAGGGGGCAGATTTAACCGTTACCAAGAATGATATCGTGGAGAATCCCAAGAACCTGGAACTTTATGAGGTGGAAGCAGCCCAGATCCCCCGGGTGGTAGAGGACGTGGATATTGCGGTTATCAACGGCAATTATGCCATTGAGGCTGGATTCAAGGTGTCTGAGGCATTGGCAGTGGAGGATTCCCAGTCTATCGCGGCAACCACCTACGGCAATGTGATCGCAGTGCAGGAGGGCAAGGAGAACGACGAGGCTATCCAGGCGTTAATCCAGGCATTGACCAGCGAGGAAGTGAAGAAGTTTATGGAAGAGAAGTATGAGGGGGCAGTGGTTCCACTGTTCTGATAAAGGGCTTACAGGAAAAAGGAGAGACCGATGGAACAGAAAAATGATATGGCGCTGACTTCTATGATACTTGGCATTGCGTCCATTGTACTTTCCTGCTGCTGTTATCTGGGCATGATTCTGGGCAGCCTGGCAATCATCTTTGCCGCGCTGTCCAGGGTAGATGAGATGCACCGGCAGGCAAAGACCGGACTGATCACGGGAATCATAGGTCTTTTAATCAGTGTATTTGTGATTGTGATATTCTTTGTTGTAGCGGAGATGGCGGGAGGTGTGTCATGAAGACAGGAAGGGCAGAATTGAAAAGAAGAGCCAGACAGGCCCTGCGGGGACACTATGGAACGGCCATTGGCGGCTATCTCCTGTATATGGTTATCAGTGGCGTGCTGGTTGGCGTGTTGGAGGTCGCTATCTTTTTTATGATTATGGCAGGCGGCTTTGTGGCGGATCAAACGGGACTTTTCGATGCTTCCTCCGGGGAAGGAGCATTTCTTGTAGTGTTTATCATTTGTATCCTCCTGTTTATAGCAATGCTGGTGATTGTCTATATGCTCATGCCAGGGCTGATTCGCCTGCATATGAATATCTGCAAGGGAGAGCCGGCAGCTGCCATGGATATTTTCTGGGGATTCCGCAACAAACCGGGGAAATTTGCGGGAATTGCGTTGCTTATTTTCCTGATTTCTATTTTGTGTTCGATTCCAAGCACGGTTCTGTCTATGGCGGCCATGCTGACGGAATATAAGACATTTCCAGTGGTGTTTAATTTTGTGTATACCCTGATTTTGTCGGTACTATCCATATATGTGTCTCTGACATTTTCCATGGTTTATTTTATCCTGGTGGAGGATCCAGGGAAGGGCTTGATTCAGGCTCTGAAGGAAAGCCGCAATATGATGATTGGCAACCGGTTGCGCTTTTTGGGCTTAAGCTTAAGCTTCTTAGGATGGATGTGTCTGGGAATGATGAGCTTCGGCATTGGAATGCTGTGGATCATGCCGTATATGACCTGTACCACCATCTATTTTTACCTGGATCTTCAGCCGCAGATTGAAACCATCCCACCCCAGATGACATGGAATCAACCCTTTTGATTTTCCAGGAATAAGGACAATGGAAAACCGCATAGGATACACCAAAGAGAAGAGGCAGGTTTTTCTGGAGTTTGAGAATATCGGAGTTGAAACAGAAGGAAGTTATCAATGCAGAGGACTGCAAGCGGTTGGGATTTGTAGGCGATGTGGATTTTGATATGTGCAATGGCTGCATGATCGCCATCATTGTGCCTGGGCCCGGATGCTTTTGCGGGTTTCTTGGAAGAGAAAAGGAATATGTGATTCCGTTCTGCGATATTGTACAGGTGGGGGATGACATTATTCTGGTGAATGTAAAACGAAAAGATGTGGAGGAAAACTGCAGGCTGTGATGGTCTGCAGTTTTTTAACGTTTCCTCTATCTGTGAAAACGTAAGGGGAAAAAGCCCTTGATCAATCACATATATTGTGATAGGATACTAAAGGCATACTAGATATTGAAGAATTTTGTTGACAGAAGGAGAATGGGAAGATGGAACTAGAAGAGTGGCTTGGAAAGGAAAACCAGCTGGGAATCGATATCTGGAATAAGAAATATAAGGATGGAGAGGAAAATTTTGAACAATGGCTGGGGCGAATCAGCGACGGGAATGAAGAGATTGCCCAGCTGATCCGGGAGAAGAAATTTTTGTTTGGCGGAAGGATCTTATCCAACCGAGGGCTGGAGAACCATGGCAGAAAGGTCAGCCTATCCAACTGCTATGTGGTGGAGCCGCCGGAGGACAATATAGAGAGTATTTTTGAATGTGCCAAGAAGCTGGCCCGCACCTACAGCTACGGAGGCGGATGCGGGGTGGATATCTCAGGCTTAAGCCCCAGGGGAGCCAAGATCAACAATGCGGCCAAGGAGACCACCGGAGCGGTGTCCTTTATGGAGCTTTACTCCCTGGTGACAGAACTGATCGGCCAGAACGGGCGCAGAGGCGCTTTGATGATATCCATAGACTGTTCCCATCCGGATGTGATGGAGTTTGTGGATTTGAAAATGGATCTGAACAAGGTGACTAAGGCCAATATTTCCGTGAGGATCAACAACCGATTTATGGAGGCGGTGAAGGAGAACAAGCCCTTTGAACTGTATTTCAAACGGCAGGCCACAGGGGAGGAGATCCGCGTGGAGGCCAATGCCAGGGAAATCTTCCACCACATTGCAGAAGTGAATTGGGACTATGCGGAGCCGGGGGCTTTGTTCTGGGATCGGGTGAAAGAATGGAATCTGCTGAGCAATACGGAGGAATTCTCTTATGCCGGCGTAAATCCATGTGCGGAGGAGCCCCTTCCGGCAGGGGGAAGCTGCCTGCTGGGAAGCATCAATCTGGCGGAATTTGTGAAACGGCCGTTTACGGCTCAGGCAAGCTTTGATTATGAAGGCTTTAAACGGTGTGTTAAAGCATCTGTCAGGGCCCTGAATGAGGTATTGGAGGAGGGGCTTGCCCTTCACCCATTGGAGGAACAGCAGGCCAGTGTGGCGGACTGGCGGCAGATCGGCCTGGGGATCATGGGATTGGCAGATATGATGATCAAGCTTGGGATTACCTATGGCTCCCAGGAAGCCTTGGAGCTGTGCCACAGGATCGGGTTTGCCATGGCGGATACGGCCATTGAGGCTTCGGCGCTCCTTGCCAAGGAATTGGGTGCATATCCCAAGTGTGCTGTGGATCGTATCATGGAAACACCTTATTTTAAGGCCAATACGTCTGAGAAGACAGCAGATTTGGTGAGAAAATACGGTCTCAGGAATTCCCAGCTGTTAACCATCGCGCCTACAGGAACCTTGTCTACGATGCTGGGGATTTCCGGTGGTATTGAGCCTATCTACGCCAATTACTATGAGAGGAAAACGGAGAGCCTTCACGGCAGTGATGTCTATTATAAGGTGTACACAAAGATTGTGGAGCAGTATATGAAGGACCACAAGATTACGGATGACAGGAATCTGCCAGACTATTTTGTGACGGCTATGACGCTGGAGTACCATCAGCGGATCGACATGCAGGCAGCGTGGCAGACCCATATTGATGCTTCCATCAGTTCTACGGTCAATGTACCCAGGCAGTTTACAGTGGAGGAGACAGAAAACCTGTATCTGTATGCCTATGAGATGGGGCTTAAGGGAATCACCATCTTCCGGGATGGGTGCAAGAGAACCTCCATACTGTCCACAGATACTCCGCCGGCAGCCAAGGCAGGAGACGGCCTTGGAAGAGGCGAGATTATTCTGGTAACCGACGATGTGGTGGGGAAGAAGCGGAAACTGATCACCGGGTGCGGAAGCCTTCACTGTATCGCCCTGTTTGACCCCAATACAGGTGCGCTTCTTGAGACCTACTTAAGCAAGGGCTCTACTGGCGGGTGCAACAATTTCATGATCGGGCTTTCCCGCATGATCTCCATCAGTGCCAGGGGAGGGGTGGACATCTATACGATTATCGACCAGTTGAATTCCACTGGATCCTGCCCGTCCTACACGGTCCGCAAGGCCACCAAGGGAGATACAAGCAAAGGCGCCTGCTGTCCCATGGCAGTGGGCAATGCGCTTCTTGATATGTATGATGAGGTTCAGGCAGAGATCGCCCAGAAGAACCGTGAAGGAAAGCAGCTGCCTAAAAAGATGGAGAAGCCTAAGACAGTCAGTGTGAAAAGCCTGAAGAAGGACAAGCCAGTGTGTCCGGAGTGTGGGGAATTCCTGGTGTTCGAGGGCGGATGCAACGTGTGCAAAAGCTGTGGATGGAGTAAATGTATGTAAAGGAGGGGATGTTTCATGAAGAAGTTTATCAACGATGCCAATCTGGTGGAAGACCAGATGATCCAGGGGCTTGTGAAGGCTTACCCGGATAAGCTTCGGAAGCTGGAGTGCGGCAATGTGGTAGTCCGCAGGCAGAAGAAAGAGGGAAAAGTGGCGTTGGTCAGCGGAGGCGGCAGCGGCCATGAGCCAGCCCACGCCGGATATGTGGGAGATGGAATGCTGGATGGAGCCGTGGCCGGGCCGGTGTTCACCTCCCCTACGCCGGATCAGATTTACGAGGCAGTCAAAGCTGTGGATGCCGGCCAGGGGGTTTTGTTGGTGGTGAAAAATTACACTGGTGATGTGATGAATTTTGAGATGGCTGCCGAGATGGCTCAGATGGAAGGGATCCCGGTGGAGACGGTGATCACCTGCGATGACGTGGCGGTGGAGGACAGCCTGTACACTGTAGGAAAAAGAGGGGTGGCCGGAACCATTTTCGTCCACAAAATTGCAGGGGCCAAGGCAGAGACTGGGGCTACCCTGGAGGAAGTGTTGCATCTGGCTAAAAGAACAGCCAGTCAGGTACGGACCATGGGGGCAGCCATCGCACCCTGTACGGTTCCGGCAGCCGGACAGCCAGGATTTTCCCTGGAGGAAGAAGAGATGGAAGTTGGAATCGGGATCCACGGGGAGCCGGGGACTCACAGGGAGAGCCTAAAAAAGGCGGATGCCATTGCAGATGAGCTTCTGGACAGGATCCTGGATGGATTTGACCTGGAGGGAAATGAGGTGGCGGTATTAATCAATGGGGCAGGCGGAACGCCACTCATGGAGCTTTATATTATCAACAATCATGTGCAGGATGTGCTGAAGGAAAAAGGGATTTCCGTATATCGGACCTACGTGGGAAACTATATGACATCCATTGAGATGCAGGGATTTTCCATATCGATCCTCAAGCTGGACGACGAGATGAAGGCAATGCTTCTGGCACCGGCGGATACACCTGCATGGAAGGAGTGACAGACAATGGCATGTTCAGAAGACTTGTTGGCAGCAGTAAAGGCTATGGCGGAAGTGATCGAGGAGAACAAAGACTGGCTGACGGATCTGGATCGGCCAATTGGCGATAGCGACCATGGGATCAATATGGCCAGAGGATTCAAAGAGGTGGAGAAGAAGTGCTCTGGGATGGAGGGAAAGGATGCCGGAACCATTCTAAAAACCGTGGGGATGACTCTGGTATCCACTGTAGGCGGCTCGGCAGGCCCTCTGTATGGCACTGCATTTATGAAGGCAGGGATGGCTCTGGCAGGGAAGACAGAGTTCTCTATGGCGGACATTCTGGTTGCCTTTGACCAGGCGATAGCCGGGGTGAAGCAGAGAGGAAAATCTGAGGCCGGGGAGAAGACCATGTTGGATGCCATGATACCGGCTTTGGAGACCATGAAACAGGCAGAGGTACAAGGGAAAAGCCGTAAGGAGATTTTTGCAGAAGGCGTGAAGGCTGCCTGGGCCGGAGCGCAATCTACCAAGGATATGATCGCAACCAAGGGGAGGGCCAGCTATGTAGGTGCCCGGGGAATCGGTCACCAGGATCCGGGGGCTACATCGTTTTCCCTTCTTCTGGAGGCAGTCAGCCGTTCCACAAAAACAGGTGCAGGACAGGTGGAAATGGTATTGAACGCTGAAATGGAGGAGGATAGCGGAAGATGACAGGAATCGTGATCGTGTCCCATTGCCGGAAACTGGCGGAGGGTGTGGTGGAGCTTGCCCGGGCGGTGGCTCCAGGTGCGCCTTTGGCAGCGGCAGGCGGCCTGGAGGACGGCGGTCTGGGAACCAGCTATGAGAAGATAAAGGCTGCAATAGAGGAGGTATGCAAAGAGGATGGAGCCCTGGTGCTTATGGATATGGGAAGTGCAGTGATGACAGCGGAGATGGTGCTGGAAGAAGCGGCTTCGGAAGGGCTGGATGTGGAGATGGCAGACTGTCCTCTGGCAGAAGGGGCTGTGGTGGCTGCTATAAATTCTGCTGCCGGGCAGAGCAAAGAACAGGTAAAGCAGGCTGTGGAGAAAACCTGGGAGATGCGGAAGCTGTGACAGAGAGGGCAGTGGAGGTGCGATATTCGCACATGGGATGCTGGACAATCCCAGGCATGAAGAATAAAAAGGGCTGTCGCAAATGTAGCTGGCAGCCCCTTTTTGATGATTGTTTCTGTTTGTCTTTTACTTGGTTCCGAAGATTCGGTCTCCTGCATCTCCAAGCCCTGGGCAGATATAGGCGTTCTCATTGAGGCAGCGGTCTAAATGCCCTACGTAAACCTGCACATCAGGATGGGCCTTGTGCAGGCGCTCTAAGCCTTCCGGTGCGGCGATGATGCACATGAACTTGATGGTTCTTCCGCCATGCTGCTTGATGAAATCAATGGCGGACACGGCAGAGCCGCCGGTTGCCAACATAGGATCCGTGACGACGATGGTTCTCTGATCAATAGGATTAGGAAGCTTGCAATAGTACTCATGGGGCTCGTGAGTCTCCTCGTCCCGGTACAGGCCGATGTGGCCTACCTTGGCAGAAGGAACCAGGGATAAGATCCCATTTACCATACCGAGGCCGGCGCGGAGAATGGGAACAACAGCCAGTTTTTTCCCGGTGATCATGGGAGTCATGCAGGTCTCGATGGGAGTCTTTACCTCTTTGTCTTCCAGAGGTAGATCCCGGAGGGCTTCAAATCCCATGAGCATGGCAATCTCGCCGATGAGGGAGCGGAACTCATTGGTTCCGGTCTTCTCGTCACGAAGCAGAGAAATCTTGTGCTGGATCAACGGATGGGTTAAGATTGTGACATTTTCCATAGGGAGTTTCCTTTCTTCCTTTTGTAGGAGATACATATCGTTTATAATTCTTTTATTCTACAGGTATGCTTCTTGCTAATATTAACACAAATTCACAATTTTACAAAGGATTATTCGAAAAAATTTTCTACGTCTTACAATTATCTTCAGCAAACATTTGGTATGAAGTTTTGTATGATACAAAAGCAGTTGACGGAATCACAAGAATATCATACAATGATCTGAACAACTGTTTGGGAAAATACATACAATGGAGGGAAAGAACATGAAGGTATTATTGCTTAACGGAAGTCCCAGGAAAAATGGAAATACTGCGTTTGCGCTGGAGGAAATGGTAAAGGTCTTTCATGAGGAAGGTGTTGAGACAGAGATCGTCTCGGTAGGGAATAAGGATATTCGGGGTTGTATTGCCTGCGGCTTTTGTGGGAAAAACGGCAGGTGTGCGTTCGATGACCTGGTAAATGAGACAGCGCCTAAGTTCCAGTCCTGCGATGGCCTGGTGGTGGCAAGCCCGGTCTACTATGCTTCTGCTAACGCCACTCTGGTGGCATTTCTGACAAGGCTGTTCTACAGCACGGGATTTGACAAGACCATGAAGGTAGGGGCTTCTGTGGTGTGCGCCAGACGAGGCGGTTTATCCTCCACCTTTGACGAACTGAACAAATTTTTTACCATCAGCGGCATGCCAGTAGCTTCCAGCCAGTACTGGAACAGTGTCCATGGAAGAGAACCGGGACAGGCATCGGAAGATTTGGAGGGACTGCAGACTATGAGAACTCTGGCCAGGAACATGACATTTCTTATGAAGAGCATTGCCCTGGGGAAAGAGGCTTATGGGCTGCCTGAGAAGGAAGATCATGTGTGGACCCACTTTGTGCGGTGACAGGCGGAGGATATCACAAAATGACCAAGATTTTAGTCAGTGCCTGCCTTTTAGGTTTGTGTTGCCGCTATGACGGGAAGGAGAAGGCAGATGACCGGATCCTTACGCTTTTCCATCGGGAAGATGTACTCCTGGTTCCGGTGTGCCCGGAACAGTTGGGCGGGATGGGAACACCCAGGCTGCCCTCAGAGAGAAGGGACGGCAAGGTAGTCAACCGTACAGGGGAAGACGTGACCAAATATTATAAACAGGGTGCCAGACAGGCGCTTACAATGGCAAAATTATATGGGTGCCAGATAGCAATACTTAAAGAGAGAAGCCCTTCCTGCGGGAAAGGTAAGATCTATGACGGAACCTTTACAGGAACTCTCACAGAAGGGAACGGCGTTACAGCAGAGTTGTTATGCGAACACGGAATCCTGGTTTTGGGAGAAAGCGAAACAGAGCAGATTCCTGTGATCCAGTAGAATAGAGGAAATCATGAATCAAATCATATCAAATACAAAAGCCATGTTTTGCGACATCACATTCTTAAAGAAGGTTATGACCATCGCCCTTCCGGTTGCGATGCAGGGCATGTTAAATACGGTGGTAAATCTGGTGGACAACCTGATGATCGGAAGCCTTGGCTCAACAGCCATTGCTTCCGTAGGGCTTGCTAACAAGGTGTTCTTTGTGTTTACCTTGCTGGTGTTCGGTGTGGCCAGCGGTTCCGGCGTACTTGCCGCCCAGTACTGGGGAAATCAGGATGTGAAAAATATCCGCAAGGTGTTGGGTGTGGGCCTTATGATTTCTCTGGCAGGGGCCTTTTTATTCCTGATGCCCGCCAGGTTAAAGCCTCGCCTTATGATGCGGATCTTTACCACCAGCCAGGCCAGTATCGAGATGGGAGCCGCCTATCTGGCAGTGGCAGCGCTATCCTATCCTTGCACGGCCATTTCCAATACTTATGTAGCCATGCTTCGGGCGGTGAACCGGGTGAAGGCCCCGGTGGTTATCAGCTGCGTTGCAATCCTGGTAAATATTGTATTTAATTATACATTGATTTACGGAAAATTCGGTGCCCCGGCCATGGGCGTGGTGGGAGCTGCCACTGCAACACTGATTGCCAGGGTAGTAGAAGTGACGCTGGTTATCCTTGTGGTGTATCTGGGTAAGACACCGTTGGCCTGCCGCTTAAAGGAATTGTTGGGATATTCAAAGGAGTTTTTAAGGCAGTTTTTCCGCACAGCTACCCCGGTTATCTGCAATGAATTCGTATGGGGATTGGGGATTACCATTTACTCCATGGCATATGGGCGTATGGGAGACGATGCGGTGGCGGCTATCACCATTGCCACCACCATTCAGGATATTGCAGTAGTTCTCTTCCAGGGGTTGAGCGCGGCCACCGCAGTGATTCTGGGAAACGAGATGGGGGCAGGAAAATTAAAACAGGCGGAATTGTATGCCAAATATATCTTTATTTTGCAGTTTATCCTGACTGCCTTTTCGGCCCTTCTTATTGTTGCCCTCCGTTTTCGCATCATCGGCCTCTACCAGCCGGGAATCTCTGATGAGGTGGCTATGTCTGTCAACCGGTGCCTATTGGTATTTGCGCTGTTTACACCAGCCAAAATGTTTAATTTTATCAATATCGTGGGAGTGCTGCGAAGCGGCGGCGATACGATGATGTGTCTGTTTATCGATACCAGCGGTGTCTGGTTCATCGGCATCCCCCTGGCTTTTATCGGGGGATTGGTGTTAAAGCAGCCCATCCATATTGTGTACGGGATGGTGATGCTGGAAGAGGTTTATAAGGCGGTTATCGGCTATTGGAGATACCGGCAGAAGAAGTGGCTTAGGAATCTGGCGGTGGAATTGTCCTGAAAAAGGGGCTCTTTCAGACAAGGCATTGGAACTTAAAAAATGGAAAGGTTCTGCTTGCATATCGTCTGGGAAGAAGCTATAAAAACACAGCCAAGAAAGACAAAAAATGACGGAATGCAGCAGGGCAGAGTGCAAAAGCTGACAGAAAAGTCAAAAAACTCTAGCTTTTTTCTCCAAAATGTGGTAATATTTTCTCGTTATTTATCACTTTATTGTATAGAGTGCGAGTCTGTGAATCTCATATGGACGCACTCTGGCAGTGGGATCCGTATCAGGGAATGGGTGCGGATACCAAAAAATAGGAGGGTAGCTATGGAGAAATTTTTCAAACTCAAGGAGAACGGCACCACCGTGCGTACGGAGGTTCTTGCCGGTCTTACCACCTTCATGACGATGGCTTATATTATCGCCCTGAACCCCAACCTGCTCACGAATTTCGATGTGGGCTCCGCTCTATGGAACGGCGTGTTTCTGGCAACCTGTATTGCCTCTGCGGTGGCTATGTTCTGTATGGCATTTTTGGCCAACAAGCCCTTTGCACTGGCTCCCGGCATGGGGCTTAACAGCTTCTTTGCCGTAGTTGTGGCCAATATTGCAGGACTTACAGGTATGACCTATGTAGCCAGCTTCCAGGCAGCGCTGATCATCATCCTGATTGAGGGCGTAGTGTTTATCGTTCTTTCCATTTTGAACATCCGGGAGAAAATCGTGGATGCCATTCCTTTAGGCGTTCGTCTGGGAATCGCCCCGGCCATCGGCATCATGCTGATGAATATCGGCTTAGGCTCCAATGCAGGCGTCTATTCCGAGAACGGCGGCCCGTTCTATGTGATGAGAGACTTTTTCGGAGCGCTCACTGCCAATGTAGCCAAGACCACCATGGGGTCCGGCTATGGCACCATGGTGCTTCAGGTTATCACCATGTTTGTAGGACTGTTTGTCATCGTCATTCTGGCAAAGAAAGGCATCAAGGCAGCTGTTTTGCTGGGAATGCTGGTGGCATCCGTGGTTTACTGGATCGGTTCCGCCCTGTTCCTGGGCGCCAATCCTTTTGCATCCTTAAGCAGCGCGTCCTTTGTACCGCCTTTTGCTGATCTGGCTTCCACCACCCTGTTTAAGTTTAATTTCCAGGGCTTTATGGATATCGGCTGGTTTACGGTGATCACACTGATTATCACCTTCTGCATGATCGATATGTTTGATACCATCGGCACCCTGGTAGGTACTGCATCCCGGGCCGGCATGGTAGACAAGGATGGCAACATGCCCAATATGAAGGAAGCTCTTCTGTCTGATGCCATAGGTACTGTAGCTGGTGCCTGCATGGGAACTTCCACCGTTACTACCTTTGTAGAGTCTGCTTCCGGCGTGGAGGCTGGTGGTCGTACCGGCCTTACAGCCCTTACCACAGGCGCTTTGTTCCTGGCATGTATCTTTATCGCCCCGGTGGCTGCCATTATCCCGGCAGCTGCAACATCTTCTGCACTGATCTATGTAGGCGTTTTGATGTTGATGGGACTTAAGAATGTAAACTTTGACGATATGGACCAGATGGTTCCAGTAGCCCTGATGCTTGTGGGAATGCCCATCTCCGGTTCCATCGGACATGCCATCGGCCTGGGACTGATATCCTATACAGTAATCAAGGTGTTCAGCGGCAAGGCAAAGGATGTATCGGTTCTTACCTATGTGATCTCCGCATTGTTCCTGGTGAAGTTCTTCCTGGTTGTATAATAGGAGAATCGGATTCAGGCAATGAGAAGAAAATAGAATAAACGGATATAGAAAATAAGGTGTTAGAGAAGAGCCTGAATTGTCTGAGAGAACCTGACAGTTCGGGCTCTTTTTTAAGAGCTGGCGAAGAATTCCTTCTCCTGGTTGTGTTATCCCAGGTCATTAAATATAAACGAAATAATATGATACCTGAAAGGCGCTGGAGTGACAGGAAGAAGATGAAGGAGTAGATAAAATGGAGCATGTGTATGTACATATTTTGGGAAGTTGCTCTGGAACGGAGCCCTATGAGGGCAGGCATCATACGTCTGTGGCATTGGAGACGGAAAAGGGGCTTTACTGGCTCGATGCTGGGGAATGCTGCTCATATACGGCGTATCTGATGGGCATTGATCTGTTGAAAACCAGGGGAATCTTTATTTCTCACTGCCATATGGATCATATCGGCGGTTTGGGAAACCTGCTGTGGAATATCAGGAAGCTTACAGTGGTTCAGGAGAGACGGACATTGGCAGAGAAAATCGATGTGTTTGTTCCCTATGAGGAAAGCTATCAGGCGGTGATGAACCTTCTGGCCCATACAGAGGATGACTTTGTGTGCAATTACCGGCATGAGGGCCATTCGGTTCAGGACGGCCTGCTGTATCATGGGGGAGAGGACGAAGGGGATATCCGGATTGAGGCTGTCCACAACCACCATTTAAAACATGAGGAGGGGATGCCCTGGCGTTCCTTTTCCTTCCGGATCCAGGTGATGGGAAAGAACATTTTCTATTCTGGAGATACAAAGCAGGAGGATCTGGCTATAACGGTGCCGGATGTCTGTGATCTTCTGATGATCGAGACAGGGCACCACCAGATTAAGCAGATATGCAGCTGTTTAAGGGCGTATGGGAAGAAACCGAAGAAACTGCTGTTTATCCACCATGGGGTAAAGATTCTGGAAAATTTGGAATGGGCCAGAGAAGAAGTAAAGGCCAGATGGGGGGAGGATGGAAGGCTCTCTGAAGACCGGATGACCATACAATTATAAGTGGTAAATGGCAAAGGATGAATGATAAAAATCCGATTAAAAATCCGATTATGATAAAAAACCTGTGGCATTTTTTGTAAAATTTTAGTACAATGCCTAGTAAGGCCCTTTTAGAAGGGAACTACGAATGTACAGGTGAGAATATATGAAAATTTTTAACATGATAACTCTTTTTGGCGGATTGGCGATGTTCCTTTATGGAATGCGCCTGATGGGAGACGGCTTAAAGGCCAGTTCTTCCGGCACACTGAAAAAAGCGATGGAACGGATTACCGGCACCCCGATTAAGGCGTTTCTTCTGGGTCTGGCGGTGACTGCGGTTATCCAGTCTTCGACAGCCACCATTGTTCTTACTTCAGGTCTTGTAGGTGCAGGGATTCTTTCTCTTAGGCAGTCTCTGGGGATCATAATCGGTGCCAATGTTGGAACCACAGTCACCGGCCAGATCATCCGGCTTCTGGATTTGAATGCATCTGGAACCTGGTTCCTTCAGTTTTTGAAGCCGTCTACCCTGGCACCGTTGGCATTGATTATTGGAATCATCATTATCATGGGTATGAAATCCAGTGATTTCAGCAAGGTGGGGCAGATTATCATTGGGTTTGGAATCCTGTTCTCCGGGCTTATGAATATGACAGATGCGGTGCAGGTTCTTTCAGACAGCGGGATCGTGGAGCAGCTGTTCTCCAGGCTGGGACAGAATCCGGTGCTTGGCTATCTGTCCGGGGCAGGAGTCGCCTTTGTGTTGCAAAGTTCTTCAGCCACTGTCGGCATTCTCCAGGCCTTTTCCACCTCAGGCCAGTTAACCTTCGGAGAAATCTACGCGGTGCTGGTGGGTGTGTACCTTGGAGACTGTGTGACCACAGCCATTGTCTGCAACATAGGAGCAAAGCCAGAGGCAAAGCGGGTGGGGATCGTGAATATCCTGTTTAATTTAAGCAAGTCCGCTCTGATTCTGGTTGTGGTTGCCATCTTACATAGGCTGGGGATTCTGGAAGGAATCTGGAATCGGGCCATCTATTCCGGCGGCATCGCCAATGCCAACACGATTTTTAATCTGTCTTGTGCAGTCTTACTGCTTCCCTGTGTGGGGATCTATGAGAAGCTGAGCCACCGTCTGGTAAAGGATGAGCCAGTGGCTCCGGGGAAATATGATGAGATGCTGGATGCCCTGAATCCTGTGTTTATCAGCACTCCTGCTATGGCGTTCGGGCGGTGCTATGATATCCTTTTGGTCATGTGCCAGCTTGCCAGGACCAACATCAGCCGTGCGTTCGGTTTGTTTACCCAGTATGAGCCAGACGTGATAAAGCAGATAGAGGAAGATGAGAATGATATCGACAAGATGGCGGATCATGTGAGCAACTATCTGGTTCAGATCTCGGCTACCATTACCTCCCACTACCATGTGGAGATCATGAACTATTATTTTTCAGCCATTACAGAATTTGAGCGTCTGGGGGATCATGCCTTAAATATTGCGGAGATTGCTATGGAGCTTCATGAGAAGGACAGCGCATTTTCAAAGGATGCGTTGTCGGAACTGACAGTGCTGTGGAATTTGCTGGATACGATTTTAGGCCACACAAACGAGGCTTTTCGAAAGCAAAACCTGAAGGAGGCCCGTGAAGTTGAGCCGCTGGAGCAGGTGGTTGACGATATGGTGGATGTGTTGAAACAGCATCATCTGGAACGTCTGCGAAACGGGGACTGCGAGGTGTTTAACGGCTCAGAATTCTTTAATCTTCTTTCGGAGGCGGAGAGGATCTCTGATGTGTGCTCCAATATGGGTGTGGCAACTGTGGCAAGGGCGCTGCCGGAGATCAAACACCAGGTTCACAATTATATTTCCGTGCTTCATTCCGGACGGGATGAAGAATTTAACCGTGTGTACCAGGAGGCTCATGACGAGTATTTTGACCGGCTGCCGAAGCAGGCGGGATGAGGATTTGTGGATTTTCTAACATAGAATCAGGCTGTATGCTTTTTATCGAAAGCATACAGCCTTTTCAAGCCAGCGGCATTGAGCCAGCATCGTTAAATCTACATGGTCAGATCTTCCACATTGACACCCTTTGAAGACAGTTTTGCCACAACGCCTTTTAACTGGTAATCAAGATCTTTATTTTCTTGATTGCCATTTTCTTATTACATTCTATACTATAATCTTTCCAACCTGATCATTGACTATATTCCATTTGTGGAATATAATATGCCCATAGAGCAGGGAGGGAGAGTGATTTCATGCTAAAGCATGGAATTTTGGGTCTGCTTCATTACCATGAAATGACCGGATATGAAATAATGGAAGTTTTTCGGGATTCATTGAATTATTTCTGGAATGCGAAAACCAGCCAGATTTACAGAGAGTTGCAGGAATTGGAGCGAAAGGAATGGGCCGTCAAACGGATTGTTCCCCAGAGCGGGAAACCGGACAAGAACGTTTACTCCGTTACAGAAGCAGGAAAGGAGGAATTGCTTCGGTGGCTTGGGGAGGAGAATCTGGGGCTTCAAAGCAGAATCCCTATTCTCATGAAGGTCTTTTTCCTTGGGGAGAGAAGCAGGGAGGAAAACATTGGTTATTTTCAGCAGGTAAAGGAATGGTGTGAATCATTTCTTAAGAGTCTTGAGGCGGTGCCGTCATCGATTGAAGCCTACGGCAGCATGGTGGGAGAGAGGGAAAAAGGGTTATACTGGCAGATGACAGTAGAATATGGGAGGAAGAGCCTTAAGATGCAGATAGAATGGGCTCAGGACTGTATTCGTATGTTGGAGGAGACAAGAGCATGAACATTTTGGTGATAAACGGAAGTCCAAAAGGGGACAAGAGCAACACTTACCAGCTGGCAGATGCGTTTCTGGAGGGGATGAGGCAGGAGATAGGGGAGATTCAGACCAGAAAGCGTTTGGTCTGCCATATGGAGATCAAACCCTGTCATGGATGCTTTGCCTGTTGGAACCGCACGCCAGGGCAGTGTTGTATACAGGATGATATGGGGCAGGTCATTGAGGATCTTTTGTGGGCGGATATTACTATATGGAGTTTTCCGCTGTACTATTATACGGTTCCTGGCCCTCTGAAGAATCTGATAGACCGCCAGCTCCCCATGGTTCTCCCTTTCATGGTGGAGAGAGAGGGACAGATGGGAAATGGGAATCATCCACCCAGGTACGACATGAGGGGGAAACGGACCGTGGTGATTTCTACCTGCGGCTTTTATACCTCAGAGGGAAACTATGATGGGGTATACAGCCTTTTCGACCACATCTGTGGACGGGAAAACTATACGGTTGTCTTCTGCGGCCAGGGAGAATTGTTTCGGGTTCCGGAACTGTCTTCGCGGACGGACGAATATCTTTCCTATGTGAGGCAGGCAGGGCGAGAGTATGGGAAGGGTGGTATTCTTGAAACCACCAGGAAAAATCTTTCACAGCTTTTATTGCCCAGGGAAACTTTTGAAGCTTTGGCGGATGCAAGTTGGGGAATTGATAAAAATGAATATCTGTCAGGCGAGGCAAAGGAAGACGAGACGAGGGCATGCGGGGGAGAAGCAGGCGGGGAAGAGGATTTGGCAATGCTTCCAGATATGCCAGGGGAAGGTGCTACCGCTGTAAAAAGAGAAAGCGATACCCTGATCTTTACCAGGCAGATGGCGGCTCTTTATCAGAAGAAAAACTATCCCGGCAAAGATATTGTGCTGGAAATGCACTACACAGACGTGGGGGAATGCTACCAGATTCTCTTGGGAAAGGATGGCAGCCATGTCTATACGGATAAATCTCTCAAAGCAACCACAAGGATTGAGACACCAGTTACCGTATGGCGTTCCATTGCAGCTGGAAAGATCCGGGGAGATGAGGCCATGATGCAGGGGCTTTACCAGGTCGAAGGAGACTTCAACCTAATGCTTCGATGGGATACCTATTTTGGCGGTTCACAGTCCCAAGAACAAGAGGCGGCAGTGCCTTCGGCTCAAAAGAAAACCAACATGAACGTCATGTTGCTTCCCTGGATTGCCCTGTGGATAACCGCTGCAATAGACAGGCATTGGGGGTGCCTTATCACCATCAGTGTATGTGCCCTTCTTCCCCTTATTTTTTACCAGAACAAAAAGACCATTTATGACATTCTGTCCAATGCACTGGTAACTGGTATTTCTGTGATGATACTGGCCGGAGTTACACATGAGACGATGCTGCCTTTGTCCTATCTGGCCTTTGGCACTATGTGGCTTGCCTCCTGCCCTGGGAGACGGGTGCCTCTTACAGCCAATTATTCCATGAATGACTACGGAGGGGAGGCAGCACTTAGAAATATGCTATTTTTGAAAACCAACCGGATTCTGACCATGCTTTGGGGGCTTCTCTACTTGTTTCAAGCTGTCTTTGCATGGTTCTTGATGCGAACCTCCATAAGCCGCTTCACAGGACTTATAAGTTCTGTGCTGCCTGCCCTTATGGGGATCGTTACTGTATGGTTTCAGAGATGGTATCCGGCAAAGGTGGCAAGAGGAAAGTAAATCCGTTGTACTGGATCTTTTACTGCCTTTGCCAGCTGCCTAAAAACCATTGTTCAAATCAGCAAAACGATATATAATGATACTCATAAAAGACAGAAAAGACCCCATTTACAGAATTTGCAGGGTGGATGGCTAATCGGGGAGTCCCTGTAGACAGAATGTATGCCAAGGCAATCCTGGGTGCTCTGCGTTTGTCCCAGGACAGGATAACCGATATAGGCTTTGTCCGGCAGGGCTTCTCGCCACATAAAGACCGGGCAGTGGCAGGATGTAAGGAATCGATGTGAAATCTTGGGGGTGAATGATTTGCTTGAATTGTTTCTAACTTTTTTCAAAATCGGCCTGTTTACTTTTGGCGGCGGTTATGCGATGATCGCTCCTATTGAGGATATTTGTGTAGAGAAGAAACATTGGATCACACATGAGGACATGATGTATGTGACCGTTATCGCGGAATCTACTCCAGGTCCCATTGCCATCAACTGTGCCACCTTTGTGGGTTACCGAAAGAATGGTATTGCCGGTGCGGTGGCGGCAACTTTTGGGGTGGTGATGCCTTCCTTTGTCATCATATATCTTATTTCCATGTTCCTTGACAACTTCCTTGAGGTCACGCTGGTTGCCAATGCCTTTAAGGGAATCAAGACAGCAGTGGGTATCCTGATTCTAGATGCGGCAGTCAGGATGATACGGAAGATGAAGAAAAAGCCTATGCCATTGGCTATCATGCTCTGTGCTTTTGCCCTCATGTTGCTTATCAACCTCTTTTCGTGGAAGGTTTCTTCGATTGTTCTGATGCTGGCGGCAGCAGGGGTCAGCCTTGGTGGTTTTGTGCTTCAGGAAATGACTGCGCGAGGTGGTGAGGGGACATGATTTATCTGAATTTGTTTGTAGGCTTTCTGAAGGTGGGGATCTTTGCCTTTGGAGGCGCATATGGGGCAATCCCTTTGATTCGGGAAGTGGTTTTATCCTATGGGTGGCTGGATGACGAGATGCTGACCTATATGATTGCCGTAAGCGAAAGCACTCCAGGGCCTATTATGGTAAACCTGGCTACTTATGTAGGCAGCAGCCAGGCAGGATTTTTTGGTGCATTTCTTGCGACGCTGGCGGTGGTATTGCCGGCCTTTGTGATTATCCTGATGTTTATGGTAGTTCTTAAAACAGCCCTTAAGAATCGGTATGTCCAGGCCGCCTTGAATGGGATGAAGCCCTGTATTATTGGAATTATTCTTGCTACCGGGTGTTATATGATCGCTGACAACTGTATCGGCAGCATCGGCAAGCCTGTGATGGATGGGAAGACCTTTTTTATGACCGGAGTGCTTGGAATTGTTTATTTTGGGTCAAGGAAACTACATAAAAACGGGATTTCGCCGTTTATGCTGATCGCCCTTTCTGCCTGTCTGGGCATGGTGGTATATGCTAGTGTCTTGTCTGGTTTATATTTCGCTAAATGACTTGCCTGAATTTCCATCTGCCATGTTGGTCTACGCTCTGCTTTGGTCCGTGCGAAACGTGTGCCACTGGCACACAGCACCTTCGGTCAACGATGCCACCTCAAAGTTCACCCCGGCGAAGCGAGGGTGTCGCCTGCCTCCTGCGCTTTCCAGACTGAAAATTTATCCTGCGCGAGAGAAACATATGGTTAATTAGTGTGGGCCATATTAGGGGGGATTTAACAGGATGTCCTTGTAAATTGTTGTTGAGAATTAGATAGGGGATGCTGCAGAATCGCTGGATTTTGCAGCATCCTATGTTTTGTAACAGAAAGTGTCGTCACCTATAAGGCTTTCTACGAAAATGTCTTGCCAAAAGCAGCGCGAGAACCGCTGCCAGCAGGCAGCCACCGTAAACGGCCAGGTTCAGGAATAGGGTATGAGGATCCATCTGGCCGGGATCCTTTGGAAACCGGTTTTCCATGTCAGAAGCAGCAGGGAACCCTGGATTTTCCTGGAAGGCTTCCATGTCAGGGGCAGCCGGATTGTTGGAGGTGTCGGAGCTGGCTTCATCTTCTGGGGCTGGAACCTTTGATTCTTTGTCAGGCTCTTCGTTTTGACCAGGGAATCGGTCTCCTCTCCGGTCATTACCGTGGCCTGACATAACCCCCATGACTTCAACGTTGATGGAGGAACCATCCACCAGGTTCTTGGAATCATCCATCTGCCCCTGGTTCGTGGATGGTATGGAGCCGTCCAACTGTCCTTTGATGCTTTCTGCCCTCAAAAGGACAGTCTGGTAAAGCATCTTGGCCCCTGCATCATATTCCTCGTAGGAATAAAATGCCGTAGGGTCTGTCTGTACCAGCCCATCGATCTGGCCCCGGACGCGGCTGTAGAATTCCTCAAATCCACCGCCGAAGACATAGACATCTACCAGTTTCTGGAGATACTCATGATATTTGGAACGGTATGTTTCTTCTTCCAGCAAGGCATCAAAGAATCGGGTGATTTGGAATGGGGTGTCAATGGCATCATTTATCATCTCTGTCCCGTTGCCGGAACGCCCCATATTCATGCCGCCGAACGACAGGTTATAATCCCAGGGAAGAATATTCAGTTGTCCATCCTGTTCATACAGGTAATAGTTGTGAGCCATCATGCCGGACAAACTGTCCATATTGACGGAAAATACGTGTACTGCCATATATCGGAGAAGGTTGTCGATATCCAGACAGCGTTCAAGCTCCGTTCCTTCGCCGATGTGTTTTAAGGCAGTGACAACCCTTCGGTGATCGCTTTTTCCTGTATCTGTCACCTCACCTTCCCATATGGTAGAATAACTGTCAAGGTTATCATCTGTATAATTCAGGTCTGCTCCGCTGCCGCCTCTCAAGAAATTGCCGCCTGGCATTCCAGACATTTTCCTCCGTTCCGAACGTTTTGTGCTGTCTTCCTGAACCTGGAGCGGTGCTTCGCCGGGAGATTCGCTTGCTTCGCCGGGAGGTTCGCTTGCTTCACCGGGAGACTGGGGTGCCTTGTCGGGAGGTTCCGCAGCCTCCCCGTTTGGTTTTATTTCTCTAATCGCCCCGGGCTCTCTGCCTGGATTCTGGTTATCTGCTCCCAGGGCTCTTCCATTTTCAGGACGTTCTCCGCCCATCCCCATACTTTCCGGCTTATAAAGCGCACTATCTTTTGTCCCGTAATTTCTCAGAAGAAAGCTGTCTTCCACAGCCTCCAAAGCCAGATATACCCCCCAGTATTCCCCGTTGACCGAAACCTCTGCATAATTGTACAGAGACGCATCTGCATCCAGATACTGATACATATCATACACCAGCGCCTCTTTCATATTGGTGGCATCTGCGTAATTGTTGTTGAGAATCAGTTTATCCAGCCCCAGACAGGTCTGGCCGTCTACATAGTGGTCAAATTCCAGCTTCAGGCTGTACCGGTCCGTGTTCGGGTCTGCGACGATGGCAGACAGGCTGGTATTGCCTTTGGGACGGATGCCTACATGATGGATCGTTTGGTCATTGATCACCACATCACAGGAATAATAGGTTTCCTCGGCTGCATGGGAGAGCATATCTTCCCATTCAGACTCTTCCATCTGAATGTCAATATGGATGATTTCCTGGGTATCAAACAGTTCAGACTCATACCTTACTGCCACACCGGCTCCGCCTAAGGCTTCCACAGCTTTTTCCGGAAATATCCGAGCCAGTATACAGACCAGGACAGCCAACGCCACCATCACAGTGACGATCTTTGTTATGTATGTATGAGTAATCATGACAGGCCCCCTTTATCAGGACATATACTCGCCGTTGTAGCTTACCAGGGTGACATCATTTACGCCTCCAATATCATGGAGCCGGTTGACAAACTCGGTCTCGGCATCCTTCATACGGATTTCCGCTGTCAGTTCGATGCCTGCGGCAGTTACTGTCTTGGATTTTACCACGAAGCGCTCCACAGACGTTTCGGTTACATGGAGGGCCGTCTCCTCTGATTGGTGGTCGCTGCAGTTTAAAATCAGGATGTAAGGGTTATCGTGAATCTTGCGGTTGGCAAACAGAATCAGGATGGAGCCGATGATCACAGAGCCGATGACAGCCAAAGGGATCATGCCTGCGCCAATGACGATGCCGACAGCGATGGCCCAGAACAGATATACAATCTCCATAGGCTCTTTGATGGCAGCCCGGAAACGGACAATGGAGAGGGCGCCTACCATACCCAGGGAAAGGACCACATTGGAGGTTACGGCCATGATAACCAGGGTGGTCACCAGGGAAAGGCCTACCAGGGTCATGGCAAAACCTGTGGAGTACATGACTCCGTTAAAGGTCTTTTTATAAACCATAAAAATAAACAGCCCCATAACCAGGGCAAACAACATGCCGATGAGGGTGTCAACCGGTGAAAATTCCGTTACACTTTCCAGAAAGCTGGATTTAAAAATATCGTTGAAAGTCATAAATTCTGTTCTCCTTTTCCATGAATTTCCTTACAGCCCTTTGTATCATCTCCCAGGCTGTCTAAATATGGCAGCCGCTTTTACCCGAACCGCCTGCAGGCCTGATACTTGGAAAATGCCTGCTGCCGCAGAGTTTCCGTCTGGATAATGTCCTGTATGACCGCCGGAAGGAATCCGTCGTATTTCACTTCCAGTATCATGTTCTGAGGCGTATCCAAAGCATGGATATCCGTCACTCTGTCCTCAAGAAATGTTCTGTGGTATAAGGTGGTCCGGATGTGAGAGTCAAAGGTGACTCGTACGTTTCCGGCCTTATAGATATAAGGCTCCCTCACATAAGACACCAGCACTCTGGGCCGCAGCAGCTGGTAATGCATCTTCGCATACAGCTCCCGCACCAGCGGGGCCGGATGGTTTCTCATCCAGTAAAGACTGCCGTCCAACAACTTCCTGCATTCTTCCTCTGTGATTTTTGCGTCAGACTTTTTGCAGAGGCTGTTGTCCTTTACCTTTTTTTCCAGAGTAATATAGGAAAAATCATCGTTGTAATAGCGGATCCGGAACTTTTCCCGTATAGATATTCCGTCGGTTTTCTCACGGAGAGCCTTATCCTGATAATTGTCAAAATAAATGCTCCGTATTATGTATCTGCCGTCTGCTCCGGCATGACTGTCCGGCTGCATCACTACCTTTAAACGGTTTTTCATCTCCAGATATTGGGGATATCCGATGCTGTATTTCAGCTCATGTCGAAAACACATGGGATTCTGCCTCCTTTTTCATGATTTTGTACTCCCAATACTCCCAGGAGCTTTTTCCTGTCAAAGAGATATTAAAAGTACATGGTTGAAGTATAAGAGGCATTCCTGAAATGTACTTAAAATAAGGTGTGTATTTTCTGTGAAAGCCTCAAAGATTTGCGGCAGGTCTGCATATTAAGGTCTGCATACTTAGGTCTGTACACTTGCATGTTTTTTTGTGGTATTTTCCAGGAAATGTGATAAATTAAGGAGAAGAAGGAGAGAAATTTAAGATAAAATAATCAGGGATAGCAATAAAAAGAGCGGAGATTCGACGGAGCCTCTGCTTTTTGTCGTTATATTGCCTGGAACTGGCTGAAAGCAGAAACTCCAAGGTTTGCTTGTTGGATTGTTTGTTGGATATGGATACTCATCACAGCAGAACCCGAAAGCAGATACTCTCCCCGTCCGGACTCTTCACCGATATCCTGCCGCCGTGGGCTTCGGCGATGGCCTGGGCCATAGACAGGCCGATTCCCGTACCTCCCAAGTGGACAGACCGTGACTGGTCCATACGGTAGAAACGGTCAAACAGCCGGTCCAGGTTGGAGGTATCTGCCAGATGGCAGGTATTGAATACTTCGATACACACCTTCCCATGGCTGCGGTACACATCCAGGCATATCTGTCCCTTTTCATCCGAGTACTTCACCGCATTGTCAAGAAGAATCGACAAAAGCTTTTGGATGGAACTCCGGTCCCCATACAGCTCTAACGGTTCCTGGATCCGCTGAATATATTGTTTTCCATTGGCCTTTGCAAGGACGGCAAAGGCTTCCGCTGCCTCCCATGCGGCATCACTTAAAGAAAACCTGTTTTTTTCCGGAAACGGAGTCTCCTCATCCAGCCGGGACAGTGCCACCAGATCCCCGGTAAGCTTAGCAAGGCGGGAGGCCTGTTTCTGGATGTTGGCGATCCATTCATCTCCCTCATGCTCCATGGCAGCGATATCCGCACTGGTTGCGATGGAGGTGATAGGAGTCTTAAGCTCATGACCAGCATCGGTGATGAACTGTTTCTGCCGTTCCATATTCCGTATATAGGGCCGGATAGCGTACCGGGAGAAGAATACTACCAGCCAGAATACCAGAAACAGGCTTCCCAGCCCGATGGCTGATGACATCAGAAGCAGGGAACCCATAAACTGTAACTGCATGGATGCATTGAGAAACAGAACCGTGGCACCGGCTTCCTCCCTGCGCACAAGGTAGCGGTAATCTTTGTAGTATCCCTTTTCCCTCCCCTTTCCAAGGACTGCCTTCCCATACAAAGCCGCCGTCTCATGGTCTATGGAGGAGATATGGTCCCTGGATATCTCCACAGCCTCCCCTTCCGGATCGATACTCACGGTAAAAAAACGGGTGATAAACTCCGCTTCCGCTCCCCGGCCCGGCAGTTTCCTTCCAGAAGGCCCGCCTTCCCCCGGATGCCTGAAAGCCCGGGGCCCGTACAACATAAGATCCATAGCCAGCTGGTCCTGCATGGAAGCAGTCTGCATATAATTGGCGATATTGATTCCTGCCACCAGCACCAGCATTACCACTCCATAAGAAGCCATGGCAGCCGCGATAAACCGATGTCTTATTTTTTTCAGCATATGATTTCCTCCAGTGAGTACCCGGCTCCCCGGGCTGTCCGAATCTCAATCCCAGCCTGTACCTGCTTTAATTTCTTGCGGATAAATCCTACATACGTCCACACCACGCTCATATCCGCCTCCGAATCCTGCCCCCATATCTTGTCCATCAGATGACTGGTGGAAAAGACAAAATGGGGATGGCGCATAAACAACTCCATCAGCTGAAACTCCTTGTTGTTCAACCGGACAGACTCCGGGCCGCACCTTAACTCATAGCGGCTGCAGTCCAGATTCACATTTCCGAAGGTTAAGAACTGGCCTGTGTATCCCCCATTTCTTCGGGACAAAGCCTTCACCCTGGCGATAAACTCCCTGGTGGAGAAGGGTTTGGGAAGATAATCGTCCGCCCCAGCCTCCAGCCCGGCTACCCGATCCTCCACCTCCGCCTTGGCTGTCAGCATCAGGACAGGAACGCCGGAACCCCTGTTTCGAATGGTTTTTAATACCTCCAGACCATTTACCCCTGGCATCATGATATCCAGGACAATCACGTCATAATCTGCATTTCCGAAATATTCTAAAGCCTGGGCTCCATCCCACGCTACGTCGGCGGTAAACATATTTTTTTCCAATAAAAACTGTAAGCCCTTTGCAAGCTCACGTTCGTCTTCTGCAATCAATATACGCACGCTGGTAAGACCTCCTTTTTCGATTCACAAGCGTTCCTCCTAGTTTACAAGGAAACGGCACGCGCCGCTGCGCGTCACCTGCCAAAACGTCGGAACGATTCCAGTTGTGAAACTCCGTTTCACAAACGTTCCTCCTGTAAATACCTCCATAGTGTAGTTCTTCCTATCCCAAGCCGTTTAGCGGCTGTGGTCTGATTGCCGCCGCACTGGGACAGGACCACCTTTACAATCTCACGGGTCATCTCACTTAAAGGGCGGTTGTAGTCAAAAACTGCCGTAGAGGCAGGTACATACTGCCGTTTCTCCTTTTCAATAGTCTGATATACCGTGTCATACTGAATGTAAGCAGTGGAAGTAAGGGTTGCCAGTTCCGTCAGCACCCGTTTCAGCTGAAGAAAATTATCCGGCCACGAGTAGTTTGTCAGCACCCCCAGTGCCTCCGGCGTAAACCCTACAATCTGTCTGGACAGCTCTACATTCAGGGTATTTAAGTACAGGCTGGCCAAATTCTGAAGATCATCCGTCAATTCCCTTAAAGGCGGCATGTAGATAGTGGTGCAGGTAAGATAATCAATAAAATTCTTGGAAGGGTCCTGCACATCCGAATCCAGCGTCTGAGAGCAGGAAATCAGGATGCGGTTCCGTTTGTACGTCTTGGTATCCACCAGCAGGGACAAAAGCTGATTTTGGCGCTGTACAGACAAGGCCTGGATATTGCTTATAAAAATCGTATTGTTCTGGTCATTAAACGGAGAATTATAATTGCTTATGATATAATTCCACGTTCTGTCATTGATTACCTGGCAGTCAATGGTCACATAAGGATACCTTGTCATGGAGCTTTCCAGATAAAGCTTGGTAGCCATCTGATTCTTTCCAGAGCCCCGCTCTCCAAGGATGATGACCGGCAGCATATTCCGGTTAATCATCCGTATTTTTTCCTCCATAAGCCGTGCGCTGGAAGTAAGAGAGTAGAAACTGTTTGAATACATGACAGAAATCTCCGTGTAAGAAGAAAAACGGATGCCATGTTTGCCTGCATCGGTGGGAAACGGATTCTGCTCCAGACAGAAAATCCAGCATGGATCCCCTAAAAAAGACGTTTCCTCCGCCAGCACAGAATAAAGAGACTGTTCAATCATATGAAAGGCCTTGGCCGGCATAGGACGAGAATCCTCCATCTGCTTTCTCAAATAATTTATGACAGAAGAAATGTTCTCCCGGTTATAAGTAGAAAACAGGACAGACCCCTTCCCTGTCATGATGATGGTCTCCATGCCCTGAATCTGAAGAGCCCTTGCAAACAGCCGGCTTCTGGCCTTGACATCCTCAATGGTGCGGCACATCTTGACAGAAGCCTCAATGGCACTTTCAATTCCCTCAGAGCCAGACACAATCAAGATAGGCTCCAGGCCCATTTCCCTGGTCCTCATCTCCGTGATGACATCACACAAAATCAGACTGTACCCCTTCTCCTTCAGCCCCTTTAAAGCAGAATCCAGTTCATCCGGGTGATGGATGGTAACAATATGCATCTGGTAATTCATCATCTCACACAGCACATGGGCTGGCTTGGTTATGTTGGGAAAGCCTACCACAGCATAAGGTTCCGTAACATTTTCCAGCAGAAGGATGGCCCGCAGGATATCATTGACAGAGACAGGGATTTCCATGACAGGAATGGCGGCAATATCCTGAATCATCTTTGCAGTTCCGCCCCGGGAGAGAATCAAATCAAAGCCCTCATTCATATGCTGCCTTGCTAACTGGACACCATCCTCCAGGTTGCCTGTGTAAGCCTCCAGCTCCACCTCCTTATACTTTTTTGCCGCAAGGCTCATGGCAGCCTTTAAATTCTGATAAGGGGCAATCCCTAAAATACGGTAGGTTCCTTTCATGTCCCATAAAATCCTTTCCCTAAAAATGTTTCAAATTGAAAACATTATAACATACAAAAATAAATAATTCAATAATGTTTCAAAAAAGAACAAAAATAAATCTGTATTTAATTGAAACATATAAAGAAAAGAAGTATTCTATGATTGTCAAAAGAAACAACATAATGCTTCAAAATAAAACACAAGAAAATAGAACAACCGTTAGGGGGTGAACAGATGGTTGAATTGATGATTATTGCCGATGACTTCACAGGTGCGTTAGATACAGGAGTTCATTTTGCAGGAAAAGGAATCCCCACCAAAGTGACAGTCAGCCTGGATGATGGCAAAAACTTGGCAGATGCCTTCAACCCCGGCCAGACAGCAGTACTGGTCATTGATGCAGAGACCAGACATATATCCAAAGAACAGGCTTTTAAAAAAGTGTATGGAATAGTGACAGCTGGGAAGAAAGCAGGTATCCCTTATATTTATAAGAAAACAGATTCCGCTCTCAGGGGAAACATCGGAAGCGAGCTGGAGGCCGTTTTTCAGGCCTTTGGAGAACAAAATCTTTCCTTTATCCCCGCATTTCCCCAGATGGGCCGGATTACAAAAAACGGGAAACAATACATCGACGGCATTCCAGTAAGCAAAAGCGTTTTTGGAAGAGACCCATTCGAACCAGTGAAAAAAGATTCGGTGAAAGATATCATCCACTTACAGAGCCAGATTCCTGTGAAAGAGACAAAAAACCCAGAAGAAGAATCCTGGGAAGAAGAAGGAATTCTGGTATTTGATGCAGAGACCGACGAAGATATGAAGAAAATCGGCAGAAGCCTGGCCACATCAGGAAAAGGACATCTACTCGCCGGATGCGCAGGATTTGCCCTGGTATTACCAGAACTTTTAGGCCTTAAGTGCCAGATGCCAGAGAAGACAGCTCTGGAAAACAAGCTGTTTGTCCTGTGCGGAAGCGTCAACCCCATTACCAGAAAACAGCTGGACCGAGGAGAAGCCGCAGGGTATCCCAGAATCAGCCTGGTACCCCAGGAGAAGCTGATGCCAGAATTCTGGGCCTCCCAAGAAGGAAAACGAAACATTCAAAAACTTCTGGAACAAAGCAAAAACAACGACTGCGTCATACTGGATAGCAATGACCAGAACAGTATGCCAGACACCCTGGCCTATGCCAGAGAAAGAGGGATGGACACAGAACATGTGCGCCACAGAATATCAGAAACCTTTGGGGTCATTCTAAAACAGATAATAGAAGAAGGACTTCAGGCCGTGATTCTGGTGACCGGAGGAGATACCCTGCTGGGATTCATGAAACAAATCAGACAGTGGGAACTCCATCCCCTTCGTGAACTCCGGCCAGGCTGCGTGCTTACCAGCCTTTCCTACAAAGGCCGGGAATACCATATCATCACCAAATCCGGCGGCTTCGGAGAAGATACCCTGCTGCTGGAATTGACAGAAGAACTAAAAAATGGAGAAGCCCGCTGAAGTTACAAAAAGAGACATAAAAAACACTGGAGAACCCAGGAACACTCAATAAAAAGGAAGGCCATCATCAACCAAGAATCAGCAAAAAGGCCCTGATATTTACAGACAAGGGAGTGGCAGGAGCCGGGCTCCTTCAACCCCTGCTGGCCATTCCAGAAGAAGGCTCAAAAAAGGAATCGTAGATGAAGAAATGATTCCAGACTACGTGATTCTAGATGCACAGATGATTGCCAGGCTGCCTGCTTCCATTGTGGCGGCAACAGGAGTAGATGCCCTGCCCACGCAGTAGAATGCTTTACCTCCAAAAAGGCCACTCCATTAAGCGACACCTATGCAATGGCCGGTGCCAGGCTGATATTCCAGAATCTAGAAAAAGCATACGAAAACCCTTCCGACATGGAAGCAAAAAACAACATGTTTTTAGGTGCCTTCTACGGCGGCATCGCCATCACAGGAAACCATTGATACCTACTACGCAGAATATAAAAACAAATAAAAAAGAGGTAGAAAGATGAAGATAATTGGAATTACCATGGGCGATCCAGCCAGCATCGGCCCAGAAATCACAGCCAAGGCACTGGCAGACCCGGCAGTATACAAACGATGTAATCCATTGGTAGTGGGAGACGTGCCGGTGATGGAAGAAGCACTTAACATTACAGGCATTTCCGGAAAAATAAAAATCCACGGCATAAAACATGTGGAAGAAGCACTGTTTCAGTACGGCACCATCGATGTGTACGATATAGGTGCAGTAGATATGAAAAAACTGAAACGAGGAGAAGTCTCCGTCATGGCCGGAAACGCCGCATTTCAGTATGTGAAAAAGGTTATAGAACTTGCCATGGAGAGACAGATTGACGCAACCGTGACCAATGCCCTAAACAAAGAAGCCATGAACCTGGCAGGTCACCATTTCTCCGGACATACAGAGATTTATGCCGAATATACCGGCACCAGAAAATACACCATGATGCTGGCCCATGAAAACTTAAGAGTAGTTCACGTGTCTACCCACGTATCCCTTCGGGAGGCCTGCGACAGAGTGAAAAAAGACCGGATTCTGGAGGTCATCCGCATTGCAGACCAGGCCTGCAGACAGCTGGGAATCACCCGGCCCAAGATAGGCGTTGCCGGACTGAATCCACACAGCGGGGAAAACGGCATGTTCGGAAGAGAAGAGATTGAAGAGATTACCCCGGCCATTGAAGAGGCAAAGGCAGAAGGAATCCTTGCAGACGGGCCAGTCCCCCCGGATACAGTGTTCTCCAAAGCCAGAGGCGGATGGTATGACATTGTGGTGGCCATGTATCACGACCAGGGACACATTCCCCTTAAGGTGGTGGGGTTTGTGTACAACCATGAAGAAAAGAAATGGGACGCTGTGGCAGGGGTGAATGTAACCCTTGGACTGCCCATTATCCGGGCATCTGTGGACCATGGAACTGCATTTGACCAGGCCGGAACAGGGCTTGCCAGTGAGTTGAGTCTGGTGAATGCTGTGGATTATGCGGTGAGGATGGCGGAGAAGGGGGCGTGATAGGCCTCATGCTCTCTCCAGGCTGCGTTATCTCGAGGGGTAAGAGAAGAAAAATATAAAAAAATGACCTGATGTCAGGGGCGAAAGGTCGGAAACCCAATGCAGGATTGCTCACAGGAGGATTTTTGGCCTTGGGACTCGCCAAAAATAAGAAAAAGTTGATCGATTAGGGAAGATTTTAAATGTTTTTAGAATTCAGACAGCACAGAATGTGAAGCAATTTGTGGTATAGCAGGGGAAAAAATGTTTGACCCCAACATCACAACATTATAAAAAGAGGGGAGTATTGTTATGGATTACAAGAGATTACCAGGATTAACACCGGACGGAACTATGTATTGGAATGAAGACCTTGGCACCAACGTATCCCCCATTATAATCATACTGCTGTTTTCACTCCTTACCAGCACCTGCGCAACCTTCACCGGCTCCACCATGGGCTCCGTATACATTTTCGCCCCCATTGCTATCACAGCATGTATGAGCTTTGGACTGAATCCCACGACAGCCGCAAGTAATCATTTTCCCGATGTGACAAAAAACTGCCGCCGCCCTGCCGCTTTGTGAACCCCCGAACCGTTTTATCATACTTTTTTTGACCCCTTGACCCTGATACATAAAAATACAAGTGAGGAGAAAAGACGATGCTTTTCCCCGTATTACTTTTTATTGTGGGTTTAGTCTGCCTGATAAAAGGAGGAGACTGGTTTGTAGATGGCTCCACAGGAATTGCCCGCAATGACCATGCCGACTCTGGCCCGTGGAAGACTATACAGAATTCAGGGGATTGCACTTCTGCTGATTTACGCGGTATTCTGCACCATTCAGTTTACCCTGTAATTTGGTATGGGCAGCCAGCATACAGGAAAAAGACTCCGCAGTACAAGAATCATAACAGACAAATAAACAGGGACACGACAGTGGTTAAAGCTGCTTTGCCCCTGTTTTTAACTTGTCTCATTAACTTGTCTCTGTCTTTAACAGTTGTTGACAGTTTGCCCGTATTGATTTATACTAAATCATATCTTATTTGGAATTCATTTCCAAAAAGTTCTGATAAATCTTTTTATGCTGCAGTATCTGTAGAAAATCCATAGGAAGTGTGACAAGGATTCATATGTTTAGGGAAAGGCGGTGATATACTTGAAAGCCGTAATAAACGGTTCTGCCGGATAATTTTTGTTGCAGGAAAACCAGGCAATCGATTATAATAGAGGAGAGAGATTACGCCCCGGATTATGATGAAGCTCATGTGTTTAAGGCATGAATAAATAGTATGGATGATTTTGTAAGACATTATGAGGATGGGAAGACAAGGCAGCGCCGAAGCTGCTGAAGCCAGGGAAAACTACTTGCCAGATAACCCTATTGGTGATAGAATAAATAAAATATGCACGCTAGTGTACTGACACGTTTACTTTCAGCCCAATGACGCAGAATGAATTTTCAGCCTGCAAGGCGGCTGAACGAGGCGATGCGGTGGCATCGTTGAGTGAAGCCAACGCAGCAGATGGAAATTCAGGCAAGCCATTTGGCGAAATGTAAACGTGTCAGTACATTAGGTGCCGAGGAAGTATGAAAGCAGAGTAGAAAAGGAGTGTTTATTTCATGTCAGGACATTCAAAGTTTGCCAATATCAAGCATAAAAAAGAGAGAAATGACGCAGCAAAGGGTAAGATTTTCACTGTTATCGGGCGTGAGATCGCCGTTGCCGTAAAGGAGGGCGGACCGGATCCGGCCAACAACAGCAAGCTGCGGGATGTCATCGCCAAGGCCAAGGCCAACAATATGCCCAACGATACCATTGACCGGGGCATTAAGAAGGCAGCTGGAGATGCCAATTCCGTCAATTACGAAGTTTTGACCTATGAAGGATACGGCCCAGGCGGCGTAGCCATCATTGTAGATACCTTGACAGACAACAAGAACCGTACCGCAGCCAATGTAAGAAGCGCGTTTACCAAGGGCGGCGGCAATGTAGGCGCTCAGGGAAGCGTATCCTACATGTTTGACAAGAAAGGCCAGATCATCATCGACAAGGAAGAGTGCGACATGGATCCAGATGATCTGATGATGACAGCCCTGGACGCAGGGGCGGAGGATTTCTCCGAGGAAGAGGACAGCTACGAGGTTTATACGGCGCCGGATGATTTCAGCACCGTCCGCGAGGCACTGGAGAAGGCAGGCATTCCCATGATGCAGGCAGATGTGACCATGATTCCTCAGACATGGACGGAGATTACCGACGAGGACACGGTTAAGAAGCTGAACCGGATTCTGGATCTTCTGGATGACGACGATGACGTGCAGGCCGTCTACCATAACTGGGATGAGTGACCATGCATTTTTCAGATAGGGAGGATAAGTCCATGTATATAACTTGTTTGGATTTGGAAGGGGTTTTGGTACCGGAGATATGGATCGCATTTTCCAAGGCAAGCGGCATACCGGAACTGAAACGCACCACCCGGGATGAGCCGGATTACCATAAGCTGATGCGCTGGCGGCTTGGCATTTTAAAGGAACACCATCTGGGGCTCAAGGAGATTCAGGAGACCATAGCAACCATTGATCCCCTTCCCGGTGCCAAGGAGTTTCTGGATGAGCTTCGTTCCTTTACCCAGGTAATCATCATCAGCGATACCTTTACCCAGTTTGCGCAGCCTCTGATGAAGAAGCTGGGATGGCCCACGATTTTCTGCAATACCCTGGAAGTGGCACCGGATGGCGAGATTACTGGTTTTCGCATGCGTACCAAGGAATCCAAGCTGGCTACGGTAAAGGCGCTTCAATCCATTGGATATGACACCATTGCCAGCGGTGACAGCTACAATGATTTGGGGATGATTAAGGACAGCAAGGCAGGGTTTTTGTTCCGCAGCACAGACAAGATCAAGGCGGATTATCCCCAGTTCCCAGCTTATGAGGAATTTGGTGATCTGATGGCAGCGATCAAGGGGGCTATGGAATAGTGTCATGACACTAGAAATATTTTCCGCTTTTTTGTTTTGTAAATCTGTGTTATGATAGATTTGGTGCCATATATGAGGAAGGATATGGATGGCAAACAGGAAGATCTATCTTGTTGACACAGAGAATGTAGGAAGCGCATGGAAAGACCTTCTGCCTCAGAAGGGAATAAAGGATATGATAATCCTCTTCTTTACGGAGAATTCCCCTGGGATTTCTTATTATGACCTTGACATCATCCGTATGTATCCGTCTTCATTTGAGATGATTGAATGTACTCCGGGAAAGAATGGGTTGGATTTTCAGCTGGTCTCTTATTTAGGCTATCTGATTAAATCTGCTCCCAAGACGGATTACGTCATTGTAACCAATGATACAGGATATGATGCGGTAGTCAAATTTTGGAATCAACGGGAAATGTCTGTGGTAAGGAAGACGAAATCAGAACTGACGACTCAGAAGCAGAAGGAGAATTCAGAAGAGGAAGTTAAGGAGATGCTTAAAAGCCTGCTGCCTGAGGGATATTCGGACGAAGCTGGAGTGGAAGGAGTGTATCGTCTGCTTTGCGATTACAGCGTGAAGCAGCTGCAGGCCCTTTACATGGCTTTGTTGAAGGAATATGGACAGGAGAACGGCAGCACGATCTATAAGCAGATGAAACCCCAGATTCGAACCATTTATAAAAGGATACCAAAATAGAACGAATGCATATATGGCACATGAAAAGCATGCTGGCAGGTATGATCTGCCAGCATGTTTTTTGGGGTTTTGGACACATTATGGGAGTAACATGTTAAACGATTGATCATTTCCGATGTTTTGCTTTCAAACAGAGCGGCGGGTGCTTCGGAAGTGAAGAATCATGTACAGGAGGAAACGACAATGAGTCCAAAAGAATTAAGCTATATTGAAGATGCATTGGGCCACGAAACGTTTTTGAAGACGCAATGCCAGGAAGCGGTAAAGAATCTCCAGGATCAGGAACTGAAATCCTGTGTGGAGCAGTACTGCCAGAGACACCAGCAGATCTTTGACAGCTTTTATAATCTGATCTAAGGAGGAATGGGACAATGGACGACAGATGTATTATGGAGAACCTGCTTCTGACCACCAAGGGGGTCTGTGACCTGTATCTGCACGGAACACAGGAATCCTCCACCCAGAATGTGCATCAGGCATTTGACCAGGCTTTGGACAACAGTCTGTGTATGCAGGACAGCATTTACAAGCAGATGTCCGCTAAGGGATGGTATTCCACAGAGACGGCGGAACAGCAAAAGATACAGAAAGTGAAGAATCAGTTTGCAGGAATGTAGAAAAATAGGCCTGTAAGGAACCGAATCGGTAAGATAACCAGCTAAATGGGAGAGTGGCCACACAAGGAGCCAGCCCAGCACCGCTAAAAACCGATGGGGTAAAAATACAGCTCCGGAAAAGCATGAATCTATGCAGTCTCCGGAGCTGTAATCTTTTTATAAGAAATCCTTCTGGCTCAAAGAACCGTATCATTCGTGAGTACTCATACTTCAGGAACGACGTAGCCGCCTTACAGCTTAAATCCAAAATATCTTACAGCATTGTAATAGGAAATTCCCTCTACGATCTCTTTCAGAGACTTCATGTCTGCCGGATACTCTCCGTTGTCAACCCATCCGCCGATAAGCTGACACATAATTCTTCTGAAGTAATCATGTCTGGTGTAGGACAAGAAGCTTCTGGAGTCAGTTAACATGCCGATGAAGTTGCCCAGGCAACCTAAATTTGCCAGGGAGGTCATCTGATCGGTCATGCCTGTCTTGTGATCGTTGAACCACCATGCAGAGCCTTGCTGAATCCGTCCTGCCACGCCTGGACCCTGGAAGCAGCCGATGATGGTGCCGATGGAGGCATTGTCATTGGGGTTCAGGGAATAAATAATGGTCTTGGGGATCTCATTGGTGCTGCTCAATGCATTTAAGAAGTCCGCCAACTGTGCGCAAGGGGTATAGTCGTTGATGCAGTCAAAGCCAGTGTCCGGGCCTAACTGCTGGAACTTATAGGCATTGTTATCCCTTTTGCAGCCATAATGGAGCTGCATCACCCAATTCAAACGGTTGTACTGTCTTGCAACAAACAGCATGAATGCAGTCTTATACTTCGCCTGCTCTTCTTTGGTCAATGCTTCCCCTGCCAGAGCCTTCTTAAAGATGGCATCCACCTCTGCGTCGTCAGCCGGGAAATACATCACATATTCCAGGCCGTGGTCGGATACGGAACATCCGTTGGCAGCAAAGAAATCCATACGGTTTTTCAAAGCTTCTTTTAAGGAGGCCAGGTCTTTTACTTCGATGCCGCTGGCTGCGGACAGCTTACCCATGTATGCGGCAAAATCTGGCTTCTCGATGTTCATAGCCTTGTCTGGCCTCCACGCAGGAAGAACCTGGACATCAAAGGTATCGTCCTCTTTAATTTTCTTGTGCCATTCCAGAGAATCGATAGGGTCGTCTGTGGTGCAGATCAAAGTTACGTTGGACTGCTTGATGATATTGCGGACAGTCATGGAGTCCTGCTGCAGCTTTTCGTTGCAAAGATTCCATACTTCCTCAGCGGTGTCGCCGTTTAAGTAGCCTTCATATCCAAAGTAGGTCTTTAATTCCAGATGGCTCCAGTGATACAGCGGGTTGCCTATAAGCTTTGGCATGGTCTCCGCCCATTTCTGGAATTTCTCTCTGTCGCTGGCGTCGCCGGTGATATATTTCTCCTCCACGCCATTGGAGCGCATCTGGCGCCATTTGTAATGGTCGCCGCCTAACCATACCTGGGTGATGTTCTCGAACTTGCGGTTCTCGGCGATCTCCTGAGGATTGATATGGCAGTGGTAGTCCAGCACCGGTACCTGGGATGCATAGTCGTGATACAGGGTTTTAGCCATGTCTGTGGAAAGTAAGAAATCCTTGTCCATAAACTGTTTCATAGAAATAACTCCTCCTTGTTAAAAATTTGTGGTTTGTTTTTGTATAAAATCGGCGGCAATGGTGGTTTTTAATGGTACATTGCCTCCGCCAAACACACCCATAAGCGTATTGACTGTTGTGATGCACAAAGCTTCAATCTTGGTGTCGATGGATGAGATCTCCGGATCCGTGCAGTAGGACAACATGGAATTGTTGTAGCCGATGATGGAGAATTCATCCGGGATGGATCGCCCTCTGGCGTGGGCATACTTGACAGCTCCTACAGCCAGGGAGTCGTCAGAGGTCATAACTGCATCAAAGGAAAAGCCCTCGTCCCACAGGGAAACTAACAGTTCCTTGGCGGCATGAAGATTCTTGGCACACTGGCGGATCAGGGCATCTTCTATGGGGATTCCCCGGGAGGCAAGGGCATCCTTATAGCCCTGAAGCTTGTTGATCCCGCTGTAAGAATAGCTGGTGTACAGATACAGGATCCGACGCTTGCCGGAATCAATCAGTTTATCTGCTGCCTGGAATACGGCGGTGTAGTCATCGCACACGGTGCTGTAGATCCCCGGAGCATTCAGATAACCGTTGACCAGCATCACAGGAAGTTCCCTGGCTGCCTCAATGATATAGGCGTTGTCCCGATCCTTCATCTCTACAAACTTAGAGCCAGCCAGGATCATGGCATCAACTCGTTTGGAAAGCAACAACTCAAAATACTGGCGTTTGTTCTCCAGGGAGGCACCAGTACAGCAAAGGATCGAGTCATAACCGTTGGACCGAAGCTCCCGTTCCAGAAAATAGATGGCATTGGCAAGGTATGGGTCAGAAGAATCGGAACACATGATGCCGATGGTCTTCATGGTGCCAAGGCCTAAGCCCCGGGCAAATACATTGGGGGTATATCCCAGCTCATCCATCACCTGAAGCACACGGGCACGGGTCTTGTCGCTGACATTGGGATTGCCGTTCAACACACGGGATACAGTGGCGATGGATACACCGGCCCGTTGTGATACGTCATAGATATTCAAGTCATCACCTCGTGGTTTTGTAAGGGGAAATGGTTACGTTATCCCCGGAACCGGTAAGATACTGCCAGTAACCAAACCGGTATTTTAGAAGCACTGTTTCTGTAAGCGCTTACAATCTAAGACTATTATAACTTTATTGTAAGAAAAAAGCAAGGTTTATTCTTATTGATTTTTCCAGGGTTATAACGTAAACTGGTTATAGGCAAAAATGGCTGTTCAGGATCAGGGTTAATACCGAAAGCCGGTGAGAAGGGCCTGTTTCATCTACATAAAAGCGGATTAAAGGGACAGGAGGCAACCAGCACTTTCGGGAGTGTTTCGGATTCTGAGACATCACTATATGAGGAGGTACTTACTATGTTCTATGTTTTTTCTGAACTGTTTTCGCCGGTTACGCTTCTGGTAATCCTTGCAATTGTTCTGCTGCTTGTGATCCTGGCCAGCGGCTATGTGAAGGCTCCGCCGGATCAGGCGTTTATCGTTTCCGGCCTTAAGAAGGAAAGCAGGATATTGATCGGGCGGGCAGGCATCCGGCTTCCGTTTTTTGAGCGGATGGACCGCCTTTACCTGGGACAGATGACTGTTGATATCAAGACGGAACAATCTGTGCCCACCAATGATTTTATCAATGTCAATGTTGATGCGGTGGCAAAGGTAAGGATCTCCCCTACATCGGAGGGAATCAAGCTGGCTGCCAAGAACTTTTTGAATAAGCAGGCCAAGGATATCACCCTGGATCTGCAGGATTCTCTCCAGGGCAATATGAGGGAGATTATCGGAACCCTTTCCCTTAAGGAGATCAACACAGACAGAGATTCCTTCTCCGACCAGGTGATGTCCAAGGCCTCCAAGGATATGGATAAGCTGGGGATCGAGATCCTGTCATGCAATATTCAGAATGTAACGGATGAGAACGGGCTGATCCGGGATCTGGGTGCGGACAATACCTCCAAGATCAAGAAGGATGCCGCCATTGCCAAGGCTCAGGCAGACCGTGACATTGCCATCGCCAAGGCGGAAGCAGACAAAGCAGCCAATGATGCCAGAGTTATGGCGGAGACCGAGATCGCCCAGAAGAACAATGAGCTGGCCATCCGCAAGGCAGAGCTGCAGAAGGAGTCGGATACCAAGAAGGCGGAGGCGGATGCTGCCTATGAGATCCAGCGCCAGCAGCAGGAGAAGACCATTCAGACCGCCACGGTCAATGCCCAGATTGCCAAGGCAGAGAGGGAGGCGGAACTGCGCAAACAGGAGGTTGCCATTCAGCAACAGTCTCTGGAAGCGGAGGTTAACAAGAAGGCGGATGCGGATCGTTATGCCGTAGAGCAGAAGGCAGCAGCAGAGCTGGCCAAGCGCCAGAGAGAGGCAGAAGCCAAGAAGTATGAGATGGAGATGGAGGCGGAAGCCTTAAGAGCCCAGGCGGAGAAAGAGGCAGAGGCTATGAAGGCCAGGGCGGCGGCATCCAGATATGCGGCAGAGCAGGAGGCAGCCGGAATCCAGGCCAAGGGTGCTGCCGAGGCGGCTGCCGTGCAGGCCAAGATGGTGGCTGAGGCAGAAGGTATGGAAAAGAAGGCTGAGGCTTACAATAAGTACAACAATGCAGCTGTGATTGAGATGATGGTCAATATCATGCCTCAGATGGCGGCAGAGATCGCAAAACCGCTGTCCACCATTGATAAGGTGAATATCTACGGCGGAGGAGGAGACAATGGCTCCGGTGTGGGGCAGATATCTGGCAATGCAGCTACTGTGATGCAGCAGGTATTTGACACCATGTCGGAGGCTACAGGAGTGGATTTCCGAGAGATCTTAAAGGCCCAGACCTACGATGCCAAGGTAAACCACAATCTGAACCTGACCGGAATTCCGGGAGGAACGGAGCATGGGGGAGAGGAAAGCTAAAGAAGGCAGAGAAAACCAGACAGAATAAAAAGGAATTCTTAGATGAACGCAGGCCTTGTTTCGGATGGACAGGAACAGGCCCTGCGTTTTTTCGCAATACAAGTATTGAAAATGTACTCTCCATGTCTCTATGCATCTGCCTTTGTGGCTGATTTTCCGAGAGCACATTTGACAAAAAAGGAGGATGAGGCGATGATGTGGATTATATTTGCATTTGCATCCGCATTTTTTGCGGGAATCACATCAATCCTGGCAAAATGCGGGATCAAGGGGACGGATTCGGATGTGGCGACGGCAATCCGTACGGTGGTTGTGCTGGTTTTTTCATGGTTCATGGCCCTCTTATCAGGTTCTGGCAAGGGGATTGGAGAGGTGGAAGGGAAAACATGGGGATTTCTGGTGCTGTCAGGGATGGCCACAGGGGCTTCGTGGCTGTGTTATTTTAAGGCGCTGCAGACGGGAGACATCAATAAGGTGGTTCCCATAGACAAATCAAGCACGGTTCTGACGATTGTGCTGGCGTTTCTTTTTCTGGGGGAAGAGGTGAGTGCAAAAAAATTCGTTGCCCTCTTCCTCATTGGAGCGGGCACATATCTGATGATACAGAAAAAAGAGGTGCCATTTTCCAGTGGAATGGGGAAAAAGGAGGCATCGGTTTCTGATGGGATGCAGAAAAAAAGGTTCCCGCCTTCCGGTGGGAAGCAGATAAATGAGAAGGGAAAGGGATGGCTGCTCTATGCATGCCTGTCTGCGGTGTTTGCCAGCTTAACGGCTATCCTTGGAAAGGTAGGGATTCAGGGGATAGAGTCTAACTTGGGGACGGCAATCCGCACGACAGTGGTTCTTTTCATGGCATGGCTGGTTGTCTTTGTGACTGGCAAGCAGCACATGGTTCGCCGGATACCGGGGAAGGAGCTTGCCTTCATCTTTCTGTCAGGCCTTGCCACAGGGGCATCCTGGTTGTGTTACTACAAGGCCTTGCAGGATGGGCTGGCAAGCGTGGTGGTTCCCATTGACAAGTTAAGCATTCTGGTGACAGTTGGATTTTCTTATGTGGTGTTTCACGAGAAGCTGTCCAGGCGTGGGGCAGCAGGGCTTGTGATGATTGTCGCCGGAACCCTGGCCATGTTATAGAAGGGCAGATCCCAATGAAATGGCATTGCATCTGAACCGTAAGAGAAGAAAAGGAGATAAGGAATGATAGATACACTGTTTCAGCTGGATGGAGCGATTTTGTTGTGGATTCAGGAGTATGTACGAAATGATGTGCTTACACCTCTTTTTACAGTGGTGACAGGCCTGGGGGATAAGGGATTTATCTGGATACTGCTCTCTCTGGTGCTTTTGGTTTCAAGGAAGACCAGAGAAACTGGTGTGATTGCCCTTTTGGGGCTGTTTTTGTCTCTTTTGGTGATCAATCTGACACTGAAAAATGTAATAGCCAGGGTGAGACCCTTTGATGTGATTGAAGGGCTGGTTCCTCTGATCGGTCACCCAGGGGATTTTTCATTTCCTTCCGGGCATTCAGCCAGTTCGTTCGCGGCAGCAGGGGTATTGGTCCGAAGGCTTCCTAAATGGGCTGGAATCCCTTTCTTTCTGCTGGCAGTGATGATTAGTCTTCTGCGCCTGTATGTGGGTGTCCATTATCCTACGGATGTTTTCGCAGGGATAGCCATTGGCTTGGGGCTCAGCTATCTTGCAGAGTGGATATGGGGGCGTCGGAAGAAGCCAGACGACGGAAAGGAGACCATATAGTGGGATAGAATCTTAAGAGTGCAAATTATGAAGGATTTCATGTAAAAAAAGTAAGGTGTTTTTCTTTATACGGATATGCTAGTATGTGCGTATGCATAGAACTTCTCTGATACAATGCCATGATGTTGGGGTCAAAAGGTCTTTTGACCTCTTTGATACCGGATTGCTCCGCACTTTGTGCTCCCGCAATCCTCATGTAATTTAGTCAAGGGCTCTCTCCCGGCTACGTTATCGCAAAAGATTATGTGTTATCGAGATGACATTGTTCTCTGGTATAGGACATAAAAAGAGATGATAAAACGAAAATATGAAAGAAACGAGGAAGATCATATGAAATTTCACAATGGATGCTGGCTTCTGAAGGAAGGCTACGGAAGCTTTTCCCCACAGCAGGTCTATGAGACCAGGAAGACAGAATATGAACTTACGCTGTGTGCGCCTACAAGAAAGGTTGAGAAGAAAGGGGATACCCTGGACGGGATCAACCTGACGGTTAAGATTACAGCGCCTATGCCGGAGATGATCCGGGTTCAGGTCATTCATCACAAAGGCATCCGGAAGAGAACGCCGGAGTTTGAACTGAATCTTCCGGAACCCCAGCCTCTTGCGGTTAAGGAGGATGAAAGGTCTCTGACAGTTGTAAGCGGCCGTCTGGAGCTTGTGATCGGTAAAGAGGACTGGAGCATGGAATACAGACGGGATGGGAAGGCTTTGACAAAAAGCAAAAAGGGAGACTTATCCTACATAAAGACCAGCTGGACTGGCATGCCTTATGATGTGGGAAAGGAGGACAGCGCTTATATGTGCCAGCAGCTTGGGCTGTCTGTTGGGGAGTTGATCTATGGGCTGGGTGAGCGGTTTACTGCTTTTGTGAAAAACGGGCAGTCGGTTTCTGTCTGGAATGAGGATGGGGGCACCAGCACGGAACAGTCTTACAAGAATATCCCGTTCTATTTATCCAACAGAGGGTACGGCGTATTCGTTAACCATCCGGAGAAAGTGGAGTTTGAGATCGGGACGGAACAGGTGGCGAAAGCTGCATTCAGCGTGCAGGGGGAAAACCTGGATTATTTCTTTATCAACGGGCCATCCATGAAAGATGTGCTGATGCGGTATACGGATCTGACAGGAAAACCGGCCAGGCTGGCTCCCTGGACTTACGGCCTGTGGCTTTCCACTTCCTTTACCACAAGCTACGATGAAAAAACGGTTATGAGTTTCATCGACGGCATGGAGGAGAGAGGGATTCCCTTAAGCGTATTTCACTTTGACTGCTGCTGGATGCGGGAGTACCACTGGACGGATTTTGTGTGGGATGAGAGAGTATTTCCGGATCCGGAGGGGATGCTTCGCAGGATAAAAGCCAGGGGAATCCGCGTCTGTGTGTGGATCAACCCTTATATCGGCCAGGAATCGGTGCTGTTTGATGAGGGTGTGGAGAAGGGATATTTTCTTAAGAAAAGGAATGGGGATGTATGGCAGTGGGATATGTGGCAGTCCGGCCTTGCCATCGTGGACTTTACCAATCCGGAGGCTGTAAGGTGGTACCAGGGAAAGCTGGAAATGCTTATGGATATGGGAGTGGACTGCTTTAAGACAGACTTTGGCGAGAGGATTCCGGTCAATGTGGTATACCATGACGGTTCGGATCCACAGAAGATGCATAATTTTTATCCATACCTTTACAATCAGGCCGTATACGATGTGCTTAAAAGACGAAGAGGAGAGGAAGAGGCGGTTTTATTTGCCCGGTCGGCCACGGCGGGAGGGCAGAAGTTCCCGGTTCACTGGGGCGGAGATTGCTGGTCTGACTATGAATCTATGGAAGAGAGCCTGCGTGGCGGGTTGTCTTTGACCAGCAGCGGATTTGGATACTGGAGCCATGATATCGGAGGTTTTGAGAGCCAGTCCACACCGGATGTGTACAAGCGCTGGGCGGCCTTCGGGCTTCTTTCCACCCACAGCAGGCTTCACGGAAGCACGTCCTACCGGGTACCCTGGGTGTATGATGAAGAGGCCGTGGATGTGGTGCGGTTCTTTACCAGGCTGAAGCTGGAACTGCTGCCCTATCTGTACAGTGAAGGGGTGAAGACCTCCTTGACCGGAATTCCCATGATGCGGAGCATGGCCCTGGAATTTGAGGAGGACAGAAACTGCAGCTATCTGGATAAACAGTATATGTTGGGAGACAGCTTTCTGGCTGCGCCGGTGTTCAACGAGGAAGGGATAGCAGAATACTACCTGCCTTGGGGGCAGTGGATCCATTATCTTACAGGAGAAAAAACTCAGGGAGGTGTGTGGAGAAAAGAGCATCTGGATTACTGTTCCATCCCTCTGTGGGTGAAGGAGGGAAGCGTCATCCCCATAGCTCCCCAATGCAGGAGGGCAGATTATGGATTCTTCCGGAACCTGGAGTGGAAGGTATACCCTGGAGAAGGAGAGAGCCAGGGAGCCGTATACAGAGAAGGGCTTAAGGTGCAGACGGTGACTGCCTGTCAGAAGGGAGAGGAAATCGTTCTGAAAGTGATAAATCATGAGGAGAGCAATGTGGCAATGCCTGTGGTGGCAAGTCATGGGGAGAAAGGCGGTGCGGAAAGCTTTGAGACAGCCAGTCATGGAGAGGATGGCAGCAATGCATCGGGAGGAGTAACGCAGAGAGTTGCGATCTGCCTGATAAACTGTAAGGTATCCCAGGTAGAGGGCGGAACCTGTTCCATAGAAGGAAAAGATACGGTTATAACTGTTGATTCCGGAAAAAAGGAAGCTGTCTGCAAGATTTCATTGGCATAGAGGATATGCCTGTCGGATCAGGGGAAGCGTCCTGGCGGCTGGGAAGATTATTTTAAGTGACAGATGGATAACGAATGGTAGATGGGGCTGCTGCACAAAGTGACAGAGTTACGGGATGCGGCGGCCCTATACAGGTTCAGGCAAAAGAAGTCTGGCTGAGGAAAGGACAGGGGAGGCAGTAACAAGAATGATGGTGAAACATGAAGCGGTAAAGAGCGGGATGGCAGGGAGCATAACAACAGAGAACAGGGAGACGAAATTGTGGCAGAAGGCAAAAGATCTGGCAAAGGAACTGACACTTGATGAAAAGATAAGGATGATTCACGGAGCCCAGCTTTTTCAGACTGGGGGAGTGGAGCGGTTGGGAATACCGCCTCTTAAGATGTCCGACGGTCCAATGGGAGTCCGCCAGGAATTCTTTCCGGATAAATGGAAGGCCGTAGGCCATACGGATGACTATGTAACCTACCTTCCCTGTAACAGCGCCCTGGCTGCAACGTGGAACAGGAAACTGGCCTATGACATGGGAAGTGTCCTGGGAGCGGAGGCAAGAGGAAGAGGAAAGGATGTGATCCTGGCACCAGGGATCAATATAAAGAGAAGCCCTCTGTGCGGCCGGAACTTTGAGTATTTCAGCGAGGATCCTTACCTGACAGGACAGCTGGCAGCACCTTTTGTAAGGGGAGTGCAGAGTTGGGATGTAGCGGCCTGTGTGAAACATTTTGCAGTGAATAATCAGGAGACAGAGCGTCTGTGGATGGAGGTAAAGATTGACGAGAGGGTTCTGCGGGAGATATATTTGCCTGCCTTTTACGATGCCCTTAAGGAGGGCGAAGCCTATACGGTAATGGGGGCATACAACAAGCTGTATGGAGAACATTGCTGCCAGAGCGAATTTCTCCTGAATCAGATTCTCAGGAAAGAGTGGGAGTATGACGGGGTGGTGATCTCCGACTGGGGGGCAGTCCACGATACGGAAGCAGCGGCAGGTTCCCAGTTGGATATTGAGATGTCTGTGACCTATAACTTTGATGAGTATTTTATGGCAAAGCCTCTGAAAAAGGCGGTTATAGAAGGCAGGGTGAAGGAAGAGGCAGTTGACGAGAAGGTTATCCGGATTCTGGTATTGATGATGCGGCTTCATATGATGGACGGAACCAGAAAAACCGGATGCTACAATACGGAGGAACACAGGCAGACAGCCCTTCAGGTGGCCAGGGAATCTGTGGTGCTTCTGAAAAATCAAAAGAACCGGCTGCCCCTTTCCGGGACAGGCGTAAAAAAGGTTCTGATAATTGGTGAGAATGGAAACTGCATCCATTCAAATGGCGGGGGAAGTGGGGAGATAAAGGCTTTGTATGAAATAACGCCTCTTATGGGGATAAAAAAACTGCTGGGCGGCAATGTGCAGGTGGACTATGCCCAGGGGTATTGCAGGGATGAGGAAAAAACCGAGGAGGGGGAAATCAATTGGCAGGAGGCCAGTTTGGAACGCGGAGGCGGAGCCAGCCGGAGAAATGGAGAGGAGGCCAGCCAGGAAGAAGACATGGGGCAAGCAGAGTCTGTGGGCCATGCGGGAACCCAGAACAGGAAAGAGGCTGTCAGAAAGAGGAGAAGGCAGTTATGCAGCCAGGCTCTGGAACTGGCTCCGGATTATGAACAGGTGATTTTCATAGGCGGACTGAATCACGACCAGGACTGCGAAGGCAACGACAGGGCGGATATGACTCTTCCCTACGGACAGGATGAACTGATTCAGAGGCTCCTTGCCATCCGGCCGGATACCGTCGTGGTTATGATGGGGGGAAGTCCGGTGGAAATGGGCCGGTGGATCGAAAAGGCAGACAGCCTGGTGTGGAACTGGTATAGTGGTATGGAAGGAGGAACAGCGCTGGCAGAAGTTCTTTACGGGTTGGTGAATCCTTCCGGGAAGCTGCCGGAAAGTTTTTACAAGACACATAAGGATTGTTCCACACACTGTCTTGGGGAATTTGGAAAAAAGGATCAGACAGAGTACACGGAAGGAAGCTTCGTAGGGTACCGCTATCTGGATGCATATCATGTGGAGCCTGAATTTTGCTTCGGTCACGGTTTAAGCTATACTTCCTTTTCCTTTCATGACGGAGAAAAAACCAGCGAGGAGGGTGCTGTAGTATTTTCCTGCAAGGTGACCAACACAGGGACCTGTGCTGGAGCGGAGACCGTGCAGGTGTACGTGCGTAGGGAAGAAGAAATGAAACAGGGAGAACCTACGGTTTTTCAGGAACTGAAAGGATTCGAAAAGATATTTTTAACCCCCGGGGAGACTAAAAAGGTTGAGATAAAGATTAAGGGAGATTTAAAAAATGCCCGGATTGCCGCAGGGGCTTCATCCAGGAATATCTCCATTGTTTTGTGATTCATTTCTCGTTACTGTTCATTGGCACCCAGTAAACGGTAACACCATCCCTCCCCATATCTCCATAATTTCGTTGACGGTAAAATACTGATACGGTAAAATAGCAGGAAAGAGGGAACGTATGATAACCGATTACACTGTCAATGAAAAACCGGCAGAGCCTCACTGGGATCCACACGGGGGGCCTGCAGGCATAAATGGAGGAAGCCAGGCATGTTTACCGCAATGATTATTGATGATGAGAGACTTGTCAGAGAAGGGATCAAGGGGCTGATTGACTGGGAAAAAGCAGGGTTTCGTCTGGGAACCTGTGGGAAGGACGGCAGAGAGGGCTTAGCCAACATTCTTCGTGAGAATCCGGATCTGGTGCTAGTGGATATTAAGATGCCTGGGATTACAGGCCTTGAGGTGATAAAGGAGGCGAAAAAGCAGGGATTTGCGGGACACTTTATTATTCTGACAGGGTTCTCGGAATTTGAATATGCCAGAACAGCCCTTACTATGGGTGTGGGGGGGGTACCTGCTTAAGCCTGTTGATGAAGAGGAACTGCTGGAATATGTGGAAAAGGTGAGAAAAAGCCTGGAGGAAACCCATTCTCTGGAGCAGTATCACAGCCAGAATGAAGGTAAGGCCAGACAGGAACTTTTCAGGCGGATGGTGTTAAAGGAAGGCAATATGGCCCAGCTGGAGGAGGATGTGAAACGGCACCATCTGACCCTTGACGGGGATATCTTCTGTATTGCTGTGTGCAGAGAGGAAGAGGACGGGGATGGCAGGGATCATGGGGCACTGTATGAAAAGGTTAAAACCCTGACAGAAGGGGATGCTTTCTGCATCGAGACATTCCCTACAGAGGATCAGGTGATACTGGTCGGGCGTTCCGTCGAGTACAGCAGATGGAAGGAGCGGCTTGAGAAACGCAACAAGAGAGTGGAAAGCTACTATGGCAGGAAGCTAAAGATCGCCCTTGGCAATAATGTGAAGCAGTGGCAGGAGCTTTTCTGCTCTTACGAAAGCGCCAGATATCTGATGGATCAGGCATTTATCTTCGATCAGGAAGATATATTAACCATTGACCTGATCTGCAGCCTGGAGGGCAGAGGGGAAGAAGTTACCATGGAATGGCTGGAGATGCTGATCGAGGTGGGAGAGGCGGAGGGCATCAGAAAGGCCATGGAGATGTTTAAAGATTACTGCACCTGGAACCTGTTGAAGGAATCCGAGATCAAAATGATCCTTGTGCAGAATATGGTTCAGCTTCAGATGCGCCTCAGCCAAAAATATGCCGCTGCCTCTGTGGACAATGAATCCATGCAGCAGCTTCTTAGGCAGCTTGCCGGGGCGGACGGTATGAAGAATTTGCTGGATCGCTATGAGCAGGCGCTTCTGGGCTTAAGCAGGAAAATCGGCACAGCAGGAGGCAGCATTATCCAGCGCGTATCCTATTATATGGAGAAAAATTATGACAAGGATTTAAAGCTGGAGAGCATAGCGAAAAATTTTAACTACAACAGTGCCTACTTAGGAAAGCTGTTCCGCAGGGAGACGGGGGAGAATTTCAACAATGCCCTGGATCGGATCCGCATCACCAATGCCAGGCGTCTTCTTAAGGAGACTGGACTTAAAGTATATCAGATTTCGGAGATGGTAGGATACGGCAGTATTGATTATTTTTATATGAAGTTTAAGAAATATGTTGGGATCAGCCCCAAAGAGTACCGGAAGAATATGGAAGAAGAAAATGGGGAATAGAAAAAGATATAAGTCCACCTGGTAAGAAAGCCAGTGGGAAGAGAAACGGTCTGCCAGATGGAAATCAGCTGCGGTAGGATAAAGAAGAGATTCAGAGCCTCCACACCTCTAAAAAGTTAGACGGTATTACCTATACGGTGAAAGACTATGTAATCATATCGGAATAGCAGCTTCTCATGTGCCCTGCCTGCCGCAGAAAACGGAAATCACCGTCTGTGGCAGACAGGGCACTAAAAGTACAGGAAAGGCGGATTCACCTCAGGGCAGCCAGCCTGTCACAAGATACCACTCCTGAGTTGAGCAGCAGCTGAATACGGACTGCCGCAGTTTCCCAGAGTATGGAGATAAAGAAACGAGGTATTCTCATGAAAATAAATAAATCCGGGCCAGGAAGAGTTTTCCTGCGCCTCTTGGAAACTAAAATTAAAACCCGTATGCTGTTTCTCTACATCATAGGAGGAGCCCTCCCTATGATCTGTATGGGATTGTATCTGGTGCTTGGAACCAGCAAGATCCTGGTGGAGAGGGAAAAGCGGGCGGAGATGACAGAGCTGGAGATACTGGGAAGCCAGTTGAAGGAAATGCTAAACTCAGTCAATACCGGCTCCAAAAATTTTT
>CANDZL010000008.1:0-77584 GCA_947425205.1 uncultured Hungatella sp. | reverse complement strand
ACAATAATTATAGTATTAATTATATTGTAATTTCTTTATACATTATTTATTATTCAATAACTTTTTCTGTCCTAAAACACTTGCACAAGATACTCTTCACTTATGACTTTAGAGTCCATTAAAGCTATTTTCTCTTTTTCAATTCCCATACCTAATAAAGACTCCTTTACCTCTAATGCCATATCCTCATAATATAAAGCTATTACAATAAAATCATATTTTGTTTCCAAAATTTCATTAATAGGCCTTATACTATAATTTAAAATCGAAGGCCTTTTCTCATTTTTATCAACCCAAAGTACGATTTCATAGTCTTTTCTTTTACTTATTGCTCTAATCATGTGGCATCCAAATTTACCTGCCCCATAGATCACTACCTTGCTTCCTTTAACAACTTTCGGGTATGGAAATAGATAATTTATATCCTTTAAAAGTAACATCTCATAATCTGACAGTAATAATACTGCCGTATTCAAAAAAGCGAAGATGCGCATAATCTCTTTAGATTTAGTATACTGAAGAATATATTCCTTTAACTGATAATGCCATATTTTCATCCTTTCACGTTCTTTATCTGTTTGTGAATATGAAAGAGATGTCTTTCTCTGTATATAATGGTATCCTAATTCTTTCATAGTTGATACAGAATTCGCAGCTAATAAACAAAACCATATACAAATATGATCTTCGCACATTGATATTCTATTATCTACAAGATTCTGCTTTTCCCTTAATAATTCTCGCTTTATTGCCCACATACACAGAGAACTTTTAATAATCGACTCAAAACATTTATTCGTATTTTGTAATAATGGGAATAATTCGTCTCGAATCTCATCTTTTGAATAAATTTTAGGCTCCAGAGGGCTATCCATAACCGTACATTCGCCATCTGTTTCTTTCAAATATCCTGATAAATAAATCATATCTGCTTCAAATAAACAAATTCGATATACTAAATGTTCAAATCTGTCTTTTTCAATCCAATCATCTCCATCAACATTTATAATATATTTTCCTTTTGCAATATTAACCCCTGCTTTACGTGCACTAACTAATCCCTCATTTTCCTTATGAATCACTATGACTCTATTATCCTTTTTTGCAAATTCATCGCAAATAATTGATGAACGATCACTTGACCCATCATCTACCAATATTATTTCAATATTGGAGTAAGTCTGTTCAATAATGCTCGTTATACATGTTTCAACATAATCTTCAACATTATATATAGGTACAACTACAGACAATAATAAATGAATATCTAATGTCATCTTATCTCTCCAATTTGTTTAAAATTATACACTTGTTATCGATTTCTGTATTTATTTGCCTACAGCTTAAAATCTATGTTTTATCATAATAATTTTCCACCATCTGTATTTGAGACAAAATATTATATCCCGCCCCTGTAATTACATGACTCATATCATTCCTTCTATAATTCCCTTTTTCCGCTGAAGTGACAATCTTCAAAATTTCATCTACCCATACTTCAATCTGCAATGGCACTAATTCTATATTTTCTGTGATCACAATCTCTTCTGTGATAGTATCACTACATACACATTTTAGTCCTGCTGTTTGTGCCTCTACTGCCACAATCGGCAATCCTTCAAACCTTGATGGCAAAGCAAACATATCCATTGCTTGTAACCACCCATCTACATCATTACATGTTCCTGCAAAATATACTTTATCTATTAATCCATATCGTTTGATCAGAGAATCTACATTCTTTTCTAGTGGCCCTTTCCCAATCAATAACAAACGCACATTTTTATTTTCTTTTGCAACATCCTTAAATACATCTATCAGAAACTCATGATTCTTTTGGTATGAAAAACGGCCAACATGTCCAATAATAAATTTGTCACCCCATCCCAGCCGTTCTCTATATTCTTTTCTTTTTTGTTTACTAAACGTAAATTTATTAACATCAATCGCATTATTTACTATGCGAATTCTCTCTTCAGGTATTTTATCTGCATATAACCATTTAGCCGCTGCTCTGGAACATGCCCAGAAGTCAGTTGCAATATCTGGTGTAAGTGCACTTAATAAATTATAATGTTGCCTCTTCTTTTCTTCTCTTCCTATGTCATCAAAGACTTCTGTATTATGTGAATGAACAATGACTCTTGGAATCCCTACTTGTTTCGCTAATTTTTCTAATTCAAAACTTTTCCAGTAGCTTGTATGGAGGTGGGCTATATCATAGCCATTTGAAAATATCCGCAATATTTCATTTTGGAACTTTTTCAAATTATATTCTGCTCTGTTTTTTACGTAAAAAACATTACATCCTTCTTCTTCCAATTCGCTTTGAAAATCCAGAGATTCACCAAACGTAACCATATCGAACTGAAATTTTGTCTTATCAATAAACTTCCAATTATTCAAAACATATTGAGTAATTCCACCTTTATTATTTGCTAACGAAAAATGTATAATCTTCTTCACATCCCACACCCTATTTACGTTTATTTTCTTCCAAATACAATAAACCCCAATTTAAGTTTCCAGTCCATGACCTTCACACTTATATCGGGGTTCCATTCCTTATATTTTCAATTTATAATCTATTAATATTATTTCCTAAATCTTTCAATCACGCACTCATGCTTTTTTGTCTTCTCATCATAACTAATTCCCACCAGCAGAATATCACTCCCATATCCTTCAAAAATCTTAGGATATTGCTTCTTTTTAATCTGCTCTATCGCTCCTTCCACACGCTTATTCCATTTCAACTCAACAATCATGATCGGCATGGAAGAATTTTTCTTAGGAAGATACACCATATCTGCATAACCGATTCCTGATGGCAATTCCTGTATATCTTTAAATTCATCGATACAGCTAATGTATGCCAGCCGTACAACACTCCTAAGAGCCTGTTCATTATTGTAAAAAATTGGCGCTGCAGATGCTCTGTGTACTTTTTCAATAGCCGCTGCAACCTTCTTTCCATCCATCTGCAATGTATCTTTAAGAAGCTTATCCGAAGCAGAAACCAACTTTGCCAGTTCTCTATGCCTTCCATTTTTTACTGCCCGCAAAAATTCCTGCCGAATCTCTTTATTGGGAATATAGACGGATTTACTTTCTACCTCATATGCCAAATATCCCAAGTGTATTAGCAAAGTGAGAACATCATCCTTGCTGCCAATACTTGTCATATCATTTTGAAATGTTCTGATATCTATAGAACAATGAACACCTCCCAGCATCAGCATAATCGCTTCCTTCAAACCATCCAGATCCATATCAATATAGACCTTCAGGGATTCATATGTCTCGGTTTCTGTCCAGTAGCTTTCAAACTCTCCATTCTCCATTGCCTGTACAATCGCGTTAGGATTGTATATAGACTTTGCTTTTGGAAAAGAATAACCATCATACCACTCCTTTGTTTCTTTAAAATCCATATTATATATTTCACAAAGCCCGATTACCTCCTCCTCTGTAAATCCCACATACTCTGCCAGCCTTTTAGGAGATATCATTGTATATTCCCTGAAATCTGTCATAGCCGATTGCGTTCCATATTTTTTAATTGGCAAAATTCCTGTCATATAGGCTGCCTCTATCATCTTATCTGTCAGACTGCTTTTGAACAATCCTCTAAGGAGTTGAATATATTTCTCCTGTATATCAAAATCCTCTTTTGACTCCCTGAATAATGCATCCCACTCATCAATGATAATCACAAACTTGTTCCCTGTTATTTCATTAATTTCTGAAAGCACCAGCGGAAGAGATTCCTCTCTATCTGCCAATGGGTATATTTCCAGCAACTCTTCTATAACCTGCTCCTGAAGATAATCCACAATATCCTTATGGTCTTTACATATAGAAATAAACCAAGTAATGTCCAGATAAATCACATCGTAATGATTGAGGTATTTCTCAAAAGATGGTTCCTTCGCTATCTTCAAATCCTCAAAAAGGAACTTGGAATCACAACTTTTATCATAGTATGCACAAAGCATCTGTATGGCAAAAGACTTCCCAAACCTTCTGGGGCGGCTGACACATGTAAGTTTACTCTTGGTTCCAAGCGTATCATTTACAAAAGAGATCAATCCCGTTTTATCAACATAAAGCCCTTTCCTAATTGACTGGAACCCTGCATTCCCTAAGTTTATATATTTCCCCATGCACAAGTTCTCCCCTATCTGATTATTTGATAGTTTTATCTTATCACAGGAGCGTATATTTCGCAAGCTGGCCATCTGCTCTTTCTATCCACCAATATAAGTATGAAGTTATCAATGTACAAATAAATTTAATCCCTCAAACTCTTTGCTGCAAGCTATTGAAACATCATATCTGCAACCTGATTCTACTCACCGGATGCACCTTTCTCTTTTCCTCCGGCGGCAGTTTCATATAGTCTCCAAATTTAAAGCTCAGATAACTGTCATAATCCTTAATTCCCTGAAATATCCTTCCTTCAAACACAGTCTCCTTGCTGTTTTCATACCAGTTGCGATAATATCCATACTCACTATTGGGTGTGGGAAACATGAGAATCCTCACCATACGAGTTCTCTTCTTATTGGCTTTGCAGATCATACTATGGTAATAGCGGAATATATACCTTTCTGGAATTTTATCCAGAGCCTTATATATCTGGCGTTTCCAAAAATCCTTTTCCGCCATCTTCCCAACCTTCGACCACAAAATCTTTCGCACACAAAAGCATTCAAAATTTTTCATGCTCCGCAGAATATAGTTATCCGGCACTCCATCCAACGGAAAGATATCAATAAAGACTCCTTGCATATAGGGCATATGCTCCTGAAACTCTCTCAAAAAAAGCGTGTTCTTTCTTCTCAGCTTCCCATATCCCCACCGATATCCCTTGGTATTCCTATGGTCCTGGAAAATAAATCTGGTCTTGTCAAGCTCTGTTTTGCAAGCATCCCGAAACCGTTCATATTCCGGGCGCAAAAAAGCTACATCTGCATCATCATCCCATGGGATGTAGCCACCGTGACGAATCGCACCAAGAAGAGTTCCGGCGATAATGTTGTATTTGATGCCTCGTTTTTTACAGATGCGATCCACTTCCACTAGCATTTCCAGCTGGATCATTTGCAACTGGCGCAGCATTTTATCGTTAAGCTGTATCATAACCCCTCTCTCCCAATAAAAAATCTGATGCAATCGTATGACAATTCCATACTTTACATCAGATTATCTATAAATCTCGCCTTATATTCTAATTTTATTTATCTTTTGCCTCTAAGCCCTGCAAAAATTCCTCTGGAGAAATAGCTGGAATTTTTGAATTAACAAAATCAGCGATATTTCTGGTTATAATATATCCTGCACCCACACTTTCAGCACGTTTATCTTACAAATAGTCTTCTACCATATCGTTCTGCCCGTGCCTCCTCCAATTCTTTATCAGGGTCAAAGTCCCTTGGCAAATATTGTTTAATTTCTGTCCGTGCAGAATCTAATCTTTGGAATGCCTTGATTGCCTCCTCTTTTTCTGGAAGTGAGACAGCTTGCGTATATATCCTTTATGGCATAAGTCTTTGTATTATTTCAATCAAAAAACTCACATTATCATCTGAGAGGCCACGTACCATCTGAATTGCCTGTTCCTGAAGTACTGACATACAAACCACTACCCATCCTTTTTAGTTTCTTCAAAGTTATGGTCTTATTATATGCCCATTCCATTTTCTCATCAATATATAACATTTTCGAAGACCTCGCAGATCTATCATTTAAAAATGGATAGTCAGTCCATCTAATGTAAAGTATGAAATTGTCAAGGTGCACGTATCACTTATTCGGTGCGAATGATTACCCACCTCTCGACTCCCGTTTCATAAATTCTTCCATCACCCCCGCCAGGGCCACCGACTCCCCACGGGTTAGCTTAAACTCGCTGTTGCTGTATCCGTTTATCACTGAAAGGAAATCGCTGATCTCATACCTCAGCCCATCCCCCAAAAACCGCTCCGAATATTTCTCCACTTCTCCCGGATTCTCATAATGGGCCTCAAAGTATGTAGTCTTCCACCAGGGTGCTTCCGCAACAATATAGCCCTTTGTACCAGAAATCAAAAGCCTCCCTTCTGACTTCACCCCAAGCCCGCAGGTAGCCGTGGCAATTCCTGTTGGAAAGCGGAAGGAAGCCTTGGTAAAAATATCCAATCCATTGTCTCCCTTAATCGTATCGAATCGGACCTCTTCAAATTCTTTCCCAAAAAGCTTCAAGATTGGCAACATCACATAACTTCCCAACTCAATAAAGCTGCCCCCGTAAACCAGATTTGTCATCTCCCTGGTATCCGGCCTCTCCAGCTTTGTGAAACAGGCCTCCACATTTCGTATCGTCCCCACCGTTCCACTGCTGGCAAACCCTAGCAATTTATGAAAGCCTGGGCAATAGGCAGTCTTAATTCCTTCAAACAAAACCAATTTCCGTTCTCTCGCATATCCAAACAGTTCTTCTGCCTGCGCCTTTTCAAGCACCATAGGCTTTTCGCATAGCACATGTTTCCCATGCTCCAGTGCATCTTTAATATATCCATAGTGAGTCTCATGAGGAGAGGCGATATATACAACATCCACCGCGCCATAAAAATCCTCTATATTCTCATAAGCGCTGATCTCCCACTGATTGGCAAATCTGGCTGCGCTTTCCGTATGGGGATTATAAACACCCTGGGTGCTGACCCCGCTGACCAGTTTTGCCTCAGGAATAAACCGTTCTGCAATCCTTCCGGTTCCGATGATCCCAATCCTCTGAATCGGCCTGTTTTTCTCCCGCAGCATTGTACTGGAAATATTTTTTGTCCGCTCCAGATATACAACTTTGCAGTAATCTTTCAGATAATCAAACGCTCCGATCCAGTCAGAACCAATGGCAAAGATATCAACATTAAACTTTCGGATGTCCGTTACCTTCTGTCCCTGGCTCTCCTCAATAACGATCTCATCTGCAAATCCGGTCTTCTTTACATTTTCAATGCGGGTTACCAGGGAATCCACCACATTCAGTTTCCCTCTGGTCTTGTCATAAGCTTCTGTAGTCACGCCTACAATCAGATAATCCCCCAAATCCTTAGCTCTTTTTAAAAGCCGGTAATGTCCTTCATGGAAGAGGTCAAAAGTTCCATATGTAATCACTTTTACCATAACGCTTCCACTGTTCTCCTCTCCCTTTATTTTCCTTCCTGCCCTCACCTGTCTTGTTATCCATCCGTTGTAGCGGTCTCATCCTCTTTGGTTTATAAACCACCTAATAGTTATGAGACCTTAGACCCTCTCTCGCACAAACTGATGTATCTTCTCTCCGCATCTGCCGTCTGTACTTGCATTAATCTTGGAAAACGCCTTGATCTGCCGTTCCCTGTCAAATTGCTTTCCTGTGATCTTGCCATCCAACAAGTTTTCCAGGGAATTAAAGACATCTTCCCACAGGCAGTACTGCAGCCATTCCGATTCCTCCATAAATCCTGGCTCATGGGCCTTTAACTCTTCGTAATCAAAGTCTATCTCAATTTCCTTGTATTCTTTTGTATCAATATTGATATCGTAAAGCCGCCTTTCCGGGGTATACCATATCTGGCAGTCCGCTTTTCCTATCTGGGACAGGGTGATTCGAAAACCTCCCATTCCCGACGCTACAAAATACCCGTTCTTTCCTCGGCTTTTAAATGGTATTGGCGGCTTCCACTCTTCCATCTTCCCTGTCTCTCTGTCAAGAGTCAGGTACATATTCCCCCAGGTTGGCGAAAGGACAATCTGTTCTTTTCCGCATTCTTTTGAAAATGCTATAGCTCCAAACGGCCTCTCACAGCACTCTGTCTCATATGGCCATCTTATGGATTTAAAATTCTTCGGCAGGTCGTCATATTCCTTCGTCTCCCCTGTTCTGGGATTCCAACATGTGATCGTCATTCCGTCCAGAGGCAACAGCCACAGTTCTTCTCCGTTCACTGTGACCGTCTGGGTTCCCAGATTACATTTCGAATTGCTGCACAGCCCTCTGGCCTTTAACGTATCGATATCCATGAAAATAAATTCATTGTCCACAGGAGAAGCAAATACCAGTTCATTCCCATATAATCCAATCCCGCCTATTCGCCATTCTCCCTCTACGTTTCTTACTAAAAATGGCTGAATCCCATCGATTCCCTGAAGTTCTTCTGTCTCAATATTGAATCGGAGCATCAACGGATACTGATTGGGGAAGAGGAAGATATATTTGTCATTGTACCAGTAGTTGAAAAATGCTCCTGCCTTCACAATCCGTGTTTTAAATTCAATTTTCTTTACCTGCTTATTCTTTATCACCAGAAGATTCTGGGCATTGCCAGGAAAGACATAAAGTTTACCTTTGATCTCTGCTGCTCCAAGATAATACCGTCCTCCAGAATAACCAGTTCCCAGATCCATATAGAATTTATAACGGTAATCATTATGTTCAGAAAACCATAGCTGATTGTTCTTAGTAATCTGATATCGATCATCACCCCACATATCAAAAAACGGATTGATGGCCTCCCCACGCCAGTCATCTTCCTTCGGTAGCGTGTGTACTTGATTATTCAATATAAAAAGGGGCTTTCCCACAACCCCAAACAGGGATGTGACACTTGTCCCTGAATCACCTATGTAAACATCTGACAAAGCGATGGTTTTCGTCATGTCTGCAGTATCATCATAAATTCCGATGTTTTTCTCAAAAAACCTGGTTTTCACCTTTTCAAACCAGGGGGCATATTCCTTCCTCATAGAATCAAAGGTAGACTCCAAAAGCGGATGGGGCCTCCACAAAAGACATGCATCTTCCCTGCCTTCAAAACAGTCAAACACATATTCCATCTTTTTTAAGAAACTTTCCGTATCTCCCAGCATCCCGCCAATACTTGTATTATAGAAATACACTTTTCTTCCATTTATCTTTTGTTTCCATTCTTCCGGCAATTCTGGCGGATTCTGGCACATCCGGATCACCCTGTCAAATTTAGGAGAACCGAAATACAAGAATTTTTCCTCCGGTACAGAGGGATCAAAAAAATCCATAAATTTTTTTGATTGCACCACAATATAATCCACATTATAATAAGCTAGACAAGATGCCTGTCCCTCACTCATACCTCCGGATGTAGAATAATAAGGTATATATACCAAACAATCGGTATGTTGTTTCAATTTATCAGAATAAAATCTTGGATCTATGGTTGTCACATAATTGGCATAATCATATGGATTGTGTATATATATGACATCAGGATTTCTCTCTTCAATCCGATACGTCTCATAATGGGTTACCGGCACGTAATCCGGCAGCTGATCCCCCTCATAATGACAGGTTCCTAAAGATCCGTCTGGATTTCTATCATAATATGGAATGGGAACCACATAGGCTTCACACTCCGGATCTGCATCTGCCGCCTGCCAGACACTTTCCAGCGAGTCCCACATGGATGCTTTATAGGGAAGGAATACCACCTCCATGCACACATGAATGTCATGTCTTACACTGTTCTCAACTTGTATCAGGGATTTTCTCAGATTCTTATATACCCGGTTGCCGCTTAATCCTTGCCTCTGTTGCAGTTCCCTGCTTGAACGCCTAGTTCTGTCCCAACACGATTGCTGAGTATGCCTCTCATTTTGATCTGACTGTAATTCCTGGTTTTCTTGCCAGCCCTGATTCTGCTCCAGATGTTCATATATCTGGTAAACCGTCTCACAGTATGACTCTATAAAAGGAATGGTGACAAATCCTTCTCCCTCCACTTTCTCAATCAGATTGCCTACTCCCACTGCTCCTTCCTGGCACTGTCCTAGAAGACTTAATGCAGAGGGATAATCTCTGGCCTCTATATTCTTTTTTATCTCGGCGTGCGCCTGGTCTAGCAGTTTTATAAAGTCTTCAATCTGCCTTTTCTGTGCTTTCCTCATAACATTCCTTTCATGTTTCCTGTATGATGGGAAATTTTTTGCTACTTTTATTTTCGCTTTATATAATAAGATATATATACCTTTATATTTTAAAAAATATCTATTGTTAATATATATCGCCGTAAAATCAAAAAACTTTAGTTTTCCACATTCCCTTTTCCCAGCTTGATATGCCCTCTGTTAAGGCTGCACCATATCCCTCAGGCCATTCTCCCAACCAGAACCACATACGTATACTGTCTGCGTGGTATCACTCTCTTTCGAGATTATACCACGCAGATAGCCGAAAGTCTACGCCAATCTTTCAACGAACAGACTTTTCCCTTTCGCTACATTCCTTCATCCTACCTGTTCCTTCATCACCTCCTGAAAAGCCCTGATGCATGCTCCTCCTCGCGATGTATCCAGAACCGCATAAACCACACTTTCGAAATACTGCTCAAACCCTTCTTCCATTATCTCCTTCCACCAGATAGCCACCTGAACGGGATCGTTTCGGAACACACCGCACCCATAGGCTCCCAACACCAGGTTCTTGGCTCCCTGATCCGCAAAAATCGCCAGGGCCAGCTTCATTCTCCGTCTCATCACCCTTCTGGCTTCCTCTGCATCTTCCCCTTTAAGCAAAACCTGCCCCATATTCACTGCTGGAAGTGTCAGAACAGAGGCATATACTGGCTTTTCCACCAACTTAAACTTCCCGTCTCTAAAAAATGCCACATCAGGAGAATAAATCCCATAATCCGTATACATCATCGAACTCCTGGCCCTGTTCTCCCTGTAGTATTCTTCATGGGCAGTCAATGTCCGGTAGAGAGTACTGGATGCAGCCAAACTTTCTTCCTGCGCCATAGCTCCATTTATAAATCCTCCTCCCGGATTCTTAGCACTGGCAAAGTTGAGAACCCCTATCCTTTTTCTCCCTTCCTGAGACAATTTTCTGATGGCATCTACCGTAGAAATATTATAAATCTCGATTCTTATCCGTTCTTTTGCATGGCGGCTATCTGAATCTCCCCCTTCCTGGTTGAACTCCTCTTTTGCCTTACTCCTGCCTAGGAATTCCTCCTGATTCACTTGCCCCTTACCATTAGATCTGTATAAATCTTCCGCCTCATATTTTCTCAGAATCTCCTCTCCCTGAGCTGGTGTGATGAGAACACTTTGTCTGACGGACCGTTTCATATCCTCTGCTATCTCAATTCTTTTTGTCCTGCTCCCGTCTTCTATCTCATAATATCCCTGCCTCATAATATTCAAAGTTTCCCTTGCAACTGCTTTTCTGTCCATTTTTCCGTCATCCCCTTTCATTCTTTTTTCGGTACAGCCTGGATGGCCGGTGCCCCTTATTTTCTGTATAATTGGGAGTCTCCTCCACCAGTGGCACCGCCTTCCTGCGAAATGCCGCCGCAGGCATCTCTCTGTCCAGAATTACTTCATACACTTGTTGCAGCTGTGTCAGCGTAAAATGTTCCGGCATGAGATGCAGAGCCAAATCCGTATACTGCAGCTTCCCCCGCAGCCGCTCCAGCCCATATGCAATGATTCTCCCATGATCAAACGCAACACCTCCCCAGCTGCCAGTCCTTTTGCCGCCTTCCATCGCATCAACATGCCCCCTGCTACCTTCCTTTTCATGATCCCTCATTTCTTGCTTACCTTCCTTTCCATGATCCCTCGCTTCTTGCTTATCTTCCTTTTCGCCAGTCTCCTCACATTTCTCTTCTTCACATCTTACAATCCTGCTGCCCGCAAAAGACTCCCCGGTCTTTTTTTCCAAAACGGTCTTAAGCCGGATCCCTTCATGGAAAAGAAGCAATTCCCACGTCTCCCGCCCTTTCTCCTTTCCTGTCATCTGGCACTGAACCTTAAACCAAGCCGCCTGATCCGCATCGTCTCCTGCCTGAACCACCACCTGGCTGCTGTCAACCAACGCCATATACGAACAGCTCATCACCCACATTCTCGGATCTCTTCCCGGTTGGCTGAAAGTATAGAGTTGCTCCAGATACACATCTTTCACACCGGTTTCTTCCCTCAGTTCCCGTTCCGCCGCCTGCTCCGTGGTCTCCGTCGGCCGAACAAAACCTCCTGGCAATGCCCAGCACCCCAAAAATGGATGTCCGCCCCTCTTTATCAGAAGCAGCCGCAATTCCTTTTCCGGCAGCTTTCGATAATTCTCCTCCTCCCGATCCATCACTGTAAAAATCACCATGTCAGTTGCCACGGAAGGCCTGGGATAATCCCCTGGCTGGTAAGCTGCTAAAAACTCCTCTTCCGTCAAGCCCTCTCTATCCCGTATACCATTCTCCATTCCTGTGTTCCCCATGTGAACCCTATTCTCCCTTCTCATGCTCTCTGAAAATGCAGCATTCAAGCACCTATCTCTCCCAACAATCGGTCCCTCACCTCAGTCAGAGCAAATCCCAGCAGGTTTGTGCCCCTCCACTTCAGAGGATTCTCTACATCCGGATTGGATCTGCCCATCCCAATCCCCCATATCCGGTCTCTTGGACTGGCCTCCACCAGAATCCTTTTTCCGGTTCCCAGGAGAAAGTCCAGAAGTTCCTGGTTTTGGGAAAATTTTGCAAGATTTCCCCTCTTCACAATATCATAGCAGGCTTTCTCCCAAGCGTCCTTATCAAATCCTTGAACCGCACGCCCATAGGCTTTCATTTCCTTAGGATACACCGCCTCCATAATCTTAAGAAGCATCTCCTCATCACCAAACATTCTGGCTTTCTCTGCCATCATAAACTGTTCTGCACAGCTATACTCTACACCTTCAATCTGAAAATGGCATTGCCACCACTGGCTGAGGCAAGCCTGGCTGATAGACCCGTCTGCAGCCGGGGTATGCCCCCAGAAAAATAAAAATTTATACCTTTCACCACCATTATAGGCATCCCTTAATTCCTTCAGATTGTAAACCATCCTGCCTTACCTCCTTGTCTTTTCTGTGTTTTTATCTGCCATCAATTATTCTTATTTGATATTACCCTTATGATATTCTCTTTTAATATTATCATTTTGATATTATTATTTTGATATTATCAATTCATACTTATTATAAAAAAACTTCTATTGTCTGTCAACCTTAAATTTTATGCCATCTGAAACAATATCATGATGTTGGGGTCAAAAGGTCTTTTGACCTGTTTGAGAAATCGCGAAAAGGCCACCTGATGAAGGAATCCTGCTGTATTCTCTTTGGCACGCTCCCACTACGTGAACATCTCCGCTCCGGTCATTGCTAAACAAGTGCCACTGGCACTTAGCAACTTCGTTCTATGTATAGCACTATATAAATATCAACTCTAATAATAGGAGTAAGCCATTGATAAATAGAAAAAACACAAAAAATGGAAGGACAACCTAACAAGATTTAACCTATGGAAGCAAAGAATGTGTTAGAGTACTATGGATTCCAGCGTGTTCGGTAAAAAGATTCACATACACAATTCCTAAATCCATACACCGGAGAACAGATAACGAAAAAAACATATGAAAAACATACTATGAAAGCTTTTGACTATTATAAGAATTTATCGAACAACAGGATAGCTGTCTAAGTACAGGTCATAACAGCCTCAACGAACAGAACTCCAATCTTACATAAACCATGGAAGGCCATATAAAAACAGGGATTGAGAATAACCAAAAAATGCCATATCCAATAAAGGAAAAAGCTTACGTGGCAGACACAGACTGATAAACAGTGGTTAAATCATAGAAACCACTATCTATCAGTCTTTCTTTATCATAACAACAACCCTATCCTACGCCAATGACAAAGCCACCTTCATCATATTGGTAAACGCAGTCTGTCTCTCCTGGGCTGTGGTCGCCTCACCGGTTACCACCGAGTCAGAGATCGTGACAATGCACAGCGCATGAACCCCTGCTGCCGCCGCATTGCTATAAAGCGCCGCTGCCTCCATCTCCACTGCCAGAACCCCCATATCCGCCCAGGTCATACCGCCGCTTGCTTGCTTTTGGGGCCCATAGAACATATCCGAGCTTAAGACATTCCCCACATGATAGGAAAGCCCCAGAGCCTTGGCGCTTTCCACCGCCTTGGACAGCAGTTCAAAACTTGCAATACAAGAATAATCCCCTGGAAGCCCAAACAGCCGGACATAATTGGAAGTGGTACACGCTCCCATGCCGAACACCATGTCCCGCACCTTGCACTTTGGATTCAACGCCCCAGCCGTACCCACACGAATCAGGTTCTTACATCCATAAAAATGAATCAGTTCATGGGAATAAATCCCGATGGACGGACATCCCATACCGGTTCCCATAACCGATACCGGCTTGCCCTCATATTTCCCTGTATATCCCAGCATATTCCTTGTCCCATTAAACTGCCTTACATCCGTCAAAAACGTATCCGCAATAAACTTTGCCCTCAGCGGATCCCCGGGAAGCAAAACTGTCTCTGCAATCTCCCCATCAAGTGCCTGAATATGAGGGGTTGGTACTTTTAACTCTGCCATCATTCTCTTCTCCTCTACATAAATTTTTTTATCTGCATGCTTCTTTTATTTTGAAAGGATGCATGCTTTACGCTGCCGCCCCTTCAACCTGGTGATCATGCCAGGGCATCGCGCCCTAAGTCCAATACCTTTTCATTAGGACAGCCTTACCTTCGTTCCCTTCCCATCTCTCTTGGCCGCCTTCAGGCGGCTTAGCTGAATCTCCTTCTTCTTATAGACCACCACCGGATCCTCATTCACCAGGTACAGATGTTCCAGTTCATCCTCACGCTCCAGTTTCATTCCCCGGACACCTTTGGAATTCTTCTTCATCTCCGAAATCTCTGCCCCGTCAAACCGCAGGAAATACCCGTTCACCGTCTGGAGCACCACGTCGCCTGCCGCCGCCAGCCGGACAGTCACCAGCTTGTCGTCATCCTGGAACTTGGTAGAGGCCACCATCCGGTTATTGGTGATGAATTCCTCCGCCGGAACCAATTTTACCAAAGCCATCTTTGTGGCAAAGATCAATTGTTTCCCCATCATCTGGTCAAGGCTGGTCAGAAATAAGATCTTCTCTTTCGTGCCGTCGTACTTGCTGATATTCTCAAGGGGAGTCCCTTTCTCCCGCAACTTGCCAAAGGGAATATCCGTCACCTTCACCTGATGCATGCTTCCCACATCTGTAAACAGGCAGATCTTGTCCGTATTCATGCACCGCACTACAAAGGGATGCTCCCCCTCCACAGTCTCCTGATTCCTCTCGTAGGTGGTCTTGTCCAGAAGTTTACAGTAACCGAACCGATCCATGATAAATGCAACCTCCTGCACTTCCATGGGAGTCTCCTGGTACACAGCTTCCTTCCCATCCTCGATGTCTGTCATACGAAGAAGGGCAAACTCCTCCTTGATGGCATCCAGATCCTCCACGATCACCTGGTCCATGGCCTCCTTGCTCTTCAAGATCCGGCTGTATTCCTTGATCTTTCGCAACGTCTCCTTGTATTCCTTCTCAAGAGCCAGGATCTCAAGCCCGATCAGCTTATACAGCCGCATTTCCAGGATAGCCGTTGCCTGCTTGTCCGTAAAACGAAGTTTCTTCGCATCCTCCTCAAACCCGGCTGCCCGGAACTTGATCTTGCTGGTATCCCCTGTGGTTAAGCACAATTTTGCATCCTTTAGATTCTTAGACCCTCGCAGCACGGCGATGATCAGGTCAATCACATCACAGGCCTTGATTAACCCTTCCTTAATCTCCTTCTTCTCCATTTCCTTATCCAGCAGGATCTGATACTTCTTCCTGCTGTTTTGATACTGGAAATCCAGATAATTTCTTAAAATCCCCCGAAGGTTCAAGGTTTCCGGCCTGCCGTCCGCAATAGCCAGCATGTTGACCCCAAAGGTATCCTCCAGCTTTGTCTTCTTATATAATATGTTTTTGATCCGCTCCACATCCGCATCTTTTTTCAGTTCCAGCACAATGCGGATTCCCTCTTTGTTGGACTGGTTGGAAATGTCTGTCACATCTGTCAGCTTCTTGGACTCCACCAGTTCTGCCACGTCCATCAGAAACTTGTTGATTCCGGTTCCGATCATGGTGTAGGGAATCTGGGTGATCACCAGTTTATCCTTATCCGCCTTCCGCTTGCCAAGTTCCACCTCCATTCTTCCCCGCAGCTTGATCTTTCCCGTTCCCGTCTCATAGATCTCCAACAGATCCTTCTTGTTGGCAATGATACCTCCTGTAGGGAAATCCGGTCCCGGCATAAGTTTCAGAAGCTCCTCCGTGGAAATGTCCCGGTTGGCGATATACGCTTTCACCGCGTCGATCACTTCCCCCAGATTGTGAGGCGGAATACTAGTACTCATGCCTACTGCAATCCCCTCCGCTCCATTGATCAGCAGATTGGGAACCCGCACCGGAAGCACCTCCGGCTCCTTCTCTGTCTCGTCATAGTTGGGCACAAACTCCACGGTTTTATCCAAGTCCTTCAGATACACTTCCTCTGCAAACTTCTCCAGCCTGGCCTCCGTATAACGCATGGCCGCAGCCCCATCCCCCTCGATGGAACCAAAATTGCCGTGGCCGTCCACCAACGCCATGCCTTTCTTAAAATCCTGGGACATCACCACCAGAGTCTCATAGATGGAGCTGTCCCCGTGGGGATGATACTTACCCATGGTATCGCCCACAATACGGGCCGATTTCCGATGAGGTTTGTCGTGCCCCAGCTTCAGCTCGCTCATGTCATAAAGCACCCGCCGCTGCACCGGCTTCAATCCGTCTCTTGCATCTGGAATGGCCCTGGCCGTGATGACGCTCATGGAGTAGTTCATGAAGCTGCGCTGCATCTCCTCCGAATATTCCGTGGTCAATATCTTTTCTGCCATGTCTCCTCCTCAATCTGTATTCCCCTAACTGTTCCCATACTCTTTGCCAGGTTACGCCAACCGGCCATTGGGAATCGCCTCAGGCGATTCCCAGCACCAGCGGCACCTGTTGGGGAACTGACTGAACCAGGCATACCGCCTGGCCCCGGATCTCTCTACGATCTCTTTACGCGTCAACCTCCGCCTCTTCCGCATGGTCATAGATAAACTGCCGTCTAGGCGGCACATCGCTTCCCATCAAAAGTTCCGTAACCTCCGATGCCAGCCTGGCATCCTCGATCTCCACCCGCTTTAACACCCGGTTCTCCGGATCCAGTGTGGTCTCCCACAACTGTCCCGCATCCATTTCCCCCAGGCCTTTGTATCTCTGCAGGATAAAATCCCCTGTATGGGTCTTCCGATACCGCTCCAGATCCTTCTCATCATACAGATACTGCTCCTGTCCCTTTTTGGGTATCACCTTGAAAAGCGGCGGCATCGCGATATACACGTGCCCATTATAGATCAGTTCCGGCATAAACCGGTACAAAAATGTCAATAAAAGGGTATCAATATGGCTTCCGTCCACATCCGCATCGGTCATCAGAATGATCTTGTGATAACGCAACTTGCTGATGTCGAAATCATTGCCATACCCCTCGGAAAATCCACAGCCGAAGGCATTGATCATGGTCTTGATCTCCGCATTGGCCAGTACCTTGTCCATAGATGCCTTCTCCACATTGAGTATCTTTCCTCGAATAGGCAGAATAGCCTGGTACATCCGGTTCCTGGCTGTCTTGGCCGAACCGCCGGCAGAATCTCCCTCCACGATAAAGATCTCGCACTTCTGGGCATCCCTGCTCTCGCAGTTGGCCAGCTTCCCGTTGCTGTCAAAGGAAAACTTGGACTTGCTCAACATATTGGTCTTGGCCTTCTCCTCCGCCTTCCGGATCTTGGCCGATTTCTCCGCACAGCCGATGATCCCCTTTAGCACTTCCAGATTCCGGTCAAAGTACAGTTCCAACTCATCTCCCGTAATGGAAAATACCGCCTTGGTGGCATCGGCGCTGGCCAGTTTGGTCTTGGTCTGCCCCTCAAAGATGGGATCCGGATGCTTCACCGCCACGATGGCCGTCATGCCGTTCCGGGTATCAGCCCCTGTGAAATTGGCATCCTTCTCCTTTAAAATCCCCAGTTCCTTGGCATAGCTGTTGATCATCATGGTAAACTTGGTCTTAAAGCCTGCCAGGTGGGTTCCCCCTTCCTGAGTAAAGATATTGTTGCAGAACCCCAGTATATTCTCCTCAAAGGTATCCACAAATTGAAAAGCCGCCTCCACCTCAATCTGCTCCACCTTGCCCTTAAAATAGATGGGGTCGTGGACTGGTGTCTTATTGGTGTTCAGTTCCTTTACGTAGGCCACAATCCCTTCCGGCTCACAGTAGACAATCTCTTCTTCCTCCCCTGGCCGCTTGTTGGCATAAGTGATGGTAAGGCCGGGATTTAGGTAAGCCGTCTCATGTATTCTGCTCTTCAGCCACTCCGCCTTGAACCGCGTCTTCTCAAAAATGGTTCCGTCCGGCAGAAAATTAATCTCCGTCCCTGTCACCTTGGTTTTACCCAGCACCGGAAGGAGGCCGTTCTCCAGTTCCACCACAGGAATTCCCTTCTCATAGGCATCATGATAGATGCACCCGTTCTGATAGACTTTAATATCCAGACGGGCGGAAAGTGCATTTACCACCGAGGAACCTACTCCGTGAAGGCCTCCGCTGGTCTTATAGGCCTGGTTGTCGAATTTGCCTCCGGCGTGAAGGGTCGATAATACCACCCGCTCTGCCGACACTCCCTTCTTATGCATGCCCACCGGAATTCCCCGGCCGCTGTCCCTGACTGTGCAGGAGCCATCCGCCTCCAGCGTCACCCACACCTGACTGCAGAATCCTGCCAGATGCTCATCCACCGCATTGTCAAGTATTTCATAAATAAGGTGGTTAAGCCCTTTGGTTCCGACTCCTCCTATGTACATGCCCGGCCTTTTCCTGACAGCCTCTAGGCCCTCCAGGACCGTGATACTGTCCGCATTATACTGTGCCTTCGCCATGAATACTCCTCCATATCTGGTTCTTATCCGCTAAAGCCAACACATCAGGGCCGCAATTCCCTGAAATAACCGGCTTTTAAAACTGCAACCTATATTATCACATAAATTTGAAACTTTGGCAAGTACTGATGTTCGAATTTTGGATTCTGCGAATTTTGGATTGAATAAATGCGGTTTAAAATATTGCCTGGAATGTATGGCACTTAGAAAAAAAGAAACCTTATAATCAGAATCTTCCACAGATGGCAACCAAACGTCCAATTCACCGGACTTGCGCACCAAAACGCGACGATGCTTCACTTCCTGCAAAAGTAAAAGGCAGAGAATCCAGAGGATTTCTCCTCCACCTCTGCCCTTTCATTTTACTTAAAACTGCGCATCATGCATCCACACATACCGCTCGTCCTCACACCGGTCTGTCTGCAGCCATGGATTCCCGTCCAGATGACGGATCATCCAACAGGTATACATCTGGAATCCCGGAGCCACAGCCTGGGGATGCAGCTCCCCTCCCGGAATGGCGGAAAAGCTGTTGTCCACGCTTTTAAACACCTGGTCTCCCACAAAACTGGCACCAAACCCTTCCGGCCGGTCAAACTTAAAGAGATACGTCTCCGGCTGGGGATGCCTGTGAGGCAGATAGCCGGACCAGTTCCCCCTGTCATTCAGCACTTCCCCCAGCACCATATTGGAATTTGGCGAAATGTCGTGGTCAAAAATAGTATTCACCCGTCTCTTGGCCACATTGCCAAACTTCCCTACGCTGGAGTATCCCCACGGAGCATCCTCCGGGGCATACAGACAGCTTTCAAATGTTTTCTCATTCTTGGTACACTGCACCAGAATCTCCGTGTCCGCCTCTGCCGTCACATCCACCTTATGTCCTGTACACACGTGAACGCACCAAGGCCCTTCCGTAAACACATCCTTCCTGCTTACGGTCTCCGTCTTTCCATCCCAGCTGTAGGTAACCTTTCCAGACAGAAGAAGAACCGCTGTCTCCTCCCCTTCCCGGTAAAAGCTTCTCGTCTCCCCCTGACTCATCCGGAACACCCGGATATCCATCATCATGGCCTTATACTCATTATCATACGTGGTAAGTATCATCTCACCCTTCTCATCAAACTTCGGATAACCAAACACTTTTCCCATAGAATTCTCCTTTTCCTATCTGACAATCCAACCATCTCTCTATATCGCACCGCCCCCTAATGTTTTGGCCACATTATATCTGGCAAAACTCCGTCGAGCAGTATGCCCCGCTTTATCGGGCATAATTTCATTGGCAAGACGGAGAAGGGAGGCGGCACCCTGGCGACTCCTACTAATAAGCCCTTGACTCACTTCTCCCCTTCAACACTCCCTCACAAGCCTCTCTCACAGACGCCTTCTCAGAAGTAGTGGCAATTCCCACATTCCACCAGGACTCATACCCGTCTGTCATGGTCTTAGGAATTACCTTTAGGTCAAACAAGCACGCAATCTCCTGCTTCTTAGCGTCCTCCAAAGCAGCCTCCAACTCAGCAATGGTACGGCAGGTATAAGCCTTTAACCCATACCCTTCCGCCACCTTAGCATAATCCACAGGAATCAGATCCTCACAAGGCTTCTTCCCGTTGGTATACCGAAATTCCGTAGCCAGACTTCCAATACCATGATTCATCTCCAGGTTGTTGATGCACCCAAACCCACAGTTATCAAACACCAGAATATTAACCTTCTGTCTCTCCTGCATAATGGTCATGATCTCGCTGTTCAGCATCAGAAAACTGGAATCCCCTACCACGCAGTAAACCTCATTCTCCGGCTCTGCAAACTTCACACCCAATGTGGCAGCAACCTCATATCCCATACAGGAGTATCCATACTCCGCATGATATCCGCCTCTCTTGTCTGTGGTCCACATTCTCTGCATACAGCTTGGAAGAGACCCGCCTGCCGTGATAATGGTAGCATCCTTATCAATCACCCTTCGGATCGCAGCCAATGCCCCGGTCTGGGTAATCTTTCCGCCAGTCAGCTTCACAAACTCCGGAATCGTCCGTGGATCCCTGGCCTTGATCAGAGGCTCAAACTCATCCCCTGTATATTCAATACCTCCCAGATGATCCATCTCCTTATCCCAAGCTGCCTTGGCCTTCTCAATCTCGTCCGTGTAGGAAGAAACGTATCCCTTCCCTCTCAATTTCTCAGCCAGAGCCTCAAGCGTCACCTTGGCATCCCCCACAGCCTTCACTGCATCCATCTTGTAGGCATGGAACCGGCAATTATTGATGGACACAAACTTCACATCCTCATTCTGGAACAGATGCTTGGAACTGGTGGTAAAATCAGACATCCTGGATCCGATGGCAATCACCACATCCGCATCCTTTCCAATAATATTGGAGGCATACGTTCCTGTGACACCGATGCCGCCTAAACAGTACGGATGGCTGGACATACATGCGCTCTTTCCTGCCTGGGTCTCCCCGAATGGAATTTTAAACTCCTGGCAGAACTTCTCCACAGTCTCCCCGGCCTCAGAATATTTCACACCGCCGCCTACAATGATCAGCGGTCTCTTCGCCTGTCCGATCACTTCCGCGATATCCTCCAGTTCTTCTTCCACCGCCACTGGCCTGGTGATCCGGTGAACCCTTTTCTTAAAGAAATAATCTGGGAAATCAAAGGATTCGCCCTCTACATCCTGGCACAGCCCGATACAGCAGGCACCAGTCTCCGCCGGGTCTGTTAAGACACGCATGGCATTGATCAAAGCCGTCATCACCATCTCCGGCCTGGTGATCCGATCCCAGTACTTGCACACCGGCTTAAAGGCATCGTTGGTAGTCACTGCAAGGCTGCTGCTCTGCTCCAGCTGCTGAAGTACTGGATCCGGCTGTCGGGATGCAAATGTATCAGCCGGGAACACCAGAAGGGGAATGTTGTTGACCGTAGCTGTGGCACAGGCAGTCACCATGTTGGCAGCGCCTGGTCCCACAGAAGACGCACAGGCAATGATCCTCTTCCGGTTGCTCTGTTTTGCAAATGCAATGGCTGTATGGCACATGCCCTGTTCATTCCTGCCCTGCATCACCTTCAGTCCGCCTGGATTCGAATCCAAAGCCTCACCCAATCCCACTGCGATCCCGTGTCCAAAAATCGTAAAAAATCCTTCCACAAACTTGGTCTCCACTCCATCCATAGAGACATACTGGTTATCCAGAAATTTAACAATAGCCTGAGCCGTCGTCATTCTTGTCGTTTTTGTCATGACTTTCTTTCCTTTCCTATTATGAACTTCACCTTCATGAACCTTGCCTTGCATCACACCCTGGCGATCATCTCGCCGAATGCTTCTTTCTCTTCCTTAATAAATGCCTTCACAGCCTCCGGCCCCGGAAGGTCGTCAGAACAGTTGTTACTTCTCACCATCATAGATGCTTCCGCAGACCCAAACTCCAGGCAGTCAATGATCTCCCATCCCTGATATAGTCCATACAGGAACCCGGAACCATATCCATCACCGCCGCCGAAGCCTTTCCTTGCATCCACTGGGAACGGCTTGATGCTAAACTTCTGCCCGTCACAAGTGTACGCCGTAGATCCCTTCATACCATGCTTGATCACCACGATCTTCGCATTATAGCCCTGCCACAGAGCCGCGCTTTCCTCATCTGTCATCCCCGGCCGGATCAGCTTCTCTGTCAAGTCAAACTCCTCTCGGGAACCCATGATGATATCTGCTTCCTTAGCCACCATAGAATAGTAGATGGAAATCTCATCGCTGTTCTTCCAGTTGTACTCCCTGTAGTCAATATCAAAAATCACTTTCGTCCCATTTCTCTTGGCCAGCATCACTGCCTTGATAGCCGCTTCCCTGGAAGGACTTTCCGCCAGAGCTGTACCGGAGATCAGGATCGCCTTGGCATTCTTTATAAACTCCTCATGAATATCATCCACATGAAGCTGCAGATCCGCAATGCAGTTCCTGTACATCAGAATATGGCTTTCCTTAGAAGAGAGCATCTCGGTAAAGGTCAGCCCCAGCTTCTCCCCTCCTGTACACTTGGTGATATTGGATGTGTCGATTCCCTGCTCATTAAAGTAATCCACCACATACTCGCCAAACTGGTCATCCGACACCTTGCCGATAAACCCGGCCTTCAAGCCATGCCTGGTAACTCCCACCGCAATATTGGCCGGGGATCCACCTACAAACTTCTCAAATGTATGTACCTTCTTAAGAGGCTTAAACTCCTCCTTCACCTGATCGTTGTACGCAGGATTAAAGTCAATGGCCACCCGTCCCAGCAGCACCAGATCCATAGGCCTGGACTGATCAAACTCAATATACTTCATCGCTTTCCCTCCATCTTGCACATCTCACACTTGTGGCAGTCCCATACTTTCCCTCTGCCACATCCCCTCATAAATCAACACGGCAGCCTTTTTTATGGCTCCATTTTTGCGTGCTTTTTGTGATTAATGCGTGCATTCGTGCAATTTTTTTTGTATAATCCTATAATAGCACGCAAAGTATTAGCGTGCAAGTGTTTTTTCCTTAAATAATACCTATCTCTCCATGAATCTTTGAATTTTCCACGTATGGGGGTATACATTGTTGACAAAAAATTAAAATGGAATCCTGCCTCACAGGATTCTCCACCTGCGGCAGGTTGCTTAAACGACATGATTCCTTTCCGCCGCAGTGCGATCCTAAAAGAACCAATTCAAAGCTAGGCACCACACCGGCAGCGCCCCGATGGACAAAACCGTGGTCAGTACAATACACTTGGCCGCAAAATCCTGGTCTCCATGATACTTGGCTGCCAGAATCGCCGTAGTTCCTCCTGCCGGCATAGCTGCCAAAACCACAGACACGCCTGCGGCCACCTCATCCACCTGGAACAGCATACATCCCAGCAGGACTCCCACTGGAATCACCACCAACCGAATGACAGAAAATATAACTGTAAGCTTAGACACCAGATTCTCCACCCCGTTCTCCGCCAGAATCGTCCCAATAAACAGCATGGTAACTGCTGTGGTACACTGCCCAAGAGAGCCAATGGTCTTGCTTAAAAAAGCCGGCATCTGAAACTGGCTTACCATGATCACCATGCCAATCTCCGTAGCAATGATACAGGGATGAGTGAGAATCTTCTTCACCAGTTCTTTCTTGGTAGGGCTTTCCGTGAAATAAGAAATTCCGGCAGACCACGTCACAATCCGTTGAGGGATCAGATGAATGGAAGCAAACAAAAGCCCCAGAGACCCAAACAGCCCTTCTGCCACCGGATTCCCCAAAAACCCAGAGTTGGCGCAGAGAGTGGCATACTGCATGATCATCCTCTGCCTTTTGGGAACCCATTTATAGCAAAAACTGCTGATCACCAGGCAGGATATCTGCAAAATTACAGAAATCACCAGCACTTGAAAACCAGCCTTTAAAATCTCCCCATCCAGAGAGATACAAAACGCCGATACAATATTGCAGGGAAGAATTACATCCATGATCAGATCTGTCAAACATTCCCGGCCTTGTCTGGTGATAATCTCCCTTTTTCGCAGAAATGCCCCCAGCCCCATAAGCAAAAACATCATTACCTGCAAATCCAAAAGCCCTTTTGTCTCCATCCCGCTCCCCCTATCAGACATACCCTTCCAAAACTTAAGTGCCTTTCTTCCTTTTTCCATTCCACAAACACACTGACCGCCCTCTATTTTAAATCAAAATCCCCTGTCTGTCCATTTCTATTTTTATTACACTATTACACTCCTTCTTCCTGCATATTTTATTATAATCCTTCTTCCCTGCCTTTTCCCTATAACCACATCTCTTCCCTGATTGCCTCTTTCCTGTTTTTGCAGCTATTCAACCATCCATGTCATTAAATAACGTTGACCATTGGAAATGCCTTGGCTCACACAACAATATCTTGGCCCACGCAACAATGCCCTGGCCCACGCAACATGCCACTTGACAAATTCCGCTTTCTATGGCAATCTGTAACCGTTATGACACTGTTCACAGCCTTAAAAAAGGAGCAAAACCATGAAAAAGACCCTATATTTGCTGTGCCACGCCGAAACCATGTTCAATGTACGAAAAAAAATACAAGGCTGGTGTGACTCCCCTCTTACGGAGCGTGGACGAGGACAGGCCCGTGCCGTAGCCAGATATTTCAAAGAAAACGGCATCACCTTTGACCACGCCTACACTTCCACAGCCGAGCGGTGCTGCGACACTTTAGAGATCGTGACAGACATGCCCTATTCCAGATTAAAGGGATTAAAAGAAATGTTCTACGGAGATTTAGAAGGCGAGAGCATTGAGAAAAAATGCAAGACCTGGCAGGAATGCACCACCTATTACCTGCCCTACGGCGGTGAATCCAGTGACACAGTGAGAGACCGGATGGTAAAGACCCTAACCGGTATCATGCATGGAAGCACCCACCGTTCCATTCTGGCAGTCAGCCACAGCAGCGCATGCTTCAACTTTCTCCGGGCGGTTGTTGACGATCCTACCGAAGAATGGGAAAAAGGATTCGAGAGCAGTATTGTCTATATCTATGAATACAGCGATGAGACAGAATCTTTTACTTTAAAACAGATTTTAAGAAATCTGGCAGAGGACGTAGATTAAAAGCGTCTCCTCTGCCTTCCATAGGCCTCTATGATCTGGCTGATCTGCGTGTAATCCCGCTGAAACAACTCCTCGCTGATCTGCCTTGTCAGCACCTCCTCCGGAACCTTCTCCAATATCTTGTCAATCACAAATGCCTTGCTTTTCTCCTTATACCTGGCCATACCGTTCAACTCCTGAATATGAGCCAGTTCAGGCCTCCACAGAAGCCCTAAGGTTTTCTTTCGGTTCTTTACAGGATTTCTTTCGGCTTTCTTAAGCATATAAAAATCAATCTTGTCCCCGTCCGGCTCCCTCACAATCTCCACGGTGATAATCCCCCACCACAAAGGCACGTGCTCCTCAATATGTCCTCCATGGCTGGAGCCTGCAACCACATAATTATAGTCAAAAAACTGATTATAATCCTTTACCTGCCGGTTCAGCCTGGCATAAGTATCCGCATCGCTTTTAATCTCAATTCCAACCACTGCCTCCGGAAGAACCATCACAACATCCGCCCGGGAGCGACCCATCTGCTTCTCCTCCAGAATTCGCACCTTCCCGTATTGTTCCTCCAAAAATTCAAACAACGGCTCCCGAATATCCCTGTCGTACAGCATCTGTTCCTCCCATATTCTTCCTATGTACGCCCAAAGTCACCCTGTGCCCGTTTTTAAGCGCCCAGGAGAATACAGCCTTCCCCCAGGCGGATCCTATGAGACGATTCTCACTGCCCCTTGGAACGGAAATACTGATTCACCATGGGAAGCGCCATACAGGCCGACAGAATATCCGCCAAAGGTCCGGAAAGCTGCAGCCCAAAAAGCCCCAAAATCCTTGGCAGCACCACCAGGGCAGGAATATAGAAAAACAGCTGCCGGCTTAAGATCAGCATGGTGCTGGGCAAGGGCCGTCCGATCATCTGGAACATGGTGCCCACATTGGACACAAAGCTGGCAAAGGGCATCACCACGCACACCAGGCGAAAGGCCGTGCTTCCCACCTGAATCACCTCCGGATCGTCCCGGAATGCTCCGATCAGCTGCGGTGCAAACAGAAGCCCTATGACGCTGAAAAAGCACATACTTATGATCCCGGCCTTCGCCGTAAACCAGAACGCCTCCTTCACCCGCTTGTGATTCCCGGCTCCGTGGGAATACCCAAACACTGGCTGCGCTCCCTGTCCCAGGCCCAGGGAAACCGCATTGGACAGATACAGAAGGCGGCTGCACACACTCATAGCCGCGATAGCCGCATCCCCCCAGCCTCCAGCCACCCAGTTAAGCACCACATTGGCGATCATATTGCACCCATGGCGGCTAAGGCTGGGAAATCCATTGGAAAAAAGCTGAACATACTGCTCCCACGTCCGGGACATAAAGCCAATGGAGATATGTACCTGGGTCTTCCCTCTCAGATAATAACTGATCAGAATCCCCCAGGAGATAACCTGGCTCATAGCCGTAGCCATAGCCGCCCCGGCGATCCCCAAGTGAAACACAAAGATAAACAGCGGATCCAGCACCATGTTCAACACACCGCCAAACACCTGCCCTTTCATGCTTTCCTTGCTCTTTCCCTCTCCCCTTAAGCACTGGCTCAAAGCCAGGCTGCTGGCAGCAAAGGGCGCTCCAAAAAAGATATACCGCCCATAAGCCATAGCATACGGAAGAATGGTATCCGTAGCGCCCAGCAAAGTCATCAACCCTTCCCCTGCTGCAAAACCGATGAAAGCCACCAAAAGCCCAAAGAAAAAGCTTAAGAAAAACCCGGTGCTGGTGACCCGCTCCGCCTCCTTCTGCTGCTTGGCCCCCAGAAACCTGGACATCAGGCTGGATGCCCCTGTTCCCACTAAAAACCCAAGGGCATTGAGGATCATAGGAATGGAAAACACCACCCCTACTGCTCCCGTAGCGCTGGTGCCAAGCCTGCCAACAAAAAATGTATCCGCCAGATTATACACGCTGGTAATCAGCATCGTCACAATACTGGGCAGCGCCAGGGACAGGATAAGCCCTGCCACCGGCGCAGTCGTCATCTTCTCATACTGGTCCTGTTCCCCTTTATGAACCCCTTCCATCACACAGCCATCTCCCTCTTCTATGGTATCATGTTCCCAAAAACCTCTCCCGCTATTCACCGAAGAGCAGGTATTCATCTACCATAACTATACCAGAAACTTCCCAATTAGTCCAGTTCCTTAAGCCCTGTATAGAGCTCATAATACCGCCCCTTCATAGCAAGCAATTCCTCATGGTCTCCCCGCTCCATGATCCGCCCGTTCTCCAGCACCATAATGGCATTGGCATTGCGCACAGTGGACAGCCGGTGGGCGATGACAAACGTGGTCCGGTTGGCCATCAGACGGTCCATACCATGCTCAATATGCTTCTCCGTTCTGGTATCCACTGAACTGGTGGCCTCATCCAGAATCAGGATCGGTGCCTTTGAAACAGCTGCCCTGGCAATATTCAGAAGCTGCCTCTGACCCTGGCTCAAATTAGCGCCGTCGCCCTCCAGCATGGTATCATACCCCTTAGGCAGACGCATGATAAACGAATGGGCAGAAGCCGTCTTCGCCGCCTGAACTACCTCTTCATCTGTGGCATCCAGCCTTCCGTACCGAATATTCTCCCTTACGGTTCCCGTAAACAGATGGGTATCCTGAAGTACCATGGCAATATTCTGTCTTAAGTTATTCCGCTTCATGTGCCGGATATCCACCCCGTCTATGGTGATAGAACCAGAGTCAATATCGTAAAACCGGTTTAACAGGTTGGTGATCGTCGTCTTGCCGGCACCGGTAGAGCCTACAAATGCAATCTTCTGTCCCGGTTTAGCATAAAGGCTGATGTCACTGAGGATCGTCTTATCCGGATTGTACCCGAAGGTCACATGATCCAACACCACATGCCCCTCCATAGGACTTAACTCCACCCCATCCCAATCATCCTCTGGCTCCGGCTTCTCATCCATCACTGCAAACACCCGCTCCGCTCCCGCTAACGCCTAGAATACAGTGCTGATCTGCATGTAAATCTCATTGATAGGGCGAGAAAATTGACGGGAAAAATTCAAGAACACGGTAAGCCCGCCTACGTCAAAATTCTTAAAAATGCAAAGCAGGCCTCCGATACATGCCGTCAAAGAGTAATTCACCTGACTTAAATTTCCCATCACCGGCCCCATGATTCCACCAAAAAACTGCGCCCTGATCTGATTGTCCCTTAAATCCTTATTTAAGATATCAAACTCTTCCTTGGCTATGTCCTCATGGCAGAATACCTTCACCACCTTCTGCCCTGTGATGGTCTCCTCCACATAGCCGTTGACCGCTCCAAGGGAAGTCTGCTGGGCAGAGAAATATTTCTGGCTTCTCCTTGCTACGGCACCTCCGGCCTTCATCATAAGAGGAATCATGAGAACCGTCACAAGGGTTAGGTAAATGTTGGTATAGATCATCAAAAGTAAGGTTCCAATGATGCTTAATGCTCCGGAAAACAGCTGCACCAGGGTATTGGAAAGCATCTGCCCCACTGTATCTACGTCATTGGTATACCGGCTCATCAGGTCGCCGTTGTTGGTGGTGTCGTAAAACCGTACTGGAAGTTCCTGCATCTTGTTAAACAGATCAATCCGGATCTTAAACAATGCGTTCTGGGCCACGGTTAACATCACCTTTGCCTGGGCATAATTGGCCACTACACCGGCTCCATAGACCGCCGCCAGAACCATCAGCGCTTTTGCCAGCCCTGCTATATCCCCTCTGCTTCCGTCTACGGGTGCAATATAGGTGTTGATGATCGGCCGCAACATATAAGAACCAGCCAGGGAAGCCAGCGTATTGACGATCACACAGAAAAATGCCAGCGCCATCTTAGGCTTATCTTCATTCAGGTACGACAGCAGCCTTTTTACTGTTGCCTTGCTGTTTTTCGGACTTCCCTTGCCCATGGAAGCCGCCCTTCTGCCTGGGCCTCCTGGACCTCCCATAGGCCCCCTCTTTGGCGCTGCCACTGCTCTTGCATATCTTCGCTTCAGGCTTTCCACCCGTTTCTGATTTCCCGCTATTTTCTGGCCTTCCAATCCTTTCTGGCTTTCCGCCTCCTTCCGGCCTTCCAATTCTTTCTGGCTTTCCGCCTCCTTCCGGCCTCCCATTGCCTTCTGGCTTTCCGTCTCCTTCCACCCTTCCGGGCCTTTCAAGTTCTCTATCCGTTTTTTGTCGCTCATGCACCTGCCTCCTTCTCACGATCCCGCTGCGAATAGTAGATTTCCTGGTAAGCCTCACAATCCTTTAGCAGTTCCTCATGGTTCCCTATGCCAATCACCCTTCCTTCATCAAGAACCAAAATCTTGTCAGCTTCCTCCACAGAACCGATTCGCTGGGCGATAATGATCTTCGTCGTATCTTTCAAGGTAGTCCGGAAGCATTCCCGTATCTTGGCTTCCGTAGCTGTATCTACTGCACTGGTACTGTCATCCAGAATCAGGATCTTCGGCTTTTTCAAAAGAGCCCTGGCAATACACAGCCTCTGCTTCTGCCCTCCAGACACATTGACACCTCCCTGTCCCAAATCCGTATCATACCCGTTGGTAAAGGATGTGACGAATCCATCTGCCTGGGCGCTTCCTGCCGCTGCCCGAATCTCCTCCATCGAAGCCCCTTCGTCTCCCCAGCGCAGATTCTCCTCAATCGTACCCGAAAACAGTTCATTCTTCTGAAGAACCATGCCTACGCCATTTCTCAGATTCTTCAGGGAATACTCCCTCACGTCCACATCATCCACCAGCACCTGCCCCTCCAGGGCATCATACAACCGGGGAATCATCTGCACCAGCGTCGTCTTGCCACTTCCTGTAGCGCCGATGATTCCCAACACCTGGCCTGGCTCCGCCGTAAAGTTTACATGCTCCAGAACTTTCTCTCCGGCGCCCTTTGAGTAGCTGAAACCAACATCCCGAAACTCCACCTTCCCATGCTTCACCAGAAGATCCTTCCGGTTTGCTTTCTCATCAGACAAGTCAATCTCCGTATCCATCACCTCGTTGATACGCTTGATAGAAGCCATAGCCCTGGAACTCTGTAAAAGTACCATGGAAAGCATCATCAGAGACATCAGGATCTGCACGATATATGTGGTAAATGCCGTTAAGTCTCCCACCTGCATATTTCCTGCAATAATGATATTTCCTCCATACCACACGACTGCCAGCGTGGTGATGTTCATGGCCAGCGTCATCACAGGCATCGTTGTGATCACCACCTTCATCGCCTGGAGGCTTTTGTCTTTCAAATCCTGATTCATATCTGTAAACTTCTTCTTCTCAAAATCCTCCCTCACAAAAGACTTAATAACCCGGACATTGGTTAAATTCTCCTGAATGCCTGAGTTTAACCGGTCAATCGTCTTTTGCATCACCGTAAACCTGGGAAATGCGATCCTTAAAATGATGCCGATGGACACCGCCAGAAATGGAATCACCACCAGGATCACAAGCGCCAGCCTGGCATTCATGAGAAACGCCATAATCAGTGCCCCGATTAACATTCCCGGTGCCCGAAACATCATCCGAAGCCCCATCATGGTCACATTCTGTACCTGTTGGATATCATTGGTTAAACGGGTTACCAGGGAACCGGTGCTGTACTGGTCAATATTTTTAAACGAAAATTCCTGAACCTTGGCGAACAGATCTCCTCGCAGGTCGCTGGTAAAGCAGATAGATGCCTTGGAAGAAAAATAAGCCCCTCCAACTCCTCCAATGGCCATAATAGCTGCTGTCAGTACCATAACAAGCCCTACACGGATAATGTAGCCTGTATCACGGCTTGCCACGCCGTTGTTGATGATCAGGGACATCAGCTTCGGCAGCATGATCTCTCCAAACACTTCCGTCAGCATCAGCAGCGGCCCAAGGATAAAAGCTGTCAAATATGGTTTTATATATGCTCCATAACGTCTCAATTGCAACTCCTCCCTTCCCCGCGGGATTCTTCCCGCTCTTTCTCTTTTCTCTGTCCGTACTCCTCCAGGTTACTATAGATTTTGTCCAGAATCGCCTCCAAAATCTGATATTCCTCTTCCGAAAGCCCGGCAAACATCGCCTCATCAACCTCTGTAAAAATCTGATGGCTCTTTTCCACGATCTCCTGGCCTTTCTGTGTGATGCAGATCTGGTTATACCGGTTATCTTTCTCGTCCACCAGACGCTTGATATAGCCGCCTTTCTCCAACTTTTTTAAGGATACCGCAATGGTTGCCGTAGAAACCTCGTTCCTATCTGCCAACTCCTTCTGGGAAATATTGGGGTTGTGAGAAATCGTCATCAGGATTTTGTGCTGGCTTCGGTACACACCAGTAGTGCTTAGCATTCTCTCCATAACTGCCCTATGATGTCTCGAGATCCGCATATATTTGTCAAGCAGCCTCATCTCCAACGTCATTTCGTTTCTGTGATTCCCGTTATTCACATGCGTTTACCTCCTTCACCAATTTGTTTGTTAGCTAATTATTAGTCAATTTATCATTACATAGTTTACAATTAGATAGTTTATAATTAGATGGCTTATAGTTAGCTAGTTAATCGATAAATAGTATTATAATACAATATGGTGTAAAATGCAACTACTTTGTATACAAAAAATATTTAATTTTCTTTCCTCTTTCTTTTGATTTTCTTAATTTATCGTTTATCAATAAAATTATATTGATATTTAATATACTCTATGCTATAGTTCCCATACAAGGATAATTAACAGCCTATTTTCCAAACATCCCATACCATAAAAAGCGGGAAACCACCACTGTACTTCCCGAAACTTCTCTTGCAACTGCAAAGGCAGGTTAAGGAGAGATTGCGGGGAGCACATAACCACGCAAAAGGAGGAATCTGTTTCTATGAATCAACGGTTAGTTCTTTTTACAAAGCGGCTTCTGGATGCCATGTTTTACTTAGGGATTGTCTTGACAATCTCCCTCCCCTTCCTTTTTCGATGGGCGGGAGCTTATCTGAAGTCCTTCCGTACGTATTATCTTCCCCTGACTATACTGTATGTACTGTCTGGCGTGCTCTGCCTGATGATCGTGGCACAGCTGCGGAACATGTTCGATACTGTCCTGGAGGACAATGCTTTTGTATACGCCAACGTAACCTCTCTTAAATCCATGGGCAAATACAGCTTTCTGATCTCCATTTTGTCCATTGCCCGTATTTTCTTCTCTCCTACTCCGGCTACAGTTGTCGTTGTAATCGTATTCGCTATCGCCGGTTTGTTCAGCATCGTGCTGTGCCAGGTATTTGAGAAGGCCGTCCGGTATAAAGAGGAAAATGACCTAACCATATAAAAGGAGGCTTTAAAAACATGGGAATTGTAATCAACCTGGATGTGGTCATGGCAAAAAGAAAAATGGGGCTCACAGAGCTTTCCAAAGAAGTCGATATCACTATGGCCAATTTATCCATTTTAAAAAATAACAAAGCCAAGGCCATCCGTTTTTCCACTCTGGAGGCCCTGTGCCGTACCCTGGAATGCCAGCCAGGAGATCTGATTGAATTTGTGGAAGAAAAAACGTAAGCCTGCCAACAGCAGATGCCACGAACTATTTACGATGTGAAAACAATTGCCACAATATATGCTGTCTGCCCCGACAGCGGAATGGAGTTTATGATGGAAGACCATAACACAAGGATAACTAACAATAGCCCTGTAATGAACAACAATATCCTTATAACAAATAATAATAGTCCTATAGCAAACAACAATAATTCTGTGATGAGCAACAATCCGGAAATAACCTCTTCCGGGACAGCCATCCAACAGGAAGCCCTTCTCTCCCCTGTCACCGAAAGCTTTCCTTTCTTTATGGGATTATGCCTGGCTTTCGGCGCATTTTACACCTTTTGCCTCTATAAAAACCCAGCCGGAATCACCTATCCTCTCTTTGCTGCCTTTGCCTGTCTGTGGGGATATTTGTCCTGCAAAAAGCTGAGGGTTCCTATAAAGAGGGGAAGCTATTTTCTGATGGCAGCTGCCCTGATGATCGGCATTGGAACCTGCCGAACATCGGAATGGTTCTTGATACGGCTTAACGGCATCGCGCTTCTTCTTCTGGGCATTGTGTTCGGAATCCACCAATTTTATGACGACAAGACCTGGAATATTGGAAAATACCTGTGCTCCATCACTGTATTCCTGTTCCAGACGCTTGAGTCCATCCCCCTGCCGTTTCGCCATACCTGGTCCTACCTGAAAAAACAGGAAAATAATACTATGAAAAAAGTTTCCTATGTCATTATAGGGCTTCTGGCGGCGATTCCCATGTTGATTCTTTTGATCACGCTTCTGGGCGCGGCAGATGCGGTATTTTCCAGTGTAATTCATAAGCTTTTAGGAACCTTGTTAAAGCCGGCCACCATATGCTCCGTCCTGTTTCGCTTCTCCTTCGGAGCCTTGGCCTTGTACTGCGTGATCTGCTGTTGCTGTCTCCACGGCCTGAAGCCGGATGGAGTAAGCCGCAGGAAAGGAGAGCCTATGATCGCCCTGACATGTATGAGCAGCATCTGCATTGTCTATCTGCTGTTTAGTGGCATCCAGGTCGTCTATCTCTTTATGGGAAAAGGAAACCTTCCGGAAGGATACACGTTTTCCTCCTATGCCAGACAAGGCTTCTTCCAGCTTCTTTTCGTTGCTTTTTTGAACCTGATTATGGTGCTGTGCTGCCTCAAATATATCCGTCCCAGCAGATCCCTAAATGTGATCCTGACAATCATCTGCATCTGTACGTATGTGATGATCGCCTCTGCCTGCTACCGGATGATGCTCTATGTAAAAGAGTACCGATTAACGTACTTGCGGTTCATTGTGCTGTGGTTCTTAGCTATGCTGTCTGTCCTGATGATCGGCGTGACCCTTATCATATGGAAGACCAGATTCCCACTGTTTCCCTACAGCCTGGCTGTGGTCTCCCTCTGTTACATTGCCCTGGTATGGGCAAAGCCAGGTTCCATCATCGCATGGGATTATGTCAATCACATGGATCCCACATATATCACGGAGGATGATTTCTGTTTTCTGTACTATGGTCTCAGCGCCGATGCCGCTCCGGCGATCGCTACCGTGGATTTTGACAAAAGCGCTTCCCCCTGGAGCCAAAGCTTTGACTGGGAGACACTGCTTCAAAACTACTATTTCGTCCACTCCAAAAAGCCTTACCTGGAACTTGGAATCCGTAACTACAACTTCGCTTTGGCTAAGGCGAAGAGTTTGTTCCCCTAAAGTTCCCACAAAAGCCCTCCAAAAGACCTATTGACTTATAGTTCACTCCAGATGCTATAATCTTTTTGAACAATTCAACAGGAGGTACTTTCCTTATGGTATACAGACCGTTTCAGGACAAACAATTATCCGCCCTTGGAATGGGTGCCATGCGTCTGCCTGTCATTGACGGCGATGACAACCGCATCGATGAACAAGCAGCTGAAAAAATGGTAGCCTATGGGATGGAACATGGAATCAACTACTATGATACCGCATGGGGTTACCACAGCGGCCAATCGGAACTGGTTATGGGGAAGCTTTTAAGCCGATACCCTCGTGACAGCTTCTACCTTGCCACTAAGTTTCCCGGCTACGACTTATCCAATATGGATAAAGTTGAAGAGATTTTTGAAGAGCAACTAAAAAAATGCCAGGTAGATTTTTTTGATTTTTACCTGTTTCACAATGTCTGCGAGATGAATATCGACGCGTACTTAGATCCATCCCACGGGATCTACGACTATCTGATCCGGCAGAAAGAAAATGGCCGGATCCGCCATCTGGGCTTCTCCGCCCACGGCAGTTGCCAGGTCATGAAGCGTTTTCTGGATGCCTACGGCGGGAAGATGGAATTCTGCCAGATTCAGCTTAACTACCTTGACTGGTCCTTCCAGGATGCCAAGGCAAAAATGGATCTTTTGGACAGCTATCATATCCCTGTGTGGGTCATGGAGCCCCTTCGTGGAGGTCGCCTGGCTTCCCTTTCCGAAGAGCACAGCAGCATCTTAAAAGGATTGCGTCCGGACGAAGAGATTCCTGCGTGGGCTTTCCGCTTCCTTCAATCCTTTGACTGTGTCAGATTGATCCTTTCTGGTATGTCTAACTTAGATCAGTTAAAAGATAACATTCATACCTTTGAGACATTCAAGCCACTAAACGAGACGGAGATGGAAGCGCTTCTTGGGATCGCAGACGCTATGCTGAAGAAAAAAACGCTGCCCTGCACAGCCTGCCGTTACTGTACCAGCCATTGTCCGCAACAGCTGGATATTCCGTCCTTACTGTCCCTGTACAATGAGCATTGTTTCACGGAAGGCGGGTTCATCGCTCCCATGGCTTTGGCTGCCTTACCAGATGACAAAAAGCCATCTGCATGTATCGGCTGCCGCAGCTGTGAAGCCGTCTGCCCGCAGCAGATCAAGATTTCCGAAGCGATGACGGATTTTAGTTCCAAACTAAGCTAATCATCAGTCCGGGCCGGAGGGCGTTGCCCCACAGCAAATTCTTTCACCACCAAAACCCCCACCGGCCCCAGAAAAACCCCCAGTACGCCAAACAACTTTAGCCCTACATACATAAAAATCAGTGTCTCAAGGGGCGACAACCCTACCTTGTCCCCCATCAGCTTCGCCTCCAGAATCTGCCTCACAAAGTAGCAGATCACATACAATCCGAAGATAGCCAATCCCTTCATCCATTTTCCTTTTACACACACAACCACGGCCCATGGAATCAGCACGGTTCCTGTACCAAATATGGGAAGGGCATCCAACAGGCCAATACCAATCCCGGCCAGAATGCTGTAAGGATTCCCCAGAAGGGAAAACCCTATGGTGCAGATCTCCATGGTCAGAATCATAATCAGTCCCTGGGTCCGCACATACGCATTGGCAACTGTGCGAAGAAGTCTTCCTGCCCGAATAAATTCCTGTTGAAACGTCGATTTCTTGATCCGCTCCTTCCACTCATCCAATTCCTGTATAAACAGCATAACCCCAATGGCAAACAGAACCGCCATAATGCAGCATCCGATCAAGTATTTTGCCATCAACAGGGAATTTCCCATCAGATAAGGCATGACCCCCTGCTTCATGGTCTCCACAAAATGAAGTATCATATCCTGCATCAGACGAACCATAGACTGTTCCTTAAACCCAAACGACTGTTCTACCTTATGGCAAACTCCTGTCAGGCATACATCCAGTTTTTCGACCCAATAAGGGAACCGCTCTGACAACAGGCTCATCTCCCGGTACAGTTTCCGGCTTCCCATATAGACTCCCAATCCCAGAACCAAAAACACAATCCCCAGCTCCACGATTCCCACAGCCCCTGCACCGATGCCAACCTGTTTTCCTCTCCATCTTACCTGCAGCTTATCCGAGATCCAGCACGCAGACGGTTTCAGCAAGACAGCCGCAACACAGGCAAATAAAAAAGGCATGACAAGAGGCAGCAGATACCGAAAGATACCGTATACTGCCAATGTCACACCTGTAATCCTCACGATTCTCTTAACCTTTTCCTTATCCTGCACCGTCTCACCCTCTGCTTATGGTTTTCTCTCACCAGTATTCTCATATCCTGGTGAAACTATGCAGGCCAGGCTTAACATATTTCGTCACTGACAGAGAGAGCCATACCGGATCACCCACTTAACATGAAGCACGCCTTCCTCCGGCACCGTATCCCTCACCCAGACAACTTCCCCATTCAGCCTGCCATGAGGTGTATCATAACTTCCGTCATCTGTCGCCTGCCTCACAGAACAGCTGTCGTATCCCTGTGCATCCATACTGGCAATCGCCCCTTGTCCGAATGTGACAGAAGTCCCCTCTATCCCTGGCTCCTGGGAGTAAGTCAAAAGTACAAGGCGTATTTGTTTCACCCTATGCCCCCTGGTGATTGAAAATGTATCCTCCCGGGTAATCTGCCCCTTAGTAAATTCATAGGCAAACGCATCCGAGATTCCCTCCATCCGTTGAGGCTTTTGCGCCTTCCTACTGTCTCCTGCAATGGAATGGTCTACAAAAGATGGCTCCATCCTGGTATCTCCGCTTATGAAAACCCCCTCCCCCATAAGGCACATGGAATCCATATGACAGGTGATTTCCATCCGCTCTTTCTCCATAACAGGTACAATCCTTCCGATATAGGCAACCGGCATCCACACATCGCCGTTTTCCATCAACAGCTGGGGCACCAGTTGGCCGTGATTACACTCTGGGACCCCCTGAAGCACCTGATTCTGAAAGGGCACCGGCATGTAAGGATCCTTGTCATAATATTTCTGCCCCCCACTTATCAGCGGCAGGGACCATATATTACGGCCATCCCGGACGATTGCCAGCCCTCTGTGGAATTCCCCTTCTGCAAATGGCACATAGGTAAACCTGCCAAGACCTGCAATTCTCTCCCCATAGTCGCTGCAGATCTCATGTTCTCCGTATCCTGCCTTCACCCAGTGTTCAAAACTGCTGACCATCTGCATGCACAGGCTTAAATTTTCCCCCAGAATCCGGTTCTTGTTCCGATAATTGTCCGTCCTGCGGCCTTTCTCCCACATATTGATGGATTCCATGTCCTCGTCATACCAGAAATCCAACATATGCTTCATCAGCCTCATGCTGTACCCATAGGCAATCTCCTTCTCATCCTCTGTCAGGATGCCGTCAAGCTCAGCCGCCGCAGACAGAACCTCCAGCGCCGCCGTGTCACCGTATGCCCCGATGCTTCGCCCATAGGCAAACCCCTGGCCCTCTTCATCTGCCATCTGCAGGAAAATACGGGCCGATTTTCCAAGCATCCTGCGGATCTTTTCTGGCACCTCCCATCCTGTGGCCAACAGCAAAGAGGCCAATTCACTGGGGACCAAGATGCTGTAGCGGTCAAACCTCCCCTCCCCCGGCGTTTCGTCCATAAAGCAGAGATCACCAGAATACATGTCAATATGCTCCAGAAGGTGCTCCAGAAGAAGGCGGCTGTGGCCCTCCGGCTCCCATCCCATCAGTTCCCGGTATCTTGCAATTCCGAATGCCACACCATAGTAATTGGTAGGCTTGCGAATCAGGGCATAGTGGCTGTCAACATCCACAAATGTCCTCCAGTCCATGGTTTCCTTCAGCTTGGCAAGGGTCTCTTGATCTACCACACGGTCAAAAATCCCTGCCTTTTGTAATCGGTAAAGGCCTGTGATGCCATTTAAAATTCCCCAGGTCTCCATAGGCATATCCGAAACCATACGGATGATCTGTGTCAGCTTCCTTAAGCTTTCCTCTGTCCGGATAATCTCCAGGGCCGTGTAACACGTCTGGTTGATCACCTTTCCGCCGACGAACTGCGCCCTCTCATTGTACACAGGAATTTGATCCATAACCAGCCCGGGGCCTTCCTCTGCCACGCGCTTAAACAGGCTGGCCATAACCGGGCACAAATCCTGTTCCATGATCTGCCTCATGGTTGTCTCTGTAAAATGATGCATTGACTCTCTCCTTTTCTCCTGTACCTATTCTTTTACCGCCCCAACCATAGTTCCCTTCGTAAAATACTTCTGCAAAAACGGATAGACACACAGAATCGGAATCGTTGCCACCATGATGGTCGCATACTTGATGGTCATCCCGATGGCCTCCGTATCCATAGCGCTGGAACCTGCTGTCATGGAACTGGTATCATTGGACAACAAGATCTCCCTCAAAATAATCTGCAGCGGATACATTTCCCTGTTTCTCAAAATCGCCGAAGCCCAGAACCAGGAGTTCCAGATGCTTACGCCATAGTACAGGACCATAACCGCCAGCATGGCCTTGGACAGCGGAAGCACAATGGTGGACAAAATCCGGAAATGACCGGCTCCGTCGATCTGGGCCGCCTCGATCAGGCTCTCCGGAATGCTCTCAAAGGCAGTTCTCAGAATGATCAGATTGGAGGTATTAATCATAAACGGAATAATCAGCCCCCACAAGGTGTTGGTTAAATGAAGATCCTTTAAGTTGATGTAAAACGGAATCATTCCCCCTGAGAAGAACATGGTGAACACAATGAACATCATGATAGGCTTCTTGAACATCACCCGTTTCCTGGACAGGAAATAAGCCCCAAGCGATGTCATAAACAGGTCAAAGATAACTCCCACAATCAGAATAAACAGCGTATTCATATACCCCTTGGTGATCATGGGATTCTGAAATACTTTTTTGTACGCATCCGTGCTGAACCCTGTCGGTGCAAACAACAGGCCGCTGTGCTGGGTTAACAGGTTGCTGTTGCTGAAGGATGCCATGGCTACGTACCACACCGGATAAAAGCAGACGACAATAATCAGCGACAAAAATGCATAATTGAAAACCTGAAATGTTTTCTCTCCTTTTGATCTCTTAATCTTCATAATCTTATCCCTCCTTTACCACAGGCTGGTCTCACTGAATTTCCTGGATATCTTGTTGGTCAAAATCAAAAGGCAGAAATTGATCACAGAGTTAAACAATCCCACTGCCGTCGAGTAGCTCCAATCCTGTTCCATAAGGCCTACACGGTATATATAGGATGAGATGATATCCGCCGTGTCATAGGTGGAAGGGTTATATAACAGAATGGTCTTCTCATATCCCATACTCATCAGCTGCCCGACCCTCATGATCAGCATGATAATGATCGTAGGTGCAATGCCTGGAAGAGTCACATGAATCAGCTGTTTCCATTTACCGGCTCCGTCGATGGAGGCCGCCTCATAAAGCTGCTGGTCAACCCCTGCCAGGGCGGACAGATAGATAATGGAGCCCCACCCTACCTGCTGCCAGATGCCGGAGGCAACATACATGGTACGGTACAGATCCGGATTCTGTAAAAGGGGAGAACGCTCCCCGCCGAAAAATGCAATGATATCATTAAAAAGCCCTGCCGTCATGCTGAAGTCTGTCAGCATACCGGTCACAACGATCAGAGAGATGAAATGAGGCAGGTATGTAATGGTCTGCGTCACGTTCTTGAAATGCTTGCTGCGTACCTCATTCAGCAAGAGAGCCAAAATAATCGGCGCCGGAAAGCCGAAGATCAAGCTGTACACACTCAAAAGAACCGTATTTTTGATCAGCCTTCCGAAGTAAACACTTTTAAAGAAACGGGTAAAATTCGCCACTCCGACCCACGGGCTTCCGCTTACCCCCAAAGTAGGCGTATAGTCCTTAAACGCAATAATAGCGCCATACATTGGCTTATAGTGGAACAAAATATAAAAAATCAGAACCGGCAGCACCAGAATGTACAGAGAGCGGTTTCGGATCCAGTCTCTTTTCATCCGGTAGCCTAACGTATTCCGGACATTTTTCTCTTTCATACAATTACTCCTTCTCAATAGATTTGAAACGACCCGCTGCGGCTTAACGCAGCCATACTGCAGCGGATCGTTTGTCATGCCAAGATTATCTGGCGTTATACCGGCTTAAGGCATCATTCTGAATCTCCAGCGCCCTTGCCAGGCCCATATTGTCAATATTCTTTACATAGGTGTCAAAATTGTCAACGCTCTCCGTTCCGAAGATAAACTTAAGAATCATCTCATCCCGGTAGGTATTGATCTCATTCATGATGGTAGAGAACTCCTTGCTCTCGTCAGAGGTCGGTGTGATGGGCGGCATGGTGTGGGCTGCGCCATTGCACTGTCCCCAGACAATGGGAGTCTGTTTCTGCTCTTCCATGGTATAGTACTGCTCCAGATAACGAATGTCCTGGACAAACGGGCCGTTGTAATTGCCGCGGATGTATGCGGACATAGCCTGAGACACCGGAAGTCCGTCAGGATTGTTTAAGATCTGCTCCGTGTAAGTAGGATAACCGTCAACCATAGTGTAGGATTCCCCTTCCACACCAAAGTTAAAGAACATATGTCCCTCTTCACCGTAAGCCCAGTCCATCAGCCTGGCTGCACGCTCCACATCCTTACAGGACGTGGTGATTGCCACGCTGGCCCTTCCAGAGAATGGATTCTCTATGTACCCCATCTCCGCCTGGCCGCCCTTCTCCAGAGTAGGAACCGGAGCCGGAACCAGAGTAAACTCCGGCGTGGTTGCCCGCGCTGCAGTGGTCCAGGTACCCATACGGCTTCCTGCCTGGCCCATGGAAGCTCCAGCCTGGCCGTTGGTGATCTTGGCGCTTACCTGGTCATTTTTCAGGGTAGCCAGATCCGGATCGATCAGCCCTTCCTGGTACCACTGGTTCATGGTAGCCAGATAATCTTTAAATCCCGGCTCCGTCGCGCCAAAATGCACTGTGCCGTCGCTTCCTAAATAGAAGGACCGGTTCACACCGTACGCCGCAACAAACGGATCCGCACCTAAGTACTGGCCATTGGTATACTCGAAGCAGTAAGGGGCAATGCACCCTTTCTCATTCTTAAATGCAGTCAGCACATCGTGCCATTCATCTATGGTAGTGGGAACCTCCATCCCCAACTCCGTAAGCCAGTCCTGGCGAACCATCAGCCCGATGGTATTCATCAGATTCTCGTCGCCCCGGATAAACGGAAATACATAATAATGTCCCTCATCCGTCTTGATCATACGGTCGATATCCGGATTCTCCGCCAAATACTTGGTAATATTGGGACAGTACTGTGCAAAGATATCATTTAACGGCGTGATCACACCGTCCTTGATGGCCTTCTCCGGCCCGCCAGGATAATCCACGGTCCAGTTGTATTCCATTAAGTCCGGAAGGCTTCCGTCTGCCAGAATCAGGCTGAACTGTTCCTTCATCTGTCCTGTAGGCGGATGTAAGAATTCAATCTCCACGCCGGTATTCTCCTGCCAGCCCTGGCCGAAAGGCGTGTCACCTAGATTGGAATAGTTTGCAGATACTGTGGTTGTAAGGTCACACCAGTACTGCAGCTTGTCTCCTGCCGCCATAGGATAGGAAAAGGCTTCTGGTGCCTCTGCCCCCCCGGCTGCCGTTGTCTCTGCTGCCGCCGACGATGCCGGCGCTGCAGTCGTCTCCTTTGTGGTGCTGCTTCCTGATCCGCTGCATCCTGCAATTGTGGCTGCCGTCATGGTTGCTGCCATCAGCAATGCTGCATTTCTTTTTTTGTTTCTCATATTGCTTCTCCCTTCCCATTTTCGTTTTACTTCTTTTTTCTTTTTCGTTTCCTTCCTTTTTCCGGGCTGTGGTTCCCGGCTTCGTTTGCTGTGCCCCCATCTTAGCACCCCATCAGCCCAAAAGATATAGAAAAAAAGCAAACTTCATAGGCAAAAATCCCTAAAAAAGTTTGCATTTTCATAAGTCAATCGGATATTCTTTCACTTTCCTGATTCTTTTTCTTCACCTGTCCCGGAGTCATGCCCTTTTTCTTCTTAAAAACCCGGATAAATGTGCTGCTGTCACGGAACCCGGCCATAGCCGCCACCTCCACCACGCTGTATCCCTGCTCCAGAAGCTTCTCCGCACTGGCCAGGCGAACCATGTTGATGTACTCCAGAAGGCTTTTTCCCGTCTGTTTTTTGTAAACAGACGACAGGTAAGCCGGAGTCAGGTCAAAATGCTGGCTGGTTATGGAGATATTCAGATCCGGATCCTGGTAATTCTCCATGATATACTCCTGAACTTTTTTGCTCAGGGTCTGATCCTGAGAAGTCTCCTTCTGCCGCTCCACAATTTTCTTGCAGATCTCCTCCGTCAGTTCCCGGAAACGCTGCTTCATCTTTCCCGCCGGCATTATCTCCCCGTCCGGAAACGTCAGCTCTCTGGCTGCATCCTTATATTCTCCCTGGCTTGCTCCCTCCAGAAGCGTCCCCATCATTCCATATACCAAACACCGGTACACATTGGCAGTCACCCTTCCGCTGAGATTCAAGTCAAAAACCTGTTCCATCGTATCCCACGCCAGGCTGCTGTCCCCCACCTTTATGGCATTGATCAGCTTCTGTTCCAGGTCGAGAGGATACTGGTAGTGAGGCTGGATGTTCTTCACCTCATCGTAGAGCAGCAGGCCGGCATCCAGAAGATGGACATACTGTTCCAGTTCCAGGGCCTGGAGATAGGAATCATGGATCCCCTCCCATCTGGTACAGATGGACCCCATCAGAATCTCAACCGAAAATCCAAAGGACTCCTCCATCATCTGCTGGAAACTTTCCGCCTGGTTCTTCAGCACATCCAGATGCTCTCTCCCCTCATCCGGCAGGCTCACGATGGCAGCTACCCGCTCTCCCAGCTCTACCATATCAATATTAAAGTAATTCAGGCACATTTCCTCAAATATATTGATCATAGCAAATTTCTGCAGGGCATTTTCTTCCATATAGCCCTCCTGTTTCCTGTCCGTCTCTTGCGTAACCACAGGAACAAGAAGCAAAACCACATTATAATCCCCGTTGATCCGCAGGCCGTACTGATCCCTTAAGCTCCCGTCCCCATAATCCTGGAGAAGCTGGTACAGATAATAGTTCTTCAGGCTCCTCCGGTTCTTTTTCAACAACTGTTCTGCGTCCACATGCTGCTTAAAAAACTGATCCATCTGATGGTTGAGCCATTGATACTCATTGACCCCTTCCTCCATCTCCACCTTCCCATGCTGCCTGAAATTGTCCATAAGCATTTTGATGGGATTGTAATTGCGCTTCGTTATAAAATAAGAAACTAAAATTCCCACTGTGGTACACAAAAACACTCCGGCCATAGCCAAGGCCCGTACCTTCCCCGCTTCCTGAGCCATCTGTTTTAACGGCATAACGCTTACGTATTTCCATTTCACCTCATCCGACGGCAATATGGAAATGATGTGCTGCTCTCCCAGATCATTGACCAGCTGGTGATTGCCCCGTTCCCACAGATCATACCTCCATTCAAACCGATCCGATATCTGCTGGTCTGCACATACCCGAAAATCCGAATCCGTAATCACCATCACATCCATAGGGTCGGACCATTTCATACTCTGAAGCCGCTGCCGGATGGTCTCTGCATCTATGGCAATACAGACAGTGGCTGAAGAATCCTTAAAATCCGCCTTCAGCGTAGTCATGGTAAACAGAAAAACGTCTTTTCCGTTTTCCAGCCGTATAGGCAGCATATCGCCGTAATGGAACTGGTTCATATATTCCCGAAACTGCTGGAAATCCATCTCACTGCTCCTATAATAGATATCATAAAACAGCTGATCCGACATATTGCCATTTATGCTTACCACTTTTCCCGTATTGTTGAATACAATGAAGATGTCTTCGATAAAATCTTCCGACATATTGATGGCCAGGCATTCTGTATAGATATAGTAGAGATTCATCTGATCCTGGGATGTAAATCCGCCTTTTACATTGGATGCAAGCTGAATCCTGTCATCAAGAGCCAGGCGGCTGGCAATCTTGCGCATATTCTCTACTTCATAGTCCAGTTCATCCTTCACCATAACCAGAAGATTTTTATTCATTTCTTCTGCCTGGCTTCGGATAATGTGAAAGGTATACACATAGAGGGCCATGGCCAGCATCATTGGAATCACCAGAATCACCAGATAGGACAAGAACATTTGAAAATAAACCTTGGACTTTTTCTTTATTTTCTTCATTATTTACACCCCCGTCTCTATATTGTACATAAAATTCTGGGTTCTGTAAATTTGCATTCACATTTTTTCCTATGAATCTTAAGTTTTTACAATTGATTCAAATGAGAAATTTTAATAGAATTGAATTGATTATAAATAAAAAATGAGGTGTATTATGATTTATTATAAGAAGAATTACGCGATACAGCCAAAACTCCATCAAAAAGATTTGATTCAAAAGAAAGCCCAGGAGGCGCTGTCATCGCCGGTTCCCCATATCACCGATGCCGCCCCGCCTCCAAGCAGCTGCGGCAGCATCCATGACTACTACTCCAATGGCGACTACTGGTGGCCCAACCCGGATACCCGGGACGGACTTCCCTACATCCGCCGTGACGGGGAAACCAATCCAGGCAATTTCAATGACCACCGGTTCCTGCTTCGCCGTATGCGCACCAACCTGGTATACCTGGCCGCCGCCTTCTGGCTTACCGGTGAAGAATGTTTTGCCCTTCAGGGAGTTCGCACTGTAAAAGAATTTTTTCTGGACCAGGAGACTTCTATGAATCCCCATCTGTCCTACGCCCAGGCAATTCCTGGTATCTGTGAGGGCCGGGGCATCGGTATCATCGATACCCTTCACCTTATTGACGTTCCCTTTGCCATCGAAATCCTCCACCGCTCCGGACACATGACAGAATCCATATACGAAGGGTTGAAAAACTGGTTTCGCCGTTATCTTGGATGGATGTTAACATCTCCCAACGGCATAGCTGAGATGAACGAAAAAAATAACCACAGCGTCTGCTTCTTTCTGCAGGCTGCGGTCTTCGCTTTATTTACAGACAATGAAAAAATCGCGGACTTCTGCCGCCATCAGTATAAACAGTTTCTGCTTCCCCAGATGGCAGCAGACGGTTCCTTTCCGCTGGAACTGGCCCGCACCAAGCCGTACAATTACTCCATCTTTGTGCTGGACAATATGGTTTCCCTCTGCTACCTTCTGTCCAAGCCGGAGGATAACTTATGGGAATACACCCTTCCCAACGGCGCAGGCATCCAGGCTGGCCTGGACTTTTTAACTCCCTTTCTGGAGGACAAATCATCCTGGCCTTACCGAAAAGATGTCATGCATTTTGACGCATTTCCTGCACGTACATCCTTCATGGTACTGGCCGGCTATACCCTGGGCCGGAGCCCGCTTATCCGTTTGTATGAGTCGCTGCCCTGGGAAACTGCCGATGAAGAGGCAAGGCGCAATATCGCCGTGAGAATTCCCTGGCTGTGGATGGCTCCCTTCCCTGCTTAAGTATGGGACGGCTCCAAAAAGGCTTTGCCTGGCCTAGCCATTGGCCCAATGTTTAGAAGACGGCTGTATCTTAAGCCGTCTTCTCTTTCAACCACACAAACCCATACGCTGGAATGGAAATCGTCTCTCCTTTTCCTACCTTCTCACCTGTAAGCAAGTTTTCTCCGTCCATTTCACACGCCACTTCTTTCTCCTGCCAGTTGAAATTGTAGATTCCTAAAATTCTCTCTGTCATTCCCGTACGGACAATGCCAAGAAGGCCATAATCTCCATAATCCCTGGTTTCTGCCTGGGCTTCGCCTGTGAAGGCCTCGTGCTCGCTGCGCAGCTTCTCCAATGTCCGGAGCCCGTCAAACATCTGCTGCTGCACTGTTCCTTCTTTCTTAATATTCTCCACCAGATCCCACTGAAATGCTCCCCGATGGATATAGCGGGAATCCTCTGCCTTATCCGGATCCTCTTTGTAGGTGTAATCATTGACCTGCCCGATCTCATCCCCGCTGTAGATCACAGGAATCCCGGACTGGAACAGCATGTAGGCGTGAAGCATCTGATCCAGGCGAAGGGCCTGCTCCATCCCTCTCTCATCCTTACAGAACCCTGCCTTTTCCACACCACACATGGAGGCCGCTGTTCCACAGAAACGGGCATCCTTGGTCACAGGATCGTTGTTGTATAGTTCTCCCCTGCTGAAGCTTTCTTCTATGGCACCGGTAAAGAAGTCATTCAGATACTTCTTATGAGGAACCTGCATCATGCCCCAGGTCTCCAGGGTATCATAGTCAAGCCCCCAGCCGATATCGTCATGGCACCGCAGGTAATTTAGGAATGTGTAGGTCTTAGGCAGCCCATAGACAATATCCATCTGTTTTTTCAATAGCCTGGTATCCTGAACCGCCACCGTATGCCAGATGGTAGCCATGGTGGTCACATTGTAAAGCATATGGCACTCCGGTTTCTCCACCGTTCCAAAATACGGTGCCACCTTCTCCGGCTCCATCACCACCTCACCCAGCAGAAGGATTCCCGGACACACGATCTCCCCGATCATCCTCATCATACGGACAATGGTATGTACCTTCTGAAGATTCCTGCAGCTGGTTCCCAGTTCCTTCCATATATAAGGCACCGCGTCAATCCGGATCACATCAATCCCCAGATTGGTCATAAACAGAAAATTGTAAACCATCTCATGGAAAACCACAGGGTTTTTGTAATTCAGATCCCACTGATAGGGATAAAAGGTAGTCATCACCCATTTCCCCAGATCTGGGAGCCAGGTAAAGTTCCCGGGAGCTGTGGTGGGAAATACCTGAGGCACGGTCTTCTCGTATTCTCCCGGAATATCCCAGTTGTCGAAAAAGAAATACCGATCCTGATACATCTTCTCACCTGCCCTGGCCCGCTTTGCCCACTCATGATCTTCGGATGTATGGTTCATGACAAAGTCCAGGCAAAGGCTGATCCCCTGCTTGTGACACTGAGTTGCAAGATCTTCCAGATCATTTACTGTACCCAGTTCCTCCTGTACCTTTCTGAAATCAGCTACCGCATAGCCACCGTCGGAACGTCCTTTGGGGGACTCCATAAGAGGCATCAGATGAAGGTAATTCACCCCGCAGGATTTCACATAATCCAGGTGCTTCTTCACTCCTTTCAGGTTCCCTGCAAACTGTCCTGTGTACATCATCATACCCAGCATGTCATTGCCCTTAAACCATTCCGGATTCTCCTCCCGCTCCAGATCCAGTTTCTTAAGGGCGGCTTTTCTCTGGCTGTACATGTCTTTCATCATGCTGCACAGTTCCTCAAAATGCTCTTGTGAATCGTATAGTTCCATGTAAAGCCATTTTAACTCATCCAGGTGCCGTTCAAACCGGTTTTCAAAGACTTGTTCATTTTTAGTCATGGGATGCTTCCTTTCTTTGATTTCATTTTAGAACTATTTATATAAGATTACGCTTTGTGGGGGGATCCAAAGGGATGATCCAAAGGGCCGCTCCGAAGTAACGATAAAACATCTTCCGACACGCTCTCGCTCAAGTTTCCACGTAGCGGTACTAAGCGCCCAAAGGACGTGCGCTAAGTACCGACGTGAAAAATGGTCTACAGATGTTTTATCGTTACTCCGGAGCTACGTTGTTGGCTGGCAAAAGTATGGATATGCATCAAAAACAATGGCTTGAATCTGCAAGGTTTACTTCAGCCAGAGATAGCGTAGCCCGGAGAGGGGGTTATATGATATTCTTAACACGAATATACCCCAGCCTTTAAAGAAGCAGCAGGCTTCCTCCTAGGGCCCTATCCATCAACCTCTACCAAATAAATCTCATAAGCCAAATACTCCTCCGGCCTCTGGGGAATCGGAATCCCTCCATACATCAAAGCTGCCCCCGTATAGATCCTCCCGGTAGCTTCCTCTTGATACTGTTTTTCCGGATCCAACCCGGCTGCCTTCACATAAGGCACAATGGGATTCCCATGAGTATTCAGCATCACCGCCTGAATCAGGCTTTCCCTCTTATCTTCGCTGACAAACTGCCAGGCAGCCACTTCCTGTTCCATTGGGTTTGTCAGACGATAATAGGCTCCATTGTGAATCACATTCCAGTATTTATGATACTGCTCAATCTGCGCCTTTATACACTGCTTCTCTTCCTGAGTCAGTTTACACAGGTCTAGTTCATACCCAAAGCTTCCGGCCATGGCTACTGCGCCTCTGGTCTTAAGCGGTGTCATCCGGCCGTTCTGATGGTTAGGCGCGGTGGACACGTGGGATCCTACTGTTGAGATGGGATATCCAAAGGAAGTCCCATACTGAATGGAGATCCGGTCAATGGCATCGGTATTGTCGCTGCACCAGATCTGGGGGCAATAATACAGCATGCCTGCGTCGAAGCGTCCGCCGCCGCCGCTGCAACCCTCCACTAAAAGATCGGGATAATTTATATGGAGCCGCTCCAAAAAATCATACAGCCCCAGCACGTACCGGTACAGAACCTCCCCCTGTCTGTCCGATGTGGTCATCGCAGAATAAACGTCTGAGATGCTCCGGTTCATATCCCACTTCATGTACTCAATATTGGCACTATCCAAAACGGCTGATATCTGGTTGTAGATAAAATCCACCACCTCTGGCCTGGAAAAATCCAAAACCAGCTGGGAACGTCCTCTCACTGGCTTTCTCCCTGGTATGGCAAATGCCCAGTCCGGATGGGTTCTGTACAGTTCACTGTCCTCAGAGACCATCTCTGGCTCCACCCAGATTCCAAACTTCATACCCAGGCCATTGATCCGATCCACCAGGGACTTTAAGGTTCCTCCCAGCTTCTTCTCGTTGGTCTCCCAGTCGCCAAGCCCCGAATAATCGGTATCACGCTTGCCAAACCAGCCGTCATCCAGAACCAACATTTCCACGCCCAGTTCCTTTGCCTGTCTGGCAATCTCATAGATCTTGTCTCCGGTAAAGTCAAAATAGGTTGCTTCCCAGTTATTGATCAGCACCGGTCTTGGAATATCCCGATATTTCCCCCGGCACAGATGATACCGGTACAATTTATGATAACGGCGGGACAAGGCTCCAAGCCCCTGGCCGCTGAAAGCTATCACGGCCTCCGGTGCATAAAATGCTTGTCCTGGCTTTAACTCATAGCAAAACTGCTCATTCTGAATTCCCATGGAGATCCGTGTCTGATTATACTGGTCCTTCTCCACTTCCCCCTTGAAGCTTCCGCTGTAAACCAGAGAAAGACCGTAACAGTCTCCATAATTCTCTGTGGCTTCCTGAGCCGCCAGAATCAAAAACGGGTTATACTGATGGCTGGAAGTCCCTCTGCGGCTTCCCACCACCTGGGAGCCATGAACTACCGGGGTTCTCTGAACCGTCCGTTCCATGGCATGGCGCCCATAAAATGAAATCCAATCATACTCTCCTGACAGAAAATCCAGACACGCGCTGTACACTTTCTCCAGTCTAACGGTCTCCTGCCCTCTGTTTTCTATCTTTACCGTGCGGGTGATCACATCATGCTCCGGCATAACGCCGTAATACAGTACTACCTGAAGGCCGCTTTTCTCGTCAGCCATATAGACTTTCAGCGTCTGTGCCTGACTTGCATCCTCATATACCGCCGGCAGGCCGGGAATACCGTATTTCCCGTCCTCAATCTCATATCCCTGATATCTTAAGTCACTGCCAAAACTACCATCCGCCATCCTTACTTCCAAACAAGGGGAACGATAATCACCGTTCCCCCATATTGGATATTCCTGCGGCAGTGCATCCATCGAATATGTCCTATCTCTGTCCACATCATAAGGATTTCCTGAAAATCCCCTGTCATAGTAAGTCAAAAGATACTCCATACTCCCTGCTGTCTTCCTTCCATAATACAAATGGAGAAGAAAACCATACGGATCCACTTTCATCTGATACATGCTATTTTCCGTTTCCAACGTAAACATTCGGGATAGTTTTTCAAATTGTACTGCCATAACCATTTCCTCCAACCAAAACTATCTTAATTTAATAGCACACTTTTCCCCACACTTCAATCCTTTATTTCATTTCTTTTCATTTTCGTTATTTTTACCTAATGCATAACTATATACTATATAACTATAACCATGCCATCAACGTAGCTTTGGAGTCATTATAGTACATCTCTTTGCAAATCTTATTTACCACCTGTCATAGCAATTCCTTCAATAAACTGCTTCTGGAACACCAGATACAGAATCACCATAGGCACCATAGCCAGCACAGAACCAGCCATCAACACCGGATAATTGGTAGTAAACTGACCTCTCAAAGTAGAAAGCCCTGCAGATAACGTCATTTTCTTCAGATCCGTATTGGCAATCAACGGCCACATCAGGTCTGCGTATGCGAACACCGCCGTAAAGATGGTAAGGGCAGCCATAGAAGACTTGGTAAGAGGCATCATAACCTTGGTAAAGGTCTGCCACTTGTTACACCCATCCAGGTAAGCGGCCTCCCCTACCTCATCTGGAATTCCCATGTAGGACTGGCGCAGGAAGAAGGTTCCGAAAGCGCTTACCACACCAGGAAATACCAGAGCAAACATGGTGTTGGTCAAACCAACCTTTGCTAACATCTGATACTGGGGAATGACGAAAATCTGGGACGGCAGCATCATCTGTACCAGAACGATGGTAAACAATGCGTTCTTGCCCTTGAACTCCAGCTTGGAGAATGCAAATCCGGCTGCGGAAGAGAATGCCACTGCACACAACACACGGAAGATGATAAGCAGCGTAGTGTTGACATACAGATTGATAAACGGAAGGCTTGTAAGGGCATTCTTGTAGTTATCAACCAGCCAGTTCTTCGGCAGAATCGTCGGCGGGATCTGAACACTCTCACCAGCAGACTTGAAACTGGTCAGCACCATCCACAAAAACGGGAAAATCATCAGCACTGCACCGGCGGTAAGAAACACATAAACTAATATCTTATTTCTTCTATAGTTCTTCTCTAAAGAATTTACCTCCTTTTCCCTTATACTTCGTAGTTAACCCACTTCTTCTGTCCCCAGAACTGGAAGGCAGTTACGATACCGATGAGGAGCACGGTCCATACAACGATAGCAGATGCATATCCTCTGTTGCCTGCCACAAACGCCTCGCGGTAGTACAGATACATAAGGGACTGGGCGCTGGTGATGGCCGGGTTGGCAGTATCGATCATCATGTAGATTAAGTCATACACTTTGAGAGAAGCCATGAGACGCATAATCATAACTACAAACAAGGTAGGAGACACCATAGGCAGCGTGATGTGGAAAAACTGCTGGATCTTGGTAGCGCCGTCTAAGCTGGCAGCCTCATAGTAACTCTTGGAAATATTCTGGATTCCGGATAACAAAAGCACTGCATCGTAACCAACCGCACTCCAGATAGCCACAACTGCACATGCCGGAAGCACCAACGCTGTGTTAGTCAGCCAGTTTACCTTGGAACCGATGATCTGGTTGATGATACCATACTCTGCATTGAAGATCCACTTCCAAACCATTGCGATTGCTGCCGGAGCCACAACCATTGGCAGGAAGTAGATGGCACGGTATGCGGTCTTTCCTGTAATCTTAGCATTTAAAAGCACTGCCGTAAGAAGGGATAGAAAGATTCCCAGCGGTACCGTCAGAATACAGAAATAGATGGAGTTCCAGGTTGCTTTCCAGAATTCTTTGTTGCCAAACATCTGGGTGTAGTTACCGATTCCTGAAAGTTCAAAGTATCCAAATGGATGTGTGGTGGAAAAACTTAGAATTACTGTTTGAATAAAGGGCCACACATTCAATACAATAAGTCCGATGATCGTAGGCGCTACCATTAAATAGCCCCACTTGGCATCTTCTGTTAACCAATTTTTCTTTCCCATTTTGCCCTCCTTCTCCATTACGGTGCTTTCGCTTCGTCAACCTGCTTCTGCATTGCTTCCAGGCCCTGATCCAGGGTCAGTTCTCCGCTATAAATCTTTAACAAGAGATCATTGACCTGAGTCTTCCAGTTAGGCCTGCTTGCATTGTTGACACTCTGCACGCCATATGGGAACATTTCCACACATTTTTCAATGTTCATATCATAATCGAACTTATCAAATGCGCCGATCCAGGTATCCTCCAAACCATTGTACGCCGGAATTGCCGCACCTGACTGTCCCTGAATCCGCTGTCCCTCCTCAGAACCTGCAAATTTCAGGAAATCAAGAGCATACTCTAAATTCTTTCCCCTGGCTCCTGTAGAATAGCAGAGGCCGTTGGATATGGTGGCTCTTCCGTCACCATTTACCGGATCCGGGCACATAGGCAGAACCGCAACATCCCATTTTCCTTCCAACTCCTGATTGTTCTCTCTCATGGACATCAGGTTCCAGTTACCTTCCAGGTACATCGCTCCCTGTTCGGAAATAAAAGCAGTTCCTGGGTTGGTCTCTGCAAAGTAATTCTGATCCGGACACCAGGCTTCCTTCTGCAGATTGATATAAAACTCCATTCCTTTTTTGGTCGCCGGATCCAAAAAGCCTGCTTTTGTTTTATCCTCGTTTAAAATGTGCCCCCCTGCCTGGTATACAAAGTTCCAGTAGCCAAGCTGGTCATCACCATAGGCCATATATCCATATTTTCCGGTTTTCTCATAAATCTGAGCGGAAGCGTCGCATAAGGTATCCCAGGTCCAAGTTTCGTCCGGATAAGCCACGCCTGCTGCGTCAAACATTTCTTTATTATATACCAGACAGACCGTATCCTTATCCTTTGGTACTCCATACATCTTTCCGTTGCTTCCCTTTGCGTTGTCTAAGGAAACCTCAGAAAAGTGCTCCGTGTAGAAATTAGGGTCCACGTCATCGTAAAGGTTGGTTACATCCGCCAGCATACCATAATCCGCATACTTTAAGATCTGGTTGGTGTGCATCCAGAAAATATCCGGAAGCTGATTGGACTCCGCTGCCGCATCCAGCTTGGTCCAGTACTCATCCCAGCTAGTTACCTGCACTTCGATTGATACATTTGGATTCTGGGCCATGTAGGCATCAACGATAGACTGCATACCTGCCCTCTGTGCGTTATCCCAAATCTGGAATGACAGTTTTACCTTTCCGTCTGCCGTCCTGCCGGATCCCTGGCATCCGCTTAAGGAAGCAACTGCCAATCCCAGGGATAACCCTAAGGCAATTCCCTTTTTCATTGTTTTTCGCATAATTTACCTCCTGTTTTTTTACAGAATCAGCGGCCGGCTGATCCTGCCTGTTGTAACAGTTCCTATGTACTCCCTGTTACTGCATGTTACAATCGCCGCGGCTTATATTACTATGAAAGTCTCGAACCCTCATGGTAGGTCTGCGCACCTGCTGCGCTGACCGTACAGCGCCAAAATGCCCGCTTTTGGCATTTTGTGTGCATCCCCCGGAGGGTTCATAGTAAACCCCCTTTCATTCATGGTGGTGCCGGGAAAGCGGCATGGGGGTTTAGCATGCAGGTTTACTTTCCTTTCGCACTAAATGATAACACCTGGAAACGGCGTCGTAAATACAACGATTTTAGGAATCATATACCAATATGCTAGATTTTTAATCTTATCTTGAAATCGAGTCCCATTTTGGTATATAATAGACAGCAGATACTCTTGCTACATGTGGAATTTAACGGAAATTAATTTGATATGCCCCAGATTTTTCAACAAACTTACGGAAGGAGCTTGTATTTTATGAGCAATGTGCTGTTTTCAGTCTTTCCTAACGAACGGTTCGTTGACCTAGGATTATATCAATATGGGTGGGAGCAATGTGCACCTCTCCATTCCTACGGACCATATGTCAGGAATCATTATCTGTTTCACTACATCATTTCAGGAACGGGAACCCTGGTTTCCATGGATTCAAGCGGACAGAACCACACATACCGCTTAAAAAGCGGTGAAGGCTTTATGATCTTTCCCAAGCAGGTAGCCACATATGCTGCTGATGAGAAGCACCCATGGGAATATACCTGGGTGGAATTTGACGGTCTCAGGGTAAAGGAGGCTCTGGAGCTGGCCGGGCTTACAACCTCTTCACCTGTCTACCATACCAATTCCAGGGATTTAAGCCAGGAGTTGAAGAATGAGATGCTTTATATCACCAATCATTCGGATCTTCCCCCCCTGCACCTCATCGGCCATCTGTATCTGTTTTTAGACTATCTGACCCGTTCTTCCTCCTGCCAGAAGCGAATGCAGACAGGGAAACTTCAGGATTTCTATGTGAGGGAAGCCTTATCCTTCATTGAGCAAAACTTCCAGAACGATATCTCCGTGGAAGATATCGCTGCCTTCTGCAATTTAAACCGCAGCTATTTTGGCAAGATTTTCAAGGATTCTGTGGGAAAGAATCCTCAGGAATTTCTCATTCATTATCGCATGACAAAAGCCGCAGAGCTTTTAAAGCTTACGGAGCTGTCGGTGGGAGATATAAGCAATGCAGTGGGATATCCCAGCCAGCTTCATTTCTCCAGAGCTTTTAAGAATGTCTACGGGATCCCGCCAAGACTCTGGCGGACGGAAAATAAGATTCTATCTTAAATCGTTCTAAATTTAAGAAGGGGGCCGAAAGGCCCCCGACATTTGATTCTATCTTCAGTTCCTTACACAGCCAAACCTAGGACTTACCTGTTTCCTGCTTCGTACTTCCTTTGTACAGTAAACAGTATGTGCGGTTTTTTAGATTTTATTCTTCTCTGAAATCCCTTACGTTTTATCGTGTAATCACATACTCCGAGATTCCCGGAAGGGTGCGGATGTCTTCCTCTCCATATATTTGAAGGGTCATCACCTTTCCCATGCCGAATCCCATTACGCCAAGAAGGGACTTGGCATCTACCACACAGCTTCCACAGTATAGATCTGCATGGAATGGGTATTTTTCCATTTTATTTACAAAATTCACAATATCATGCTGATTCTTTAGCAAAATATCCTGTCTGTTTGCAGAGTTTTTCATGTTGTCCATATTCTTGCCTCCTTTCCGGCTGCCAGCGTGCCTGCTGCCCATCTTTTTGCTGTTCTTCATTTACTGGCCGTTTTGCCTGTTTTGCCGCTTCCTGCGCATGCATTTCTCTTATTCTTAACTATTCCCAGAATCAAAACGCTTTAATCACTATCTGCAAAAAATTCATCTGGCAGCTGCAGGCGCTGCTTTCCACGGCAAAGCACCTTTTGATGTGGGTTCCCAAAGCGTTCCACGGCACCGCGCTAATCAGTAAACCGCCGGAAGATCTCCCCCTCTGGCTCCATCTGGACATGGATCTGCTTTTTCGTAGACGGATGGGTCAGGGTAAGCTCACAGGCTGACAGCGCGATGGAAGGACGCGGATGCCCGGGCATGGCCGGCCTCCCAGCGCTTCTGGCTGCAAACCCAGGATGATACCGGTTGTCTCCCCACAGGGGAAGGCCGTGGCCTGCAAACTGAACACGGATCTGGTGGTGCCGTCCGGTTAAGAGATGGATCTTCACCAACGTAAGCACCTCCTCCCCTGGTTTCTCCAGGGTCTTTATCACCTCATAGCATAATTCGGCCCGTTTCGCCCCTTTTATCCCCTTATCCACAATTCTCGACACATTTTCTCCACGGTCTTTCAACAAATAATCCACAAAGTTATCCACATTATCCACAGGTCTTCCGCATACGACGGCCATATACATTTTCTGCATCTCATGGCTCTGAACCTGGGCGCTGAGAGCCGCTGCCGCCTGTTTCGTCTTTGCAAAAACCATGATCCCGCCTACCGGCTTGTCCAGCCTGTGGATAACTCCCACATAAGGCTCCTTTCTTTCTGTTGATAACCTGTTTATATGGTTTTGTATCTCGCTGACCAGATCCGGGGCAAAAGAACGAACCGCCTGAGACTCCATGCCCACCGGTTTTTTCACAATGATGATCTCCCTGTCTTCATAAAAAATTTCAAGCATATGGCTCTCCTGCATTTATTTTTTTAATTTACTTGCATTTTTTTCGTTGCTGGTGTATAGTATACATAAAGATTGCATATAGTTTTTAAAACTACATATCAAATTATTGATATCTATATAAAGGAGGATGATTCTATGACAAAACTTCATATTAAAGATCCTGGCAGTGCCATTACCCACTTTATCGGCATGGTTCTATCTGCTCTGGCGGCTACTCCGCTGCTGTTTAAGTCCTACCGGGACACCGGAGATTTTTCGCTTACCTCCCTGTCCTTAGGGATCTTCATTGCCAGCATGATCTTATTGTATGCGGCCAGCACCACCTACCACACCCTGGATATCTCGCCAAAGGTCAATAAGATTCTCCGCAAAATCGACCATATGATGATCTTTATCCTGATTGCCGGAACCTATACACCCGTCTGCATGGTGGTTCTGGGAGACCGGACTGGATGGATGCTGCTGGCGCTGGTATGGTCCATCGCCGTAGTGGGAATTGCCATCAAAATCTGCTGGATCACATGCCCCAAATGGTTTTCCTCTGTTCTCTATATTGCCATGGGATGGGTATGTGTCCTGGCATTTACCAAGATTGTGAAAGCCCTTCCGCCCACTGCATTCGGGTGGCTTCTGGCAGGAGGCATCATCTATACGGTTGGAGGTATTATCTATGCACTTAAACTTCCGATTTTCAATTCCAGGCACCAGAATTTCGGTTCTCACGAGATTTTCCATCTGTTTGTCATGGGCGGAAGCTTATGCCACTATATCATGATGTATCAGTTTGTTGCGTAAAAATCAGGTACAACAGACAACGGCCTTAAAACCGGACACGGTTTCAAGGCCGTTGCATGTTATTGAACCTTAAGACACCGGAGGCTGGCTCTCCAGCTTGTTCTCCTCCCCGGAGGTGTTGGCAGCCTCTTCCTTCTCTGCTTTCCCCGCAGATCTGCTGGTACTCCACACAGAATTTTCCGTTCCGATCTGTCCGAAACTTCCTGCATCATCGTCTTCAAACAGGGGCCTCAGTTCGCCGTCATCTTCGCGGTCGTCCTTGGGGATATATTTCTTGAACACCGCCTCCAGAAAATAGGAATTGATAAACGCAATCAAGGAATATCCGAACAGCAGCAGCTGGGGAACCAAGGTCAGGGTAATAAAAACCAGAGCTGCATCGATGACCACCATGCCGATCGTATGAAAAATATGACGGATGGACATAAAAAACGCATTAAAGATGGTTTTCTTCACCGTGTTATAGAACCGGCTCTGCAGTGGAAACACATAGGTGATCATAGCCGTCCAGATAACCAGCATGGCTAAGAAAATAGTGACCAGGGCTGTCCGCCACATGGACGGAGTCGTAAAGACCGTCGCCATAAAATACAGGTCAAATCCCAGAATCAAGCCGATGACCAGGAAAATCATCCAGATCGCCGTCGCCTGCTTGAAGTTCTCCTTAAACGACTTGAAGAAAGACCGGATGGTGTACCCATCATCATCCCGGACAAGCCTCAATGTCACATAGTACAACGCTGTAGTGGACGCTCCCGCTGTCACAATGGGAATGCAGCATACAAACCACAGGATATGTACGATTAACAGATCCCAGAACTTGCCGATGAACCGCCATATCGGATTGTCATAGTTAAATAAGCCTGAAAGCATAGAAAAACCTCTTTTCTTAAGTTTAAGCATGCCTGAAACTTTCATGCCTTTTGGTATTGTTACTTATTATATCGAAAGTAACGTAAAAAATCAATTTATCCTGTGGATTTCATAGAAAATTAATAATATAAAAAATTGAAAACTGCCTCTGAATGTGATAGAATGCGCTTATATGCCTCCCAGCCACCTCTGGCATACCGTATGCAGGCGGCTCAACTGGCTCAAGTTTGGTTCAGACACCGTTCCTTATCCAGGCATCCTCCTCAGCGACGGATGCATACAGAGTACAAATATAAGAATGGAGAATTTACATGTCGCTAAAAGAAGAAATCAGAAAAGAAGCTGCCACGGAGAGGCAAAAATTGAAAGCTATGTCCCTGCAGGACAAAATCTGGTATATCGGGGAATATTACAAGTTTCATATTGCAGTTGTGGTCGGCATAGTCTTTGTCCTCTGCATCATTGGAACCTCTATTTACAACAGTACCATTGAAAATTCCCTCTATTGCATCATCATCAACAACCAGTCCAACGGGGAACTCAATTACGATGTTCTTACCCAGGAATTCCATGACCATATGGGATTCGGGAAGAAGCAGGAGGTTCACGCTGAATCCATATACATCACCTACAGCGATGTGGTATCAGAGTTCAGCTACGCCTCTATGGCCAAGATCTCCGCTATGATTGCCAGCAAGGAACTGGATATTCTGATCACGGATGAGGAAAACTTTGAGCGATATTCCTCCATGGAAGGCCTGGCGGATTTGGAGCAGGCCCTTCCGGAAGACTTATACAGCTTGCTAGAAGACCGCCTCTGCTACGGTACTACGGACGACGGACGAACCGCCGCCTTTGCTGTTGATATCAGCGGGACAGAATTTACTTCCAGAATGGGAATCTCCTTACAGCCGGCGTACTGTGGATTTATCTCCAACAGCCAGAATAGAGACACAGCCATCGCCCTTCTTCGGTATATTTTTGAGCCCTGAGGGACAGGCCGCAGGACTCAGCTACACGGATCGATGCCTTGTTGGAGGCATCGATTTTTGCATATATGCAGCATGGGCTCTGTGCCGCCCGGGTCACCAGCTCCACGATTTTCCGGCATGCCTCCCTGGCGTACCCCCTGTGGCGGTAGGGTGAAAACACGTGATATCCCATTTCCAGATACAGCATGGCCTCATTTTCCAAGAATGTTTCCCTCCAATTTCCACAGGATTTCTCTCCTTGGCTTTCTCTGGGCCTCTCCCATTGGCTTTCCCAGGATCTCTTCCTTTGGCTTTTCCAGGGCCTTTCCCCATAACTTCCATATGTGATGCCTGCTTTGCCCACAAGTTCCCCGGTTTTTTTGTCCTCTAAGGCCCAAAGGCCGTATTCATAGAATCCATATTGACAACGGATATACTGGGAAAGCTGCTCTGGCGTATAAAATATACGGTCTTCCTCCGTATCAGTCTCTTCTCTGGGGACCTTCCTTGCGTCCACTTCCTGGAACTCACGAATCAACAGCCGCTCTGTCTCTCCGATCTTCCACGGCATGCCGTAGGTTCTTCGCACCACCTGTTCCAGATACCGGGAATCCAAATCCTCCTTGTGCTCCACCACATAGGAGGCAGGCCACAGATCTCCACTTCCCCCGTTCCATAACCCAATCAAGGCCCTCCCGGCTGCTTTCGCAGCCAGAAGAGCCTCCTTCTCATCTGATATCACAATCTTGTAGACGGTTCCTTCTATCACAATCTCTCGTTCTTCCGTCATAGACAAAATCCCGCCTTTATGTTCATGTCCCTTTTATGTTCCCTCCGGATCCCTTTCCGCCTGCATTCTGTCAATCTGCCATTCTTCCAAACATGATATCCTGTCTCCAGATTCGCCATTCTGCCAATCCCCCTTTAGCACTTCTCTGGCTCCGGGTATTCCTGGTCAAAGGTCTCTGCGGTCACAGCCTTAATCTTCTGTTCCTTCATCGGACGGTCGCTGTAATCTGTCCTTACATCGGCAATTTTATTCACAATTTCCATGCCCTCTATAACCTTTCCGAATGCCGCGTAGGCGCCATCTAAATGAGGTGCATCCTTGTGCATAATAAAAAACTGGGAACCAGCAGAATCCGGATCCATAGCTCTCGCCATGGAAAGCACACCTTCCGTATGCTTCAAGTCGTTGGCAAAACCATTCTGAGAAAACTCCCCTTTGATGGAATATCCAGGACCTCCCATGCCGGTTCCGTCCGGACATCCGCCCTGTATCATGAAGCCGTTGATCACACGGTGGAAAATAAGGCCATCATAGAAGCCGTCCTTTACCAGGCTTAAAAAGTTATTTACTGTATTGGGCGCCGTCTCAGGATACAACTCCACCAGGATCTTATCTCCATTCATCATTTCGATGGTAACCACTGGATTTTTCATTTCGAAAATCTCCTTTACTTTTTCATATTCTTTCAAACGTATTCTATCAAAAGGTTGGGAGGTTGTCTACTGTTTTCTGTATCCTAAAGATACTGAGGAGCAGGGCCAGTAACCGTTTTGGAATAGCCGGAAAAGCCCTGCCTCTAACTTAAATCATTTACGGCAGCAACTCAAAGTCCACACAGATATTGGCTGTCACCTTCATCTGCCCTGGCATTACGCCCATATCGGCCGCTCCTCCTGCTTCCGCTACTGCCATTTCCATCATCTTGTTGGACTGCCCGCTGATCCCGGATGAGACGTATCTCCCGTACTGTGCGTCATTGTACTCTTCCACACGAAGCACTTTTCCCAACTGCCTTCCATCGGCCTCTGCAATGGCCTGTGCCTTTCCTCTTGCCAACTCCACCGCCTTTTCCAGCGCCTCCTTGTAAGCCTGGTCATAGGTGCTGGAAAAATATGTGACATTCTGAATCTCGTTGGCTCCACTTTCCACAGTCTTGGACAGCAGGCCGCCTACCGCTTCCATAGGCACGTCTGTAACTGTCACCTGGGTATACATGGAATAACCCACAAGTTTCTGGGTATTGCCGCTCCAGTCATACCTTGGCTCCAAAGAAAATCCTGTGGTTTTTATGGATTCATCCTCATATCCCTGTTCCTTTAAAAATGCCAGAACCTGATTCAGGGTTTCCGTATTTTTCTGCTGGCACGCAGACGCATCTTCATCCTCACTGGTGATTCCATAGACAATCTCCGCCATATCCGGCGTTATCTCTACACTCTCACTGCTGTTGACAGTGACCTTGCCCTCGTCTCCCACATCCACATTCTCAACCCGGAGCACATTGGGTACATTCGTTGTCATCTGAGGAGTACAGGCCGAAAGAATCGCTGCCACTCCCACACATCCCATAACCAAGCCATACATTTTTTTCATAATTACGCTCCTCTCTTTCTCCCTGATATCCATTGGGAGTTCTCTGATAGAGCAAGTCTACCAGAGAACTCTTAGTTTGCCTTATCATTTCTCTTCATGTTTCGTAACGAATTTCTTCCATTTTTCGGAATTTTTTCTGACATAATGTGGGACTTTCGCAAATAGACAAATAGACATATGGCTGCTATAATAAAGAGCGAAAAAATACGGCATATTATAAAGTTAGGGGGAGGAAGATCTGTTGTGGAAAAGCTATTGTGGAATGAACAGCTAAACATTGGAGTTAAGCTGATAGACGATGCTCACGCCAATCTTTTCCGGATTGTGGGTAGGCTGATCGAGCTTGTACAAAAAGATTCCAATTATCAGAATGCCTGCAGGGAGGGTATAAAATATCTGGAAGACTATTCCATAAAGCACTTTGCAGAAGAGGAAGCCTACATGCGCTCCATCCGATATCGTGGATATGCAAGCCACAAGGAAATCCACGATACCTTCAGGGATCAGACCCTTGTTTCCTTAAAAAAATCACTGGAGTTGTCTGATTATTCTTCGGCGGCAGTACAACGTTTCTTGAATACCATGCTTGGCTGGCTCACCGGCCACATCATGACAGAGGATCAGGAGATCGCAGGGGAAGGATTCAAGACGTATCTGTACGATAATTCAACCCGGATATCGGTTGCCGCCCAGGCTGTCAGCCGTGCCATGGAGGACATGTTTCATTTAGACACGGTTCTTGTGGATGATCATTATCATGGCTCCAATATGGGGATGGGGTTTTTCTGCCGTCTGGGCTTTGACCTTGACGACGGCGGAAAGGTTCTGCTTCTCTTAGGGGCGGAGGATCGGCTGATCCGCCGAGGAGTAGGCCTGATCTATGGCCTTCATACCATGCAGGACACAGATATGGTTCATGAAGTCGCCCTGCAAATCTTTGAGCAGTTCCTCCACCACATGGGCAGCCTGTTTAACTCTGAGACCATATATACATGTCACAGAAGAGAACTTTTAACCAGTGATGAATTCCGTTCGGATTTCGCCACAAGCTATCCCTACAGCATGTTGTTTGAGACTCGTCTGGGACATTTTGTATTCTGTGCCCGCAAATGGAAGCCAAAGCGAAGAAGGCATATTGTGCACTAGTGTCTTGTAGCTGCCTACAGATCCGCCTTAAAAGCAGAGGCGGGAGCGTCTCATATATACTGACACCGATTTGGCAGGAGCCCTTTGCCTTGAGCGTATTTGAAAATTGCTTTCTGGCAGAAATGAATTTTCAAACATGCTCAGGCGATCCCTGCCGGATTTTTTAAATTTTACACTACAGCAATTTAATTCATTAAATCTTTAACGCATTCTTGATATTTATGCATGATTGTGGTATATTAAATCATTATTATGACGAATGAACCACTGGTTTGATGATCTGGAGGATGTATTATGGTAGAAGTTTGGAATATCACCATCCCTGAACTTACAGGGGAGGAAACACGTCGCGCCTACATTTACCTTCCAAAATCCTACGGGGAGGAGCCTGACAGGCGCTATCCTGTTTTATACATGTTTGACGGACACAATGTATTTTTTGATGACCATGCCACATATGGAAAAAGCTGGGGTATGGAAGAGTATCTGGACTTTACCGATACTCCCCTCATCGTCGCCGCTGTAGAGTGCAACCACAGCCCGGACAACGGCCGCCTCAGTGAGTATTCTCCCTATTCGTTCAAAGACCAGCACTTTGGCGCTGTCACAGGCCGGGGAAGAATCACCATGAAATGGATGATCCGCACCTTTAAGCGGCAGGTTGACCGCCGCTACCGCACCATCCCAGACAGAGAACATACCTTCATTGCCGGCAGTTCCATGGGCGGCCTCATGAGCCTGTTTGCCCTGATCCAGTATAACCGGTATTTTTCCCGGGCTGCCGCGCTCTCTCCGTCCCTGTGGGTGGCCCCTGATAAGCTGGAGCATCTGATTTCCCAGGCCCGTTTAGGCCCTGGCACAGTTCTCTATATGGATTACGGCGCACTGGAATTTTCCAACCATCTGAAGATGGAGCGGCAGTTTTCCCGGATCGCCGGGGCACTTTTAAAACGGCATGTGCTTTTGGATTTGAGAGTGGTTCCAGGAGGAACCCACTGTGAGGCCAGTTGGGAGAGACAGGTTCCCTTCTTCATCAATACCTTGTTGTACGAATCCTGACCGTCCAAAGCCTCAATTGTGATAAACTTTATGAAAAAAGGAGAGACGTTTTATGGAGACACAATATTTTAAGCAGTACAGCCCTGCGCTGGACCGGGATATGGAATGTAAGGTCTATGGACATGCAGGAAGGCCAGTCCTGTATATTCCCTGCCAGAATGGGCGCTTTTTCGATTTTGAAAACTTCCGCATGACCGATGTGTGGGCCCCATGGATTGATTCCGGCCAGGTTATGGTATGTTCCATTGACACCATGGATGGGGAAACCTGGTCCAACAAGTCCGGGGATCCTTATTGGAGAATCCGCCGCCATGAGCAGTGGAACCATTTTATCGTTGATGAGATAGCGCCTTTTATCCGTCAGATGGCGAAGGAACGCAACGGCTGGGAGGGCAATCCAGGCATCCTTGCTTTCGGCTGCAGCCTGGGAGCCACCCACGCCGCCAATCTGTATTTTCAACACCCGGATATCTTCGACGGGCTTCTGGCTCTCAGCGGCATCTACACTGCCGACTATGGATTTGACGGATATATGGATGAGCTGGTCTACTTAAATTCTCCGGTTCATTATATGGCCAACATGCCACAGGATCATCCATATATGGAAATGTACCGCCACAACAAAGGGGTTATCTGTGTGGGGCAAGGCCCATGGGAGATGCCGGATTCCACCAGACAGCTACACGGAATCCTTGAGAGCAAGGGCCTTCCGGTATGGGTGGATTTCTGGGGATATGACTGTGCCCATGACTGGGATTGGTGGTATAAGCAAGTTACGTATTTCGTGCCATATCTGCTGAACCGTTAGTGTAGTGTATGTAAGTACCAATAACAAATTATGCAAAAGAACCATTGAGGAGGAGCTGAGTATGAAAAATGTAGTTTTTATTTCCCCAAATTTCCCTACCAACTACTGGCAGTTCTGCCGGGAGCTGAAAAATAACGGAATGAATGTCCTGGGAATCGGCGACCAGCCTTATGATGAATTGACTCAGGATTTAAAGGACAGCCTGCATGAATACTACAAGGTAGACAGCCTGGAAAATGAAGATCAGGTGTACCGCGCTGTCGCCTTTTTTATCTTCAAGCACGGCCGCATCGACTGGCTGGAATCCAACAACGAATACTGGCTGGAGCGGGATGCCAGGTTGCGGACGGATTTTAACATCTCTACTGGCTTCCACACAGAGGACATTCCCAGAGCCAAATACAAATCCAAGATGAAGGAATACTACATAAAGGCAGGCATTCCTGTGGCGCGTTACCATCTGGTGGATACCCTGGAAGGCTGCCGGGAATTCGTAAAGGAGGTTGGCTATCCAGTGGTTGCCAAGCCGGACAACGGCGTAGGCGCTTCCCACACCTACAAGCTTTCCACCGATTCAGAACTTAATCAGTTTTTTGAGGAAAAGCTGGAATATATTCCCTATATTATGGAAGAGTTTATTGATGCAGAGGTCAATTCCTACGATGCAATCATTGACTCCAAAGGCGATCCCATGTTCGAGACCGGCAATGTGACCCCCAACTCCATCATGGATATTGTCAACAATTCAGATAACTCCATCTACTACATCGTGAAGGAGCTGCCGGAGGATACCAAGGCTGCCGGACGTGCCGCCGTGAAAAGCTTCGGCGTGAAGAGCCGCTTCATTCATTTTGAATTCTTCCGTCTTTTAAGCGACCATGAGGGATTGGGAAAGAAAGGGGATGTGATTGCCCTGGAGGTTAACATGCGTCCCTGCGGCGGATTTACTCCTGATATGATCAACTTTGCCCACAGCACCAATGTGTATAAGATCTGGGCTGATATGGTTGCTTTTGATCATTCCACCATGCCGGTGGGCAAGCATGCCTTCTGTGCATTTGCAGGATTGCGGGACGGCAAGAACTTTGTCATGAGCCATGAAGATATCCTGGAGAAGTATGGGGCCAATATGAAGATGGTGGATCGGATTCCGGATGTGCTGTCCGATGCCATGGGGAATCAGATGTATGTGGCCACCTTTGATACGAAGAAAGAACTGGATCGTTTTTATAAGAATGTGTTGAAGTGTCGCGCAGGTAAGGGGACAGGTAAGAAGTAGATACGTTTGGATCGCGCGTCATTGGTTAGGAAATTTTTATTGTATAATGTTCGTAGCCTGGGAGCTGTGGCAAAACAGTTGCTATATACAAATTACAGTGGCGAAATCACACCAACCTCGCCTGTATATTGTATATAAGTTGCATCATGCCACAGTCTTTCCAGGCTACATTGTACTATGGATTTACAATCACAGACACCCCGTCCGGAATGCCAAGAATTTTCCCTTCCCGGATCCCCTGCTCTTCCAGTATCCGATCCGCCATTGCCACGGCCTCCTCAATGGAATGGGCTGGAGTCATGTGAAGGTCTCTCACCAGCTGGTCGTCGGCCTCTGATACATAGATCACGTGGGCATGCATCAGAACACGGGCGAAGATCTGGGACTGCCATTGATCCACAATCGTCTGTTCCGGCGCAGTCGCCACAAAGCCTTCCACCATCTTCTGAAGGTTCTTCTGATCCCGGAAAGTCTGGTGAAATACCTTTCCTCCATGTCCGTCATCTGACCTGGCGACCATGACGATCACGCCGTCTTTCTTTACCGTCGCCTCAGCTGCTGTCATGCCCTTCACTGCCTGATAGATATTCTGATCCAGCGGATATCCCCCATTGGTGGTTATCACAATATCAGACGGATTGGATCTGACACCGCACAGGCCTTTCAGAAATTCCCTTCCTTTTTTGTGGGCCTCCTCCACATCCCCAGAAACCCCATACACCACCTGTTTCTCTGAGTTGATCACCACATTGCAGATGAACTTCAGATTTGCCATCCTGGCGGCGGCGATCATATCTTCATGGATAGGATTTTCTTCAATTATACCGGTTCTTGCCTTTGGATGATGGATAAACGCCCCATTGTGATTATAAAGAACCGTCTGCCTGGAAGCGATCCCAGGCAGCACGCTTTTTCTTCCTCCTGAAAATCCTGCAAAAAAGTGGGGCTCTATGAATCCTTCCGCTACCAGAAGATCTGCCTCCACAGCCAGCCGGTTCAGGATCAAATCTCCGCCGGAAGGAAGGGTTCCCACACGCACCATGTTGGCTGTATCGTCACAGTCATGAATCACGATCTTCTCGCTGCGTACGATCTCTTCGCCAAATTTCTCCACCAATTCTTCCATCTTTGTCTCCCGGTGACAACCGGTTGCAATGAGAAAGGTGATGTCCCCATCCGGATTTCCTCTCCGGATCTCCTGAAGCATCTGCGGAACGATCACCTTTGAAGGCACCGGCCTGGTATGATCCGATGCAATCAATACAATCTTTTTCTTCCCTTTTGCAAGTTCACAGAGCCTGGGGCTTCCAACTGGATTCTCAAGGGCTTCTTTTACCAGTTCTTCTTGTGATTTTCCAGGTTTATATTGATTCAGATCCGATACCAGCGTTCCCCCGTAACGGCTTTCTGGTATCTCATAGACCAATTCCTCTCTTCCATAAGGAAATGCTACCTTTGGCAATGCTTTCTTCCTCCTGTCTTCTTCCCCACTCCCGCAAAAATACCGGGAGTACTTTTTTCACGCAACAGGAGACCCTTCTATCACAGCCAGAAAGAGTCTCCTAACCACCTTACAGAATTATTCCTTATTTACAATCCCGCTTAAGTCACCGGTCACTGCCCCACAGATGATGGGCTTCATGTAGATATCCACATCTTCTGTAGTCATAGGGATAGGCATATTCTGAAGCTTCATGGACAATTGAGGATCTTTCGCCGCGGAAAGAATCTTCTCCACATGCTCCTCTGTAAATCCCTTAAGATCCGATAATTTGGTAGGCGCTCCGATGGATTTGCCGAAGGCGATCAGCCCTTCTGAGACGGCAATTGCCCGTTCTCTGCCCTCAAGAGCAGCAACATCCTTCTGGATAAACCCATGTTTTGCAAGAATCTCACCCACTGCCTTCAGCTGATCCTGAATAGCAGGAGAATAAAATACAGCATAGTAAGGATTCATAATGCCACATGCTGTTCCATGGGCCACCAGATCCACCAGGGAAAAACTGGTTAAGTGGGCGCCGCTTGTCCCCCCGATCATAATGGCATAGCCGCCAAGATCCGTGGCCAGCCCCAGGGCCTCTCTGGCTTTTCTGTCACCTGGATCCTCAATCACTTTCCCCGCATAGGAAATAGTCAGTTCAATGGCCGTCTGGGCAAGGGATTTTGCCAGTTCATAGTTCTGGGAATTTGCCCCGCAAAATACTTCAAATGTATGAGCGATTGCATCCAGAGCACCGTCAATGGACACACTGACCGGCATGGTCAAGGTGGTCTCATAGTCAAAGAGCGCGCCGGCCGGAACAATAGCCATATCGACAATCAGCTTCTTCTGCCCTGCTATGGGGTCGGTAATATTGGAATATTTGGTCAGATGGGCGCCGCTGGAGGCAGAGGTCTGTACCGCGACAAGAGGAATCTGCTTCCTTCCGGATTCTTCAAGAACCTTGCTGACAAGGCCTGTCCCAAAATAAGGATCCACATCTGGTTCTGCAAATCCGCCGATGGCTGCCAGGGCAACTGCCGCCTTGCAGGCATCGATAGTGGATCCGCCGCCCAGGGCGACCACCACATCCGGTTGATAATGAAGAATATAGGTTTCCAGACGATACACGTCTTCCCGGGGCGCATTAGGCCTGGCACCTGGAATGGCTTTTTCCAAAATCACTGTGCCACCTGCTGACTGAATGGAACCGATTGCAGCATCAACCAAAGGCTTCAGATAAGTATCCATGGAAACCAAAAGCACCTTCTTACCATATGATACCACAAACTCTCCAAGCCGGTCCATGACTCCCATGCCAACGATATAGTTATCACCTTTCCATTCTCTTAACAGCTGGTAAGCTTTTTCCATTGCACTCATAATTTATTCTCTTCCTTTCTGATTAGCCTTCTCTGGCAAGAAGAATATCCAACTCAGCCAGCTCATCAAACTCCTGGACATCAACCTTGCCACATAATCTTGTCAATACCTGGGGGATGTAAGATGCCACAGACTTGGCAGAGTATGCCTTCCAATAAGGAAGGGCCTCTGTCAGTTTCGCCACTGCATCCTCCTGGTATGGTTTCTCTTTGTTACCTCTGTAAATCGCAAGGCTGATGGCCGCCTGTTCCTTCAGGCCGTAATAATGTCCCAGAAGGGCCATGGCCTTCATATCGCCAAGAGTTTTTTGAAACTCCTTGTCAGAGGACACCAGCTCAAGCTTCCCAAGAAGGGCCTCTGCTGCTTGGGCATGCTTTATCATCGATGCCGCCTGGGAAACCGGGGAGATCTTGGTGCAACTGCTTCCATTCACTACACTGTCCCCATATTCCTGTGCAGACGCATACTCGCCTTGGGGAATCGCCCCGCATTCCACAAACTCGTTAATATTGGCAAATACAATCTTATCCACCGGCTTGTGAAGATACATGCAGCACCCCTCCGGATACCATTGGAAATCAAAATGATGCCAATGGGTACAGTTAAGCTCCGGTATAATCTGTGACACTTCCTTCCATGCGGTAAACAATGTCTCTGTATCCTCATGGGAAAGCTCGAACCTTGCCTGCAGTTCCCTTTTAAAGTACCCTTCCGTAAGGTCCAGGTTGTAGGAAAGCTGTCCCCAGATTTTAAACATATACCACATCCGGTCTACAAACAGGGGATGTTTATTGTCAATACGCTCTATGTAATCCCGCCCCCATGTGAATCCATCCGGCCCCATATAGAAGCCGTTTAAGCAATCCACTGGCATATTGGCCAGGTAATCCTTCGCAAATTCCGGATTGCCCCAGCGATACATATAATAATCGTCGTTGCGGACGGTCAGCCACACCTTCACATCCGGCGCCTTCTCTTCCAGGAATTCCTGGATAAACTTTGGCTTGGTGCTGGAATACATATGGGCCTGAGAGTATTTAAAACTGATTTCAAACTTACCTGGGAAATCCTGATACGCCTCCATGATCTTGTCGTACCGGGCCATCTGCATGCGGTGAATCAGGGTAATGTCACGCTCTGGATGCTCCTTCAGATAATCCTCAATTCCCCTGCCGTATGTCTCCCGGATAAAGCCGATATCCGTAGAGGAAAATGTGGTCTTGTCGTCCACGCTGGAACCGTTGAATGTCATATTCTCTCCGGCTGTAACGCCGATTCCGGCAAGAAGGGGATAGGTATCCAGAAGGGCCTTGGTTCCACAATATACAAATTCTTTTGTCACCGGATTGTTCTGGTCGTCCGTAAGATCATATCCTGAATCCTCCGTTCCATACACAAACAGATTCCATGTAAAAAGAAAGACACGGATGCATCTGTCTGCGGCATATTTCATCACTTCCTGCCAGAACCGGATCTTTTCATCCATGGTGATTTTCTTGACTGTGATCAGATTTCCATGGTGATCTTCGTCATAGATATTCTTGCCGGATAGCTCTGCCTTAAAGCTTCTGGTAGTAATCTTTACATCGTCGATGCAGGCATTAGGAAACTCTGGAATCCGAACCAGGGATGGAAATGGGGACAGGCTCCAAAGAGACAGTACATTGTACTTATTCTCCGCCATACGATCCAGAAAATCATGCCAGAAATCCATCTCCCACATGTGGGGAATATTCACAGTGGCGCTGGTTGACGCGTCGGAATAGCTAGGGGTTCTTGCATCCAGGGGAATGTTAAACTTGATGCCACGGTTGGGAAGGTAGGGGGTTACCTGCGCCTCTTTCAGTGTTTCCCCCTTTCGCAGCCCATCGGCAACGTCCAGAATTCCATACATAAACCCGGCATCATCCGCTGCCTCAATCCGAACTGTCTCTCCTACGACCCTTTTATAGGACTGTGCTTCCATGTTTTTGTTGCAAGCCAACTCTAACATGATGTCGTATGCCTCAAGCTTATTTAAGGCAAAGCGAATTGGCGCTGTGATCTCAACTTGATTCACAAGTCTCATGGTAGTCTCCTTTCATTCCATCTCAATCTGAATCATATCCCAGACGGTCAGTTTTGGAATCTTCACATTTACCCGGCCGTCAGCCGTCTGATACGTCACCTCAGTCTCTTCAATCACAGAAACAACGCTTTTAACCGTTTTTCCTTCCGGCACTTTCATGGAGAACCAGATATCCGTAACTGGAATGTTATCCAACAGGGGCCTCTGTCCTACTTCATTTACAAAATGCACCAGGACGGTGTTCTGGTTATTATAGGCAGTCATCTGCACATCATGAGGCGCATGAACCACAAAATCCTTCTTCTCCCCAAGAGCAGCGTCTATGATATTCCCAATAAGGTCATAGTGATCCGACAGATGATATTCTGTAATCAGCCTTCCTACAGAGAAGGGGATTGTGACCACCTGCCCGGCTCCCTCCTTTTTCTCAAGCAAAAGCGGAAGATCCGTATGGCTTACAGGTATGGAAGCTCTCTCCGGAGGAGCCCCCACCACTTCGTAAGGGGCAAATGGAGGAACCAGGGTTGCAAGGACTTTCGTCCCGCTCTCCGGAACCACATAGCATACCTCTCCGCGAAGAACAAGCTTATCCGTATCCATTCCCTTGTTCAGATGCTCTCCTCCCTGTTCTATACGAAGATAGCTGGCTACCAGATATTCGCTTTTATACACATCCGCCGTAATCCCATACAGTTCCCGGTGGGCGGATAAGTCTGCTTCCTCTGTACTTTCACGGATCACCGAACCGCCTGCCTGTGCATAGCGTTTCAGTTCTGCTGCAACTGCCTTTGTCATAGGATATCCGTCCGGCACAAATACCACATCGTACTTTGCAAGGTCTTTTGGCCTGAAGTCGTAATCATGCATCAGGTCAAACTGAACGTGGCTCTTTACAAAGGAATCAGCGATTCCTTTGGCTGAATCGGAATCTACCCACAGAAGGCATACATTGCTTCGATAGGTTGCACCATGCATGGCACCTTCAGCCTTCATAATCATGGCATCAATCATTCCCGCTGCTTTCAGAACCCGTTTATCCGTGATCGTAGAGGGATATCCGGTTACAGAGTGCCAGATGACTCCTCCGGAAGCCGGCACTTGCGCCATCCATGGCAGATACTCGGCTACTGGCATTCCCACATGCCGCCAGTCCATTCCCGGGCAGGAATGAATGATACCAAAGGGCAGTTTCTCCCGATTTGGCAGCTGGCCGGACTTCATAGCAATGACCGGATGTATGGTAGGAGGAAGATTGTTCACTCCGTGGGACAAAATATTCTGGGACTCCGTGCAGATTAAATCCGCCGTAAGGTATCGGTCATAGATGCTGTCTCTGTCAAACCGGCCAAAGGACTTGGACTTGCCATTATATGGAGCATAGTAGAGAATCAACGGCACCTCTTTCCTGGTCTCCTTGATTGCCTGGTAGATGACACCGATATTCTCTTTCATACACTCTGTAAACCAGGTCTTCTCAAACTCATCCGGCGTGTCAGGCATTTCCACCTGATACATCTTCCTATACTTTTCCTGACATCTGGAGCAGAAGCATGCCGTAGGGTGAGGCGCATTCAGAAACACTCCGTCAATATCATATTCTGTGAGAACTTCCCGCATCACCGGATCCGCCACCTCTTTGTTGCGGTATCCGCCTAGAGCGCAGGTATTCAGAAACAAAGACCAGTTGCCCATACGCTTCTCCCCTCTGTAGTAAGGAGTTCGGTCCTTGTGTCTGGCAAACCACTGAGGCTTCTCTAAGTATGTCACGTCATCAGTGATACTGAAATCAAACCTGGCCACAAACCGGATATCCCGGGCATGAAACTCATCAATCAGGTCACGAAGCAAGTCTGTCCCTTTGGGAAGGAACTCGTTGATATGATGATAGGGAACCTTGCTTGGATACCAGGCATAGATTCCGCCCACATTCATGACCACAACATTGGCTCCTAATTCCACGGTCTCCTCTGCAATCTGCTTCGGATTCATCATAGGCGTATCTTTCACCTGCAGGTTATACTGCATAACCCGCATCGGCTGTTTCCACCATTCTGTAAAACTCATAACAAACTCTCCTTTTTTAATTAGCCTTTCACTGCTCCTGCCGCCACACCTTCCACAATATTCTTCTGGAATGCAAAGTAGAAAAGGATGACTGGAATAATGGTCAGGATATAAGCTGCAAACGTCAGATTCATCATGCCTGAATTTTCCCCTTTAAAATAAGCCTGGGCAAGGGTAATGGTTCGAAGGTCTTTTCCGATTAACATGATCTTGGGGAACAGATAATCATTCCAGATACCAAGGGCATCCAAAACAAGAATCGTGGAAGTAATGGGCTTCATGATTGGGAACATGATCTTCCAGTAAAGCTTCCATACATCCGCGCCGTCCACCCTTCCTGCCTCCAGGATCTCCACGGATACACTGCGGATAAATCCGGTGTATAAAAATACCGCCATAGGCATATTACGGCCGATATAGAACAAGATCATACCGGTAAGGGAGTTGTTCAGATGAAGGTTTGTCATCAGCTTTGTCAAAGGTACCAGGGCAGTATAGAACGGTATCATGATTCCGCAGATAAACAAAAGGTAAATTCCATTATAAAACTTCTTATGCCTTGACCACGCGATGACATAAGAGCAGATACCGGAAAACAGGATGATTCCTACCAGGCTGGCCGCCGTGACATACACGGTATTGGCAAACACTTTGGGATAATTCATGCTCTTCCACGCCTTTAAGTAATTTTCCCACATCAGCCTATCTGGAATGCTGTTGGGGCTGACCAGGGCTTCCTTGGTATCCTTTAAGGACACCAGCAGCATGACAATAAACGGATACAGGATAATCAATACAAATACAGTCATTATCAACGTCACGAACACTTCGGAGAACACCCGCCTGGGAGAACGCTTATTCATGACGATATCTTCATTTTTCTTAGCGCGCATCTTCTTCCCTCTTTCTCAATACTTTCATCTGGAATAATGTTATAGCAACAATAATAAGGAATAGAATGACACCCAACGCCGTGCCATAGCCTGCTCGCTTATTGGTAAAGGACTCGTTATAAATCGTCATGGAGATAAGCTCACTGGCACGTCCAGGCCCTCCGCCAGTCAAAGCATATATCAAATCGTACTGCTTGAAAGAACGTTCCACTGCAAGTACCATATTGATGGTAAAGGAAGGGGCCAATAGCGGAAATGTGACATACCGAAACCGTTTCCATCCGGTCACTCCGTCAACAGAAGCCGCATCATAAAGGGATTGGTCGATATTGTGAAGCCCGGCAATGTATACAACCATGTACCATCCTGCCGACTTCCAGCTGGTTACCAGAATACCCATAGCCAGGGCAAAAGATTTGCTTCCAAGCAGGTTATTGGCCATGACCTCAATTCCCAGCTTCTGCCCCAGGGCACCGATGGATTTATCGAAAATAAAGTTAAAAACAAAGCCTACAAGAATTGCACTCAAAACAGAAGGAATATAAAGTAATGCCCGAAACACATTCCGGCCGCGCCTTACGCTCTCCGCTCCTATGGCCATTAAAAGTCCCAGGATATTCAAAAAAATCGTGTTAAAAAATGCATAAATAAAGGTATTTCTCAGAGGCTCAAGAACATATTGGTCATGCATGATATCCACATAGTTTTTAAGCCCAATAAAATGAAATGTCTTACGAACTCCGTCCCAGTCCGTCATACTATAAAAGATACCATCAAAAAGAGGGTATACAACAAATACAAAATACAAGGCCAGCGCTGGCAACACCAACAAGAACTCGATAACCGCGGCCCTTCTTCTATTCTGTTTTGCCTGAAATTGATTTACATTTAATTTATCCTTCATCGGTTACCTCTATCCTTTTAAAAATATGGGTGCTGAATAAGGACAGCACCCATATAAAATTAATCGCATTTTACTTGTATTCATAATCGGCAAGGAAATTCTCAACCCAGTCTGGGCTGGCATCCATCAGCCTGGTGTGCTCGGTGCTGATCTTGTCTACTACCGATGCAGGATCTTCACCCACAAGCCAGTTCTGGCAGCCTGTCTTAAGAAGCTCTTTGAATCCTGAGATCCACTGTCTGGAAAGGATTGCACTGTTGGGAAGGTCGCCCTTGCTTGCAATTTCAAGGATAATCCGGAATGCAGGGTCGCTGTCAATCTCAGCGCCTTTCACTGTGGGAACACATGCGGAATTGCTGCAGTATGCTTCACAGCCTTCTTTTGAAGCGATAAACTTCAGAAAATCTTTACACAGTTCCGGGTTCTTGGCTCCTGTGGTAACAGAGATTCCATCATCAAACCCGCCGATAAGGGTCTGATCTTCCGGCTTTTCTGTAAAGCAAGAAGGAAGCATCAGAATATCCATGTCGGGATCAAGATTTCTCAGGCCGCTTAAAGAACTTGCTGTCTGGCTAAAGAAGATTGCGTCGCCGCTGATAAAGTCTGCCTTCTGTCCATCTGTCGTCTTGGCAGCGGTGTCAGGAGCCATATACTCCCTCAGTCTGTCATATTCTTCAAACATCTTCACAAACTCTGGATCTGACCAGTTGGCTTTGCCAGAAAGTACATCTGCATAGAAATTGGGATTTCCACCGTAAAGCACCTGATAAATGTACTGGAAAGGCCATGCTGTACAGGAAGAGGTATCAGAACCGGCTACGCTGAAGGGATACTCACATCCAGCTTCCCGGCACTTCTGAAGCAGTTCTACAAACTCATCCATACATCTGGGATAATTCTCATAAGAAACATCGATTCCAAGTTCTTTCAGCTTATCATTATTGCAGAACGTCACGGAATATGCGATCGTCATTGGGAACGAATATAAAGAGCCTTTATACTTAATCAGGCTGGTGTCGCCGTTAACCAGATTGCCTTCAATATCCAGATCGTCTAATGGCAGCAAATATCCTTCCATGGCGTACTGCTGCTGAACAACGCCAACCTGCCCGCGATACATATCCGGAAGGGTATTGGTGGCGATATAGTTCGTCATCATGGTCTCGAAATCTGTGACATTCTCCCAGATGATATATTCAATATTCACATCAGGATGAAGTTTTTGGTACTCCGCCATAACTGCATCAAATGGTTTTGTGTCCTCTGTACCACAGAACATGGTAATCGTGCCAGAATAATCAATACCATCTTCCCCACTGTCTGCCCCCCCGGTGCTTTCTGTGCTCTCTGCACTCTCTGCTCCAGAAGCAGCTTGTGTCTCCGCCTTCTGTGTGGCCTGTGTCTCTGCCGGCTTGGACTCTGTCTGCCCACCTCCGCTGCAGCCGCAGATCGTTGTTGCCATCAATGCCGCGATCACCAACATACCAAGTTTTTTCTTCATATCTACTCTCCTTTCACTCTCGATGATTCCAAAATCATCTTCGTCCCTTTCGATTTTCGTATTATGAAAATCATTTTCGCTTTTGTTGTACCATTAGTATACATGATCTCCGTTCCCTTGTCAATAAAATATCACAATTTTCTTTTCCTTTAATCCTGTTATTTAGATATAATTAATAAAACAGTTAGGAAAATCTCCCTCTTTATGGACTATACAGAGTAATTATTACTAAAGCCCTGTGGGAAATCATCATGCATGTTGAATTGCAGACAAGGATAACCAGAACAGATGGATCCCTATGTTTGGGACGTGATGATAGTATGGGGATTTTTTGATGGAACCATTCTTTTCTTTAAAATAATCGAGTAGGAGGAATTTCTCTTAATTGAGAAATTCCAACCTCTCACACCATATTGCGTGTCCAAATTGATACAAATATTTCTTGAGGGCTATCGTTTTTACATTTATCTCAAATGCCCTAAAATAAACACTTTTCAGAAAGGCAGATGCACCCGACCATAAGCGGCTATCATTTTATTATTCGGGATTGCCGTATTTCTGATTTTTCAGAGTATAAAAAATAACGATAGCCTATTTTTCAGAAAGGCTATCGTTATTTTTTGCACCCACTAATATACTACTTCTATGATTCATCATTCCCATTAATCCCTATCGTATAAAATTGGGAGGGGTGCATATGTTGGCGTGCGACATATACAGGTACATGCATAACACTGTATTTTATCTTTCCTGATATGCACCCTTAAATCCAAGCGATAGGGATTAATCAAAACTTGACTTTATCATATTCTATAAGAGTATTGCCGTAATTCTGACACATATCTGCTAAAGAATCCATCTCTTTTAGAACATTAAAAACATAACTTGTTAAAAACTCTTGTTTACTGTCACTCCATCCAGTATTTACGTTTTCAAACAAGGCATAATATTTTTTTATTAAATTTCTTGTCTCCAAAGATATTTGAATTAATTCGCCACTAAAGCACAATATTCTTTTATCTGACAATTTCACTCCATTGTCCATTTTCATTTCTCCTAGTATAATAATGGTGTAGTCAAGAATGACTACTGGTTAATAGTTACA
>CANDZL010000007.1:0-86107 GCA_947425205.1 uncultured Hungatella sp. | reverse complement strand
GGATTTTATATAAGTTTGGATAATGATAGAAATCCAAATCTTTGGATTTCAACAGGGGCATAAATGATCCGCTGGGAGAGGGATTTATGTTGTTTTCTCCTGGGCACCCTTGCGCTACATGAAGGTCTGCGTTCCACTCCTGTCGTTGCTAAACAAGTGCCACTGGCACTTAGCAACATAAGTCCCTCTCCCAGCTACGTTATCTCGGAAGGTCAGGCGTTATCTAAATGCCATTGGCTCTAACCCTCAGGCATGGTTCCCACACATATAAACATCTATCCTCTTGTCTGTCACTGCCTTAGGATCTTCTCCACTTCTTTCCCCTTTGCCAGTTCATCCACCAGCTTATCCAGATACCGGATCTTCTGCATCAGCGGATCCTTAATCTCCTCCACCTTAATGCCACATACCCTTCCTTTTATCAGGGAACATTTTGGATTCATACAAGGTGCCTGATCAAAAAAGGTTCCATAATCCACATCCTTCTCGATCTGTTCCTTCAGCCCTTCCTCATCATAGCCGGTAAGCCAGAAGATCACTTGATCCACCTCTTGTTTTGTCCTGTTTTTGCGCTCTGCCTTCTGAACAAGGAGGGGATATATTTTAGAAAGTTTCATAGCAAATACTTTACTGTTCTCCATACCTTCCTCTCATCCTTTCTCCTAAGACACAATCTGATATCCAGCCCCGGCTAAAAGTTTTAGTGCCTTTTCCATATTCTCTGCCTTTGTCAAAATATAATCCGTATTATAGGTGGATATGGCAAACACACTGATTTCATTCTCCGCCAATATGCCTGCGACGTTTGCCAGGATCCCTATCAATGAAAAATCCAGGATCCCCTGAATCCGGAATCCCTTAAAGCCATCCTCCCGCTCCAGAACATTTTCCGGCACACGGTCTGTCCGGCACACCAAAGACCGTTCTTCATCGGTTTTTCCTGTAAAACAGTATTCATCCTCCAGGTCAGTCATCGTATAATTCTGAACCTTGCAAACCGTAAAATCCAAATCCAGTTTCCGTATCTCCACTTTTTTGCCCTCTCTCACCAAATAACTCCTGAGAACCACAGCGTTCCCAGGAGTCCTATGCCAATCAACTATTCAAACAGAGGCGTTGACAGATACCGGTCTCCGGTATCCGGAAGAAGCACTACAATGGTCTTCCCCTCCGACTCCGGCCTTTTGGCCAGCTCTATGGCTGCCCACAGCGCAGCACCAGAGGAGATTCCCACAAGCACCCCCTCCTTACGCCCCATAAGCCTGCCAGCCTCATAGGCATCCACCTCGGAAACAGTGATGATCTCATCGTATATTTCCGTATTCAGTATTTCCGGAACAAAGCCTGCGCCGATTCCCTGAAGTCCATGGGAACCTGCAACGCCTTTGGAAAGTACCGGGGAAGATGCCGGCTCCACTGCCACAATCTGAATATCCGGGTTCTGCTTCTTTAAGTATTCTCCTACTCCGGTTATGGTGCCTCCAGTGCCCACTCCTGCCACAAACAGATCCACCTGGCCGTCCGTGTCCTCATAGATCTCCGGGCCTGTGTGCTCATAGTGGGCCTTTGGATTGGCTGGATTCACAAACTGCCCGGCAATCAGGCTGCCTGGAATCTCCTTGGCCAGTTCCTCCGCCTTGTGGATGGCTCCTTTCATCCCCTTACTTCCTTCGGTTAAGACCAGTTCCGCTCCATATGCCTTCATGATCTGCCGCCGCTCCACAGACATGGTCTCCGGCATGGTGATAATCAGACGGTACCCCTTTACAGCCGCCACAGCCGCCAGCCCGATTCCTGTATTGCCGGAAGTTGGCTCAATGATAACTGAATCCGGGGTAAGGCTTCCATTGGCCTCCGCCTCCTCGATCATGGCTTTTCCCACCCGATCCTTAACAGAGCCAGCCGGATTAAGATACTCCAGCTTTGCCAGAATCCTGGCCTTCAGGCCAAGAAGCTTCTCCACATGTGTCAGCTCCAAAAGGGGAGTTCTTCCGATCAATTGATCTGCACTGGTATAAATGTTGGACATGACAGGTTCCTCCTTCATGATTTCATGTAGTCTTTCTATGCCTAAATCTCCTTACCGCTGCCCCTTATCATAAGGCACTCCCGAAGCCCTGGGTGCCTGGGAATTCTTAGAGGTAAACATAAGCACCACCATGGTAGCGATATAAGGGATCATCTTGTACAGATAGCTGGGAATCCCCAAAGCCGCCAGGAATGGAATGCCGGAATATGCTGCCGCAATGGTCTTCATAAGCCCAAAAAATAGGGACGCTCCCAGAATCTTCATGGGCTTCCACTGTCCGAAGATCAGCACAGCAATGGCCAGGAATCCATATCCTGCCACATCCGCATTGAAATTGGTGGAAGTGGGAACCACAAACACCAGTCCTCCAAGCCCACCTAACGCGCCTGAGATGATCACTCCGGCATACTGCATCCGATACACATTGATACCGGCCGCATCCGCTGCCTGAGGGTGCTCCCCGCAGGCCCGAAGCCTTAGCCCAAACCGGGTCTTGTAAAGCACCAAAGTAGACAGAAGCAGGATTACGATCCCCACATAGGTGGTAATGTACGTATTCTGAAACAGCAAAGGACCCAGAATCGGAATCTTGCCCAGAACCGGAACCGACTGGATCCGGAAGGTATTGTTAAACTGGATCTGCTGTACCCCCTGGATCACCCGGGCCACGAAGATGGCAAAGGCCGGTGCAAACATATTCAGGGCTGTGCCGCTGATGGTCTGGTCAGCTTTCATATTGATGGCCGCATAGGCATGGGTTAGGGAAAATACTGCCCCGGTAACCATGGAAATCACGATGGCAAGCAACAGTTGCAACTGCCCCGACAGTTTCCCGCCTGTCAGGTTCAAAAACAGGATACTGACAAACGCCCCCATGATCATGATGCCTTCCAGCGCAATATTTACGATCCCGCTGCGCTCTGAGAACATTCCTCCCAGGGCCACGATCATCAGAGGAATGGTAAACAGCATGGTCTGCTGAAAAATAAAATAAACGATACTCATGTGTCCATCCCCCCATCCTTTGTCTGTTTTTTCTCATTGATTTTCCCAATAAACGTCCGCACAATCAATGCAAATGCACTGAAATAGATAATCACTGCCACAATGATATCAATGATTTCCGTGGAGAATTCAAACAACTGGAGGTAAAACCCTCCCGCTGTTAAATAGGCGATAAAGATTCCTGCAAACAGAACTCCCATAGGGTGGCTTAATCCCAGAAGGGCCACGGAGATTCCCGTGAATCCTTCCGATCCCAGTACATCCTTGATCTCGATATGCTTTCCAGTGCCTGCCAGGTATAAAAGGCCTCCGCCAAGGCCTGCAATGGCTCCCGCGATCAACATGGAGGCGATGATGTTGCGCTTCTCGTTGATCCCTGCATATTTCCCTGCGTCCGGGCTATACCCCACTGCCTTCAACTCATAGCCAAAGGTAGTCTTATTCAACAGGATATAGATTAAAATCACCACCAGAATGGCGATCAGGATCCCGCCGTTGACACTGGAACCCGGAAACACCTTATCTAGCCCCATCTTGGGGATCTGTGCAGTCACAGCCACATTCTTGGACTCGTTCCGCATGGTGTTAAACAATGGCTTATAACTTTTCACGATCCAGTTGACAGAGAAAAGACCGATATAATTCATCATAATACAGGAAATAACCACGTTCACATTAAAATACGCCTTCAAAATTCCTGGGACCAGCCCCCACAAGGCTCCCATAACCACAGCAGCCAAAAGAGCCACCACCCAGTGGACTGCCCCCAGTTTATCCCACATGATCCCTACAAACACAGCGCCGAAACCACCTGCCAAAAACTGTCCCGGAGTACCGATATTAAAGACTCCTGTCTTGAAGGCAAACCCCACAGACAGGCCTGTTAAAATAATGGGTGTGGCATAGTAGAATACCTGCCCCACCCCCTTCATCCCATGGGTTAAGGCTCCGGTCAGAATCGTGGCAAATCCTGGAAAGGCCTGAGACGGGTTACACAGAAGAAGAACCACCAGACCAACCAGAAGACCGATGACAATGGCAAACACAGAAGACAGCGCTCCTACATAATTTTTCTTATTCTTTGGTTTCATCCGCCCCACCTTCCTTTTTCGATCCTGCCATGTAAAGACCCAGTTCTTGTACGGTTACCTGCTTGGGATCCAGCTGGGCCACAATGCGCCCCTCAAAAATCACCAGAATCCGATCGCTTAGGTTCATCACCTCATCCAGTTCCAGAGACACCATAAGGATAGCCGACCCGGAGTCCCTCTGCTTCACCAGTTCCTTGTGGATATACTCAATGGCCCCCACATCCAGGCCTCTGGTGGGCTGCACCGCCAAAAGCAGGTCATGTTCCCTGGAAATCTCCCTGGCCACAATCACCTTCTGCTGATTCCCGCCGGACATGCTTCTGGTAATGGTGCTGGCTCCCTCTCCGCTTCGTATATCAAAATTGCTGATCAGTTTGTTGGCATACTCATAAATCCTGTCATTCTTCAAAAATCCATGACTCTGGAATTCCGGCTGGAAATACTGCTGCAATACGGCATTGTACCCCAGATTGTAATCCAGCACCAGGCCATGCCTGTGCCGGTCCTCCGGAATATGGGACAGTCCATGAGTATTCTTGTAGCGGATGGATCTCTTTGTCACGTCCTCCCCATTCATCTGGATGGTGCCGGAACTTATATGCCTAAGGCCTGTGATGGCCTGCACCAGTTCCGTCTGCCCGTTGCCATCGATTCCGGCGATGCACACGATCTCTCCTCTTCGCACCTGAAAGCTTACATCGGAGACCAGTTTCTTGGTGTGCCCTTCCTGTCTGGCATCCACAGAAATGTGATTCACCTCAAGAACCACATCTCCTGGTTTCGCCTCCGATTTTTCTACAGTTAGATTTACCTTCCGGCCTACCATCATCTCTGACATCTCGTCCTTGGAAACGGATGCCACATCGATGGTCCCAATATATTTTCCACGGCGCAGGACGCTGCATCGGTCTGCAACCGCCTTAATCTCATTTAATTTGTGGGTGATGAACAGAATCGACTTTCCCTCTGCCGTCAGATTCTTCATGATGGCCATCAGCTCGTCAATCTCCTGGGGAGTCAGTACTGCTGTAGGCTCATCAAAGATCATGATCTCATTGTCACGGTACAGCATCTTCAGGATCTCCACCCTCTGCTGCATCCCTACAGTGATATCCTCGATCCGTGCATCCGGATCGATAAACAGGTTATAGCGCTTACTCAACTCCATAACCTTTTTCCGTGCATCATCCATTTTTAAGAGCCCCTTCTCCACGGTCTCCATTCCCAACACAATATTCTGCAGCACAGTAAAATTATGTACAAGCTTAAAGTGCTGATGTACCATACCGATTCCCAGCGCATTGGCATCCAAAGGCCCTTTGATCTTTACTTCCTGGCCCTTTACCTTGATGGTTCCTTCCTCCGGCTGATACAGGCCGAACAGAACGCTCATAAGAGTGGACTTACCTGCCCCGTTTTCCCCAAGCAGCGCATGAATCTCACCCTTTTTCAGCTGGATCGTAATGTCGTCGTTGGCTACGATCCCCGGAAACTTTTTTGTAATGTGAAGCATCTCGATTACGTACTCCATCCAAAACCCCCTTATCTCTGGCGAAACCTTAAAAAGAACACCTCCCGCCTCAAAAAACAGAGCCGGAAAAGCTCCAAAAGCACATATACAGAAAAGGGGTGCAAAGCTTGCACCTCTTTTCTGACCATAAGTATCCTATGTAACCTGATAAAACCTGATAAAAATTATTCTACAAAAGTAACCTTAGCCGTGGATAATGTCAGATCCTTGGTGGGATCATTGTTGTCTGCAGATGGCTGGGTCAACGTGATCTCGCCCTTTACCAACTTGTCCATAATGGCATCATAATCTGCCTGTGTAAAGGTATTGAACTTGGAAGTCTCCATGGGAAGGCCTACACCTGCATTGGCTGCAGTAAACACACTGGTGGCACCGCCTGGGAAGTTGCCGTCATAGAATGCCTTCACGCCATCGTATACAGAATTGGCCAGCATCTTCATAGCAGATGTAATCACAGTCTCAGACTCAAAACTCTGGTCAACGTCAACGCCAATTACCTTAGCCCCCTTCTCCTGGGCTGCCGCCATAACGGAGTTTCCAACAGCACCGCCGCAGCCGAATACAACCTCTGTGCCGTTCTGATACCAGGAAGCTGCCATAGACTGTGCCTCCGGGGTGGCTGCAAACTGACCGGTATAGTTGTACATTACCTCAATTTCACTTACTCCCATCTCGGCGGCCGCATACTCAGCGCCCTCGATAAAACCATAGCCGTAACGGATAACTGCCGGAACCGCCATACCGCCCATGAAGCCTAACTTGGTGTAACCATCCTTCACTGCCGCGTAGCCTGCCAAAAAGCCTGCCTCGTCCTCTTTAAACAGGATGGGCATCACATTGTCATTGGTTCTGTATTCAGAGTAATCACCACTGTGAGGCTCACCGTCCAGAAGGATGAAGGTGATATCCCCATACTCATCCTGTGCCAGATATACTGGTTCCTCAAACAGGAAGCCAGGACACACAATCAGCTTTGCACCGCCCTCAACAGCCAGGCCGATGGTCTCCAGATAGGAATCTGTGGTTCCCTCCTGAGGCTGATAGTATTTATAGGTAATGTTGTTCTCCTCTGCATACTTTGTCATGCCTTCCCATGCACCCTGGTTGAAAGACTTGTCATCAATGGTTCCAAGGTCAGTCACCAATGCCAGTTCATAGCCGCCATCCGATGAGTCGCTGGCTGTCTTCACAGCCTCTGTCTCAGCCTGGGAAGCTGCCACCGTGGTCTCAGCCTCCGTCTTGGCTGCCTCAGTTGAAGCTGCAGCCGTTGTGGTCTCTGTGCCAGAGTTTCCGCCGCATGCTGTCAGACTGGCTGTCATAGCTGCTGCCATAAGTACTGCTAACATCTTTCTTTTCATTTTCTATTTTCCTCCTTTTTGCTGGAAAATCCAGCTAACGGCATTATAACATAGGGTTACCGGTTTTTCAAGGTTAACTGTAATCTTAAGATCCCGGCTCACCCGAAGTCAAACAAGGACAGCTGGTTGCTCTCCGGCAGGTTTCCCAGGATTCCCAGATCCCCCATAAGGTCACAGATGGTCTTGCTGACCTTGGTCCGGTTCCTGAAATCCTCTCTGGACAGAAACGGCCCGTCTTTCACCGCGTCCACCACGCCTTCCGCCGCCTTGTCTCCCATGCCTTCAATGCTGCTTAGAGACGGCATTAACTTTCCATCCACAATCTGGAACTCCTTGGCTTTTGCCTTATAGATATCAATCGGCGTAAAGCCAAACCCTCTGGCATACATCTCCTGTACCACGCGCATATCCCTTAAGCTGTCCTGCTCCTTCTTAGACAAGGTGTCCGCCCGCTTTTTATAATCCGCCAGATAGTACTCCAACCGCTCCCTTCCCTGACACATTAACTCATAGCTGAAAGCATTGGCGCGGATACTGAAGAACGCGGCATAGTAGGCCAGAGGGTAGAACACCTTGCAGTAGGCGATTCGCCACGCCATCATCACATAGGCGGCCGCATGGGCCTTGGGGAACATGTACTTGATCTTCTTGCAGGATTCGATATACCACTCCGGCACATCGTGGCTTAACATAGCTTCCTCCCACTCCGGCTTTAACCCTTTCCCCTTTCGCACCGACTCCATGATAGTAAAGGAAAGTCCCTCTTCCATCCCCTTCTGAATCAGGTACACCATGATATCGTCACGGCAGCAGATGGCGGTCTGAATGGTGGCCTGGCCGCTTAAGATCAGATCCTTGGCATTGCCCAGCCATACATCTGTTCCGTGTGCCAGTCCTGCAATTCTTACCAGATCCGAGAAGTACTTTGGCTTGGCATCCAGAAGCATCTGCATAGCAAAATCTGTTCCAAACTCCGGCACTCCCAGGGCACCTAGCGGACATCCGCCGATATCCTCCGGCGTAAGGCCTAAAGCCGACGTATCCTGAAAAAGAGACATAACCTCCTTGGAATCCAGAGGAATATCCTTTACCGGGTCAAGTCCTGTCAAATCCTGAAGCATACGGATCATAGTAGGATCATCATGCCCCAGAATATCCAGCTTTAGCAGGTTATGGTCAATGGAATGGTAATCAAAGTGGGTGGTTACCGTGGTGGTGGTCATGTCATTGGCCGGACGCTGTACCGGCGTAAACGAATAGATCTCCTCCCCCACAGGAAGCACCACGATCCCCCCCGGATGCTGCCCTGTGGTCCGCCGGATTCCCACACAGCCCTGAACGATCCGGTTGATCTCACAGTTTCTCTTCCGATCTTCCCTCTCCTCGTAATACCGCTTCACATACCCGTAAGCCGTCTTATCCGCCAGGGTACCAATGGTTCCTGCCCGGAAAGTCTGTCCTTTTCCGAAGATGACCTCCGTATAATCATGGGCATGGCTCTGATATTCCCCTGAGAAGTTTAAGTCGATATCCGGCTCCTTGTCCCCCTTAAATCCCAGGAACGTCTCAAATGGAATATCGTGCCCATCCTTTTTCATCAGCGTCCCGCACTTTGGACACGCCTTATCCGGCATATCGCATCCGGACATACCAGAAAACTTCTTCACATCCTCCGAGTCAAACTCCGAGTAATGGCACTGGGGACAATAGTAATGAGGACTTAAGGGATTCACTTCCGTGATTCCCGACATGGTGGCTGCAAAGGAAGAGCCAACGGATCCACGGGAGCCTACCAGATATCCGTCCTCGTTGGACTTCCACACCAGCTTTTGGGCAATGATGTACATCACCGCAAATCCATTGGAGATGATGGAGTTTAGTTCCCTCTCCAGCCGCTCCACCACAACCGCAGGCAACTCTTCCCCATACAGTTCATGGGCGCGGTCATAGCAGATTTTCCGCAGTGTCTCATCAGAGTTCTCAATTACCGGAGGACACTTATCCGGCCTTACCGGCGAGATCCGTTCGCACCAGTCTGCAATCTTCCTGGTGTTGGTGACCACCACCTCCTCAGCCTTGTCCGGACCCAGATACTCAAACTCCTTAAGCATCTCCTCTGTGGTCCGAAGATACAGAGGCGCCTGCTGGTCGCTGTCTGTAAACCGGCGCACAGACATGAGAATCCTTCGGTACACCTCATCCTGAGGATCCAGAAAATGAACGTCGCAGGTGGCGCACACCGGCTTGTGAAATTGCTCTCCCAGCTGGACCACCCTGCGGTTTAAGTTTTTTAGATCCTCCTCATCCGAAACTGTGCTGTCCTCGTTCCGTATCATAAACTCGTTGTTGCCAAGAGGCTGAATCTCCAGATAATCATAGAAATCCACGATCTTTCCAATCTCTGTGTCAGACACGCCCCTCAAAATAGCCTGAAACAACTCCCCCGCCTCACAAGCTGAGCCGACGATGATCCCCTCCCGGTGTTTAGCCAGAACACTTCTTGGAATCCTGGGAACCCGGTGAAAATAATTGATGTGGGACCAGGATACCAGCCGATACAGGTTCACCCTCCCCACATCGTTCTTGGCCAGAAGGATAATGTGGTAGGTGGGCAGCTTCTTGATCCCCTCCTCATCCAGTTCGCTTAAGCGGTTTAACTCATCCAGGTTTTTCATGTCCCGCTTTCGCAGCATCCTTAAAAACTCCACGAAAATCTCCGCCGTAGCCCCTGCGTCATCCACTGCCCGATGGTGGTTCTCCAGGGAAATGTTCAACGCTTTTGCCACGGTATCCAACTTGTAACGACTAATCTGAGGCAGAAGGATACGAGCCAGCGCTACGGTATCCAATACCGTGGGATGAAACTTAAGGCCTAACATTTCAGCGTTGCGGGCAATGAAACTGATATCAAAGGCAGCATTGTGAGCCACCAGCGCAGCCCCCTCACAGAACTTCAAAAATTCCGGAAGAACCTGATCGATCTTAGGCGCAGGCAACACCATGGAATCATTGATGCCAGTAAGCTTCTCAATCCGAAAAGGAATGGGTACATCCGGGTTTACGAAGGTGCTGAATTTCTGGGTGATAACGCCTTTCTCCACCTTCACTGCACCGATCTCAATGATCCGGTTGTTGATGGGGCTGAAGCCTGTGGTTTCAATGTCAAACACCACATACGGATCGTCAAAACTCTGGTTCTTGGAATTCTCCACCAGCTGCTTCATGTCATCCACCAGATACCCTTCCACGCCGTAGAGGATCTTGAAGTCATCCCCTTTATCCAGCGCATGGTTGGCATCGGTGAACGCCTGGACACAGCCGTGGTCTGTCACTGCCAGCGCCGGCATTCCCCACTTCTTGGCCCGTTTGATGATATCCTTCACGTCTGACACGCCGTCTAAGTCACTCATCTTGGTGTGGCAGTGCAGCTCCACCCGTTTTACCAGGCTGTTGTCGTTTCTCTTCTCTGTGAAATCCTCGCACTTTTTCACGCCGACCACAGAGCCGATGGTTAGTTCTCCGTCAAATTTATCGATGGTTGTCATGCCCTTCAGCCTGATGAAGTTTCCCTTTACCACTGCCTTGTTCACGTCGTCCAGGGCTTCCTCCCGGACAAATAGCTTGACGGTGATGGTGTCCGTAAAATCGGTCACATCAAAGATTACAATGGTCTTCCCGCTCTTAAGCTGGCGGCTGTCTGTGTTGATGATCTGTCCCCGGATCGTCACCTCTCCCATCTCGCCGCCGATATCTTTAATACTTATGAACGCATCCTCAAAATCCCTGCCGTAGAGCACATCCGGATTGTCGCTTTTCTTCTGGTAGCTACCGAATCTACGGCCGTCCTTGGAGAATGGCTTCTTCCATTGGCTGTTTTTCCCGTCAGCGCCTCCGTTTCCAGCGCCTCCGAAACTTCCTTTTCCTTTGGTTTCCCCGTTTCCTCCCCCTTTCCCCCAAGCACTTGCCATAGCTGCCATCTTTCCTTCCGGCCCTGCCCCGGCTTTTCCGTTTCCCACTGTCGCTCCGCCGGCTGCCGTTACCCCAGTTTGTGTTCCCCCATCTGGAATGCCTGCATTTCCAGCCCCAGGGTCTCCTGGAACTTCTAAGCTGCCTGCCGCCTCTGTGGATGACAAACTCTGTGCCGCCAGAGGGCTGTTGCGAAGACGCTCCTCAATCTCTCGCTGAAGCTGTGCCTCCCGTAAAAGGCTCTGCTTCTCCTCCTTGGCCTCCACAAACTGATAGGTCACCTCCACTGGAAGGCCACACCGCTCACAGAAAACTTTCTCCAGAATCCGCTTTAGCTCTCCTGTCTTCTGCTTCAAAACCGGATTGTCCTCCACAGTCATGGACAGAATTTGATCTCTAGGGAACGTACACTGGGCCTTTCTCATAATGTTGTAGAGAAGAATGCTGTAATGTTTCAACTCCAAAAGAAGGCTGTCCTTGTATACGTTGAGAAGCTTCTCCGGCGTATACTGCCCGGACAGGCGGTATTTCTCCACAATCCGTACCTCCAGCTGCTTTCCGGGAAACAGCTGCTCCTTAATCCCCCGTTCCAGATCGTAGAGATTTTTCCTGTGGATCAGCCTGGGACTTACGATATAGATGCGGAGAGAACTTCGGTTTCTCGGCGCAGAGATTCGTTCCACCTCAACCAACTTAAAAAGTTCCTCCATCTCAGAAGCCATATGTAAATCCGGAAACACATCTAAAAAGTTCTTAGCCATACTTTCACCTCAAAATTTAAGGGAGCGTATTTTCGTTTGCTTCACTAAGCTTTCCTAATTCCTCCCGAAGCGCCTCCAGAAGATTCTCTTCCGGTACCTTCCGAAGCACCTGGCCTTTCTTTATCAACAGCCCTTCTCCGATTCCTCCGGCAATTCCAAGATCCGCTTCCCTGGCCTCGCCTGGCCCGTTTACCACACATCCCATGACAGCCAGCTTGATGTTCAGATGCTCAAACTCCGCCGCCATGGTTTCCACCTTCCCGGCAAGACCAATTAAGTCAATCTGCGTCCTTCCGCAGGTAGGGCAGGACACCACCTCGATTCCTCCCTTGCGAATTCCCAGTGTCCTTAGGATCAGCTTCGCTGACTTGATCTCCTCTACCGGGTCACCGGTCAAGGATACCCGGATCGTATCTCCGATTCCCTGGTTTAAGATCAGTCCCAGCCCGATGGCGGACTTGATATTCCCGGCTGTTACAGTTCCTGCTTCCGTAATTCCCACATGGAGAGGATAATCAGTCTGGCTGGCAATCCTCTCATGGGCCTTTACGCACATCATCACATCTGAAGATTTGATACTGATAACCAGGTTGTCATACCCCATCTCCTCTATGAGCCGAACCTTATCCAAAGCGCTTTCCACCAGGCCCTCCGCCGTAACGCTGCCGTATTTTTCAATCAAGGGCTTTTCCAGGGAGCCGCTGTTGACTCCTACCCGAATGGGAATCCCCATCTGTCTTGCCTTGTCCACCACTGCCTGGACTCTCTCTCTTGCTCCGATGTTCCCGGGATTGATCCGGATCTTATCCGCCCCGTATTCCATGGCGGCAATGGCCAGCCGGTAGTCAAAATGAATGTCCGCCACCAGAGGAATATGGATTCTCTCCTTAATCTGTGCAAGGCTTTTTGCTGCCTCCATCGTAGGGACCGCCACACGGATGATCTCACATCCAGCCTGCTCCAGCTTAAGGATCTGAGCCACCGTTCCCTCTACATCCTCTGTCTTCGTATTGCACATGGACTGGATCAGAATCGGTGCTCCTCCTCCGATCATCTTGTCTCCGATATGAATCTGCTTTGTATGTTTTCTTTCCACCTTACTGCCTCCATTCATGCTTATAAAATGGTTAATGTTTCCTCTTCTCATTGACAGCCGCAAATAGAATCAAACCGACTCCTGCCGCCAGCAGATACACCCACCAGGAGATACTGAGCCAGAATCCCTTGGTCATATACAAGGCAAGCACCACCATCAGGATACCGGAAATCCGTACCCACCGCCGGTTCTTTGCCACCTGGGCCCACAGAAAAATCCCCAGACAAATCCCCTCCAGGATCAGTGCATTCACCACGTCACCGGTTGCCCATGCTTCCAGGCACAGCGCCAACAGAAGGAATCCATAGCCTGCTGTCTGAACGTCCCGGATAGCCTTAAGCCTTCTAACACCAGCCTCCCCTGCCAGATCAGGTTCTCTCCAGATATATCCCATCCCCCAGATAAATATCGCAACAGGAAGAAGGGAGATCTCCAACTCCAGGATCTCTGGCCAGTGCACAAAAGGCTGGCTCCAGAATGCCAAAACCCCAGCCGCAGCAGCTCCGGACCATGCCAGCCGCCTAAGAGGCTGTACTGCCCCGTATTGGAGAAAATAGATTCCTATCAAAAGCAGGTAAACAAACCGCCATCCCCCGTCAAAATCCATAAACGCCATCGGCGCCAGAACCACTACGGCCATGGCATGATACCAGTCAACCCGCCAGCCGCCTAAGACACCCATATCCTTTTTTACAATGGGACACACGTACCTGGCAATGATCCCGGTTACAAGATAACATCCCCCTACCACCCCATACAGAAGATTCTCACTCCAGCCATATCGAAGCAAGAGAACCTCCGGCACTGGCATTATTAAAAAGGTAATCAGCAGATGGGGCCAGATCTGCCTTCCCAGATAAAACATCATATAAAATCCTGCAAATGCCGCCAGACATACCAGCAGATTCCAGATAGCCAGATGGCTGCCGCCGTAGAAGGCGATGATCACATATGCCATCAGAATACAACCGCAGGTCTGCCAGAATATGTCTCCTGTCATCTTTCCATCTGGCATCCTGGCTTCCCCAGCTCTGACAGCCGGCCCATGTTCCCCGTCCGCCCCTTCTGTCAACACCAAAAATCCGTTCCACTTCCTATCCACTGCCAACCAAGCCCAGTAAACACAGATGACGATCATCCCCCGCAGAACCAGGTTCTCCTGGGTAAAGGGACATGCCAGAACAAAACATCCGATCATAGAGCACAGAGCCGCAGCCCGAAACCGGTAAGGCCTCTCCTCCCCTGCCGCAAAGAGAGAAAGCAGAAGGAAAAATGGAAAGGAAAGCCGGCTTTCGGAAAAATATACAATCTGCGCCACAAGCCCTATGATAAAAACAACGGGGCCAAATCCCATCTTCTTTCTCCGATCCCAGACCATGAGTCCTCCCAACAGCACAAACTCCAGAAGCCCCCGGCCTGTCCAGTCACAGAAGCAGCTCCACGCCTGGCGGGAAAACAAATGTGGCCCACAACCTATATACCCATGAATCGGAAGCAGCATGTACCAAAACAGAAGGGGAAGCAGCTTTCTTACAACCGGAAATTCCTGTCCCCAAAGAAACACCGCTGCCACCACAGGCAGCATTCCCACAAATGCTGCCAGGTAACGCACCGGAATGATCCCCGGTCCAACCATAGCATTGGTGAGAAGCATCAGGTTGTCCAGCACAACGAATGCCGTGTAGATGGCATCTCCCCCATCTGTCCGAAGCCAAAACGCCTTCTTCCGTCCCAGAAAAAAGCATAAAAGGGTAAGCCATTCCGCTATAAGGACTGCCACCAGTATTTCTGTTCTTACAAAGATTTGCAGAATCCCTCTTCCTGCTCCCCCCGCAAACGTAAAATATCCCCATGCCACCCCACAGTGAATGACATTCGCCACTGACAGGCTGAAAAATCCCTTGGACCAGCTGTCTCCCATTCCCTGGGCCTGTACTGTGCCCCCTGCACCGTTCTGCCCCGTGGGCGTTATGCCTGCTACTTCTCTCTGCCAGGTGGGTGCCAGATCTTCGGCCTCTTTCTGCCTGGTGTTCGCCGTTCCTTCTGCTTTCCTCTGCCGTGCCTGTATGGCACTCCCCGCAGCCCCAGCCGCCAAAGCCAGGATCACATACCATCTGGGCCTGAGGCTGAATAAGTAAAAACTACTTAAGGTTCCGTAGATAGCCAAAAAGACAGCAAAGATCCAGAAATGAACCGGCGCAAATCCCTGGAAACCATCTGCCAGAAGTTCCCTATAACCTGCACGTTCTTCTGAATCCAGATGGTTAATCACCTGCAATCTGTCCGACACCCGCCATTCTCCCAGAACCAGAAGGAATGCATAGATCGTCATAGCGCTGATAAACAACCCCCATCCTGCATTCAACGCTGACATCAAAAATGTCATGCTGACCGTCATTCCCCAGAAACAAGCCTGGGTATAGGTCTTATCATGAAATCTTTGTATCCCAAGAAACAGCATCGTCAAGGTCACCAGGCTGCCAACCCAGAGAACCCACCACCGATTGTCTCCTTCCAATATAAACACCGTGCCTAAAAGCCTGAAATAGGCGGCGGCAAGAACCGACAAAAACAGGAAAATGCTGCTTAGCAGATAAAACGCATTTCCTGTCTTATAAATATGAAGTTTCTTTTCCGCCAAAACACTGGCACCAAAAAACACGCCGGACAAGGCCAGCACCAGAAATGCTTTGAAAAAGCTGGGCAGAACTCTCCATGAAGTGGTAGCAAAGATGATTCCAGCCAATACCACCAGAATCACCCCGATAATCAGAGCCGCTGTTCCCATACTGCTGTCAGATATGGCCTTCTGACTCACAGCCACAGGGTCCGGCTGTCGAAACGGTGGCTGCGGTGGCTGCGGCATTCGTGCCTCTGTCTGCTCTCCTTCCGCCAGCCCCTTAGATGCACACTCTGATGGCTCTCCTGGTTCCCGCAACCGGTCTCCAGGCAAAGACTCTGGCTGTTCCTCCTGTACCTGCATCCGATCACCAGGCACACGCTCTGGCTGTTCCTTCCATCCATACTCCCTATCGTCACACACAGCCTTTAACGGTGCCTGCCCACAGATGCCTTCCCCCTTCACCGCCTCATTGGACACGGCATCTTCTTCTGCCTTCTTTGCTGCCTGCCACAGCCCTTTGGCCAGCACAGCACTTTGCTCCGCCCTGGCAAACTCGGCAATCTTTCTCTTATACTCTCCATTTTGAACGCACAAAATAATGATGATCACCAACTCCACAATGGGAGCAGCCAGCCAGGCAAAAACCAACAGTATAAACAACATAAGCCCCTCTACTTCTTAAAAAACAAGATCGAAATGTCATTGAAGAGAACCAGAATCATAAGCCCCATCAAAACCGCCATACCTGCCATATGAACCATGCCCTCCTTCTCTTTATCAATGGGCTTGCCCCGTACAGCCTCAATAATCAGAAATACCAGCCGTCCTCCGTCAAGCGCCGGAATTGGCAGCAGGTTCATCACCCCTAAATTGGCGCTTAAAAGCACGCACAGATTCATCAGTGTCAGAATCATGGTCTCGATTCCATAAGGAATGGTCTCCTTCACCGTATCGTCGATGATGCTCACCATTCTTACCGGTCCGGCCATGTCATCCATACCTACCTGCCCACGAAACATCATGGCCAAACTTTTTAATGCCGTCTTGATACAGTACACACCTTCATAGGCACCGTATTTTAGTATCTCACCCACCCCGTTTGCCGGACGATAATACCCACTGACCACAATTCCCAGCATATAACTTCCAGACTCCTCCGAATACTTAGGCGTAATCACTGCAGTCCGTTTCTCCATAGTCTTCCCATCCCCGGAAGGCCTGACATATTCCACATTGACCGTCTCCGTAGGATGCAAAAGCCGGTAAAGCGTAATATCCCGGTAGACCACCACCGGCTCTCCATTTAACCTGGTGATAATGTCGCCTGCCTGCATCCCTTGCTCCTGGGCAGGGAATCCTTCCTGAACATCCACCAGTTCCGGCGCGTCATACCCTACCCTGCAGACAATCACGATTCCCAGCACAAATGCCAGGATAAAGTTAAAAATCGGCCCTGCAGCCACCACCGCGATTCTGGCCCACACCGGTTTGTTGACAAAGGCTTTGGGATCCTTGTCGTCCTCATCCTCCCCTAACATCATACAGGAACCGCCAAATGGCAGGATTTTTATGGAGTACCGGGTCTCTCCCCTTTGAATGCTCCATAACCTGGGCCCCATACCGATGGAAAACTCAATCACCCCGATCCCACATTTCTTCGCCACAATAAAATGGCCGAACTCATGGATCAAAACAATCAGTCCAAACACCAGAACTGCTGCAATCATGCTCATATATTCTGTCATCCTCCTAATGGATTTCTCTCAATTTAACCTTGCCGCCTTTTAAGCATATCATATGTCTCCCTCTCTGCCTCCAGAATCTGCTCCACCGTAGGATTCTCCACCACCTGGTGGCTCTCCATCGCTGACTGGATCATATCCACAATGGCCAGATATGGAATCTTCCTGTGTAAAAACTGCCCCACCGCATACTCATTGGCCGCGTTAAACACCGTAGGCATGGAACCGCCTGTTTTTCCCGCCTCATAAGCCATAGAAAGCGCCGGGAAATTCTTAACATCCGGCTTCTCAAAGGCGATCTGGTTCATAGCCCAGAAATCCAGCCGTTCTCCCGGCAGGTACCGCCGCTCCGGATAATACAGGGCATACTGGATAGGAAGCCGCATATCCGGCGTTCCAAGCTGGGCCATCACCGCCCCATCTTTGAATTCCACCATAGAATGGATCACGCTTTTCGGCTGTATCACCACCTGCACCTGATCCATAGCCACGTCGAACAGCCACTTAGCCTCCATCACCTCCAGGCCTTTATTCACCATGGTGGAAGAATCGATGGTGATCTTCCTTCCCATGGCCCAGTTGGGATGCTTCAGGGCGTCCTCCACCTGCACATCCCGCATCTCCTCCCTGGTCTTTCCCCTGAAAGGCCCGCCGGAAGCGGTAAGCAGGATCTTGTGGATGTTCCTTTTATCCTCCCCGTTAAGACACTGAAAAATAGCGCTGTGCTCGCTGTCCACCGGCAGGATCTTTACGCCCTTCTCCCTGGCCAGCGGCATGATGATATGGCCGGCTGTCACCAGGGTCTCCTTGTTGGCCAGGGCAATATCTTTTCCCGCCTCCATAGCCGCTATGGCCGGCTGGATTCCGATCATCCCCACCACAGCCGCCACCAGAATCTCTGCCTCTTTCTCTGTCGCCACTTCCAGGAGTCCATCCATGCCGGATACCACCCGCACCGGAAGATCCCTTACCTTTTCTCTTAATTCCTTTGCCTTTTCCTCATCCCAGACGCAGGCCAGGCCAGGGCCGAATTCCCGAATCTGCTTCTCCAAAAGACCGATATTGCTTCCCGCCGCCACAGCCGTCACCTGAATATCCCCATTCAGCCTGACAATATCCAGGGTCTGGGTACCGATAGAACCTGTAGAACCTAATATGGAAATTTTCTTCATAAGCCTGCCTCTCATATCATCAAAAATGTCACCGCAAAATAAATAGCCGGAGCCGTGAAGATCATGCTGTCAAACCGATCCAGCACACCTCCATGGCCGGGAATCAGATGGCCGTAATCCTTCACCTGATGATTCCTCTTGATGGCGGAAGCCGCCAGATCCCCCACCTGGGAGATCACCGCCGCGATGGCACAGGCCAGGGCGCATACCGTCCGCGGGTTTGCCACCTCCATCATCTGGCCCCGGAATACCAGGGCATACACATACCCCAGGGCAGCCGCTCCCAGGACACCTCCCACAGCACCTTCGATGGATTTTTTCGGGCTTAAAACCGGAGCCAGCTTGTGTTTCCCAAGAAGCATTCCGAAACAGTAAGCACACGTATCACATCCCCAGGAGCTAATGAAGATCAGCCATACCATATAGGCCCCATCCGGCATCTGACGCACCTGATACAGATAGGAAAGCATCACCGCCACATAAAACACCCCAAAGAATACTACGGTAATCTCCTCTGTTTTATACTTTGGAAATGTAAATACATAGAGACTCATCAAAAGCATAAGCGCCGCAATGGCCATCAAAGTCACAAACTGCTGGCCATCAAACCATAAAAGCCCATAATAGAAAACACAGGCGCTGTATCCGATCCATGCCAGAGGGGTCCTCTCGATCTTCATCACCCGATACAGTTCAAACAGACCTACAAGGGAAATCATCCCCACAACCCCAAAAAGTATGCCACCTCCTGCACCTACCACCAAAAGCGCCAGGATTACCAGTATAATCCCGCTGACTAAGCGTGTCGTAAACATCCGGCTTCACTCCTTCCCTTAAGCCAGCTTCTTAAGCTGCACCTTCCCCTCGCCTACTTCCTCCCGCCAAACCTTCTCTCTCTTCCATTGTACGCTATGACAGCCTTTTCCAATTCTTCCTTATTGAAATCCGGCCAAAGGCAATCCGTAATGTAAAACTCCGTGTAGGCCAGCTGCCAGAGCAGGTAGTTGGACAGCCTCATCTCTCCACTGGTACGGATCAAAAGATCCGGATCCGGAATGTCCCTGGTGTCCAGATAAGAATGAAACAGGCTCTCGTCAATGGAAGACACATCCTTTCCATTTCTTCTGTAATCCTCCACCAACTTCCTGGCCGCCCTGACGATCTCATCCCTTCCGCCGTAGTTTACCGCAATGACAAAGGTCATTCCTGTATTGTCCTTTGTTCCTTCCACCAACCGATCGATGCCCTGTATAATATCCGGTGCAAACCGGCTTTTTTCCCCAATCATTTTTACTCTCACATTGTTCTCGGAAGCAATTTTTAAAAGGCGGACCATATAGTACCGAAACAGCTGCATTAGCGCCCCCACTTCTTCCGTGGACCGTTTCCAGTTTTCTGTAGAAAATCCATAGATCGTAAAATATCCGATTCCCATTCTGGCCGCTTCTTCCACCATGATCTCCAAGGTCTCACATCCGGCCTTATGGCCCATAGCCCTGGGCACGCCCTTCTTTTTCGCCCACCGTCCGTTTCCATCCAGTATCACCGCCACATGCTGTGGGATCACCATATTCTCTAAGCTCATTCTTTCCTCCCAAACACACATAAAGGGCAGGTATCTCCCGCCCCCGTGTATTAAACTGTCATGATCTCTTTTGTCTTGGCCTCTACAGCCTTGTCCACCTTCTCGATCATCTTGTCTGTGATCTTCTGCATCTTATCTTCTGCCAGTTCCTGGTCATCCTCGGAAAACTCCCCGGCCTTCTCCATCTTCTTGAAGGTCTCATTGGCATCCCGGCGGATGTTGCGGATGGCTACCTTGGTGGCCTCGCCTTTCTTCTTCACGTCCTTGGCAAGCTGCTTTCTTCTCTCCTCTGTCAATTCCGGAAATACCAGACGGATCACAGTGCCGTCATTGGTGGGATTGATGCCAAGGTCGGAGGTGTGGATGGCTTTCTCAATGGCTTTTAACAGGCTTTTCTCCCAGGGCTGGATGACGATCATCCTGGCCTCGGGCACCGAGATATTGCCTACCTGCTGGATAGGCGTAGGGGTTCCATAGTAATCCACCTTAATCTTGTCCAGCACATGAGGGTTAGCCCGTCCTGCACGGATGGATGCATACTCGCTCTGGAGTACATCCAGAGACTTGTTCATCTTGTCTTCATACATCTTTAACTTTTCTTCCATGGCTTTCTCCTTCATTCTACGGTCACAATAGTGCCGTTTATTTTCCCTTGCATCGCGTTGGCAATGCTGTCCTTCTCATTCAAATCAAACACTGCCATGGGCATCTTGTGCTCCATACACATGATAGAAGCAGTCAGATCCACCACCGCCAGTTGCTTGTCAATCACTTCCTGAATTCCAATGGTATCGTACCGTTTTGCCTGGGGATTTACCGCCGGGTCGCTGTCGTACACGCCGTCAATGGACTTGGCAAGCAGGATACAGTCTGCATCCATCTCCACCGCCCTCAACGTGATGCCGGTATCTGTAGAAAAGTAAGGATGTCCCGTTCCTCCTGCAAAAAATACCACCTTGCCCTGTTTAAAATACTTGTTGGCCCTGTCTTTGGAAAACAGCTTGGTCATGGAGCCACAGGCAAAGGGGGTAAGGATCTCTGTCTCCATGCCGCTTCCCCGGAAGATTTCAGATACATAGATACAGTTCATCACCGTAGCCAGCATCCCGATCTGATCCGCCTTAGTCCGGTCAATGGCATTGCTGGTCCGTCCCCGCCAGAAGTTTCCTCCTCCGATGACGATTCCCACTTCCACGCCTGCATCTACCGATATCTTCACCTGTCTGGCCACCTCTCTCACCGTGTCTTCATCAAACCCGGTCTTCTTAGGGCCAGCCAGGGCTTCTCCGCTCAATTTTAACAACACTCGATCCCATTTCATGAAAAGCCCCTCCTTGTGTGTATTCTTCTTGTGCCACATGGAATAAATATACCATGCCCTCCGGACATGCTCCCTCCGGGGGGATGCACACGGTTCGCTGAAGTAATTATCCTCCCTCTGGTCGGACACGAACCGGCGCTGGTAATCTCTCTCGAGATTATACCATAAATTGGTTTCCTTGCAAAGAGGCTTTTGTACTTTCTCATAAGGATGATAAGGACTGTAAAGCAATCGTTGCGCTTCACGCTAAATGGGAAACATCATTCTCCTCCGCCAAAACCATCCTCTCACTGTCAGGATCATACTCCAGCGTGGTAATGCTGGCATTCTTCACAATGATGGCTTTGTGGTCAGGCTCCTTCCTCATCAGATACTCAATCAGGTAGGCCATGATCGCCCCATGGGCCACCACCGCCACATCCCCCTCCATATGATCCAGAATCCACTGAACTGCCTGGGCGGAACGTTTTTTTAGTTCCTCTCTTGTCTCTCCTTTGGGAGGCGTGATGCTGGTGGGATCCTTTAACCACTGGCGATTCTCCTTGGGATATGTTTTTTCAATCTCATCCAGGGTAAGGCCTTCCCACACGCCAAAATTCACTTCCTTAAGCCCCTCCAGCGTCTGCACCTTTACTTTCTGGGTTCTCCCAATGGCCTGAGCGGTCTCCAACGCCCGCTTAAGGGGGCTGGAGAAAATCTGCGCCACCGGCCGTCTCTCCATGCCCTTAGCAAGGGCAGCCGCCTGATGCCTCCCTGCCTCATTTAACACAATATCCGTGCTGCCCTGAATCTTCCTCTCTGCATTCCAGTCCGTCTGGCCGTGGCGGATCAGGTAAATCTTTCTCTTTGCCATATCATTCCTCAAACTTCATGGCATCCATTGCCATTTTCATAATATCCTTCACATCATCTGTGGTAAGCCGCATCCGCTCCGCCAGTTCCTCCACTGTGGCTTCTCGCCCCAATTCCTCCGCCAGGGTCTTCGATGTGTCTTCCAGGGCGTTTATCAGCTCCAGCATCTCCCTCTGGGCTTCCATCTCCTCATCCTGGCGGCGCACAACCTCCTGAAGAGCAGTTCTCACCCATCCTTTCAGAAACGTCTCAAATTCCCCAGGTTCCCCCTTAAGCCCTGCCACAGCCAACTCCTCCACCGCCATCACCAAAGCGATGTTGGCCTCCTGCACCAGATCCCCTGTGGGAACCCCCTTGTCAAAATACTCTCCGATCATCCCCAGAGCCAGCTTCAGATTCCCTTCCACCAGCCGTCTCTTCGCCACCGTGTCCCCTGCCGCCCCCGGGAAAATCAACCTCTGGTTCTCCGCCTCATCGCAGCAGGGAATCTTCTCCACTTCATTCAGATACATCTCAAAAGTATTCAAATGCTCCGCCTCACCCATTGCATCCATCCTCCAATCCATCCGTTTTTATAGTTCTTCCCTTCCTTCTTTCCATTTTACCCCATTCTTCCTTCAACGTCAAAGCATAATTGCCATACGGCTGAATCAATTGCCCTGCGGCCTAAATCAATGTCAAACCATCGGTACAATTCATACCCAATGTCACGATACCAGGGTCAAAAGACCTTTTGATCCCAACATCATGTCATTCAGATCACATAACCTTCTGAGATAACGCAGCCGGGAGAGGGACTTATGTTGTTTTCTCCAGGGTACTTGAAGACCATCGGTACTTAGGCGCTGTCTTTTAGTGCCTTACGTACCGCTATGCTCTTCACGTAGCGCGAGCGTGCCCAGGAGAAAACAACATAAGTCCCTCTCCCGGCGGACCTTTCACGATTTCTCAAACAGAAACTAAACGTCATTTCCAATTGCATTTTTCCCACAACCATGATATGATAACCACAATTTATAAGGAGGTCTAATAAATGGATATCAACTACGAGCTGTACAAAGTTTTCTATCACGTGGCCGTGACCCTAAGCTTCTCCGAGGCCTCCAAGCAGCTATTTATCTCTCAATCTGCAGTCAGCCAGTCTATCAAGGTTCTGGAGAAAAAACTAAGCCAGAAACTGTTTATCCGCAGCACCAAGCGGGTCCAACTGACCCCGGAAGGAGAGATCCTCTTCAAGCACATCCAACCGGCCATGAACCTGATCAAACAAGGGGAAAACCAGTTGTTGGAATCCGGCTCCTTAGGCGGCGGGCAGCTTCGCATCGGAGCCAGTGACACCATCTGCCGCTATTTTCTGGTACCCTATTTAAAGCAGTTCCACCAGAGCCATCCCCACGTCCACATCAAGGTCACCAACCAGACTTCCATCCAGTGCGTTGCCTTGCTGGAACACGGGCAGGTTGACTGCATTGTGGTCAATTCCCCCAATTCCGCTTTAAGCGATACCCATGTTTCCCGGACGATCAACACGTTCCACGACGTATTCGTGGCCAACAAGCAGTATTTTCCTCTGGACGGCCAGTGTTTCAGCCTTTCAAAGCTTCAGAAGATGCCCATCCTCATGCTGGAGAGAAAAAGTACCACCAGCGAGTTTCTCCATTCTATGTTTCAGAACGCCCGCCTGGATCTGGTTCCGGAGATCGAGTTAAGCAGCAATGACCTTCTTATTGACCTGGCTCGCATCGGCTTAGGCATTGCCTTTGTGCCTGACTTCTGCATTCCTTATGATGACAAGGACCTTTTTATTCTAAAGCTGAAAGAAGAGTTGCCTGCCAGACAGATGTTGGTGGCATACAACGAAAAGCTGCCTGTATCCCAGACAGCCCGACAATTTATGGAGATGTTGTATCCCAAAACCGATTTATAGCCTGGGCTGCAGATGTTCGGTTCACCACCTGATAGGAACTCCACTCCCTGGGGAACATAGCCAGATATTCCTCCCTCAGAAACCGGTCATCCAGAAGCAGGATAACCCCTTTATCCTCCATGGTCCGGATCACCCTTCCTGCAGCCTGCATCACTTTGTTCATGCCTGGATACTGGTAGGCATAATCAAAGCCCTTCTTCTCCTTCTCATCAAAATACCCCTTTAGAATCTCCTGCTCCGTACACACCATGGGAAGGCCGGTCCCCACAATTACAGCACCGATCAGCCGGTCCTCCTTCAGATCGATTCCCTCCGAAAACATCCCCCCCATGACGCAGAATGCCACAAACGAGCGGTCCCTCTGCTCCTCAAATAACCGAAGGAACCTCTCCTTATCCGCCTCCTTCATCCGGTTGTCCTGGCTGGCCCAGTCTATGGGGCCTCCTTCTTCTTCCATCCGTTCCTGCCACACATCTTCCACCGCTTTCAGGTATTGGTACGACGGAAAAAACACCATATAGTTTCCTGGTTTCCCATGGGCCATAACCTCAATATAATCCGCCACCTTCTCATATTCCCTGCGGTTTCTCCTGGTGTAACGGCTGCTCACATCACTGGCTATAAGAAGCAGCCGGTTTTCTTCCGGAAAAGGCGACAACGCATACACCGCGTAATCCTCCGGGTTTCCGCTTAACAGTTCCTTATAATAGAGAACCGGAAGCAGCGTAGCCGAGAAAAATATGGTGCTTCTTCCCTTCTTTAAGCACTCCTTCAGATGGGCCGCCGGATTCATGCAGAACAGACGCACCATAAACCGCCCGTCTGGCATTAACTCCGAATAGATTCGATACGCCTCGTCCATTCCCTCAAAGACCATGAGAAATCCTCGAAGCGCAAAATAAAAATCCAACACCAGATCCCGGTCTGCAAACTCCCGGTTCTCCTCCATAAACCCTTCCAGTTCCCCATACAGAGACTGAACCACAGCCATCAGGCCGTTGATGGAGTCGTGTACCACATAGCCTTCACATTCCCGTTTCATCTCAAGCATCTGTCGGTTGGTGCGCTCCAACAGCCTGGACAGTTTTCCATTTCGCCCTTTTAACACCTTTTTGACTAAAAGCACGTCCTCTTTTATGAGGGAAGCGCTGTACATCTCCCGTCCCCTGGACACCAGGTTGTGGGCCTCATCCACCAAAAACAGGTATTCCCCTGACACCCCGTCAGAAAAATACCGCTTCAGCCGCACATCCGGGTCAAACACATAGTTGTAATCACAGATGATCCCGTCCACCCAGGTACTGATATCCAGGCAAAACTCAAAGGGACACACCTGAAACTCCCTGGCATAGCGAAGAACCACCTCCCTGGTGATCCCAAACTCCCGGTGGATCACCTCATACACCGCATCATTGACCCGGTCATAATGGCCTTTGGCATAAGGGCAGTCCTCCGGATTGCAGGAAGGCGCATCCAAAAAGCACAGTTTCTCCTTGGCCGTGATGGTCACGGAACTTAGGTACATCTCCCTCTGGCGCAAGATGGCAAAGGTCTCCTCCGCCACGCTCCTGGTAATTGCCTTAGCCGTCAAATAAAACAGCTTATCCACATGTCCCTCTCCCATGGCTTTTAATCCCGGAAACACAGTGGAAAGCGTCTTTCCCACGCCGGTAGGCGCCTGGATAAACAGATCCCGCCTGCGCACAATGCTTTTGTAGACCGAGACAGCCAGTTCCTTCTGCCCCTGGCGGTACTCGTAGGGAAATGTCATGTTTTTTAACGACTCATCCCTTTTTACCCCGTGCTGGTATACGTAATTGGCCCATTTCACGTATTCGTGGATCAATCCCTGAAACCAAAGGGTCAGCTCCTCCTCCCCATAATCCGCGACGAACCTTCGGATCTCCTCTGTCTCCAGATTACAGTAAGTAACCTGGATGGCAATCCCATCCAGGTCGTGATCCGTCATATACATATATCCGTAACACATAGCCTGGGCCTTGTGGACCGGCAGAGCTTCCTCCAGCCTGCCGATATCCAGATAGACTCCCTTGATCTCATCAATGGTCACGCCTGACGGCTCTGTGATCACCCCATCCGCCCGGCCTTCTACCACAATCTGAAACTCTCCCTCATCCGCAACATGTTTTAGGGAGACCTCCGCCTGATAATTGGCCCCCATGCGCCGTTGGATCTTCCGGTGGATCCGTCCTCCTGCCTGCATGGCATCCTTCTGTGCGCTTCCCATGGTCCGGTTGTCCAGATCTCCGCTTCGCATAACGAATTCCACCAGATTCCGCACAGATATTCTGATTGATGCCTTCTCAAGCCCATGCTCCGATGTCATCCGAAACTCCTTTCTGCCTCCTCCCCGCCTGGAAAGAGTCCTGTGTGCTTTTGCCCTATCTTGACGCACCTTTAGGCCAGGCAGCCGGCAAATTGTCCCGCCGTGAGGATCGGATGCTTTGTTTTCACCGATTACGGTATAACTGTCCTGTCTCCTTTAAATAGCTTACCGCCATCCCCATCCAGTCAGTCTGCATAAAATCATACCCCCGCTCTGCAATCCAGCCCCAGCCTTCTTTTGGGTCTCTGAGAAGAGACGTATCGTCATTATGGCCTGCCGAGATCACCCGGTTATAATCATACACAATGGCATTGCACCACACTAACATTTCCTGCCGGTGCTGATCTCTGATAAATGCCCTGTCTGCAAACAGGGAGGAATCCTCCTTAAACAGCACCTCATTTCCAATATAGTTTAACTTATGCCGCCGCACTCTGTCAATCTCTTCCGGTGCCTCGATCATACACATATATTGAATGTCCGGGCAATGCTCCTCAATGATGGCCAACGCTTCCTCCGCTGGCGATGTCTTGACCAGGATCTGTTCACTCATACCGTGCCGTCTGATGGCCTGGGCAATCTTTACCGGGTTGTTGCAGAACTTATCAATATTAATATAGCACCTTCCCTTAAAGTTTTCCAGTACATCATCCAGTGTTTCCAGTCCGAACTGAGTCTCTGTGTCATCTACATTCACATACCGCAGCTTCCGTACTTCCGAAGCCGGAAGCTTTGGAATCGAAACCTGCCGATGCAGATGGGCGGCTTCCATAGTGGGATGAAAGATAAACAGCTGGCCGTCTGCGCTGGCATCCACATCCACCTCTATCATGTCCGCCCCCTGCTTCAGGGCAATCTCATAGGCCGCTATGGTATTGCAGGGAATGTTGCCACCCCAGATACCACGGTGTGCCACCATGATCAGCTTCTCCTTCGCCAACCGTTTCAAATCAAATTCCATATGCTGATTCCCTCTTTTCTGTTCTTATGTCCTTCCAGAACCTCTCTCTCTGCCTGCCAGCACTGCGGATTGGTAGCTTTTAAGACTTACAGGCATACAAGATTCCGGACATTTTCTATCCTTTCACCCCGGACGACGTGATTCCTTCTATAAAATACTGCTGGCACACCCCATAGATAATCAGCATAGGCAGGATTGCCAGAACACCTGCCGCCATGAGAAGCTGATATTGGGAGCCGTCAGAGTTGTTCAGTGTGGCAATGGCTACGGACAACACCCGCATTCTGTCTGTGCTGGTAGCAATCAAAGGCCACAAAAGGTCATTCCAGGACCACAGGACATTTAAAACCGTGATGGCGATGAGGCCGTTTTTCACCAGAGGAAGATCCACCCTCCAGAAGATGCCGAAATAGGAACATCCGTCAATCTTGGCCGCAGCATCCATATCCCCTGGCACAGAGGCAAAAAACTGCTTAAGCATAAACATGGTGTAGACGCTGAACAGATTAGGCACCACAATGCCTGCCAGAGTATCTACCCACCCCAGCTTCACGATCATCATATACTTGGGCACCATGGTCATCTGCGGAGGCACCATATAGACGATCAATAACAGTCCGAACAAAAGATTCTTCCCGGGAAAATTCATGCGGGCAAAAGTATAGGCCGCCAGCGCTGCAAAAAATGTCATCACGCTTACCGTTGTTACCGTTACCAGGATCGTATTGCGATAATACCTTAAAAAGTCCAGTTTTCCAAGAACCTGAGCATAATTATCAAACTTCCACTGAGCCGGCAGCCACTGGATAGGCAGGGCAATCACTTCCTTGTAGGTCTTGAACGAGGTAAGGATCATCCAGAAAAACGGAATTACCATCAGAACCGAACCCAGGATCAGAACCATATAGACAACCAGCTGCGATATCTTCTTTTTTCTGCTTAATCCCATGCTCTTCCTCCTCTAATCATAGTTGACCCATTTTTCCTGCAGCTTAAACTGCAGGCCGGTAACAATCAGAATCATCACAAACAGCACCACGGACTCTGCGGAAGCCATTCCCATATCCATACGGGTAAACCCATTGAAATAGATTCCGTACACCATGGTCCTCACCGCATCCAGAAGGGGCCCTCCAGCGCTCCACGGATCCTTTCCGATAAACATATAGATCATATCAAAGGCCCGCATAGCCTTCATGATTCCCATGGTCAGAAGGAAGAACAGGGACGGAGAAACCAGGGGAAGGGTAATCTTAAAAAACTTCACCCGCTCTCCTGCCCCGTCCAATTCCGCCGACTCATACATGTCCCTGGACAGGCCCTGGATAGCTGCCAGAAGGATAATGGTATTGTAACCAATACCACTCCACACTCCCACAATGATTAAGGAGGTCATGATGAAATTGGGATCAGAAATCCAGGACGGCGTGGGAAGCCCTACGGCTCCCAGGATCATATTGACCAGACCATACTTGGTATTTAAAAGCCACCGCCAGACCATCGCCACAGCCGTAGGCATAATGATATTGGGAAGGAAATATATAATCCTGAAAATCCCCTTTCCCCGTATGCCTTTGCTTAACAGGTTGGCAAACAGCAAGGAGAACATAAGCGTAATGGGAACCGTTGCCGCAGAATAGACAAGGGTATTGCGAATCTCATACAGAGTGGTGGGATTGGTAAACACAGAGATAAAATTCTCGATCCCTGCCATCCCCTGAAAGCCAGATAGCAAATCCCACTTTGTAACAGAAAGGAAAAACGAATACAGAATCGGAAACAAGCCGAATACCAGGGTGCCGAGAAACATGGGTGCAAGAAACACATAGGCCCAAAGCCATTCTTTCTTAATCTTCCCACGGCTTCTCATCTCTTTTTTCATCATTGGGGACTTCATGTCCTGCCTCCTTACACAATCTAAGGCTGCCGCCCCGCAGCCATTCAGATGCAGCGATCGGAACAGTTACGCAAAAGATGCGGCAGCCTTCTCTTTTTCAGCAATATACTTTAAAAGTCTCGAATCCTTACAGCAGGTTTACTTGGTAATAGCCTCAATGTCGGTCTTGCACTGGTCTAAAATCCCCTGAATATCAGCCTCCGGATCGGCCCAGATATTGGTCATGGCTTCTGTCAGTTTAGTATTGGCATCGGTAAAGCCCTTATCCCACCAGGGATTTCCAAGAGAACCTTCATAATACGCGCCTTCCAAAAGCTTCTGTGCGTCATACTGGGCATATTTCTTTGCCCATACCTGGTCGCAGCCTTTGTAAGCTGGGATGGCACTGTCCGCCGTAGCCTCCTGGGCCTCAGGAGAGGCACAGAATTTCACAAACTCCCAGCAGGCATCCATATTCTGGGTCTTGGTGGAGATACAGTAGCCCACTCCGTGTACGGTGATGGCCGGAACCTTGGACACCGGCATGGTGCAGATTCCCAGATCGTCTCCCAGAGCCTCCGCAAACGACTGAAGCTTCCATGAGCCGTTGGTGGTCATAGCAATCTGCCCTGCAGCAAACATGTCATTGGTACTCATCTCCTGCATCTCTGAATAGGTGGGAGCCACCTGGTATTTGTACATCATGTCATGAAGGAACTGGATGGCTTCCACAGCCGGTGCCTCGTTCACCTGGCACCCTGCATTGTCGGCGGAAGAAATGCGGCCCTCATTGGAATAGATAAAGTTCTGATAACATACATTTCCTGTGTTGGTGGCTGCAAAGCCGTAGTGATTCTCTGTAGTCGTTTTCTGGGCTAAGTCAAGGAGTTCTTCCCAGGTCATGCCGTCCTTGGGATATTCCACGCCCATCTCATCGAAGATGGCTTTATTATAGAAAAGACCAATTCCGTCATAGTCTTTGGGGATGGCATAGATCCGCCCGTCCCGGCTGTATAAATCTCTGGCGAACTGTGGGAACATGCTCATATCAATGCCTGCTTCCTCAATCCGGTCGGTTAAGTCCGCTACCAGATCCGCACTGATATAGTCCGGAACATTCCGGTTCATCCAGAACACGTCCGGCCCGGTTCCTGTAGGCAGGGAGGTCTGCAGCTTGGTCCAGTATTCTCCGGAAGGAATCTGAGTGGCCACCACCTTGATATCTGGATTTTCCTTGTTAAACAATTCAATGATCCCATTGACGCCATCAGACTGCTTGTCATCCCAATAATAAAAGTTGATGGTTCCGCTGGCCTTTGCCTCCGAAGAGCCGCCTTCCGAATCTGCCTGGCTGCCTTTGGCTTCCTCTGAGGCAACAGCAGCCGTACTACCCTGAGCTGTCCCCTGAGTCTCTGTTTCCGGGGTTTTTGAGCAACCAGTCATCATACCTGCCATCATGGTCAGCGCGGTCAAACAGCCGATTCCTTTCATGAAGCGGCGATAATTATTCTTTTTCATAGTCTCTCCTTATTATAAAATACGATTTATCCGTAATGTTTCCATTTATTTTCGTGTTCAACAGTTCTTATTTCCGTTACTGCTTACCGAAATCATCGGTTTTTTAACATCTTATCAGGGAAAAGGGCATAAAAAATCAGGAAAAATGTGTACCAAACCACCTCCAACAAAGTTTCCGGAGCCTTTCCGGATCCAGCAGTAGAAAAAACGCATGAAAGCCAGCCAACATGACATTGGATTCCTTTCTGCTTTCTCCTCAAATTGTTAAGATGTACACCTTTTCCCTTGATACTATCATTTTATTATGATTTTTGTCCATTGACAATACGATAAAAAAACTATTTTAAATCTAATTAGGTTGATATTTTTAACATTTTCTACTATAATTCCTTTAGAAGGAGGCATTTTCATGATTACGCCAGAGGAATATGAAAAACAGCTGTTTATCTCCAAGTGCTATTTATCCGCCAACTCCCAGGTATTTGATATGGCCCGGACTCACCAGCATGGATTTCTGGAATTGAATTATCAGGTAGACGGCGTGTCCCAGTATGTGGTTCAAGACCAAGCCTTTCACCTGTCTTCCGGGGATCTTTTTGTACTCAACAGCAAGCTTCCCCACCGTAAACTGTTTCTGGCCGAACAGCCGGGAGCCCTTATTGGCATCACCATTGACTTAGCAGAAGCCAGGCAGGGAAAAGGGGCAGACTTAAGATCCCTGATGGACGGCTGCCCTGCCTTGCATGAGAAGCTGTCCGGCATAAGCGGAGGGTTTATCATCCAAGGCGCTTCCCTGATCCTGGAGAAGTTTCAGACTATGCTGGACGAGTATGCAGAAACCTGTAATGAGATTCGCCTTGGTGCAATCTGCACAGAAGTATTTTTCATCATTGACCGGCTTCTCTCCGGCATCCGCCCTCCATCCCCTACGGAGCAGATGCAGAAGCGGTATACCGATCTTATCCGGCTGCATATCCGAGATCACTATAAAACCATCAAAAGCATGAAGGACATCGAAGCCCGCATGGGGCTTAACGGCATCTATCTGGAGCGGGTATTTCGCCATGTAACTGGCAGTTCCATCTGGCAGTACCTGATCGCCACCAAGCTGGATGCGGCAGCTGCCATTCTTCGGGACACCGATACCCCTATCGACGACATTGATCAGATCATTGGCATGAACTCCAGACAGAGTTTTTATCTGCAGTTTAAGAAACGGTACGGAGTCTCCCCTTCCGCTTACCGCAAGGCCGCCTTCTTCACAAAATAATCGTCGATCCTCTTCCTGATATCCATCGGATTCAAATATTTTAGCAGATATCCATCCGCCTTTAAGGATAACACTTTTTTCACGCTTTCCTTATCGTCCCTGCTTGTCAGGAAAATGACCGGAATATCAGCAAAGGCTTCCTCTGAGCGAAGCATGGCCAATACATTACTTCCGTCACAGACTGGCATTTCATAATCCAATAGCACCAGATCCGGTCTGTCCAACGTGATGGCGCGAATGGCAGCTGCTCCTGATCCCACATCGGAGACTTCATATTGTTTTGCCAACAGCCTCTTTATCCCCTGGCGTATGGTGATGGAGTCGTCAACCACAAGGATCTTGCGTTTTGTGCTCTTCTCCTTCTCTGTAAGGTATTTTTCGATTTCTGCTATGGCGTTGCTTGCCACAAGGGGCACTCCGATACTTTTGGAAAACAGATGAGGAGCAATGACGCAATAGGCAAAATATCCCTTATTTGTGCCAAACAGCAGGCTGGCCTGCAGCTTCTTATTCTCAAAAAACCACTGAAACTGCTCATAGGTTAGAAGATTTTCCTCCGTCATCTCGTAGGTATGGATAGACGGATAATGCGCCATGACACGACTTACGAACTGGCAAGCCGTATACCTGGCTGCATTTAACAGCATGATATCAAGCTTATCCGATTGAACTCCCATCAGCTTCCCCACCGTCTTAATCAGAATCTGATCTTCAAAAGCCAGAAGGATCTCCCACTTTTCATTATCTTTCTCTCTTCCATAGACGATCCGGTAGTAGACTCCTTTTCCGAACCGTTCTCCCCCATAAGATTCGCTAATGACCTGCGCCTTTAAGCGAAACATGGATTGCAAAAGCTTCCCTATCACCTGCTCCATAGCCAGAAGTTCTTCTTCCGGCAGCAGATCCACCCACTTACTCATCTTCTCTCCTGTAATCGCCATGTCTTCCGTGAGAGTATGTCCGATCAGCCATCCTGCACAGACAGCCAGAAAATGGTCTACTGCAGAAGGTGAATAGTCTTCCCGTATCAATTCCCGCTCCAACGCCGGAAGGGAATGCTCCCGGAACCCCCGATGCAGCCGTCTGTGGGTCTCCAGCTCCTCATAGTGGATCAGCTCCATATAGCTTTCCTCGTCGTCAAAGTGTTTCATCGCATGTTCTTTAAAATATTTGATCCCCTCCTGGCATGCTTTTTTGTTTTTCTTCTCCTCCGCCTCAAGGGCCCATAACCGATTGATAATCATAAAAAGCCTCTGATGCTCCTCATCAATCATCCTTATTCCAATATTGAATTCATCCTCCCATATCAACTGATTATTCATCATGTCCTCCTTTGCCATAATTGATCCCTTCTCTCCTATTTGCCGGTATTTCCCAAACCTCATTTTGGGAATATGCCAAGCTTCTTTTATACTAAATATAATATGTACTATGGTAAAAGAGGAACACTAATTAAGAGGAGGGGTTTTGTTTCATAGGGCACACCCTAGTAACAAAAAAGAACCGTCCTTGTACTCCGGACAGTTCCTTTCTTGGTTTGTATCTTCAACCTTATCAACAATATTATGCAGCACTCTCTGCAGCGTTTTCTTTTAAGAATGTCTCAAACTCCGTGTCGTCTCCCGAATACCTTACGGTAAGCACCCGCCTTAAATCCAGGCTTAAGACTCCCAGAATGGACTTTGCGTCAATCACAATACGGTTATAATATACATCAACATCAAACTCACATTTCGTTGCGGCTGCAACAAACGCCTTCGCAGCCTCAATAGTAGGTAATACAATTTTTTTCTGTTTCATGATTATCAACTCCTCTTTGATATTTGAAAAAAATAGTTTATTTTCGCTGCTGAACCTGTTATATCATACCTGGCAGATGTTGTCAAATTTGGTATTGTCTGTGAGAGGCTTTATTTTCTTGTAAACTTCCACCGTTTTTTTCTGTAAAACAAACGTTCTTTTTAACACATTTTGATAATTAACTTAATTTACTAAAATGAATTATTTCTTGATTCTAACCATTTTACAGGATAACAGACAATCATATTCTACATTTTAGCAGAAAATCACCTGATTTTCCGTGATAATCATGTCCATCTGGCAATCATGGCTCTCCACAGGAATGTCCTGGCAAACCATTTTTTCCTGGCACAGCAATACCCGGAATCCACTGGTTTTTATAAGATAACGGTCATAATACCCACCTCCGTATCCTAAGCGGACTCCCTGGCTGGTGCAGGCAATACATGGGATGACACATAGATCCAAATGGTCTGGCTCTATCTTGCGGCAATGGCTCCCAGGCTCTAAAATCCCATGAAAGCCTTTCTCTAAATCAGAAAGCCCGGAGATCGCAAATGCATCCATCCGCCCGTTTCCCAGGCACTTTGGAACTGCCACCAGCTTCCCCTCTTCCAGGGCATCCTGGATAAATAGCCTTGTGTCTGCTTCTTCGGCAAAACTGACATAGCAAAATATCACCTGGCTTTTCTTGTATGCTTCTGTAGATTTCAGGTTGAAACGGATCTTTTGGTCTGCTTCGATGCGATAGCAACTGCTTAAGCCTGTCCGCAGCGCCTTCATCTGGCTTCTCATGGCCTGTTTTCTCTCTTTTATGGTTTTCTGCGATACATCCATATGATTTTCTGTCCCTTTCCGAAATGAAAAAGAGACTCTATAGTATTCTATGGAATCTCTTTTTTCTCAATTTTATATCAGCTTAACCTTATATTGTTTGAACCTTGCACCTGTTATATTCCCTCTACCTTTATGTCTACGGCGCTGACTGTCTGAATGCCAATTTCCGCCTGGGCATAGGCTGCCTGGGCTTTTGCCCACCTAACTTTTCTTGCCTCTGGAGTCACTTCCGCCTCCATGCGGCTCTTTTTCGACTCCAGAACCACATCCTTTGCCTTTCTTCCTTCTGGGACGGCTAAGGGTTTGCCAGCTTCTATCCCTGCGTCTGCAGTTTTAGTCTCGTATGGTTGGGGTTGTGTCGTCTCCCCTTGTTCTTCCGCCTTTTTGATCCTGGCGGCTTCCTCTGCCGGAACCTCAATATCATCGGTCTTGTCTGTGATATTCTGTTCCGCCTTCCGGGCTTCCTCCATCTCCTTCTCTGCTTTCTGCTGTTCCTGCTCAGTAGGCAGCTTGGAATAACGGCCGCTGTCCACGAACTTCTGCATCTCCTCTTCGATGGCGCAAAATCTCCGGTGCTCCTGCACAATCAGCTCCAGCTTCTTGCCACTGGGGATTTTGGGATTGTTCTTAATCTCATTTACAGAACTTAGGGAAGCTGCGGCATGGGACATCTTAAGCCGCTGTACATCCTCCTTAGTTTTACACCGCTTCAATTCCTGCTCATAGGCTTGCCGCTCCATCTCAATGGATTTGGCCTTCTTGTATGTCTCCGGATCATGCTCCTCCAGATAAGCCATCTCCTCCGATGTCAGGCGCTTCCCGGCATTCAGCTTCATCCGGATCTTATTTAACTCTTTGGCAGAACCGGAAGGCTTTCCCGGCCCCTCTGCTTCTTCAGCCTGCTCCTTGGCCCATTGATCCTTATAAGCAGCTTTCCCCACGCCGTAATCTCCGGAACTCTGCTTCTGCTGCCACTTCATCTTCATGCTCATATTCTTTGTATATGTGTTTAAAGAACTGATCATCATTATATTCATAAGGTCACTCTCCCCCTTTTCTCTCTGAGTGGTCCCCTGGTTCATAGCATTAACTATATAAAAATATATCGACATGATTGCTTCAAACATTAATGAAGATACAAATAAAAAAGGCTAAAAACCTTTCTGTAAGGCTTTTAACCAATTAAGATGGGATGAAAAGCAGGGGAAGAGGGGCTCGAACCCCCATCTACGGTTTTGGAGACCGCTGCTCTACCATTGAACTATTCCCCTATGTCTTAGCGACCTGCTTATCATACCACGAAATGCGACATCTGTCAACAATTTTTGAAAATTGATTTTTTAAGGGATTGAAATATAGTTACTGTTCAGATAGGTCTGCACGCTTGCTGCGCTGACCGTATACTAACTTGGGCTGGCGGGCAAAAATCCCTTTACACTCCGTTTCGATCCGTCTTAAACAAGTGCCACTGGCGTTTAGAACCGCCGCAGGCGATTTTCATGAATTTTTGCCAGTTGCTGTGAACCCACGTGAACAGTAACGAAATGTAGGGTTATGTCTTGGCATGCTCTCACCATTCCTCTCCCATACCAGATCTTTATACCTGTAAATGCTTAATATCACGCCAAGGAGGATGTACACCACAAGGGTATGCCCTATTCCGTATGAGAAAAATATCAGTCCGTTGGTGGAAGCCACGTACAAGCCCAGATTGTTCAGTATAGTCCGCACCGTCTCCAGGGCAAGGATCAAAGCACACCCCATGCCCATGATCTGTCCCATCTGGTTTCTCTGCTTTATCACCGCATAGAAAAGCCCAAGCAGCATTCCCGCCAGGCTAAGGCAAAGAAGCAGCATTTTAAAGATCCCCAGCTGGGAGGCCATCTGCAGGAAAATAAAGTCATACTGAATATCGGACAGAGAAATATTTTCCCATGGCAGAAGGTTTTTGCTTCCTAAAACAGCAGTGCTGCTTCCGTTGAGCGCCAGGTTTCCTACCATCTCCCAAATTCTGGAATTCAAGTATCCGGCGGGAGCGTCTTTGATAAATCGGTTCCTGATTCCATAAAGCTGATGAAGGGCGTAGTCCGGCAGCCTTCCCAGTACGATGATTCCTCCTATGATGCATATCATTATAGCCGCTGCAAAAAAATACCTGCGGTTTTCTGTTCCGTACCAACCTTTTCCAATAGCAACAAAAAGCAGGAAGATGCACACCAGAATCACATCGATGGTGCCGCCCATACCGCCTCCTACGGTTTTCCCCACTGCCATAAATGCCGCGATCCAAAGGAAGCCTGCAGCAATCCCTTTATACCCTTCCCCACGGCTTTTATAGAGAATCCCTCCAAACAGCGGTACAAACAAGTATAAGATACTTTTGAAATATGGAAATCCTCCGTTTCTCATAGGAAAGAGAAGAAACCAGGATCGGTTTCCATTTACCATAGTTATCCCTCCAGTCTGGCAGGCTAGCCAGATTCCAAACAGGAATACAAAGGCCAGAACTCTGGAATGTGTTCCGATTCTGCTGTAGTCAAGAAAGCAGACTCCAGTCATCACCGCCAGTCCAAGCAGGGTGTATGCGCACTGCCTATAAAATTGCATATTGGAGATCCGGGCTGTGGGCTGGTATTTCAGAAGTTCGTCTCCCATTCCGTAAAAACAGACATATTGGAGGATCAGGCCCAGTATGCTGAAACATGCAATGATGCCAAACAAAGGCCAGTTCATCCTGGGGCGATGGATCCGATCCAACTCCACGCCTGCTGCCACCGGATCTCCCATCTGTTTTACTGCTTCTATGACCGCTGCCTCCCGTTCCATACCTTGCCTTTCGTATTCTTCTGCTTGGTCATCGATATGATCTTGAATCTCCAGCGCTGCCATCTGTCTGGCTTTGGGGTTGCGGATCTGCTCCTTCAGCTTCTCTATATATGTTTTCATCTCCCTTGGCTGCCTCTCTTTCAAACTGGAGGCAACACCGTCATGGCTGTCGTCTGAAACCTCTCTTTTTTCCAATTTTCCAGACATTATCATCTCACGCCATCTCATAAACCACACCTCCCAACACATCAGAAACTGCTTGCGAATAAGCATTCCACTCCTCCACCCGTTTCTTCAAATACGTCTTTCCTTCCCTGGTGATCTGATAATACTTCCGCACCTTTCCCTGGAACTCCTTTTCATAGGAAACTAAAAAGCCCTGGGACTCCAGGCTGTGAAGCAACGGATACAGCGTGCCTGCCTTTAATTCAAAGATCCGGTTGGACCGGTCTCGCAGCGTCTCAATCATCTCATAGCCGTACATCTCTTTTTCCGATAAAAGCTGTAAGATCAGCATCGATGTATTCCCTGATACCATTCCTTTGTCTGATCCCATGTTTTACTCCTTTCTGTCATATGGCCTCCAGTATTTGCCAACGCTACGTCTTTCTGGAAAACCAAGAGTTGCCTGTCCGCTGCCGCCTCGGTGACGGCCAACACTGCATCTGTCCGGAAAAACCTGCGTTTTGCAAATGCCTTACATAACCTTATCTCAATCGATTATCTATATATAGATTGCCTGTGTATAAACCGTCTATGTGTAAATTATCGATATATAGATAATCGATATATTATTTTGATCTATTATATATAGATAATCGATATATGTCAAGCTTTTTTCCTGGTGGATTCAAATATTGATTCAGATATTAAAAAAAGGCGGTTGCAAAAATACGGCGATTCCACAATATAAAGCCAATACTTACGAAGTATCCTGACAATATATTGGATGAATCTGCCATCTTGCAACAGCCTCTTCTACAGCACACCGATCGCTTCTCTCACATTTTTTACTCCGATCAGCCGGATTCCCTCCCGCTTCTTCATCTTGTCCAGACAGATCTGCGGCAGGATGCAGGTCTCAAACCCCAGCTTCACCGCCTCATTCACCCTCTGCTCCGCCAGGGAAACCGCCCGTACTTCCCCAGATAGCCCCACCTCGCCAAACAGAATGGTCTTTTCATCCACCGGTCGGTCCTTAAGGCTTGACACTAACGCCATAAGAATCGGAAGATCCAGCGCCGGCTCGTTCATCTTCATCCCTCCGGCGATATTTACATACACATCATAGCGGCCCATCTCATAGCGGCATCGCTTCTCCAGAACTGCCACCAGAAGGTTCACCCGGTTATAATCGGTTCCCGCCGAGGTCCGCCTGGGGATTCCTAGGTTACTCTGGGCCACCAGCGCCTGAACCTCTAAAAGAATGGGCCTGGTGCCCTCCATGGCGCAGGCCACCACCGCGCCGGAGGCTCCCTGAGGCCTTCCGTCCAGCATGAATTCTGAAGGGTTTTCCACCTCCACAAGCCCCTGCTCCCGCATCTCGAAGACACCGATCTCGTTGGTGGAGCCGAACCGGTTTTTTACACCCCGAAGGATCCGGTAGGAGGCATGGCGATCCCCCTCAAAATACAGCACCGTATCCACCATGTGTTCCAAGACTCTGGGACCAGCCACTACCCCTTCCTTGGTCACATGTCCCACAATGAAAATAGTGATCCCATCTCCCTTGGCAATCTGCATCAGCAGATTGGTAGACTCCCTCACCTGGCTGACACTTCCTGGCGCCGAAGCCACTTCTTCCCGAAACATAGTCTGAATGGAGTCAATAATCACAATCTCTGGCTTTACCTCTCCTATGGTCTCCTGGATCTGATCCAGACTGGTCTCGCATAAGAATAGCAGCTCTCCCGTCACGGTTCCGATACGGTTGGCCCGCAGCTTGATCTGCTTTAAGGATTCCTCACCGGAAATGTAGAGAACCTTCTGGCCTCCTGCTGCCAGATTCCGGCACACCTGCAAAAGCAGGGTGGATTTGCCAATACCTGGATCACCCCCTACCAGCACCAGGGATCCCCCTACCACACCGCCCCCCAATACCCGATCCAGTTCTCTGTATCCGGTGCTGACACGATCCTTCTCTTCAATGGAAATCTCTGACAGAAGGGAGGGCTTTGCTCTTTTTAATGGACTGATCCGCCCGCTTACCCAGTCTTTCTTCCCTGTCAGTTCCTCCACAAATGTATTCCATTGCCTGCACCCAGGGCACTGCCCCATCCATTTTGCAGACTCATATCCACATTCCTTACAAAAAAAAGCGGTTGTCCTTGCTTTTGCCATTGGGGTTTTCTCCTCTACGTTTCTTTCTTAAATATTCTAATAAAATAGATCATCTCCGCCACAGCGGTTATGGTCCAGGAAAACACATACAGCAGATACAAAGACTCTATGGTCCTAAAATATGCAAACACCGTCCATATCCACAGAAGCCGAAAGACCGTGGAGCCTGCCGTCACGATGAACATAGGAATGATCGTCTTGCCCAGCCCCCTGGCGGCCGCTATGGTACAGTCCATAAATGCACTGATGCAGTAAGACAGGGCCATAACCGAAAGCCTCTTGATCCCGGCATCCACAACAGCCGCCTCATTGGTAAACAGCGACAAAAAGGGATACCGTAACGCATAGATCCCCACTCCCAGTATCAGGCCCAGCAAAAAGGAGTACAAAAGGCAGATGAGAAAGCTTTTTCGGATCCTGTCCCGCTTTCTGGCCCCCAAATTCTGAGCGATAAAACTGGTACAGGCTGTATAGAAAGCGGCCATCATATCATACACCAGCGGATCCGAATTGGCAGCGGCGGAATTGCCTTCCACCATCACATGGTCAAAGGAATTGACGCTGGCCTGGACAAATAAGTTAGCCACTGCAAACAGGGCGTACTGAATGGCAGAGGGAACTCCGATCCTCAAAATCCGAACCAACTTATCCCTGTCTATCTGGAGGGCTTCCAGCCGCAGGGCAAACGCCTCCCCACTACGAAGCAGAAGCCTTAAGACTAACACTGCCGAGATATACTGGGAAATAACGCTGGCAACCGCCACCCCAGCCACTCCCATATGGCATACGATGACAAAAAACAGGTTCAGGAGCACATTTACCACCCCTGCAAAACTTAGATAATATAAGGGCCTTCTGGTATCCCCTGCTGCGCTTAACACCGCATTTCCAAAATTAAACATTGCCAGCGCCGGAGTTCCCAGAAGATATAGCCGCAGATAACACTTGGCACCCTCAATCAGTTCCCCTTTTGTACCCATAAGGCCTAATATCCCACCGGCAGACAGCATTCCTGCAACCATAATAAACACACCGGCAAATGCCATCATAAGCGCCGATGTGTGAACCGTTTTTTCCACTTCCCTGTTATTGCGGGCTCCGATAAAAAGGGCTGTCAGCGCGCTGGCACCGCTGGCAAGCCCCAAGAGGATGCCAGTGGACAGCGACACCAGAATACTGGTGGAGCCCACTGCTCCCAATGCAAGCGGGCCGGCAAACTTGCCGACCACCGCCACATCCGATATATTGAAGACTACCTGTAGAATGTTGGAAAACATTAATGGTACACTGAAAACCATAATCTTCTTCCACAGGGAGCCTGTACACATGTCCATCTCGTACTGTTTCATCTTAAGCTTTGAAGCTCCTTTACTTTTCCATATACTGATCTTACCAGTATATCACAGTTATGGAAAATGTAAAGCACCGCTTATTTACTGTCCCATATCAGCTTCCCCGTTTCCATGGCTGCCTCATAGCGTGAGATCTTAACATTCAACCGCTTAAGCGTCTCCTCCATCTGCTCTTTTTGATCCAGCAGAATCTCCCTCTGCTCCTTAAGAAGGTCCAACCGGTCTCCCAGCGTCGAGTCGCCGACCTGTGACAGTTTCACATATTTCACCATGGCATCCACCGGCAACCCTGCACTTCTCATGCACACAGCCAGTTCCACCCATTCCAGATCCTTTTCCCTGTAATCACGGATTCCCCCTGCCGTACGGGTAACAGTGGGGATCATGCCTACCCGTTCATAGTAGCGAAGAGTATCCTGTGTAATGTTATACTTTTTACTGACTTCTCTAATGGTCATCTGCCACGGCCTCCTTTCAGAAGTATTTTCATTATACTACTTAGAGTTCACACCAGGTCAATACACCTTTTTAAAAACAGCGAAATCAAAGCTTGCGTCCCTCCCAAGGGAGGACACCACAATATACTTCTTATCCTTGGTCAGATGGGTATAATCCTCATACTGCCACCATTTACCGTCAGAAACGTGCTGAATAAATACAGACACCTGTCTCCCGTAGGTCTCCGTAGGTACATAGACAATAATGTCACCAGGCTTTTTCTTGTCTGCAGAATATACCTTGGAGAGCGGCTCCCCCGTTGTCTCTCCCAGTTCCAACCACGGATCCTGCCCGGCAGAGATCACCAGATCCTGTCCTTCCTCTTTATCAATGCAACAAAAGATCATACCGTCGTACTCCTGCAACTCAAAGCGGCTTAACTTCCGTTCCTCTTCTTCAAAGGCTGCATAGGAGCAGATATACATTCCATCCTCCTCGATGTCAAAATCTAAAAGGCCACCTCTGCCATATGTATGGCTGTACCCTTTCTCATAATCCAAAAGGCTTCTATAAGAAATCAGAACTGCCTTCATTCCATAATCCCTGGCAAACTCCTCAAAAAACCGGGAGGCATTTTCCCCGTCCCCCCAGCAGGTAAAGTCCTGGTTGATGCAGTCATCAATCCGAATATTCACAGGATGTTCCTTGATAAACGCCTCAAAACCTCCTTGCTCATAAGCTTCATTAAGAAAATAGTCCTCCTCATGGCATCCCGGAAACAGATTGTTGGGATCCAGGTTCTCCTTGTACTCCACATACAAATCATATATCTCATATCCCAGCAGCTTCTCAAAGTATTCTCTGGCATCTTCCATGATCTGAACATATTGGTAGTCATCCCGTCCCTCTGTCGTCTTGCCTTCTCCGCTTATGTGCACCTTAAACTCCTTCTCTCCATCACTCATCAAAACCTGCACATATCCATTGGCCCATGGAACCGGATCTGCGTCGTCTCTCTCTGTACAGACCTGGACTTCCTTAACCTTTGGTGTAAAGCCATACTTTTCTTCCACATAAGCTACTGCATTTTTCCCGCCTTGCTCCTGAATTCCCTTCATACGCTGTTTTTCTTCCCTGGAATAGCCGCATGCGCACGCCCAGACAGACACCAGCGAAAAAGTTAGAAGCAACAATACCACCTCTTTTATTTTCCCTCCCATGACAATCCCTCATTCCTACTTTATGTGCTCTTAGAGGCGCTCTTGCACCTGCCTTTACATCTGGTTTTCCATTAAAATCAGGCACAGGGAGACTCCCAACGTACTTGATTTACGATATAAAAATCATATGAATCGTGCTGTTACTGCTTTATTGGACTATCCATTGACAGTCCCCATATAGACAAAACCTTTCTTAATAAGGATAGGATGTACTTTTTTCGTATTTAAAGTTGGGGCTTTCCTTGACTAAATTCCGATTTTTCAAATTTACGAAGGGACTTCCGTCTATAGATTATCCCATTCATTTCGTCATCTCCTTAAAAAATTGAACAGCGCCCACAATATCATCTTCCCCCGGCCTGCCCTTTGCAATTCCGCCTACAAATTTGAACGGACCGAAAGTATCAAACCCCTTGCAACCGTAAGCTCCCATAACTTTAGCATGTTTCTTTTCCACCGCCGCTTGAATAGCTGAAGTGTAGGAATCACGCTTTATCCCATAGGTATAGATAAAAAACACCTTCTTTGAGTCGGGCAAATTATGCCTGGCAAATTCAAGCACTTTTTCACTGTACTTTTGATAATAAATTCCCGAGGCAAACCCAATAAAATCAAAACTGCCTAAATCGTATGCTGATTGTTTTGTTACATCAATCAACGTCACATCACCAACTTCCGCAATAGCGTCAATCAGTTTTTTTGTATTTCCGTGATGCATGGAATAATAAACAATAGCTGTTTTCATTTTGTCTCCTCCATATGGTTTAAGAAGTTTATGCTCCGGCATATTTATCTTCTTTTTCCGCCGATACTTTCTTTTCCAAATTCTGTACCGAGCATACTTTTTGGACTGAATAGAGAGCCGAGAAATTCACTACCTAAAGCATTCTTCATTTTTATCTCCCCAGTATATTCAGTTATAAATAGTTTAGTTCTTAACAAGATAACAGAAACATTTAGATTTGTAAAGAGCTTGACAAACAGCAGAGATTTCTCCCTGCTGTTTGTCTGCTATGCGTATATGATTTCCTTCTCCACAGTCTCCCGCACGCACTCTTATGTTATTCATTCGTCCTGCCCATTCTATGCACCGGAACACAAGATGCAGCCGTTGCCACTCTATGTACTTGGCGAAGATGCGGCTGTAGCCTCTCTATGCGCTTGGTACAGAATAAAAAAGGTGTAAAGCCCCCTCCATTCTTCGGGGGCCTTACACCTTTGGCCTTACCAATAACATACTGTGTTCATCAAGCGCCTGTACCGCCTGCCATCCTTCTGGTTCTTCCATAAAATGTGAGAAGATAAAGGCCGCACAAGCCTACCAAGGCATAAATGATTCGTGACAGCCACACATTTCTGAAGATAAACTCCACCAGATTAAAACCGAAAAACCCGATCAGCCCCCAGTTTACGGCCCCGATGATACCGATGGTAAGGGCGATGCTGTCTAACATTTTGTTCATTTTAGAAGACCTCCTTACATTTATATGATTCTGTATGAAGTCTTCCCCAAAACAAAAAAATTATACGAATCCATAATTAGCACCGTTTGATCCGCCTGCGTACCATCATCACGAAAAGAAAAATCAAACCATCAACACATAATTTAAGAAACAACGAAAACAGGGCCGGACCTCCCCCATAGCACAGAGGATGCCAAAGATAATCCATGATGTGGATGCACAACATAATAAGGGAATTCTTCCCAAGAAACAAGAGCGGCCGGACCACGTCCCCCAGTTTCACCAGAAAAACACTTACTTCGCAGCAAAACAGGCTTCCTGCTGCAGCCGTAACGTAACACAAAGGATAAAGGGGATACCTTCTCCAAGCCAGCTCCAGATAGGTCCACTGACTCCAATCCGGATATTCAAGAGCCAGGGTTGACAGCCAAACCACGCCGAAAGCTATCAGCAGTTTCCAGGAACTCTTTTCTATCTCCACTCCCTTAAGCCAATCTCCCAGATAGAAAAACGGCTGGACAGCCAAGGCAATGTCCAGGGAAAAGGGAAGCCACTGCACCGTTCCCAGCACCACCCCAACAACAGATGTTGCCCCGCACAAAAGAAGCCGTTGCCTCTTGGAACACGCCAAGTGGAAATAATCATACAAACTTCTTCCAAAAAATAATGCGAAGAAGAACCAGGGTATTCCCATAGCCTCAACGGCGATTCCCCCGAAGATTCCGCTGTTCCCAATCTCCACGCCACTTGCAAAGAAAAATGTACACAGAACTCCTTTCTAATAGGAAGCATCCCCCAGAAGGTTTACATCCTGCCATATGGAAACCCCGGTTCGTAAAAGATAAACTACTATGGCAGGGATTATCAATTGCCTCCATGCCTTCTTTATCTTCTTCATCCACTCTTTCCGGTCTTTTGAGGCTCTGGATGTTCTGCCACTTAACAGAAAAAACAGCGGCATATGGAATGAAAAGATCATCGCCCTCCAAACCCCGTCGACTCCATGGCCGACAATCACTGCCAGGATAGCGATTCCCCTGGCACAATCAACCCAATCGATTCGCTCTTTCCCTGTTGCTGCCTCGCTCTGTGCCTGTTTTTCTATTTTGCTCTGCGCTTTTTTGCCTGTCTCGTTTTGCGTTTCTTTTTTTGCTTCTTCTTGCACTTCTTTTTCTACCTCGCTCTGCGTTTTTTTACCTGTCTCGTTTTGCGTTTCCTTTTTTGCCTCTTCTTGCGCTTCTTTTTCTGCCTTGTTCTGTGCCTTTTTGCCTGTCTCGTTTTGCATTTCTTTTTTGCCTCGTTTAATGCTCCCCTTTTTCCACCTCTCTATGTATTTTTCTTACCCCTTTCTCGATCTGTAAACAGAATATCAAGACAAAACAGGATTATCATACTATCTTTTAGCCCCAACCGCAACCTATTCTAGGCCAATACACGATAATACATAAAAAAGTAAAAAAACAACAATATATCCCTCCTTTTTAAATAGACATATCGCGCCATAATATGGTATAATGTTAACAGACATTATACCGCGCCGGGCAAAGCAGCCATGCCCCGCCGCCAATATCAGGAGGGAAGAGATGAAAAGCATCCGCAAGAAAATAACCGTATGCCTGATGGCAACGGTTCTGATCGCCCTGGTTGCCGTAGGAGCATCCAGCATTTCACTAAGTTACAGAAGTACCATCGCCACCGTGAACCAGATGATGAGCGAAACTGCCGTCCTGGCAGCAGAGCGCATCGAGCAGGAACTGACTGCCTACAAGAATGTGGCAATGGATACCGGCTGTATCCCACAGCTGTCAGACCCTTCCGTGTCTGTAGAGAAAAAACAGGCTATTATCAATGAGCGCGTCACCATGCACGGCTTCCAGAGAGGCAACATCATCGGTATGGACGGTCTCAGCATTTTCGACGGAAAAGATTATTCTGACCGTGAATATGTGAAACAGGCGATGCAGGGAAATGTTTATGTATCGGAACCGTTGATCAGCAAGATCACAGGAGAGTTATCCATCATGGTAGCGGCTCCTCTTTATTCCGAAGGAAGCCATGGCGGCCAGATCGTTGGAGTGGTCTACTTTGTACCGCCGGAGACCTTTTTAAACAACATTGTCTCCTCCATCAAAGTAGGTGACAGCAGCCGTGCTTATATGATCAACAAATCCGGCGATACCATCGCCGATATTACCTTAGATACCATCACCACACAGAATATTGAGCGGGAAGCCCAGAGCAATTCTTCTTTAAAAGAGCTGGCTGGGTTCCACAAGTCCATGCGGGAAGGCAAGAATGCATTCGGCATGTTCCGCAGTTCTGACGGAAGCCGTTTTATCGCCTGTGCCCCGGTTGGCAGTACAGACGGCTGGAGTGTGGCTGTCACTGTATTAAAATCCGAATATTTGGCCAACACTTATTTTGGCATCATCATCAACCTAGTGGTGATCGCGGCTTCTATTTTGGTCTCCATTGTGGTGGCGTTAAAACTGTCCAACAATATTAGTATGCCGATGAAAGCCTGTGCCGAACGGATGAAACTGTTGGTACAGGGCGACTTAAAATCCCCAGTTCCCCAGGCACACGGCCAAGACGAGACGGCAGAGCTGACCCGTTCTACAGCTGATATGGTAAAGGGCTTGAATATTATTATCAACGATATCGGTTATTTGCTTAACGAGATGGCAAACCAGAATTTTAATATTCAATCTACCCATCGGGATGCGTATGTAGGTGAATTCCAGAGTATCCTTCTTTCTATGCGCAATCTGAAAGTGGAGTTAAGCAACACTATCCGCCGGATCGACAACTCTGCCAAGCAGGTATCCTCTGCCAGCGGACAGGTATCCATGGGTGCACAGAATCTAAGTCAGGGTGCCATCTCACAAGCCAGCGCCGTGGATGAGCTGGCGGCAACCATCAACGACATTTCCCAGAGTGCCCAGAAGACTTCTGCAGCAGCCGAGGAGGCAGGGCAGTTTGTTGGCCAGGCTGGAGCACAGTTAGGAATCAGTGTAGATTATGTGAAAGATTTAAACAGCGCTATGGAGAAGATATCCACTTCCTCCGAGGAGATATCCAAGATTATCGCTGCCATCGAGAGCATCGCATTTCAGACCAACATCCTAGCCTTAAATGCTGCTGTTGAAGCTGCCAGAGCAGGTGCCTCCGGCAAAGGGTTCGCTGTTGTGGCCGATGAGGTGCGCAACCTGGCCTCCAAGTCTGACGAGGCAGCCAAGGCGACCAAGGAACTGATCGAAAGTTCCATTACCGCCGTCACAGAAGGCAGCCAGGTAGTGAACAAAGTTACAGAGTCCCTGGAGCGGACCAGCCAACTCGCCGGCAATGTGACTGCCAAGATGGATATTGTAGTGGAGGCTGTGGAGAACCAGACCACTGCCATCAACCAGGTGACACTGGGAATTGACCAGATTTCCTCTGTCGTCCAGACCAACAGTGCCACTGCCCAGGAAAGTGCAGCTGCCAGCGAGGAGTTGTCCGCCGAGGCCGGCAGCCTAAAGCAACTGGTAGATCAGTTCACCCTTGCCCAATAAGGAAATTGTATGCTCCCTTGTCCATTAAGGTTATCAATACACGTTTAACCGTACTTCCAGGTCTTTCTTGTTCCTGATTTTGTCAGGTAAGTTTTGACCAGATAGTCCGATATGCACTTGTTTATGAGGCATAGGAATGAATGTATGTTAAATACTTTAGGTATTACAGAAAATCAACTGCAGGGGCAAATACAAGAGAGATCTTATGAGTATATGAAATCAAAAAGGAGGTTTGCGCTATGGAAAGAAAAATCACGTTTGCACAGTATGGTTGCGGTAAGATGGGCAAATATCTGATCCGTTATGGAATTGAAAAAGGAGCCGCTCTGGTAGCTGCCTTTGATGTGAATCCTGCTGTTCTGGGAAAGGATGCCGCAGAAATCGTAGACGACAATTATCCGGCTACGGGCATCACGGTTTCCCCTGCGGATCAGGCGGATCAGATTTTGGGTACTCTTAAGCCAGATGTATGCATCATTGCCACCAGAAGCACCGTTGCAGAACTGGAAGATATTTTTATGATCTGCGCCAAGCACGGTATCAACGCTATCACAACCTGTGAAGAGGCACTGTATCCCTGGAACTCCTCTCCTGCTTTGACACATAAACTGGATGAAATGGCCAAAGAAGGGAATTGTACCTTGACCGGTGTCGGATACTGTGACCTGGTATGGGGCACCATGGTAACCAATCTGGCTGGCTCCTCTTTTAAGATCACCAAGATTCTCGGCAGCAGTTGGTACAATGTAGAAGATTACGGCATCGCTCTGGCTGAAGGCCATGGAGCCGGATTCTCCCTGGAACGTTTTGAGAAGGAAATCGCCAATATCAACAACATGTCCTCCGACGAACTGAAGGACATGATCGAAAGCGGTAACTATGTTCCGTCCTACATGTGGAATCAGAATGGCTGGCTTTGCAGCAAGATGAACCTGCATATCACCTCGCAGACCCAGAAATGTTACCCTACTACCCACTCTGAGGATCTGTTCTCCACAACCCTGAACGCAACCATCAAGGCCGGAGAGCCTACTGGCATGCGTGCTGTGGTTACCACAGAAACCGAAGAAGGCATCACATTCGTGACAGAATGTGTGGGTAAGGTATTTGCACCAGATGAGTTCGATCGGAACGACTGGACTTTTATGGGTGAACCGGAGACTACCGTTTCTGTCAATCGCCCGGCTACCGTAGAGATGACCTGTGCCACTATTATTAACCGGATTCCTCAGTTGATCGACGCGCCGGCTGGATATGTAACCACTGACCGCTACCCATACAATGAGTACTGTGTTCATGACCTGAATACCTATGTAAAAACCAAATAAGCCTTTTATCATTTTATGACTGTAAGGCTGCAGCATAATACAGCATTTCCATAATATAGCTCCGATACCTGTCCGGTTTCTGTACTGTCTGGTTCTATACTGTCCGGTCTCTGTATCATATATTGTGTGAATCTGTCGTCATGCCGCAGCCTTTTTTATCATTCCCTTTTCGCCTTTTTTGCCTCCTTCGCCTTCTTCGGAGTTATAATTGCGGTTATTGTTTTCCTTACTCGTTTATAGTATAATGAATGAAACCCTTGGATGCTCTCACCGGCAAACAATGTAAATAGAAAAGACATCTAAAAAGGACATCCCAAGACCATGATGAAAAGACCATACTATATTCCCCTGACCGCAACTCCTTGGAAACGCACCGAATCATACAGAGAACTTCTGCCAATGTCACCTGCTTTGACAGGAATCATCCGTTGTTTTTGGGGAAGTGACAAGCCATATACGACAATGGAATCTCAGACTTGCGCCACTGTGGTTATTCCCGACACCTGCGTGGACATCCTCTATCAGATCGACTACACAGAAAACACCATCACCAGCAAATTTTGTGGAATCAATGACTCCTGTTTCACAGCTTACGAGAATCAGAAGGCCGGACATCTTGTCTCGGTATTCGGGATTCGCTTCTACGCCTGGGCTGCCTGTGCATTTTCTGAAGATTCCTTAAAAGGCACAGTAAATGGCTGCTATGACGTACAGTCCCGGTTCCAATGGCTGGATAAGGAATTGCGCCAGCAGCTGTTTGAGAAAGTTTCTCTGGAAGAGCGAAGCCTTCTGGTTGAGAACTATCTTCTAAAGAAGGCGCTCCCGCCAAGACAGTATCACTTGATTGAACATGCCATAGGACAAATTCTTTTGCAGAACGGAACCTTAAATGCCAGACAACTGGCAAAAGAATGTTTTATCAGCAGCCGTCAGATGGAACGTTTATTTCATGAGTATGTCGGTATCACTCCAAAAAAACTTTGTGGGCTCGTGCGCTATCAATGCCTGTGGAACGAAATCGTACGTTCTCCCGGATTCCATATATTAGATGCTGTCAGCAAATTCGGCTATACCGATCAGTCCCATCTCATGCGGGAATTTAAACGATATCATACGATGAATATCCAAGCTGCCATCATGCATGCCCGTACTCTGACGTATCCGCCCCGTCACTATCCAGACACCGGTATGGTTTCGTTCATGAATCACTAGATATAATAAACTCTATAAAAGTGTTTGTCTATACAGGAGAGGAGAATAATGGAAAGCACAAAATCTATGGTCTGTGATTTGAAAAAAATACCAGGCGTAAGCGTCAATATGGAACGCCATCTTCAGAATATCGGAATCCAATGTATCGCTGATTTAGTCGGAAAGGATCCGGAAGAACTGTATCATCTGAACTGCCTGAAAAAAGGCTTTAAAGATGACCGGTGCGTCCTGTATGTCTTCCGTTGCGCGGTATATTTTGCTGAACATGAACAGCATGAACCAGAAAAATTGAAATGGTGGTATTGGAAAGATAAGGAATATCCGGAACCAGAGAATGGCTGAGAAAAAACGAGCAACTTGCTAACAATCCTTTCCTTTTCAAACAGAAGCTGCCTATTATAAACGGCATTCCGTTTATTTGGGGAGGTTTCCTTTTCTGCATGTAGCACTGTTGACCAATCGTGTTGTGGATATCTTACTTATTGGATTTATTGTTGGACGTATTGTTTTTGGAACTATTTTGGGTATTGTTTCTGGTATTACTTTTGGTATTATTATGGCTTATAAATATTTCTATTGAAGTATATCTAAATATAAGGAGTATTGCCAAGAAAATCGGAAAGGTTCATACTTATGGAGAATAAGAGAATAATCGATCATAATAGGCGATATTGGAATGAACATGCGGATTTGTGGTTTGGGACAACAGCATTGCCTGAATATGGTGTGAAATTTGTAACAGAAGACGATTTGCAGTTCTTCAAAGATGTTTGTGGAAAAAAGTATTGGAAGTTTGTTGCGGCAGCGGACATTCCTTAAAGTATCTTGCAGACAGAAATGCTGGCGAACTCTGGGGCATGGATTTATCACAAAAACAGCTTGAAAATGCGGATAAGCTTCTAAAAGAAAGCGGATATACTGCAAAGTTGATCTGTTCTCCCATGGAAGCCGACGTTGATATTCCCTTAGATTATTTTGACTATATATATTCTATTTATGGAATTGGTTGGACTACAGATTTGCAGGCAACTTTTGATAAAATTGCTTCCTACTTGAAGAAAGACGGGATATTTATTTTTAGCTGGCACCATCCTTTGAATTACTGTGTTGCATGGTCATGTGCAGAGCGAAAAGAAATTATCGAAGATAATAAACTGCTTTTTAGCAAAAGCTATTTTGACGAGTCTTATTTTACAATGCCTGTTCACGATAGCGAAATAATATTATGCAACCGCAAAATTTCTACCTATGTAAATGCATTAGCAAAGGCAGGATTTGTTATCGAACAAATGCTTGAACAAAATGATAGTATGTCCATGCAGAGTACTACCGACTTAAAAGCCAACATGGTGCCTATATCTGTGTGTTTTAAGGCCAGGAAATTATAAATAGTACAGACAATCTCAAATTTTCGGAACTACAGCCAACAGAAAATTGAATAACTACCATACATATACATACAGAACGGCATCCTAAGACAGGAAATCAACAAGAGTTCCTGTTTTTTGTCAATTTGCCACTACCCTAATAGCAAATATGAAAGTTGTCATTTAGTTGTAGTTACTTCAGTTGCAAAAATCTTGCTACATAATTGAAAATATTCATCATAAGATATTTCCGTTCCGTTCAATGTATATTTTTCTTTACCCTCCACATTATCTTCATCAACAAGTTCTTCATGAAAATTGATTTCTGAAACTAAATTATCTGCCCCTTCAAATTTTTCCATATGGTATGCTTCATATCCTGTATGCATTCTGTTGCTGTACATAATCCATGTGGAGCCATTATAAACAACATAAGAAAGCACAAGCGCATCACCCTCTCCCACAGCAAATTCATAGACCTTATTATCACGCGCATCAAGATATATGCCACCATAAGGTCCGCAAATAATCAGTTCATTTTCTCCATCATTGTCAAGATCGACCCTTTCACCAATGGAATAGGAATCCCATTCACCAGAATCCATATCTAAATCGGTAATATAGAATGCCGAATCCCCGGAACTGATTGCACTTATTGATCCGTTGATAAACAAATCTAATAATTCTTCTGTTGTCATTTCTGTGTCTATATTTCCACCCATTTGTACATTGGATTTTTCTACACCAATGGTTTTATCTTCTTCCGTTTCTAAATTTATACTTTCAACTGTCTGCATGCTGCTTTCTTGCTGATTTACAGAAGATTCATCTGCAATTGCAGTTTCATCTTCTTTTATTTCCAAATCTGTACTTTCAACTGTCTGCACACTGCTTTCTTGCTGTCTTGTAGAAGATTCATTCGTATTCACAACTTCATCTCCTTTGGCTTGTCCACAAGCAACAACATTTAATGCTGTCAGAAAAACGCATACCAATATTACTATCTTTTTACATCTGTTCATATACATACCCTCCGATAAATCACTGCTAGAATTTTTCGGCAAATCACTTTGTCTATATCTCTCACGTTTTAGTTATACTACTCTTACCCTCTGTTTTCAATCATAAAATACAAGGCGTAGCAACTGCCACGCCCCACATTTCTTATCGTTTCAATGACTTCTCAATTGTAGTTGCAGTTTCATATCTCCCCTCCTGCCAATCCCTCGAATTATTCTTACAAACACCGATTTGTTTATCGGTATTGGGAGTGGCTTTTTCCCGTTGTATTTCTTTGGTTTTCCGGTTTTTGCTAAAGAAAGCCATAGAAAACATGGTCTGCTTATCATAAACAACAGTTGTAATTATAGGGGGATTATGGAATTTTACGTTCTTTTTATGGTCAACAGGATAAAAATATGACGTGGAAATTTAGAGATTCTTAATTTTCCATAGATTTCCCCCTAAAATTCACTACATTAGTGTGTACTTGTTATATTTTAATTTTCTACTTTCCTATTGCCTGACCTTTGTAAACAAAGAAATTCGGGGTTATATTCGTAGAACATGTTATAAAATTTCTATGCGTCCCCCAGTCAGTATGGGCGTTAAGTTATGAGAGGGGGGGAGGAAAGGCTTAAATCTTCCTTTCTTCTGGGTTATGATGACACCTGGTATGTAAAGCCCACAAAGCCTTTGGCTTTCAAGTCCCGTTTGTTTTGTCTGTCTGGTCTGACCGGCACGGTATGCCGTCCGATTTCCTCTAACAGCTTCTCCATAGTCCGCACCTTCCGTCCTGAAATATTCCCGGCACAAAGCCGCTGCCATCTTAAAATAAACACGTTGGACATGAATCCTTTCTTTGTCAATTCCTTTTCCTTTGCGGCTATCTGGTCGTTAAGGCAGTGGGATTGACTTTTTTTCATCGGGGCCGAATTGATACAATCGAAAACCTACCGGATTTTCTTTGAGGTCTGATAACAATACTGGTCGTTCATCACATTTGTTATCGGTACAATAATATTGTTCACGCTATCCGGGTTTAGGTAGCTGTCCACGCCCTCGGCCAAGCGGATGCTCATTGCACAAAAAGGTTGTCAATCAGACTGCCAGCGTCACTGTAATTCCGGACAAAACGGGAAAGGTCTTTCACCACAACGCAGGTAATTTTCTTGTTCATCACATCCCCTAAAAGCCGCTGGAAACTTTCGCGCTCCGTATCGGTTCCCGTGTGGCCGTCGTCCACATACTCGGTGTAGCTTTCAAACTCGTCCATGTGGTTATTGTGAAAATCGTTGAGGATGTCGCGCTGGTTTTTCACGCTGTTGCTATCGTCAAGCCCCCGGTTGATTTTCTGTAAATCCTCTCGGGAAAGCCGGATGTAGCCGCCCATTTTCCAGAGCCGGGCCGTATAGGTAGGGGTCAAAGTCTGCTGATACCCTCTGTTTTTTGTTCGTGCCATTGTTCCTCCTTCCCTATCACATTACAGTTATATTATAACTCCGATTAGGGGTATCAGCAAGGATGCCGCCGGGTATGAAAAGGGGGTGGCACCGTGAAAAGTACCGCCCCAGCTTTGGGACATTTTGTCTCAAACTTTCATCAAAAATTATCTTTTAGGAATATAAAAATTCATCATTTTATATCATAAAGTTTCTGAGTGAATTTTATAAGTTGATTGACTGAAAAATGTTTTGGATTTAGATACTCTTTGCCCTCATCAATTATTCCAAATGCGTCAAAATCAAATGGTATTTTTTCATCGTCCATAAAATCATCGTCAATCCATAACAACTGCGAAAATTCTGTTGGCAAGCTATCTATACAGTTACATTGCAATATCACTTTTTGCATTGACGGAACCCCAATATAGTTTAATTCATATTCCGCAGTATCCTCTTTGAATTTCTTCAAGTATTTATCGAGAATAAAAACCCATCGTTCCTCTCTGTCCACATATCCAATTAAATTTTCTGGAATACACTCTACACATTCGATTTCACCATTTATTTCCGGGTCAAAATATATAGTATTCCATAGTCCATGAAAGACACCCTCTGTAATTTCGCATAAAAAGTAATTGCCGATAACGGCTTCCAATTTTCCAAATAAAGACATAGAACAATCACGTTTTTTCCCATTGTTGATAAATGCTTTTTCTATTTCTATCATTCTCCCCGCCTCCCACAAATTAGAACCTATTTATTATATTTAGCCTACCGCAACTGCCGTTATTTTTCCACCCCCTGATTTGTCTAAATCGCATAAATACAAGAAGAAGTGCGGCCCTGTTTTTCGCACCAAGTACAGGGGAGCGCACAAACAGCAAGCAATTCGGGTGTAGCCACACTCCAAATTTTTTGCTGGGCCAGGGCCCGCAAAAATGCTTGTTGGGGAGCCTCCCCAAACCCGGCTCTTTGGGACAAAATGTCCCAAAGAGATTGGCTGCGGAACCACCGCTGTCACGGCGGTTCCTTTCTGGTTTCTTGTATGTCTCACTATGAAAAGACAGCAGGCAGGATGCCTACTGTCCTTAATAATATCGATGTATTTGAGAAACTGGAAATTATATATGTGCCTCAATAATGCGTACACTGGTTCCAAGAACGTTTTCAATGGCATCTATTATCTTGCTATCAATAGGTTGTGAGGGATTAAAAATGCTAATCAAGGCGGAAGCAAATCCACAAGGGAAAAAGTAGTCTAAATCATTGAGAGATATAAATCTTTTACAACAGGGCATTTCCGTTTTAAGTAATGTAAATTCACATTCAGCAGCTTTATCCATAGCATCTCTCCACCACTCAAAATCAAGTTCTGTGCTACATTCCGGGCAAGAAATTCTTTCAAGATTTCCTCCGCAATCAACAAATACCGGCGTTTCATTGATTTCTACTTCAATAAAATCACAATGTATCTGCGTTTGAAGAAAAGACTTTGCTGATTGTAGCGACAAGTCCGAAACTTTATAAAAGGGGTCTTTAGGGATTATCTTCATAATACAATCCGACATGAAAACACCTCCAGAATATATTCCGCTTTACTTGATAAGTATAACATATCCCAATACGAATATCTATTGTAAACTTTGGGACACAATCGAGCTGTTGACAACCCCTTTTATTTCAGAACTACTGCAGGACATCATGGGAGGGTTTTAAAATGGTCATACCCAGCTATGTCATGGCCTTTATCATCCTTTTCAGATTTAATGCCATTGAAGATAAGAGGCATTGCTGCTCAGCCGCCTCTAATCCTCTTCTGTATATAAATTTCAAATTGTGCCTTGCCTTTTGTGCTGCAAAGCTGCCTTCACTCCATATCTGCCGCAGGAGCAAAACCCTGGTATGTTTCTTTGTACCATCTTTTTCATGATTCTTTTTTACGACTTCTTCAAAGATATTAACTGGATTCTTTTATCAGTGCCTTTTTCTCCTATACATCTGTTGCGGAATGGACAGTCTTTGCATACGGCTTTGGGACAGCGGTATTCTTTTGTTACCGTAGTTGTAGTTCGATTGAGCCGGTGCAGAGGGAGTTCTTTTCCCACCGGGCAAATGAATGCATTCTTCTCTTCCTTATATTGAAAATCTTTTCTTTGAAATTCGGTAGTCCCTCTTTTCGCTTCTCTCCTTTGCGGGGTATAAAAATCGATGCCTCTTTCCGATAATTGCTGATTAATAAGATTGGTATCATAACCACTGTCGGCACAGGCAGACCCGATCTTTAAACTCAGCTTTTTCTCAATGTAGTCGATTCTTTCCATATATGGCTGACTGTCATGTACATTTCCGGCTGTAGCTGCCACGTCAATGATAATTCCATTTTTAGAATCTACCGTTTCATGCGACAGATAGTGCATTCCTTCCGCTTTTCCGTTTCGCTTATAAAAACCCGACTCGGGATCGGTTCTGCTTTCACGGCGGTGAATAATTTCGATTTTTTCTTTCCGTTTCCTGCACCTGACCGGTTTGATTTTCCCTTCTGCTTCCAACTGGCTCCGCACGGCTTCTTCATACTGGTCCAATTCTTCCAGATATTCGTTTGTGACTTCTTCTGCCTGTTTTATGTATTCTGTTTTCCGCGATGCGTTAGCCTTGATGTGGGTTGAATCCGTAAAAACCAGTTTCCCATCCACAAGGTCTCTTTCGATACAGACGGTAACAATTTTCTGAAATATATTCCGAAAAAGATCGCTGCCATTAAAGCGGCGTCGTCTATTCTGTGAAATAGTAGAATGATCCGGGACTTTATCCATAATGTCAAGGCCGATAAACCAGCAGTATGCCATGTTCACCTGAATTTCTTCTGCACCCCTTCTTTCGGGATTGATACCATAAAGGAAGCCGATCAGGAGAAACTTAATCAGGACTACCGGGTCAATGGAAGGACGGCTTTGTGCGTAATGTGATAGTTTCAATCTTTTTCTTTCATTTTCGCTAAAATTCTTGCGTTTTCGTGTCCTTAATAAGAGTTAATCATATAATTATTATGATATACCAAAATAATAATTTAAGATACAGTCTGTCAAAGAAATTGCATAATAGCTTGTAAATGTTAAAAATAAATACAATTGTTCTAAATTTAATGTTCTTTTTTCTTAAAGACAAATTTAATTCATAAACTACAACTTAAAAAGGCTTAAAAAGATTCTCCCTTTTCGATATTGTGTACCTGTTAATAATCGGTTATAATTACATTGACAATCGGAATTGTTGGAGAATAATTGATTATGAATAAATTATGGTCTGAACTAAATAAAACAATGCAAACGCAAATCAAAAAGAAATATACTTATAAAGCGGGGATTGACACACTATTTGATTTGCGAAATCAGCTAATGAAAACGTTATCATTATTTAATGAAGTTTTAAGCAGAGAAGATTTTAACGCAATTCCATTTATAAACGCAGACGGTTATCATTGTAAAACAATTGCATATTCAATTTGGCATATTTTTCGCATCGAGGATATAGTTGCACATACATTGATAAATGAAAACGAGCAAGTGTTTTTTTCAAGCAATTATCAAGAACGTATCAATTCGCCTATAATTACAACAGGAAATGAACTTGTAAAAGAGCAGATTGCAGATTTTTCAAAACAACTTAATATGAAAGAACTTTATTCATATATTTTTGAGGTAAAGGATAGCACTGAAAAGATAATCAATAGTTTATCCTATGACCAATTGAATAAGAAAGTATCAGAAGAAAGAAAAGAATATTTAAAATCATTAAATGTTGTAAGTGATGATGAAAATGCAATTTGGCTTATTGATTATTAGTGCGGTAAAGATATTCGAGGGTTAATACAAATGCCATTTTCAAGACATTGGATTATGCACATAGAGGCAAGTTTGCGCATAAAAAACAAGATACATCCATAAGTATAAATTCCCGTTTGCCGAGAAATTGCAGAGTATAAAATCGGAATTTGAAAGGAGATTAGCTAATGAAAAAAATAAGTTCAGAAGCTGAAAAAATAATGGTTGAACGTTTTGGAAAAGACACAGTTATTGCATTGGCAACAGTTGAGGACGGAGTTCCATATGTAAGAAGTGTAAATGCATACTATGAAAATGGAGCATTTTATATTATTACATATGCACTTTCAAATAAAATGAGACAGATAGAAAATAACCCAATCGTTGCAATATCAGGGGAGTGGTTCACAGCACATGGAAATGGTATTAATTTAGGTTATTTTAAGGGAGAAGAAAATCGGTTGATTGCAAAGAAACTGAAAAATGCCTTTTCGGAATGGATTGATAACGGACATAATGATTTTGATGACAAAAACACTATAATTTTATGCGTGAAATTAACAGACGGATTGTTATTATCACATGGAACCAGATATGTGTTTTAGACCTCAAATTCCAGTTTGTAAAGACAGTTCACAAACTCTTCCAAGGATATGGCGGATAATCATTTACCACCATTACATTTAAAGACATTGGGAAATATTTATAATCCATAATACTAAAATTCCTAAAAACATAAAAAAGCCCACCTGTTTGTTTTATATATGACAGGTGGGCTTTTTGCTTGGTTATAGAAACAATTGTCTTAAGGACATTGATATCTTTGTTCGTTCAATATAAACCTTTGTCATAAAATACCTATATTTTCACCATATTTCATCTAATAACATTCTCTGGATTCCGTATGAATCCTTGTCATGATGCTGTTTTCAGCACATTACCCACTTTTAATTTAGGTATTGAAACATTACAATATTCTCTTTTTATATTGAAACAAGTATAAATATTTTATCTTTATTTGTATTTGAGTTTTATGAAAAATGTGCTGGCGTATTTAGAAGAATACTTTCTAAATATTCGTTTCGATTTTAGGGAGGATAATACATAGTTATCTGCAATTCATATTAAAGATAAAAAGGTATCATAGTTATATGCTTTTTCGATTTTGTAAATATTATTGTCTTTCACTGTGGCATAATATGGTAGTTGTATACCATTAAATATATTGGACTTTACCATGGTATAAGATGCAGTATCATAGAAAACTATTTTAGTACCTATATCAAGAGGACTGTCAAAAGAATAGTCTCCAAATATATCCCCTGCATAGCAGGTACAACCAGCTATTCGATAAGTGAACCTTTTTTTATTTGGTAAATCAGCATTCAGTATTTCGCTTCTATATGGTGAATGTACAATATCAGGGAGATGACATATAGCAGAGGCATCTAGTATAGCTGTTGTAATTTTATTTTCTACGATATCGGTAACTGTAGCAATAAAATAGCCAGCATTTAACATAACTGTTTCACAAGGTTCAGCGATAATTTGTAAAGAGTATTTATTCTGTAAAAAATTTATTATATTGATAGCATCTTGTAATATATAAGTCGCATCAGAGAAGAATTGTCCACCTCCAATATTAAGCCACTGTATGGGGTACAAATATTGACCAAAATTTTCTTCTATTATATTAATTGTTTTTAAAAAAGCTTCTGAATATTCCTCACACTTTTTTTGAAAATGATGTCCTTCTACTTCATAAAAATTTATTTTTTCTAGCTCAGATTCATGTATACCTAATCGAGATGCATAGTGACAAGGATTGATTTCATATTTTTGTATTTCCGAAAATTCTGGATTAATACGTAAACCACAATGGCACTTCATACTTTTAGCAATACCTTTAAAGGATTGAAACTGACTAACTGAATTAAAAATTAAAAAATCACTATATGAACAAATGGGCTGAATGTTATGAGAAGTATATGCAGGAGAAAAGGTATGAACATTACTATGAAAAAATTCTTTTCCTAAACGGGCTTCCCATAAACTACTAGCACTGATCCCATTAAAGTGATTAATAAAATAATTAATGATTTTTTCGTTAGAAAACCCTTTAATTGCAAATAGCAGAATAATATCCGTTTTATTTTTTAATTTTTCAATAACTTCAATATTTAGAATCACTTTATCTATATCTATCAAATGACAGGGGGTAGGTAGATGAGATAAATCGATGTTCAACATATAAATCTTTCCTTTCTTAAAATTTAATGGAGGTCAAAATGGAAAATATTAAAAAAATTCTTGATTTAAAAGCCGACGAAATCTATCATTATAATAATTGGAATGAATCAATAATCGAAAATACAAATCTACATTCTGTTAGTCTTAAATGGTGTGATTTTATAGAAATAGATTTTATAAAGTGTATTCTTGCAAATTCTGATTGGGAAGGGTGTAGGGCTATAAATTGCATTTATAGCAGTGTTTCTTTTGAAAATAGTGATATTACATCCATATATTTTGAAAACTGTGAGTTTAATAAAGTTACATTTAAAGGTGCCACTACAACAGACGTAAGTTTTATTAATTGCAAATTTGTAAACTGTGATTTTAATCATATTGTATTAAATAGCTCTTCCTTTAAAAATTGTACTTTTACTCGCTTTAAATTAAGGCAAAGTTCTACATACCTTAATGAATTTATAGATTGTGTTTTTGATGATTCATATATTTATGGAAATTTTATGTACAACCTTTTTGTAAACACACATTTTAATAAAACAGCTATTGCACCTGATCTGATGTCTTCAAATTTTGGCTTTACTGATTCAAATTTAAAAGAATTATCTTTAGAAAAAACATATTTTAAGCAATTACAACAAAAGCTTTTAGATAATAAAGATTATGTAAGTGCTGCTATTATTTCTTTGAATCTTGAAGAAAAAGACTTTGATAATGCAATACTAGTTAGTATACAAGTAATTATTGAACAGCTTCGATGCAATATATTAGTACGCAATGAACAGCTGATGTTTTTTAGGCTTATATTAAACCGTTTATTAAATGAAAATAAGCTATCATTATATATGGTATTATTTATAATTAATATACTGGAACAAAGAAAACTATTTGCAAATAATATTGCTCTTGAAAAATCGGAATCTGTTATTAATCAAATTCACAATATGTTATTTGAATATTATCGCAAAGTCATTAAAGATATAGATTCTGAATTGAATCAAATAAAAAGTAAAAATAGCCCTTTAACTTTAAAAATTACATATGTAGAAGAGCCCTCAATCCCAATTTGTTCATTGCTTATTCAAATTATGAATGCAGTAGGAATAAAGGGTGCAGTACCTATACGTAAAGAAACTGCAAAAGGTTCTTTTATAGAATGGATAAAATGTTATGATAATATTTTAAAGTGCCTTCAACTTTTTATTTCCATTTTAGGATTACAAATAAAATTGAAAAAGAATAATTCTGCTGAAGATCATTCTGAAAGTGAATCTAAAACAAAAGAAGACAATGAAATTGAAAAAAAGGAGAATGAAAATGTAACAAATTCATTAGTTTTTCAGATTCCAGAGTCTGTCTTACACCAATTAGATTCTGTTCAAACAGAAAAAGATGTTTCAAAGGTAATCAATATATTTGTGTTAAATGGTGTATCTGTAAATAATAACTTTCAAGGATATAATAATTTTAACGTCCAAAAAATTGAATTTTTATAAATATGTTTTTTCTAAATATACAATTACTTTATTTAACGCTAGAAGCAATTGGCATGGATCTAGCGTTAAATTTACTCTAAAACAAAAACCAAAATTTTCATAAAAGCCTTCAAGATAGCCAGGTAAAAGAGAAGTATTTGTATGTTCAATAAGTTTTTTTATAAAAATTGTTTTTTTAGACTCTTCAAAGGGAACATATTTAAAAAAAATTGTAATATATATACCAGGAGTTCGCGTAAACGTAAAAGAATCTGAATGATATAATAATAAGTTTTTAACTTTATTAAAGGTTTCGTTTATATATTCTATACTTTTTTGTAATGTAAAGTTATAATTTTCTGATATGAAATGATTAATTGCTAAAACCGAGGATAATGCTAGGCCTCCCGAGAATAGATCGGTCCAGATATCAAAAAAATCCTCATGTTCTTTATGGGTTACTACACAAGAAAATTTCATAGTATTGGTTCCTAAAACTTTATGAGGACTAAAAATGCTAAATAAATATCTGTTATTTATTAATTGGGGGTTTAGTTCTAAGCCTAAAGGAGCTAAACTCTCATCACATATAACGTAAATACCTTTATTGAGAAGATGATTTATCTTATTAAGTTCATTTTTTTCGAAATAGAGATTAGTACAAAAAACAGGCGAAGTAATCCAAAGTGCATCAAAATTTTCTTTAGTAATAACATCTATAGGTAGAGTAAATCTTCCGTTTTGATAATGCAAACTTAAATTTTGTACATTCAATCCAAATGATTGTAAACATATATCTACTGAAAAATATGATGGCTGCAACACACAAATATGTTTAAGATTCTTTTTTTGTAAAAAAACAGCAATATTGACAATTGCTAGTGTACTTGATGGAAAAAAAACAGAAATTTTATCTTCACTTTCTATACTAAGTTTTTTTCTTACTTTGTTATGTATTTCTTTATCGATTTCATAACTATACACATAGTTATAAAAGGAATTCATTGTGGGTACTTCTAAAAATTGATTTAGATAATTATGATACTTATTACCCGAATTCCAATTAGAAAGATCAAATACATCTTTTTGAGTTGATAATCTAACTTTTGATTCAATATCTCTAATCTTTTCAATATCCTCAAGATGAAAAACCATTTTTTTACCCCTTTTGTATAGTAATCATTGTTTACCTTATTATTTCTGTTATTTATAGATAATTGTAGTATGTAAATAAATTTAATGATAACTATGTATTATCCTTCACAAATTTCCTTTTATTACCATCTATTATACCCCTTTTCCCAAAAATAGTGAAGTCCATTTTTTATTTTTTCTCCCCTACAATTTTTTCTCCCCTCCCCTTCTCCCCATCAAAAGCAAGCCGCCTCCAGAATCCAAAGCCAGCCTCTCTTCTGCCTTATCTTCCCTCTACCCTCTACGCTACTCTTTTAATCTGCATTCGATTCCTTGGATGTCGTTCTTTTAGGATTTCCATCTGCTTTTTAGAGGCAATATGCAAGTAGATTTGCGTTGTCTTTATAGAACTGTGGCCCAATATCTTCTGTATATACATGATGTCAACACCCTCTTCCAGCAGGTAAGTCGCAACGGAATGTCGAAACATATGCGGTGTGATGTGAATGGAAATTCCTGCCTGATGGGAATACTTTCGAATCATACGACGGATAGATTGTTCTGAAAAGCGTTTTCCGCACCGATTTATAAAGAAAAACTCCCCCTCATCAATCTCTTTTTGATTCATTACATAGTATTCCTTCATCAATTGTAATATTTCCTGATTTCCGATCTGCACATAGCGATCCTTATTGCCTTTTCCAAATAGTTTGATGATTCCACTGTCTAAATCAATATCCTGCTTTTTCAGATTAGAAATCTCATATACTCTGGCTCCGGTTGCAAAAAACATTTCTACAATGGATAAATCCCGGTAAATGGCAATCGTATGCCCTGGCTGATCCAGGATTGTATACATATGATTCAGAAGTTTCTCAATATCGTTTCTTGGAATAATTCGTGGAAGGCTCTCCGCTTCTTTAAATTTCACCCGTATTTTATCGAACGGATTGCCTTTCGTCAATCGTTCCTCCTCTTCCAGGTATTTATAAAATGCTTTTATGCTGGCTATTTTTCTTTTTATTGTCTTTTGTTTATATTTTTTATGTAATTCCGTTATATATACCTCAATTCTCGATTTTGAAAAGATATCGTTTCTGATATGTAACAAATATTGTTCTAAATCGATCCGATACGCTTTCAGTGTATTTCGATTCAATTCCTTGCGATACTGACAATATTCCAGGTACTGTTTCATCTCTTCTATCATATTCATAGAGAGCTCCCTCCTTCGTGAAATTTCTTACTATTATAGGATAAAAAAGTTGAATAGGAAATTAGAGTACCACGATTTTTCCACAAATAAATACTGCTTTCAGAAAATCGGCTTATTTGCTCCAAGAGAACTTAAAATTATCACGTCTTAAACCTTTGTGAAAGGGCTGTGATCTGTATATATGTACATACGTATTTCTTAAAAACGCAGTCAGCACTCCCAGTCACACATAAAAAACGACCTAACAGGCGATAGCATTTTAACAACAGCTTCCTTATTGGTGCTTTGTACATAAACGTTATCTCCGTAAATAAAAAACTTTATCCCCCAAACCGCATAATATGTATAGCTGCGAGATATTCAGGCAATTACGAGATATTCAGGCAATTACGAGATATTCAGGAAAATCCAAAACATTTTTCGGGTGTATTGATGACAAAAAAGAGCAAGCATACCTGTTAAGGAATACTTACTCTTAGATGTTATCTTAACTTAATTAACATGATGCCAGAATCAAAAGATCAGAAATCCGATGCAAGCTTACTTGCAAGAAGATTACGACCTTGGAACCCACCAAAGACATAAAAAAGTAGTCCAATTAGGGCGGATTTTAAATGTTTTTAGATTAGCTATAAAATGAATAACACATATATTTCATCCCAATTCAATTAAAAATATTCATCCGCTTCCAACTACTCTGTTAATAATAGATTTCTCTAATTTCACTGCTTCCCACAAACACACTCTGGTGTGCTGACGCATTTACTGTCAGTTAAATGACGCAGAGTGAATTTTCAGTCTGCAAGGCGGACGAGGGAGGCGACATCCTCGCTTCGCCGGGACGGACTCTGGGGTGCATCGTTGACCGACAGTACTGTGTGCCACTGGCACACATTTCGCATGGATCGAAGCAGAGCGTAGACCAATGTGGCAGATGGAAATTCAGGCAAGTCATTTAGCGAAATGTAAACCAGACAAGACACTAACCAACCCGCTTCCTTATTTTTAATAACAAGAGGATGATACACACACTCATTAAAATATGGCCAATCCCTGCGATTCCGGATATAGACGCGTCCAGCCCTCTGCTCAGTTCGGTTCCCCACACTTGTGTCAGCCCACGCATAAGAAAGCCAAAGCCGGTAATATTCAGGCCAAGTTGGTAGACTATTAGGAGCTTACCTGTGTTCTTGTCTGAGAAAGAACATATCCTTTCAGCCAACATCAGGATAAGAAAGAAGAACATTCCCAGCAAAAAATAGTGGGTGTGCATCACAGACAAGTTGGTCTGACCTGAAAAATGATGGAACTTTGTAAATTCTCTGTAAAACACCCCAGCTATCATTGCAATAATCCCATAGGCTATCGCCATATTTGCATAACGCTTTGCCATCTTATTTTCTCCTCCTACTTCTTTTTCAGTCTTTTGGATTGTGTGTAAAGCTGCCAGCCCATAAACACAATCCATACATAAGCCATTGTCTTTGGAATCATAAGCATTCCTACAGCTGGTGCGATCCCGCTAAATAAGACGACAGGCAGATAGAATCCAAAGGAAAGCCCAACAGCCAGTGGCATAAATCGGAAAACCTGGTCATTGGTTTTTTTTGCTTCCTGCGCAAACAAAACAATGATTATCATTCCCATAACAGCAAACGGTATATTGCGAAGAATACCGAAGAAAAGAGGCTGATGGTACACAAGCCACTGGTTTTGCGGAAGCAGGCAAAAGGCGATGCGTAAGACAGACAACCCCCACATTATCTTTGTCAGATTTTCTTGTCCCTCGATTTCATATCGCTCTCTCCAGATATAATATAAAATCAGGTAAAAAATGGTCATAGTAATCGAAGTAATCAATTTTCCTATCCCCAGTGCAGCCGCGTTTGCCTCCAGTCCATTGGTCCAAAGCGCATAGGAGCGGGGAACAAGATGAAAGGAATCACCTGCACCGAGCAGTGTAGCCATCAGTCCGGCCTTTTTTACCAAAGGATTTGTCCCTTTTATCAGCATGGTAAGGCCTGCTGAAAGCGCAAACCCAAGATACAACACATCAAAAACTGTTTCTCCAATTGCCTGTGGCATAAATATCACTCCCCTTTTAATAGATTGTGCGCCTGATAATCATGATTAAAAAATCCATATCCGATGCCTCTGTCCTCAACAACAGAAGCATATTCATCATAATAAACCGTGCAAATTGTTCCTTGGTAAATGTTTCATTCCACACATCACTTCGCACATCCACATCCTGTTCCATGGATTGAATGAATGTGGATTCCAGTTCAGACTGCATGGATGCCATTCGCGCAAGTCCGGCTGTTCCCACATTTCCAAGGCTCTTCATTAGTTTTCCGGCAGACTTCTTTATTCTCTTGTCAAGAAATCCATACATTTCTTTAAGCTGTTCACAAAAAGAATCTGTATTAATTGCCGCGTTCATCTCAAACAGCGTTTGTCGCCAGTACTCTTCTGTCAGGGCAAGAAGAATCTCGTCCTTGTTAGCGAAATAATTATACACGGTCCCAGTTGCAACACCAGCCCTCCCTGCCAGAGACCGAATATTGATGGCATCAATCCCTTCCGTTTCAACGACTTGACGGGCTAAGTCCAACAGCGTCTCTTGGAGGGTGTCATTCTTTCTTCGCATTAGACACCTCCTTAAATCTCTTTTATGAACTAGTTCATTTATATTATATACACATAACATGATATTGTCAACCTTATTTGAACGCGTTCATTTTACTTGTTTGAACATACTCATTTTACTTGTTTGAGTATATTCATTTTTTTAGTGTTTTGACCGCATTATCTCTGGCGAAGCTCCACAGAACCGTGTGCCCCACATTATCGGGCATATTGATTCATCCGCAAGGTGGATTTTCGACGGCGTAGCAGTGGCTACGGCTAGAAAATCCAACACAACAGATGGGCAAATAAAAATTTTGTTTATTCCTTCACTTGATATACCTCTTTCCTTATCCATGGAATCAAAAATGCTCTAAATGATCTTCTTAAACTATGAAAAGCCAAGATTGTAAAGTCATTTAGAGCATGTATCACCTGTTAAGCAAAAGAATCTCTCACAAAAATGAAGGCACAAGCGAGGGCACCCACGGCGCGGCCAAAAACTCTCTCCCCAGGATTTTCTTGAAGTCAAACAGATAATAATGATCCTTCTGTCTCATGATTGCAATACTCCCGGCAAATTCCCTGATCTCCCCCTGAAATCCATCAATCGTATCAAGCACTGTTGCCTCAATGGCTTCGGTTTCTGCATCCCCCCACAGGGTAAGCTGCTGATAGCCAACAGGAATCTCCTTTAGCACCTTAAGGACATCGGTTCGCATCACTTCTTCCGGGGGACTGATCGTGGATACCCCTTTGGGAAGGGGGAGTCTATCCACAATTGTGCGTCGGACTTTCGCAAGGGTTTCCTGGGCATATGCCAAGTCAAACTGTACCAGATTCTGCATTTTATAGCTGGACGTGATCTTATCTTTGATTCCAGTCATGCGGATAAGGCTTTCAAATTGTCTCGCAATTTTTCCATCTGTACAGGAGAACACCAGCTGCGCATACAGCGCCCCCTGCTCATACAGCCGAATATACTTTCTCCGGCTATGGGCCACGCCAACTTTCACCGTGTTATGGGGAAAATAGGCCAGATAGATAACATGCTCCTGTGCACAGCGTTCCAGCACGTTCCGGTCTGTAACAGGACAGCTCTCCCCGGTACAGCGTACACACGCCTTCAGCCGGTCAGCCAACTGGCAATGTTCACATTTATGGGAACTGCCGGTGACTTCGCTGCAATCCGGACACCCTAGCAGGCGATGATCCATGATATCCCGGTTGCCGATACAGTACTGTTTTGCCCCTACGGAAAAGGAGAAATTGCCGATGGCATCCTGTCGTACAATGCCACAGGTACTATGATCCTGCAGCACAAACTGGGGGCCTCCCTCTTCCCAATCGATTGCAATCAGATGATGAGACAAGGCAGCTTGCACAAAAGTGATTCCGGCGGAAACCATGTCTTGGATGATGCTCTGCAAATCTTCTTCCGTCGTGTTGACTTCCGGGACAAAGTACCGTTCCTTCTGATCGTCGAAGGTATCTTTTACAGATGTCAGAAAAGCAGCCTTTTTATCCTGCTCTCCGCTGAAAAAGGTATTTAGGTCCCCACAGTGAGGCGTCCAACGGCTGGTGCCTGATGTCTTACTTTTCCGCTTCTGCTTTCCCCACAGATGAATGGCGCCTACCGTATCCACATACGGTTTTAGTTCCCGGTTAAACTGAAGGATTTTATCCAATTTCACCTGATCCATCTTAATTTTCTCTGCGCTGAACAGCTGGGGATAATCAACAATCAGCCCTAGTTCCCTGTGCCCGTCGGCCAGAAACCGACAAAATTCCAGCATATCCCCACAGGTCGAAAGAAGAAAATTGGACTTTGAATAGGTTGTACCGCAACGGTTTTCTATCAGGATCGTCGTATCAGGGTATACTTCCTTTATCTCACGGTAAAAGATCAGGTAACGTTCCCAGAAAACAGAAAGGCTACTGCAGTAATCCAAGAATGGCGGATGAATCTCAATTACCTCCGGCGGAATACTTGACCCTATCAGCCGCTCAATAAAATAGGCATATTCTATGCTCCACTGTTCACTTTTCCAAAGCTGTGGGATTCCATTGTGGTTGGCGTTTCTCAGTTCCTCCAGCCCTACAAGCAATTCCGAGTCCAGCTTTCGCTTCATGTAAGAATACTCTGTATGCAGGGAATAAGGCTGATCCACATCAATTGGCTTGCTGTCCAGATTACCAGCCAACTCGATTAACAGTGGCCGGATAGGATCCGGATAATCCTTTTTATGGTACTTTACAGGTATCAGTTTCATTGATTTACTCCATAGATTTGTTTTTTTCCTTCTGGTGTCTGAATATCCCAGAAGACAAAATGATTGTCAATAATGGAACAAGAGACACAGAAATCTTGTCGGTCAACATAGCTTCCGATTCTGGAGACGTATTCCAGCAACTTTTCCAGTTGCTCCATCGGCAATGGCCGATATTGAGGCAAAAAAATTTCCTCGGTCACTGTATAGTCCATCTGTGACAGCTTCTCCTTACGCTTGTCTACACTCTGCATATAATCTTCCTGTGTGGTAAACCAATAGTTCAGAAATTTCCACCATTCATTATACGCCCCCATCCTTACAGGCTGTTCTGTAATAATGGTTTGATGGGGAGAGACCTGGCCGCGGTTTAGATCAGCCACATCAAAGCCTTGCCCCACAATTTCGATACGGCACTGCCCAGGCCGGAAGCTAAGGTTTATGCCATACTGATTCTTCAGCCGGTTGACTGGCTCCATAATCCACAGATGCCAATCCCCGCTCTGAAGCGGGGCGATAGCATCCACATGAAGCAGATAACGGTTCCCTCCCTGAACCGGTTTCGGGGTGGGATGCACATATTGGTACCGCACCGTAACTTCTTCGGTTTTAAAGTAGCGGCGTAGTACAGAAATTATCTTGTTGTCCACAAGTTCTGTTGATTGAATCAAAGCGCTTTTAAGCACCGGACATCCAAGCCTTGAGAGGGTTAGGTATGTATCAATCTTCTCCAGGCCTGGACGGACACTTTCTGCCTGTTCTGGTAAAAACAGCATTCGATTTCTCCTACTTAAATCAGTCCTTTATAATAATCCAACGTAATCAGCATGTTCTCTTTAAACGGATATTCTTTCCAGTCCCAGTAGTCTGAAATCTCCAGGGACTGGCATACAATTTTGCGAAAAAATTGAGACGGATACCCATTATTCTTTACAATGTAGTTTATTCCGTCCAGATCTCTTAGGAACAAGTAATTTTCTGTCTCCTTCGCAAGATCAGAGAACCCTTTGATCTTGCATAACTGGCAATAATCCGGAAGGAAAGGAAGAATCCCCTTTTTCGATGGAACCAGATGAATATGGGCGTGCATGATACTTGTGGCGGTCAGCTTCTTCAAGTCCCGAGTTCCGTGTTCGAAAACAATACACTTCTGTCCCGACTTTTCCCAGACATAGGAGGTTAGTTTCTGAAGAATCTCATCCAATTCTGTCAGCATCTCACAATCCAGCTCACCAAAACAGAGAAAATGTTGCTTCGGCATAATCAGAAGATAGCCAATCTGAAAACATCCTACCGTAGGAAAAACCACAAAATTCTTGGTCTCCAACACTATTCTCTCTTTTTTCAGCAAGTTCTTTGTACGTTCCTCCATCTCCTGGCAGAAAAAACAATCCAGATTCTTAAGCATTTCGATCCCCCACTTTCTTGTTTGATAGTATTAGTATACTACAAGCCGTGGTCAATCTTTGTCACCTTTCATAAATTTTTTTAAGAGTCTCTATATGCTTTTTCAAATCATCGATCACTTCCTGTGGGTTTATGACCCTTGCATATCCGCCATACGATAAAATCAGTGGAAGCAGGCTGGGCCCATAGATCCGTGTACTCCTTACCAGAAAGCCATTCTCCTGCTCTTCAATCTCATAATCCTCAAAATCTTCGTATACTTTGGCCGCAGCCTCCCTGGAGATCTCTAAAAACAGATCCACCTTCGGACTATTGGTATAATATGCCGTAAAGTCAAAATCTACATCGTCTCTCTTGATAAATGAGGTATCCAAAAGCCGTACATTTCGCATCTTGCGCATCTTGAAGGTTCGAACATCCTGGCGCAGATGGCATATTCCCAATATGTACCAGTTATTTTCCTTAAAGCCGATTTTATATGGATCGATTACCCGGTGGGAAGAATGATTGTACATATCATAATAGTCAAACTCAATTTGGCGCAGAGTAGAGACCGCCCTCTTGATAATCAGAAAGTTCTTATCATCTTCCACATTCTTAGACCATTTGGAAAAGTCAATCTCAACGGCAGTATTCACTTTCAGTTTTCGGAAAAACTCAGAAAAATCCAAATAACGGCCTTGAAACAGAAAATCAAGGGATTGGTTGGTATAAATGGCATCCAAAAAGCGGTCCAGTTCCTTTGCCCCCACGCCGAATTGTTCATGAAATGCTTCCCGGTTGAAACGGATTCCGCCGTTGCGCCCTGGAATCGCTTCCAATGGCATACCAAGACCTTCGATGGTAGCAATATACCGTTTCACCGTTCGGGAGGATACTTCCAGATCCTTCGCCAACGTATGGATAGTGGTGCTTCCATTGGTGAGCAACAAAAAAATTGTCCTTAGAACATTATATGATTTCATACCAAATCCTTCTTATATACCTCTGTTTCAGGCTCCGTGTTTTTACTGTTCGTAACTACTATAACACAGTTCCCTGTTTATGACAATGAATCCCTGTAGGGAATCTTAGTCTTGGTCTTTGGTATGTACCGCATATCGCTGACATTGTAGACTGTAATGAATGCAGCTGGATCTTCTTTCATCATATATTGCATCAGCTTCTGGTATTCATTCTTGTCTACAATTGTGATGATCTCATTGCGGACTGTCCCGTCATAGGCCCCTTTGGCCTGATAGATAGTGGCTCCGCTTTTCAAGGTATATAAGATCCAGTTGCAAATCTGCTGTTCCTTCTCTTTCGAAATAATGCAGACTCTTCTTTTTCTGTTTTGTCCGAAAATGAAATAATCCAGCACCATGCCATTTAGATAGGTTCCAAGAACGCTTAACCCGATACTTACTGTAAAAATATAGCAGGCCACATCCAGCAGCGCATCTCCAGAGATGGAACCGTTATTGGGCAAAAGGATCTCAAAAAAACCGATAAATAACGGCAAAAGGATGGAAGTATAGACGGTTTTGAACCCGAATTCATGGCCACAGAGCAAAAAACCAGCAATCAGCAGTACAATGTTCAGCACCATCGTGATCCCGGCCACGGATAGCGGCACTACATTGGAAAGTACGATGGCCAGCCCGGAGACGGAACTGACCGCCGCATGGCTTGGAATCAAAAAGAAAAAAACTGCAGCGGCAATCACCAAGGTCGCGCCTGTCATGAGCAATAATTCCCGAATTGTCTTTCCCATTGTTGAATATGTCCCCTGTCTTTTATTCTTTCGCTGTTGTATCCCATCAACTGCCGCTGATCAATCCCTTCGCATCTCTCATGACATCCTCCAGAGTAATGGAGGAAAGTTCCTCTTCCATTGCCTTCTGTACCTGCATCAATTTATCATCCAAAATCTCGTGAATATGTTTTCCTACCGGACAGTTCCTATTGGGATTCTCATGAAAATGAAACAGCGCACCGTGTTCAATGCACTCAACCCCATTGTAGATATCAAGAAATGAAATTTCATTTAGTGGCTTTGAGATGGATGCCCCGCCGAATCCTCTGGCTACCTCCACAATTCCTGCCGCTTTCAACTGTCCCAAGAGCCTGCGGACTATGACCGGATTCACATTGGTACTGCTGGCCAAAAAATCACTGGTAACTTTATAATTTTCCTGAAAGACGCCGATACAGGCAAGAATGTGAACCGCCAGCGTAAACCTGCTTGAGATCTGCATATAAAATACCTCGCTTTCTCCCAACAGTTTATCCTTTTTTTGCTGCGGAGTCAATGACCAGTTTCACGCACAGACCGAATTTCCTATACAACACGGCAGGCAAAAAAATCAGGCAAGAATCATCCCAGGATCCCCAAGACTGTTGAAACGCTTCCTTGTCTGACGAAACGGGATGTGCTTTGGATCTAAGAGAGACACATGATAAAAGCCCTCTCCCTCATCCGCCTTATATGCCCGTTCCCGTATCTTAAGGGCCATTGAAACCGTCATTTCTATGTCTGTATTATAATAGTAAAGGCAGGCACTGGTATGGCTTACAACATCCAAAATCAGCAGCCTGGCATCTTCGTTTTCAAAGGTGACTTGGTTCAAATTATTCTTTGTGAGCATCATACGCCTATCCTCCTGTCTTCTTATATGTGCTCTCCAACTCTCTTACATCTTCCTTCACACCCATTTTTCCATCATATGCTGCGAAATGTATTCGACGTACCTTCTGCGTACGCCTCATAAATTGATGCACATCTGACTAAAATCATCTCGCAAAATCAGACACAAAGAAACTTCGAGAGTACATTTATTTTATCAAACAATCGCCACAAGAACATATGTTCTACATTTTTATTATAAGAACATTTGTTCTATTTGTCAAGCTATTTATCTCACTGACAAAGATATTGACAAAAGATACCCGACGAAATAGCGCTCCTTAAGAAACGTGATTGGTTTGACAGGGAAACTGCCAGACACAAACTTCCGGATACAGAAATTTCTTTACAATTCCTAAAACGTACAGAAAGATATTCCCTTCATAATTTCTAAAGCGTGCAGAGAGATAATCCCCTTACAGTCCCTTGCGTATACAACAAAGAAGTATCCGATTGGGGCAGAAGATGCATTCGTTTGAAAAGCAAAAGAAACTGTCGCAACATGCGCTTACATCTCCCATCAATCTATGGATGGAACCCTGTGCAGCTATATTGCGACAGCCTATTTTTGAGATTTTATGTACGATTTATTTTACTGTTCTTTTTGCTTTTTATATAAAATTAGGGTCTGAGCCTTGGCCACCGTCTTGTTCTTAGTCCTATTACCAGGCGAACAGATCCTTTCCCTTCAGACGCAGGATCGCCTCAATAAAGAAATAGTCGCCGTAGATAATAGGTACTTCCGTATTGGTGCCATCTGGGTCGTGATAGAAGAAAGTGCCTCCGGTGGTGATGGCATCCTGCTGCGGATCCCAGTTAGCAAATTTCTCGTCACAGGCTCTCAGAATCCGGTAGGCCGCCTCAGTGTAGAACCGAGCCTCATTTTCCTCCACATGCCTGGCGATCTCCAGAAGGCCGCATACCGTACATAAGGCAGCAGTGGAGTCGTATTTTAACGGCTGGGCTGGCTGGCGGTAGTCTACCAAAGGCAGCCAGTCATTGACAGCCATATTGGCGATGCAATAATGGGCGCACTGCTTGGCTGTGTCAAGAAACGACGCTTCTTTCGTGTGACGATAGCTTAACGCGAAGCCATACACTGCCCAGGACTGGCCCCGGCTCCAGGATGAGCCCTGCTTGTACCCCTGCCCTCCAGGATTGGTAAGATACTCTCCGCTGTCCGGGTCAAAAGCCACAATATGGTTGCAGCTTCCGTCCGGCCGGACAATGTACTGCTGGGCAGTCCTGGCATGATTGATTGCGATCTTCTTGAACCGGGGATCCTTTGTCTCCTCTGATGCCCAGTACAGCAGAGGGATATTCATCATACAGTCAATGATCATCCAGCCCCGGACATCACCTCCGCCAAAATTTTTGGCCATTCTGGCCATAGAATCAGGCCAGGCACGGATAAATTTTCCGTCCAGATTGTAGCGGGAAGACAACAGGCTGGCCGCCAAAAGCCCTCTGCGGCGCGCCTCTGTGTCTCCAGTCTTACGATAGTTGGCCACAGAGGATAAGAGGAACAGGAATCCCACATCATGATCCACCGTCTCAGCGCTTCTAAGCAGCTCCTCCAGGCGTTCCTCCACGCCCACCGCAGCCTTTTTATATTCTTCCTCTCCAGTAGCCTCATACATCTGCCACAGCATTCCCGGCCAGAATCCATTGGTCCAGAAACCTACATGAGTGCCGCCATCTGGCGTTCTTCCCCAGGGAGTCTCAGTAATATCGTGGTATCTGCCATCCTTGCCGGTAGTGTAGGGGATGTTGGTTCCAATCCGGGTACACTCTGCCTTCATTTTGACCAGCAGCTTGTCATAGGTTGCATCCAGCCATTCTTGGTTGGAACATCCAGCAATCGGTTTTTCCATTTAAAATCCTCCTTGTATAATATATTTTTATAATAATAATTTAACAAAAAAGGAAAAGTATGCGTTAGAAAAAACAAGCGGTTTTTAGAAAAAATGTGTTTATTTTTGTCAATTTACTACATTTGCGATGTTTTACAGACAGTCCGGTAAGTTTGGGGAGACATACCCAAATTCGCTTTGAATACCTTGGAAAAGTAATTGTTATCCAGATACCCTACATAGACAGCGATCTCCTGAATGCTGGCATCGCTGCTTGTCAAAAGTTGTGCGGCAATATCACAGCGAATCTTCGCCAAATATTCCTTTACCGTCATCCCTGTTTCCTGAAAGAAGCGTCTCGCAAAATTCCTCTTTTTCTCCCCTGCTGCCCTGGCAATCTCTTCTGTAGTCATAGTTTTGCTTAAATTAACCTGCATATAGTCCACAGCTCTTTGAACCACAGAGGACCATCTGCAGCGTCGCTGCTTTTGTACCTGCTCACAAATCTGCCCGCTCATCTCTGCCAACAGGCCGCTCACCGCCTCTTTGGAACCGGCATTCTTCATCTTCTGGGCATATTCCTGGCTGATAGAGTCAATAAGCACTGGGCTGAGCCCACCCTGTTTCCCTCCTATTCGAATCAGGGTTCGCCTGATAGCCGCTCCCACCAAATAATCCTGCATACTGTCAGAGAGAAAGCGGATGTCAGACATGACTTTTCCAATCTCCTTCCATATCCGATGGGCTTCTTTCGCATCCCCCTGGCTCACCGCCCCGATGAAAGCATCCTCTAGTTGGTATCGACGGTTCACCTCTTTTGCATTGTCGTATCGATCGGAAAATGCCAGGCCAGAACTGTGCCCCTCTGGATCCAGCCGAAGATACTCTACTGCCTGCATATCACTGCCCAGATTCTCCGTCAGAAGAAATGCGGTTTTCAAGGCAAATTCCTGCCTGACAATGGGCAGCTTGCAGCGGTATGCCTTATACATCGGCAAGGCTGCCTCCGATGCGCCCAGCTTTGCTAACAATTGTCTTGCCTTTCTCTCACTCCATCCTTCTTCTACATAGGGACCTAAGAGCACCCACCGCCCCTGAACTTTAAATACAGCCAGACGCGTCCCCGCCGCCTCCTCCAGATCATAGATCCGTTCCTCCCCGCCGCCTTTAAAAAGTGTGATCAACCCTTTTACCGTATAGATTCTCTGCAGCTGGGGAGAAAAACAGAATTGACTTTCAAATTGTTTTAACGTACCCTGGTTCCCATTATATAGTGTCAATGCCATCCCTGTCAGGGCAGGAACCAGAACAACCGACGATTCCAAAAAATTCATATTCAACACCTTCTCCTTAGCGTTTCGTTTCCCATGGCTCTATGCTTCCATGTTTCATTTATACAGAGAGAGTATCTTCTGCGCCTTTTCCTTCAACATATTTCTTGCCTCCATAGGCTCCATAATCTCCACATACTCGCCAAAAGACAGCAAGTACAGGAAGGTCCAGTCGCTTAGCTGATATCGAATACTTACTTCCAGTGTCCCGTCCTCCAATTTTTTAATATAATTCTCCTGAAATTCATCGTAGACTTTATATGCGATCTTCTCTGAGAAATGCAGCCGGAACATAGGAATGTTGTACTCATCCTTGTAAGTTGGCGTAATGGAAAAATCCGCTGGCAATTCACGGTCAAACGTTTGGTTTGTTATTTTAATTTCCCTGATACGGGATATTTTGTAGGTACGGATATCCTTTTTATTCTGTGAATAGGCAATGAGGTACCAGGCATGTGATTTAAAAAGCAACTTAAGCGGCTCTGCAATAGGTTGTGTTACAGCCAGTTCGGAATTAAGGTACGTGAATGTGATCACATACTTATTGATGATCGCCCGCTGTAAAGCCGTAATATTGTTCCGCTCTTTTTCCGGACTACCCCAATAAGAAAAATCAATATCCAGCCATTGGGACTGCAGGTTATGGCTGAACAATCCAGCCACCTTCCTTAACACCTTGTCCGCGTCCGGGTAATTTGACGACTTCAGGATCTGCAACGCCTGCACAATATTTCTCTGCTCTGCCTGTGTAAAGTAGGACTTGTCCAGAGAGAATCCCTCAAGCAATGACAGCCCTCCACCATATCCCTTTTGTGATAGAATCGGTATGCCAGCCACGGAAAGAATATTAATGTCCCGATAAATCGTACGGGTAGAAACTCCCAATTCCTCTGCTAATTGCTTTGCTGTCATAGCCTTGTGGCTCAACAGGAGAAAAATGATTTGAATCAATCTGTCTATCTGCATGATATCACTCTTGTTTTTTGGATTCTGCCGCAAGCCCGCAGGTTCTGTGTTCACAGTCGCCGCACATCTTTTCCGACACCGTGTCAGAATGACAGCCCAGACAGATCATATCTTCTTTTGAAAATATGCAGGTATCGGTGGAATACTCTTTTGCCAGCAGCTTTTGTTTTTCATCGTCCTTATTGACCGTGGCTAGGTAAACAGGGCACTCTTCACAATGTAATCCACAGTATGCCAACTCCATCAAAACACCCTCTCTCCTAAGTATTTATCGTGGGGAACAATCAAACACGTTTCTATGGACCTCCAATAGCTGTCGTAAAGATTTTTCTGTGCCGTCCCATAATTTTCTTTCGTATCAAATTCCCAAAAAAGCATATATTTTACGCTTTTGACAATACGTGTGATTTTACGAGGGGGGAGCCCCTCTTTTATCTGCTCCATGTCGATGTGATATCCCCGTTTGATAAAACGAAGCAGCTTAAGTCCTTCCTGCTTTTCCAAGAAAGGCTTCGCTTCAAGCATCAGCGCTTCAAACTCCTCCACCTTCTGGGGCTTGACCTGATAAATGCACAGCTCCGTAAACGCCATATCCAGTTCCTCCTTTTTCTTCAATGTGCCCTTGGAATCTCTTTATGCCTTATTTTGAGAGAGAATCATCCCTAAAGGCAGGCACAGGAGAGATTTCCAGTACATTGATTCTATCATCAGAAATGTGACAGGAAGGTGTCGTATTTCTTCCACTCTTTAATTTATGCATCATAACTGTATTATACAATTATACCTCTATAATTTAGATAATGAAACACGATTTCTTAACTTAATCTGAACTATCCTAACCCGAACGTTACGATTGCCTTGACAAACAGGACTACATAGTGTAGTCTTATAATACATAACATCCCACAAGGAGGAACCCAATGACCGATATCCAGTTAGGAGTAATTGAAGCCCGTTTTGCGGATATGATCTGGGATCATGAGCCAGTGACCACTTCGGAACTGGTGAAGATGGCTCAAACGGCATTCCAGTGGAGAAGAACCACCACCCACACCGTGGTAAAGCGTCTATGTGAAAAAGGTCTATTTGTAAATACCAAGGGAACCGTCACCTCCCTGATCTCCCGCCCGGAATTTCTTTCCATGCAGAGTAGGAAATTTGTGGAGGATACTTTTCAAGGCTCTCTGCCTGCGTTTCTTGCCGCCTTTACAGACCAAAACTCCTTAACACTGGAAGAAGCAGCCCAGATACGGGCCATGATTGATCAGGCTGAGGAGATAAAATAGGAGGGATCTCATTTGGACAAACTCTTTCTTCAATTGCTGAATATGAGTGCTGCTGCCGGATGGCTGATTCTGGCTGTCATGGTACTGCGCCTTTTTTTGAAAAACGCCCCTGGGTGGCTGACCTGTGTTCTCTGGGGAATTGTGGCGATCCGGCTTTTATGTCCCTTTTTCCTGGAAAGCCCATTCAGCCTGATTCCAAGCTCACAGATTCTAAGCCCTTATACCGTTCAATATGCAGAGCACCCCTCCATCACCAGCGGCATCCCTTCCTTCAACCGTATCGTCAATCCTGTCTTGGAGGATGCCTTCGCCCCCGCTCCCGCGGCCAGCGCCAATCCACTGCATATTTGGATAACCTTTGCCGGCATCCTATGGTCCTTGGGATTTGGAGCACTTATCCTTCATGCCCTGGCAAGTTTTCTTCGGATACGCAAAACTGTGGAAGAAGCCGTGCCTTTCGAAAAAAACATCTGGCTTTGCGACCACATTGGATCCCCCTTTATCCTGGGCGTATTCCGCCCCAGAGTCTATCTTCCTTCCAGCATAACAAAGCAGGAACTTCCCTATGTGCTGGCTCACGAACAAGCCCACCTAAAACGGCGGGATCACTGGTGGAAGCCTTTCGGATATCTGCTTTTGTCCGTCTACTGGTTCCATCCTCTGATATGGTTTTCCTATCTCCTTTTCTGCCGGGATATTGAACTTGCCTGTGATGAGCGGGTAATCAAGGATATGGGGCTGGAAGGAAAGAAGGCCTATTCTCATGCCCTGGTGTCCTTAAGCCTCCATAGGAAACTGGTAAGCGCCTGCCCCCTTGCCTTCGGCGAAAGCGATGTAAAGGGCAGGATCCGCAAGGTACTCCGTTATAAAAAACCCACATTCTGGATGGTCATGGCCTCTGTTGTGGCCTGTATCGTGGCGGCGGTATGTTTTCTGACCAATCCGCCAGAAAAGCCGGACGAATCCCAGACCATTACGGAATACGCAAGAGACGACAAAACCAGGGTTCGTTTTCAGGATCAATGGTACAATCAAGCAGAGCTGTCAGATGATACCCTCCAATGGCTGGAGAGATACAACAGCCTGCCCCAGGATGTGCAGCTGGCTATCAACTATATCCCTTGGGATCTCAATGCGCTTATCCACAGAAAGGATCCCCATACGCCGGTTACCCTTGAGACAAGCACAGAAACAGACGAAAACCAATCTGATGGAATCAAAAACAATGAATTGTCCCAATCTCCCTTAGATCAGGCAATCTGCAGCGCCATCATGGAAAAATACGCACATTCTTACGCAGAGGATTACGATTTCGCCTGCTGTGATTTTGTTATGCTGGAACAGGTATCCGGTACGCCAAACAGCACAAGCCATATAGTGGTTTGCTACGGATGGGCATTCTATCAGCAATATAAGGTCTTGGAAGCCGGACTGGAAAATGTAGGCGGCTGCCATATACCAACTGCCCTGACCTTTGAGGCAGACCAGGGCAGCTATGTCTTGAAAGAATACTGGGAACCTGGTGCCGGCGGCGATTTTCTGCCGGATATCCAGGATAAGTTTCCAAACTACCTTGTATCCGACGCAATTGACAGCCAGAAATATATCATCCGGCAGCTGCAAAGTTGCTACAGCCAGGCCATACAGGCTACGAGCCTGGACACGGATACAGTGATCAGCCGGCTTTTGGACAGCCTTTCCTCCAGCCTTGGTGCCTCCTTCGACCCCCAGTCCATCCCCAGCCAGCAAAACAGGGAATATCGGGAACTTCTATACTATGGGGAATACACCCTTCGGTATTTTCTTGGCCGGTTTGACCATGGAGAAGAATCCGAACCGAAAGGGAAGATCATGGCTCTCATCTGTGAGGAATTATTACAGACCAGGGATACCCTTCCCATCAATGCCGCAGATGCTGACACTGGGCAGATCTGGTATGATACCCTTCATGCCTATGCCTCCAGCCGGATAACCCCCTATTTAAGCAGGTAAGACTCGACTTTCTCAACAGAATTATCTTGCAGGCATCTGAAACCCATCAAGGGCCTGGTTCAGATAGTCATTAAATGGCTTCATAGCCTCAAAAACCGTTGTTGCCTGTCTTAAAAATTCCTCTCCCTTCAGAAGCTCCTGGTCTGAAACCGGGTATTCCAGGTACCAGCTTTTGAATTTCAGGTAGTCTGCCTGGGGATGTCCCTTGTCAAATCCTGCCGGGACATTCTTTAACGCCGTTCCCTGTACAGTAAACAAAGTTCGAAAGTTTGGCTCCTCAAGGATTTCTTCCCACTGGGTGCCGTTTGCGGCAATGAAATTTCTCACCATGGAAGTGGCATCCTTAAACATATCTGCAAACAGCCCGCCTCCTAAAAAAGAATGATCTCCCGGCTTGATCATCAGATAGTACCCTACCGGCACAGGCAGCTTTCCCCGGGCGGAGATATGGGCCCGGAAGGCTGGGTTATAGGGGGATTTGTCATGGCTGAACCTGGTATCCCTCACCAGTTTAAAGGTCAGATCTTTCGGATCATTGTGAAGGATGCTTGGGTCAAATTCCCCAATTTTTACAATCAGTTCTTGTATAAGGCTCTCAAACTCTCCGTTGGCTTCCTTATATTCCTGCTTATGGGCGTGATACCACTCTCGGTTATTATTCCTACTTAAATCTATCAGATATGCCAACATTTTTTGGGTGTCCATGTTTTCTTCCTCCTATCCATTCTCCACAACGGAAAAAGGCCTTCCGCTTAAAAAATCTTCAATAAACTGTTTCAGTTTCTCCGGAGACGCATAGGTCCGGCAAAAAGAGAACTCCTGGGAAATATCGTCAATCTCCTCCATAGCCGCTGTCACATCAAGAGCGACCTTCTTCGGCACAGCATTGTTAAAATCCAGTCTTGAGGGATGAATCCGATGATTTTTGATTGCATAGTTGACCCGTTCCTTACAGTGGCAGGTTCCTTTTCCGTACTCACCGCAGTATTCCCTTAGAAAATCTGCCATTTTCTTCCGTACTCTGGACAGTCTCTGCCGATAGGCCTCAGGCGTAATTCCCAGAATATCACCGGCAATCCTGCTGTCTACCTGAAACATAGTTCCCAGAATAAAGATGCATCTGCTTTCTGTGTCCAGACACTGCAGCATTACATTGGTACAGGACATCTTCAGTTCCTCCGCCAGAATGGCTTTTTCCACATTCTGGGTCAGATCCGGCACTTCCTCGATCTTTGCGTGGAGAATATCATCTCCGTAGTATTCAAAATTCAACGGATACTTAGCAAACATATGCTTCTTATAGTTTTTCAGATGGTTCACTGCAATGGCGAATACCCAGGTGGAAAAGCTGCTTTCCTTCTTAAATGATGAAAGGTGGGTCATAACTTTCAGTAAAATATCCTGGGAAGCGTCCTCTGCATCCGGAAAGGTTCCAAGCATCCTCAAAGATAGGTTAAACACCAAATCTTGTACACCCATAAGCAGGGTTTCCAAAGACTGCTTGTCTCCAGCCGTAGCCTGATCGATTAATACCTGTAATTCATTGTTCGTTGATTGTTTCATCCTTTCCTCTCTTTCCGCTGTTCGAAAAGGCCTGCCTGAAACAGGACCTAAAGACAGCCTTTGTCAGGAAGTTATCTCCTGTATTCCATTAGACAACTGAAAAACAGATATGTGACAGAAAATTCAACTTTTTTCTGAATACGGTACATCCTTTCTTATTTTCTCTTATCTTCGCCGCCAGGCTCCAAACAGGCTTTTCTTATAGTTTCTCATCGCTGCTTTCGGTATCATCCATCTCCAGGTACTGCACCGTGCAGGTATAATCCTGCTGAGTCCCAATCCCATGAAGATACATATATCTGCCTGGCATCGGCGCGCTTCCTTGATGCTGTCACATTTTCTTACAAAACAGCAACTACTGCTCGGATTCCTACCACCAAAACACCGGTCCGCCCTCCCCTTTCTGATACCAGGCGATCTCTCCCTTTTCCACGTCCAAAAGTCCGCAAAGTTCCCTTATCTGTTTCATCTTCCTGTCTGTATTGGAGGAGGTTCCCACCCAGAATCGTTTCCCTTTGATCACAAGTTCTTTCGGCAAACCGCGGAAATATCCATCTTTTGTGGAAGCCTGCTTCTCATCCTGGGTAAGCCACTTTATACTGCTTTCTTCCAGTCTATCCCACCTTTTTTCATAATATGTAAGAATATACTGGGCTGTCCGTTCCATAGCTTCTGTTATATTTTTAACTTCCACCCTTTCTCCGCCTAATACAACGTAATTTTGCTGGCTGCATTCCTCAAGTTTAAAAGGGAATGCATCTGCTTCTGATACAAGTTCCTTTGCCGCATTGGAAATAAAAAGAGAAATAAATTCACTTAACAGCTTGTCCAATGCAGGCTCACCCCTTCCCGCTCCTTTTTCCCTATATATTTCTTCCATCCTTTTCATCAATGCCTGATACCAATCGCTCTTTTTGAACAGATTGGAATTAATTTCCCCATATTCCCCTTTGTGCAGCCCCACATACTGTACTATGATCTTAGAAAAACATAGAATCCCTTTTAGAAGCTGTTCCTCCACATCTTCCAAAGTACTGTGAAAGTCAGAAAAATCAGATGAAAATCCATTGAGCAGGCCCACCAGAGCCGCCGTAAAATACCATTTCCCGTTTCTCACCACAGTAAGTACTTCCGGCACTTCGGTCTTCAATTGCTTCTTAACGGTTTCATATCTTTCTGCCAGCTGATCCGCGAACCATACTCCGCCATAGAAACGTCTGAATACCTGTTCCTCCTGGCTCCCGTCTGCGTCCATCCATGTATCCACAAAGATATCCTTTTGTACAAAATGGCAGACTCCGCTGCCGTCAATCTGAAATTTTAAAAGTTCGTTTGCTCCCTTGCTCCTCGCTTCTCCCGGTTCTCCCACACAGGCTTTTCTGGCCCTTGCAAAGGGAATCATCTCCATCTGACGTTTTTTGAAGGTTCCTTCCCCTCTCCGCACCAGGCAAAAATCGGTTTCCCCTGCTTTCACAGCCTGTTCCAGATAGGAGACCAGTTTTATCATAAACGGGGTGGTAAATGCAATATCCTCAATCTTAACAGGCTTCTGTCGGTTCAGGGCCACGCTGATCTCTTTTGCAAGGCTTCCTGAAGCTTCTGTTTCTTCTCCAGGTACATAGATCACTCTCACAAGGACCTGGGCCTTTTTGGAATTTTTCAGCGTTTCTTCCAGACGGGCCTTCTCAGCAGCATCCTCGCACTCCGCCAGACGATACTCCATATCAAAAAAATATTTGGCAGACGCAGTTATGGTCTGAGCCCCGTTGATCACAGAAAACAAAAGTTCTTTTCCTGGCTCTGGACGATCTAACAGCAAGGTCTCCAGGCTTTTTAATTTCAGGTCACGGTTCTTAGCCAGGATTGTGATGCCATTATTTTTATACCAGAAATATTCCGGCTCTTCCTCCAGGGTTTTACAGATGGCCTGATCTACCCCCATCATCTCATTGATTCCAAAGCGCACATTCTCCCGGAACAGCTGATCACCGATCATGTTGTAAATTTCCACTAACTGAATCAGGTCAACGCTAAAAACCAGCCCATGCAAATCTCCTTCTTTCAGATCTGATTCCCTCTCCTGCCCTGCAGGCTCTATATTCATACGTCCAAAAACAGGCGGCATCTGCATAATCTCATACCGCTTTAAGCCGGTCAGCCTCACATCCCCTTTCTTATATTTCTGGTCAAGAACATATGTATACTGGATTGAAGGATTTTTTCCGGATTTCCCTGCCTTGGCCACGGCATTTACCTGGGCCTGGGCTGTTATGGAAAAGCTCCTCTCCAGCTGAATCCTGTCTCTCATATCCTGGGCGAAGAAGATGACATGAATCTTTTCTGTCTCCGGATCTTTCGCCATAAGTCCCGCCTGCTTTGCTATGGCATCAAAAAGCTTTTTCCTGTCCTTTTTGTACACCGCCAGAATAAGCTTCTCCCCGCCCTCAATCTTTAAGGATTTTGAATTGGTCACATAGTCCTGATCCCCCCAGGCCAGTCTTCCCAGTTCTTCCCACGCCTCCTCATCCTCCCACCACGCATCATCTGTATCGGCTTCCTGGTTCCTTAACACCTGATTGATGTGATCTCTAAAAACCTCACACCGACTTGTCCTCTGACTCTTTAACTGTACCATCTTTTGTCCTCTTTCCCTTCCCTCTTTTAATGTGTCCCTATTAAATCTGCAGTGATTTACATGAAAACGTTCCAATACGATGTTCTTCAATTTCATCAGAAAAACTTTGAACAAGCTGATTATACTGTTCTATCACCTGTCTTAAAACATTCTCCCCCAGTACATTGTCACAAACCTGCTTGTTTTCCTCTATATACTGTATAAATGCAAGAAGCCCTTGGCGGTAATGGTCGACCCGGCGCTCAATATGAACCAGAATCTCATGGATCTGACTGCTTCTCTTCTGCTCAATGGCGTAATCCAGATAATAAATCAATTCTTTTTCCATTTGTCTCAATATATGGTTCAACTCATGCTCACAGGTAAATTCCTCTGTGTTCAGCCTTTTGCTTTTGCCGCTTAATTCTTTCACCAGATTGATGATCTCCGGATAGATGCTGCCGGTGTGGATGCCAAACAGCTGATTTAATTCCTGCCGGATAAGCGGCTTGGCCTCCTTCGGGATCTGGATTCCACAGAACATATATTCCGGCAGATCCTCCGGCTCATCCCCTGGAAAAAGGATAAATGCCCCCTGTTGGGCAATAATCCTGCTGTTTAGCTTTGTATGGTCAATAAATTTGTGATTATTCCAAAAAAGGATATGATTCTGATACCATTCCTGATCTTGATTAATAATAGCATTATAGTTGTCATTGGTGTTGGATGCACTGGGGCTGAAGATCTCATCAATAAAAAACAGATACACCATGCCGTCCCTGTGATCCATGGAATTTTCTGCGTTGTGGTAATAGGGGGTCACCGCAAAGTACAGGGCAATCAGGCAATTGTAAGACACATCCAACAGACGACTGGGAAATTCCCCATGCTGGGCATCGATGGCATTATCCAGATACCGCTTCTCCCCTGTCAGTTTGTTCTGCCGCATGGTGTCAAAGAGATTCTTCTCAAAAAATCGGTTATTGTTTAAGACATCCCTTCGAAAAATATTGGGTCTACAGGGTTTGTCATAGACATCCGGTTCCCCGCGGTACACGACGATTCTGTCCCCCTGCTGTCTTTCCTTTATACAGCTTCCCACTCTGTACAAATACTGGGACACATTGTGAATGCCTGCCGAACCACTCATATGTTTCTCTTTTGGAAGAATATTCCTCTTTGTATGATCCATAACAACCTCCCCACTTAACATTTTGCTGCAATCGCGTTCATCCGCTCTCCCAGCTCTTTCACTTCTTTTAACAGTTCAAATTCCTCGCTGTTTAAGTTCCACACATTTGCGCTTCCTACAATATCCGCCAGTTCTTTTTCTGCTTCTGCCAAAAAGATCTTAACATTCCTCCACATTTCATTATCTTGTCTTATCCCGTTATGTTCATTTGTTCTATTGTGACAATTTTTAT
>CANDZL010000006.1:0-87510 GCA_947425205.1 uncultured Hungatella sp. | reverse complement strand
CAATACATTATATAGTTTTTGCTACACCCCATAAGAAACGAAATACCTTCTCCTAGAAAAGCCAGCTACCCCGCTGGCTTTTCTTCTTTCTATATTTTGGAATTATCTATGTATCATATTCTACAAAAGAACAGGAAATGTATCGTGCAACTTTCTGGTTGTATATTCTGGGAAAATCATTTAAAATAGAAAAGAATCATATGTTTTATTGTCTGTGGGCAGGAAAGAGGAAGTTAGATGGAAGTAGAAAGCGTGGAGCATTTAAACCGCAAGGCATTATTCTGTGATGAGACAGAAGAGTTTCGGAGTCCGGCAGAACCAGATGCAGGGGATCAGGTTACGTTTAAAGTTCGGACTGCCAGGGACGGTGTAGATGCTGTCTTCTATATAGAAGAGGGACAGGAACTACAACAGCCTATGGAAAAAGTATATTCGGATAGATTGTTTGATTATTATCAATGCCGGATTACTGTAGGGGAACGGCCTGTCAAGTATTGGTTTCGAATTGTGAAGGGAGAAGATTCCTGTTTCTATAATCGTCTGGGATCGGTAGACGAGGCAAAAGAGCCGTTCCATTTTCGGATCACTCCAGGATTTCATATACCGGATTGGGCCAAGGGAGCGGTAATGTATCAGATTTTTGTTGACCGTTTCTGCAATGGTGATCTGGATAATGATGTGGAAAGCCAGGAGTATATCTATATTGGCCGTCCGGTGTGTCGGGAAGAGGACTGGTCGAAGAATCCGTCTACTGTGGATGTTGGCCACTTCTACGGAGGCGACTTGCAGGGAGTTTGGGACAAACTGGATTATATCCAGGATTTGGGAATTGAGGTAATCTATTTTAATCCCCTCTTTGTTTCTCCTTCTAATCATAAGTATGATACCCAAGATTATGATCATATTGATCCGCATTATGGGAAGATTGTAAAGGATGGCGGGGATCTGGTAGCGGAGAATGCTACGGACAATGAGAATGCCACCAAGTATATGGTACGTTCTGCGGGACAGGAAAATTTAGATGCCAGCGACCGCTTTTTTGAGGCGTTTATGAAAGAAATTCACAGACGTGGGATGAGGGTGATTATCGATGGCGTGCTGAATCACTGCGGGTCTTTTAACAAATGGTTAGACAGGGAGCAGATCTATGAGCGTAGCGGAGACTATAGAGAAGGAGCCTACACGTCGAAAGATAGCCCTTATCATACCTTCTTTAAATTCTGGGATGATAACGGATGGCCGGGCAATAAAAGCTATGATGGATGGTGGGGCCATGAGACTTTGCCAAAGTTAAATTATGAAGATTCCAGGAAACTTCAGAGTTATATTATGGGGATTGCCCGTAAATGGGTTTCTGCTCCTTACAATGTAGATGGATGGCGTCTGGATGTGGCTGCGGATCTGGGATACAGCAGTGAGTATAACCATCAGTTTTGGAAAGAGTTCCGCAGGACTGTAAAAGAGGCCAATCCCGATGCACTGATTCTGGCAGAACATTACGGAGATCCCCGGCCGTGGCTGGAGGGGGACGAATGGGATACGATTATGAATTATGATGCGTTTATGGAACCTCTTACCTGGTTTTTGACAGGAATGGAAAAACACAGCGATGAATATATAGATGAGTTGTATGGAAACGGAGAGCATTTTTTTGCGTCCATGTTTAAGCATATGAGCTATATGCAGACACAGTCCGTACTGACATCCATGAATGAACTGTCAAACCATGATCATTCCCGGTTTATGACCCGGACAAACCGAAGGGTTGGCAGAATTGGAACGGCAGGGGCTGAGGCAGCCAGTGAGGGTATTTGTCCAGGTGTGTTTAGGGAAGCGGTTCTGATTCAGATGACTTGGCCAGGAGCGCCTACAATCTACTATGGTGACGAGGCGGGAGTCTGTGGCTGGACGGATCCAGACAATCGACGTACCTATCCCTGGGGGAACGAGGATAAGGAACTGATCGAGTTTCATAAAGAGATGATCCGGCTGCACAAGGGGAACATGGCATTGCGCAGAGGCTCTTTAAAACAGCTTCTAGCGGGGACTCAGGTGATTGCTTTTGGACGGTTCAGCGGAGAAAACAGATGTGTTGTGGCAGTGAATAACAGCAATCTCTATCAGGAACTTTGCATTCCGGTATGGGAGATCGGCATGACAGACGGCGAGACCATGGTTCGAATGATGCTGACCAGTGGGGAAGGATATACGGTGGAGACAGAAGAATATGTTGTGGAGAATGGGATGCTGCGGATTGGGCTTCCTGGTATCAGCGGAGTTTTGCTAATCAACTAATCCCTCAAATTTCTTCTTGATTTTTCGGCGTTGCTGTGATAAACTTACCCTTAGTTTTAGCAACATTGTGGATGGGTTCCCGAGTGGCCAAAGGGGGCAGACTGTAAATCTGTTGCGACACGCTTCGATGGTTCGAATCCATCTCCATCCATGTCCAGACACATCGTTTCATAAAGAGTGCCTGTCGTATGCCGCAGTGGCGGAACTGGCAGACGCACAGGACTTAAAATCCTGCGGGACTAATCTCCCGTGCCGGTTCGATTCCGGCCTGCGGCATTAATATCAGAATAACAGTAAGGAGTCCGGCTTGTCGGACTCCTTATTTGGTTGCCCTTGGAGGGAGCAGAATCACCAAACTAATCACCAGCGACCGTGATGCTGATTCCGTTTACCTCCACATGTTCATTGATTGCAATCACAAGGCACTGACGGCCATCGATGATTCGGGTTTCTACCAGGTTGGCTGATTCCGGATTTACTTTTACTACCACATCTGGAGTTTCGATATTGAAATTCCTGGTACTGGCAATGTTGGTTGCCAGGAAGGAGGTCTTCTCACCGGCAGTTTGATCGTAATGCTGTTCAAAATGCTCCATCTGTTCATCGGATACACCGCTCTCTTCAAACAGGCGGCGGACTTCCTGCTTGCCCAACTCCAGGGGCTCCGGATTATCTTTGAATTCTTCCAGTTTTTCGTTCAAAGTTTCGTGAATATTTTTCACAACGCTGTAGTCACATTCATCGCCAAGGGTATCGGCGATGAGACAGTTGAACGTCTCTCTCTGGGTGTCTGCAGCCAGAGGAATATGCTGACAGCCGAACATCTGGGTAATGAATGTCTCCTGAAGCTTGGCAGCATCTTTGGTGTAATAAAGCATACTGTGAATATCTGTGAAGCGATCATTGAAGGAGGGGAAGAGAAATCCTTTCATCGGCTGCTCGACGATCCAATCCTGGGTACGGTTTTCAATGCAGTTTTTTTCTTCGTTGTATCCTAACCCAGGTTTTGACAGATGAACCGGACAGATACTACAGAGTATGTACTCAAATACGGTATCTGATGCATCGTACATCTCTGTCCCATCAGAGGCTTTCCCAGGAACATCGTATGCAGCATGGATCAGAATGATATAGTAATTTTCTCCGTAGTCAAAGGTCTCAATGATCTTGTTGTAGAAGGCTTCAATCAGTTCATCCTCTTTTAACTTGCTGTCTCTTAGCTTCAACAGGAATTCCTGACAGCCCCCCTCCTTCTCTTCCTCAAGGGGAAAATCAAGGTTGATCAGATTTCTTCCGATAGATCCGGATAAGGTTTTCTTAAAGATGGTAAAATATTTGAAGGCATCCTCTTCTGGGATGGATAAAAAGGCCTCTTTCAGCGTGGTCTTAACATTTTTTTCGCCGTCCACATAACAGCCACAGATGCGGGAGATAGTACATCGCTCGGGAACATATTGACGGCGGATTTCAGATACTTCTTTTTTGTTCATAGTTTGCTGTTCCTTTCTAAAAAGATATCCATCTATAGTATAACGGATTTCTTTTGCAGCGTAAACAAAAATCCTCTTTTCTGTTAGGAAAGATTGTGGTAAACTATTACAGTTCAGGAATTAATGCCAAGACACTAGTGCCGATACGTTTGCTTTCAGGCCAATCCGGTATCAAAGGGGTCAAAAGACCTTTTGACCCCAACATCGTGACATTGATTCAAGCAAGTGGTTTCAATAAAAATCAAGAATTGACGGAGGTGTTTTCTAAAATGGTTTCGAAGGACATTTACTATATTGGCGTAAACGACAAAAGTCTGGATTTATTCGAAGGGCAATATACAATTCCCAATGGCATTGCCTATAATTCCTATGTAATCCGGGATGAGAAGATCGCGGTTATGGACACAGTGGACAAAAGGAAGACCAAGGAGTATCTGGATAATCTGGAAAGGGCATTGGAAGGAAGAACGCCGGATTATCTGGTAATCTCTCATCTGGAGCCGGATCATGCATCCAGCATTCAGGCAGTGACAGAAAAGTATCCAGGTATAAAGCTGGTTGGCAATGCAAAGACCTTTCAGATGCTTCCCCAGTTTTTCACGGTGGAAACAGCAGAAACCATTGTAGTGAAAGAGGGGGATACATTAAACCTGGGGAATCATATCCTGACTTTTGTGACTGCTGCCATGGTACACTGGCCAGAGGTTATGATGACTTACGACAGTTATGCCAAGGTATTGTTCAGCGCTGATGCATTTGGTAAATTCGGCAGCCTGGATGTGGAGGAGCCGTGGGATGATGAGGCCAGAAGATACTATTTCAATATCGTAGGTAAATACGGCCCTCAGGTTCAGGCGACGCTTAAGAAGGCATCTGTTTTGGATATCGATATCATCTGCCCTCTCCACGGCCCTGTCCTGAAGGATACCATCGGACATGTGATCGGCCTGTATCAGACTTGGAGCAGCTACCAGGCGGAGACCAAGGGTATCCTGATTGCTTATGCGTCCCTTCACGGCAATACTGCCAAAGGAGCGCAGAAACTAGCGGAGATACTGAGAACCAAAGGATGTCCAGACGTGACTGTCATGGATCTGGCCAGGTGCGATGGAGCCAAGGCGTTGGAGAACGCATTCCGGTATGACAGGATGGTGCTGGCTGCTTCTTCCTACAATGGAGGCGTGGTGCCATGCATGGAAGACTTCCTTCACCATTTAAAAGGTAAGAACTTCCAGAAAAGAACAGTGGGGCTGGTAGAGAATGCTTCCTGGGCGCCGTCTGCTGTCCGGACGATGAAAGAAATTCTGTCTCAGATGAAGGAGATCACAGTAGTAGAACCGGCAGTTACAATACGGGGAGTGGTAAAAGACACAGATGAAACGGCGTTGGAGCAGCTGGCAGACAGCCTGATCGGGCAGAAGAAAGCATAATAGATGCCAATGGTGTCAGGATTAGTTTTTTGACTGGTTAAAAGGAACGTATTTGAATAATCATGTGGGAGTTACCAGCCAAGCGGATTCTTCATAATCACTTTGTTAACGGATGACTTAGAGATAATGCAGCTCCTTTTTGGACAGATCGTTTATGATCTCCCAAACAGCAAAATTTTTACTGACAGACATTTCACGTGAACAAGGACTGCCCATTTAAAGTCGCCTTCGGCGAGGGGGCAGTCCCTTTGGCTCCATAATTTTGATGAGAAAAACTTGAGAAAAAACATTGACAATCGAACCGAAATATTGTAGACTTATCAAGTCCGAAGTTGCCAGGATAGGAATGCCTTGGTAGCTCAGTTGGTAGAGCAGAGGACTGAAAATCCTCGTGTCACTGGTTCGATTCCGGTCCAAGGCATGAAAATTGAATAGTACATATTTTGCGGGTGTAGTTCAGTGGTAGAACACCAGCCTTCCAAGCTGGATATGTGGGTTCGATTCCCATCACCCGCTTTTGTTTTACAATTTTTTAGCACTCACCTATTGACAGTGCTAACAATAAGTGTTATAGTACGAATAGAACAAATAGAAACCCAACCTTCATTGATTCCGAAAGGAGGAACAAAATGAATATCAATAAATTTACCCAGAAATCGGTAGAAGCCGTACAGAATTGTGAAAAACTGGCTTATGAACATGGGAATCAGCAATTGGAACAGGAACATCTGTTATACAGCCTTCTTACGTTGGAAGACAGCCTGATCTTGAAGCTGATCACTAAGATGAATATCTCCAAGGAGATGTTCCTGAACGAGGCGGAGCAGGCTGTGAACCGTTTAACGAAGGTAAGCGGCGGCGGACAGCTGTATGTGAGCAATGATCTGAACAAGGTGCTGATAAGCGCCGAGGATGAGGCCAAGGCTATGGGCGATGAGTATGTGTCTGTAGAGCATCTGTTTTTGTCCATGCTGAAACAACCAGATAAGACATTAAAAGAATTGTTTAAGCAGTATGGGATCAACCGGGAGACCTTCCTCAAGGCCCTTACCACAGTACGGGGGAATCAGAGGGTGGTCAGCGACAATCCGGAAGCAACTTATGATACCTTAGAAAAATATGGTTATGATCTGGTGGAGAGAGCCAGGAACCAGAAGCTGGATCCGGTGATCGGCCGTGATGGTGAGATCCGGAATGTGGTGAGAATCCTTTCCCGTAAGACGAAAAACAATCCGGTATTGATCGGTGAGCCTGGTGTGGGAAAGACTGCTGTGGTAGAAGGGTTGGCCCAGAGGATTGTTCGGGGGGATGTGCCGGAAGGACTGAAGGATAAGAAGCTGTTTGCTCTGGATATGGGAGCGCTGGTAGCTGGGGCCAAGTATCGGGGCGAGTTTGAGGAACGATTGAAGGCCGTATTGGAGGAAGTGAAAAAAAGCGATGGGCAGATCATACTGTTTATCGATGAGTTACACACCATTGTGGGGGCCGGGAAGACGGAAGGGTCTATGGATGCCGGGAATATGTTGAAACCCATGCTGGCCAGAGGCGAGCTTCACTGTATCGGAGCCACTACCCTGGATGAGTACCGGAAGTATATTGAGAAAGATGCGGCGCTGGAACGTCGTTTTCAGCCGGTCATGGTAGAAGAGCCGGCAGTGGAGGATACCATCTCTATTTTAAGAGGTCTGAAAGAACGTTACGAGGTATTCCACGGAGTAAAGATTACGGACTCAGCACTGGTGTCGGCCGCCATATTGTCAGACCGTTATATTTCGGATCGGTTTCTGCCAGATAAAGCCATTGACCTGGTAGACGAGGCTTGTGCTATGATCAAGACGGAATTGGATTCCATGCCTGCCGAGTTGGATGAACTGTCCAGGAAGATCATGCAGATGGAAATTGAGGAAGCGGCCCTGAAGAAAGAGACTGACCATTTAAGCCAGGACCGGCTGTCCGATCTTCAGAGGGAGTTGGCAGAATTGCATGATGAATTTACGGCCAAAAAGGCCCAGTGGGAGAATGAGAAGACATCCGTGGAGAGACTATCCTCTCTGCGGGAGGAGATTGAGGCTGTCAACCGCCAGATTGCACAGGCACAGCAGGAATATAATCTGAATAAGGCGGCGGAACTGCAGTATGGCAAGCTTCCTGAATTGCAGAAACAGCTGGCAGCAGAGGAGGAGAAGGTGAAGAGCCAGGATTTGAGCCTGGTTCATGAGAACGTCACAGAGGATGAGATTGCCAGAATCATTTCCAGGTGGACTGGTATCCCGGTGGCGAAACTGACAGAAAGCGAGAGAAGCAAGACCTTGCATCTGGATGAGGTGCTTCACAGACGAGTAGTAGGACAGGATGAGGGCGTGGAGAAAGTAACAGAGGCAATCATTCGTTCCAAAGCGGGTATCAAGGATCCTACAAAGCCCATTGGCTCCTTCCTGTTTATGGGCCCTACCGGTGTAGGAAAGACAGAGTTGGCGAAGGCACTAGCAGAAAGTCTGTTTGACGATGAGACCAACATGGTGCGTATAGACATGAGTGAATATATGGAGAAACACTCTGTGGCGCGGTTGATTGGAGCGCCTCCTGGATATGTGGGATACGACGAAGGTGGCCAGCTGACAGAGGCAGTGCGGAGAAAGCCTTACTGCGTAGTTCTGTTTGATGAGGTGGAAAAGGCGCATCCAGATGTGTTTAATGTGCTTTTACAGGTGTTGGATGACGGGCGTATCACGGATTCTACGGGAAAGACGGTGGATTTTAAGAATACCATCATCATTATGACCTCCAATATTGGTTCCCAGTACCTGTTGGAAGGAATCAATGAGCAGGGAGCGATCCAAAAGGAAGCGGAGGAGATGGCGATGAATGATCTGCGCAGTCACTTCCGACCTGAATTTTTGAATCGTCTGGATGAGATCATTCTCTTTAAACCGCTGACAAAGGACTTTATTGGATCCATTGTATCGCTTCTGATTGCAGATACCAACAAGAGGCTGGCAGACCGGGAGATACAGGTATCTTTAACTGATGCCGCTAAAGCTTTCGTGGTAGAACACGGGTATGACCCGGTCTATGGAGCAAGGCCGTTGAAACGATACCTTCAGAAATATGTGGAGACACTGGCCGCGAAGATCATTTTGCAGGATCAGGTAAGAGCAGGAGATACGATTGTCATCGATACAGATATAGCCGGGCAGAAATTGTCTGCACACGTGGAGTAAGACGGCGGTATAGGAGCAGACCGCTTATTACAAACCCTCATCATCCATAAGTGGATAATATGATAAGTGATATTGAAATGAAATCCAGTTTTATGCTATCATAACACCGTCAATTGGAAATCACAGGTTTGGAAAGGAAATGCCATGAATCAGATACCAAAAGATCCGGTAATGTTGTTAAGCTATGTCAATACACAATTAAGGGACTTTTATCCTTCTCTCGAGGACTTCTGCAAATCCGAGGATGTGTCCGGAGAGAAGATAGAGGAAATATTAAAATCCATTGCGTATACCTATGACCGGGAAAAAAACCAGTTTACGTGACAACAGAGGCTTTACCTTACTGGAAGTGCTGACTGTTGTGGCAATCATTTCCATCCTGGCGGCCATCTCCATACCTGCCTACCAGAAGGTGAAAAACAATGCGGAAGTTAAAGTATTGGAGTACAATACGAAAATGATCTCTTTCGTGTTGCAGGAATATCTGGAGGAACAGAGGCTGGAGGGGAATTCTAACCGCCACACCGTTCGCCAATTGACATCTGCGCCTGTGGGAGATCCAGAGAATCCGCTGTCCGGAAGAATCGAGGGAACGGATTTGGATGATACCTGGATTGTCTATGTAAATGCAAACTATGGCACAGAAGGGTACGGTGGCTTTGAGATTGAGTGGAAGAATTACAGGGTAAAATGTTATGCAGGAAAAGAACTGGAGATCGAACGAACAGATAATCGTTCAGGAAAATCTGCACATGCAGGAGGCTAATCGAGAAACAATCATTACCTGAACCGTGAAGAATCAAAAAGAACCGGGGCATGTCTGGCTTTGAAGTAACAGGCGTGTTCCGGTCGTTTTATTGTTAGCCCTTGCATATGCAGAATAGGGAGAGTAAAATAACAGGAAATGTATCAATGGAGTTATACAGCTTCAAGTGAGGTGAATTTCTATGGAAATAGCGTTAAAATCAATGGCGGAAGTCTGGAGCTGGCTGATGGACAATCTGCTTTATATTAATCTGTTTCTGTCGGTTGTGATTGTTTTCTTTCAGAGAAGAGACCCTAAGGCGGTGTGGACCTGGCTTCTGGCATTGTATTTTGTGCCGATTTTTGGGTTCCTTCTATATCTTTTGCTGTGCCAGGATTTTCGGAAGAGCAAAATGTTCCATGTGAAGGAGGTGGAGGACCGTCTAAAATATCCCATTAAATCCCAGGAGGAGGGAATTCAGGACAGGGAGAGCTGGTTTCGGGATCCTCTGTGCAGAGACTATGAAGATCTGGTTCTGTATAACCTGACAACTTCCGGTGCAGTTTTGACTGTGGATAATACAGTAGATATTTTTACAGACGGTGTAGAGAAGTTTACGGATTTAAAGGCTGAACTGAAAAAGGCCCGGCACTACATTCATATCCAGTACTATATTATAAAAAATGATGAGCTGTTCCAATCCATGATTCCGATTCTGGAGGAGAAGGCAAAGGAAGGCGTGGAAGTGCGGATTCTGTATGACGGCATGGGGGGAAGGTTCATGCCTAAACGGGTATGGAAACGGCTTCAGAACGGGAACATTCAGGTAGGCGAGTTTTTCCCTGCTGTTCTTGGCCGACTTCATCTGCGTGTAAACTACCGCAACCACAGGAAGATTGTGGTGATAGACGGCAGGGTAGGCTATGTAGGCGGATTCAACATTGGGAAGGAGTATATTTCCAAGGATCCTAAATTTGGATATTGGAGAGATACCCATCTGAAGATTCAGGGAAGTGCGGTGTATGCCTTGCAGATCCGCTTTGTCCTGGACTGGAATTATGCCACAAAGGAAAATCTGTTTAAAAACGGAAAGTATTTTGGCTTGCCAGACAGAGAAGAAAGCGGGGAGCCGGCGGCAGTGTCGGAGATTTTGAATGTTCCGAAGCCGGAACTGTTCGGACAGCGGGCCGGGATTCAGATCATCAACAGCGGGCCGGATGCCAGCAACCGCCAGATCCGGAACAATTATCTTCAGTTGTTTCATAAGGCCAAACATCACATTTATATTCAGACACCCTACTTTATCCCGGACGATACGGTGCTTTCCGCGCTGAAGATTGCGGCAGAATCCGGGTTAGATGTCCGTCTGATGATTCCCTGCAAACCGGATCATCCCTTTGTGTACTGGGCAACGTATTCTTATGTGAAGGATATGCTGGAGGCGGGAGCCAGATGCTACACCTATGAGAACGGCTTCCTTCACGCCAAGGGCGTAATGGTGGACAGTCTGGTAAGCTGTTATGGGACGGCGAATATGGATATCCGAAGTTTTGAACTGAATTTTGAGGTGAATGCCACGATCTTTGATGCAGAGACCACGCAAAAGCTGGAAGCTGCGTTTCTTAAAGACCTGGATCACTGCCGGGAGATTACAAAGAAACGATATGAGCAGAGGGGGCTTGTGGTGCGGGTGAAAGAACAGTGCAGCCGGCTGTTGTCTCCGCTTCTGTAGCCTGAGACAGCGGATGCCTGCTAAAGAAGTGGGGTGTGTGCATAGAAACGGATATGGCGTCTATACTAACACCATGAAAATGATTAATCATATAAAACAGGCAGGAATTAATTTTTGTAAATGCGGTGTGACAGGATGGTGCCTGGAAGTGATGTTTACCTCTGTGGAGTCCATGATGCTTCATGACTGGAGGCTCATGGGGAAGACCTCTCTTATCATGTTTCCCATCTACGGCCTGGGAGCTCTGTTGGCTCCTATCGGAAAGGGGGTTGACCGTTGGCTGGATGTGACAGTGACAGGAGGGGGTTCTGTCAGGAGGGAGGCAATGCCTTTGCGCCTGTGGGACAGAATCCTGCGACATGGAATGCTGTATATGGTGCTGATTTTTGTGGCAGAGTACTTTTCGGGAACCTGGCTCAGGGCCAATGGAATCTGCCCATGGGACTATACAGGCCGCCACAGCAACATCAATGGGCTGATCCGTCTGGATTTTGCACCGCTGTGGTTTTTAACCGGACTTTTATTTGAAAGAATCACAAAAAAGAAGGGCGCATAAGACTTGTATTTGCGCCCTTCTTATACTAAAATGGAGAGGATAAAAACGATTCGTCTTGGTACAATAGCAGACGTTGCGCCATAATGAGGAAGCAGATGGTGGAATTGTTATGGGATAAAGGCAGCGGGGGGTACTGAAGGAATTGCAAAGAAGGAGAGGCATATGATTAAGTTTATCGGGGTTGCGTTGACAGTTATTCTTTTTTTGGTACTCAGTATCCCGCTGCTGATCTGGGAGGCATATCTGGGAAAGAAAAATCAGAAGAAAAAGGACTGGCAGAGTCTTCATGTGGTACAGGCGGTGTTCCGGTTTATCTTAAAGATGGTGGGAGTACATATTACGGTAAAGGGACTGGAGAATGTACCAAAGGATAGGGCGGTCTTGTATGTAGGAAATCACAGAAGCTATTTTGACATTTTGGTAGGGTATACCACTGTTCCCACCCTTGTGGGATTTGTGGCGAAGAAAGAGATGAAACGGTATCCTCTTCTATATAACTGGATGGAGAATGTCCATTGCCTGTTTTTGGATCGGGATAATCTGAAAGAGGGCATGAAGACCATTATCAAAGGAATTGAACAGGTAAAGGCCGGGATTTCCGTTTGGATTTTTCCAGAGGGAACCAGGAATGAGAACGAAGACATCCTGGATATGCTTCCCTTTAAGGAGGGCAGCTTAAAGATCGCAGAGAAATCCGGCTGTCCAGTGATACCGGTAGCCATTTCTGGAACTGCGGAGATATTCGAGAAGCATATCCCCAGAATGAAGAAATCCAATGTGACCATCGAGTTTGGGGAGCCGTTTATGGTGAAGGAGTTGGAACCAGCGAAGAGAAAGTTTGCGGGAGCGCATACCAGGGATACGATTATGGAGATGCTTAAGAAGCAGAAAGAGCAGAACGGATGAGGGAAATCCCTGATGGTAAAGACTAACTGAACCATTGGCACTGGATTGAGAGAATGGGAGGAGAGGACAAGGAACGTGGATCTACTGGAATTGAGAAATGAGCTGGATGGTATTGATAAGGAACTGATACGGCTTTTGGAGGAACGGCTTAAGGTGTGCCAGAAGGTGGCTGCTTACAAGATTGAGACAGGAAAGCCGGTGTTTGACCGGGAACGGGAGAGACAGAAGATCGCTTCCGTAAAGGAGTTGGCCCATGGGGCGTTTAATGAGCAGGCAGCGGAGGAGATGTTCTCCCAGCTGATGACCATTAGCCGTCGCCTGCAGTACCAGATATTGGAGGAACATGGGAAGAAGGCAGACTTAGGATTTGCTATGGTGGACAGCTTGAAGAAGGAACATGTCCGTGTGGTGTATCAGGGAGTGGAGGGAGCCTACAGCCACGAAGCTGCGCGGAAAGTCTTTGGAGATGAGGCGGATGCTTACCACGTAAAGACGTGGGAGGATGCTATGACAGATGTGGAGACCGGGAAAGCAGATTATGCGGTGATCCCCATAGAAAATTCTTCAGCAGGGGCGGTCAGTGACAACTATGACCTGCTAATCCGACACCAGAATGTGATTGTGGCGGAGACATCCCTGCCGGTCAATCATGCTCTTTTAGGCCTTCCGGGGGTATCTCTGGAAGATATTCAGGTGGTGTATTCCCATCCACAGGCACTGATGCAGTGTTCTCAATATTTAAACGCTCATCCCCAGTGGAAGCAGATCAGTGTGGAGAATACGGCTGTGTCTGCGAAAAAGGTGATTGAGGAGAAAAATTGCCATCAGGCAGCGGTAGCCAGTGAAACCGCAGGGAAGCTATATGGCTTGTCAGTTCTGGCACCGTCTATCAATCACAACAAAAGCAATACCACCCGGTTCATCATCCTGGCTAATGAGAAAATCTACACCAGAGACGCAAAGCGGGTCAGCATATGTTTTGAACTGCCTCACAAGATTGGTTCACTCTACAATATGCTGGGGAATTTTATCTATTGTGGAGTTAACATGGTGATGATCGAGTCCAGGCCGATTTTGGAAAGGAACTGGGAATATCGGTTTTTTGTGGATATTGAAGGAAATCTGGGGGATCAGGCGGTTCAGAATGCGCTGCGGAGCATATCGGAGGAAGCCCTCCATGTCAGAATTCTGGGAAATTATTAAATCTTCATGGTTCCGGATGTGGATGCATCGCCATACAGGAAAGGCTGGCGGGATTTACTTTAAGCCTTCGGGGGATACACACGGAATGCAAAAACGGCATTCCGGCGCTGTACGGTCAGCGCAGCAAGTGCGCAGACCTGCCATGAGGGTTTGAGACTTTCATAGTACCCCCCATGTCGCTTTCCCGGCACCACTATGAATGAAAGGGGAACAGTTTACATGAATAGAAAGCCATTGGTATTATATCGGAATTTCAGCCATCAGAGTTTGTTTGACAGGATGGCCGGTCTTCTGATGGAAGACGGGGAGAAGATACCAGCAGATGCCTATGACTGTGCCGGCCAGTTGGTGGAGTTGGCGGCGGATTACGGGTTTCGGGGAAATCTGTGGCATTGTTTCCTGGCACTATGTTTGGCAAACCACGAAAATGCATACAGCGTATCCTGTGAGATCCGAGGGGATATGGGAGGGACGCTGTCTGATCTGGCCAGACAGGATTTCTCTACATTGAAGGAATTGTTTAACCAGGATATCACAAGGCTGGATGGGGGATGCCCCGGTTCTTCCATCTGGAAGGATCTGGCCTCCTATGTGCCTTCAGGGAGCGGAAGCAGAATCTTCAATGAGCGAGTCAGAGACCGGATCATTGAACTTTCCGTGGCTCTTGGCCAGGCATCGGATGTCCAGGAGTTTCAAGCCGCTGTCACTCAATTTTACCGGGAATTTGGTGTGGGTAAATACGGATTAAACAAGGCTTTCCGGATCAAGGAAGACGGGCATGAAGCCAGGATAGAACCCATTGTCAATGTAGACCATGTGTATCTGGATGATATTGTAGGCTACGAAAGCCAGAAGAAGAAGCTAATTGAAAATACAGAAAACTTTATACAGGGAAGAGGAGCCAACAATGTGTTGCTGTTTGGAGATGCGGGAACAGGGAAGTCTTCCTGTATTAAAGGCATTCTCAATGCATACTATGGGCAGGGACTACGTATTGTGGAAGTCTACAAGCATCAGTTCCATGCCTTGTCCTCTGTGCTGGAGCAGGTACAGGATAGAAACTATCGTTTTATTGTCTATATGGATGACCTTTCTTTTGAAGAAAGTGAGTTGGAATATAAATATTTAAAGGCGATTATTGAAGGCGGTTTAGGAAGGCGGCCTCAGAATGTGCTGATTTATGCCACCTCCAACCGACGGCATCTGATTCGGGAGCGGTTCAGCGACAAGAGAGAGCTGGATGATGAGCTGCATGTAAATGATACGGTGCAGGAAAAGCTGTCTCTTGTGGCAAGATTCGGTGTGACCATCTATTTCGGGTCTCCGGAAAAGAAGGAATTCCAGAAGATTGTAAAGGTTCTGGCAGAGAGGAATCATATCCGGATGCCGGAGGAGGAACTGTATAGGGAGGCAATCCGCTGGGAGATGAGCCATGGCGGATTATCCGGCCGGACAGCTGCTCAGTTTATCACGTATCTGATGGGAAAGCAGTGAGAAAACAGAAGTCCATTGACAGGAAAATGGAGGGAGAAGAATGGCAGCACATATTTTTGCGGCCATAGATGTAGGTTCTTTTGAGTTGGAACTCTGTATCTATGAGGTGTTATCAAAAAATGAGATGCGTCAGATTGACCATCTCCGGCATATGATTCCTTTGGGAAAGGATACGTACCGGACAGGAAAGATCAGTTTTCAGTTGATTGATGAGATATGCCAGGTGTTGGAGCGTTTTTCACAGGTCATGAAGGCATATCGGGTGGAGGCTTTCCAGGCCTACGCCACAACTGCCATGAGGGAGGCAAAGAATAACCAGATTGTCCTGGATCAGATAAAGGTGCGGACCGGCATTCCAGTCCGGATTTTAAGTAACTCTGAACAGCGGTTTCTCGGATATAAGGCTATTGCCATGAAAGAGGCGGAATTTCAGAAGATTATTCAAAAAGGAACAGCCATTGCGGATGTCAGCTTCGGAAGCATGCAGCTGTCTCTGTTTGATAAAGACCGCCTGGTAGCCACCCAGAACATTCCCATGGGGATTCTAAAGATCCGGGAAATTCTTGGGGAAATCCATGTGGATAATGAGACGGAACAGACGATTATTGAGGATCTGGTGGACAATGAACTGTACGCGTTCAAAAAGATGTATCTGAGGGACAGGGATATCAAGCATCTGATCGGGATTGGCGAAAGCATTCTGTATGTTGCCAGGGATGTGCTAAAGGGAGGAAGGACAGACCGCATCACAGCTGCGGAATTTATGGCATTCTATCAGAGGCTGACGAAGCTGTCCTTATACCAGATCGAGGATACCTTTGGGGTAAATGAAAACTATGCGAAACTGATCATCCCAGGGGTGATTATCTACAAGCAGATTCTTAAGCTGACCGGGGCGGAGGTGCTGTGGGTTCCGGGAATCCGCCTGTGTGACGGGATGGCTGCGGAGTATGCACAATCTATAAAATGCCTGAAATTCAGCCATAATTTTGATGACGATATCATCACTGCATCCAGGAATATGGCGAAGCGGTACCGTTGCAACACCACTCACGGCCTTTGCATCGAGAATTATGTGGCAGCCATATTCGATGCCATGAAAAAATATCATGGCATGGGTTCCAGAGAGCGTCTTCTACTGAGAATTGCCACGGTGATTCACGATTGCGGTAAGTTTGTCAGCCTGAGAGACTCAAGCCCCTGCGGATATGATATTGTCATGTCAACCGAGATCATCGGGCTGTCTCATCAGGAGCGTCAGGTGATTGCCAATGTGGTACGGTATAATATAGAGCCATTTGACTATGAGAAGACGGATATCGTGGTGGCCAAGCTGACAGCGATCTTAAGGCTGGCCAATGCTATGGACAGAAGCCACCATCAGAAAATGTCGGATTGCAAGATCAATGTAAAGGACAATGAACTGGTGATTTCCACTGGTTATTCCGGTGATTTGAGCCTTGAGATCAAGGAAATCCATGGAAAGACGGAGTTTTTTGAAGAGATTTTTGGAATCCGTCCAGTTGTGAAACAAAAAAGGAGGGTGTAAAAGGTGGCAGAGTTAGACAGCCGTTTTGTGAAAGCGGAACATTATGTGAATCGGGAATTAAGCTGGCTGGATTTTGATTATCGGATTCTGGAAGAGGCCAGAGATAAAAGCCTGCCGCTGTTTGAGCGCCTGAAGTTTTTAAGTATCACAGCATCCAATCTGGATGAGTTTTTTATGGTGCGTGTGGCATCGCTAAAAGATATGGTACATGCCAAATATACAAAGCCGGATATCGCCGGACTGCAGCCGTCTGCCCAGCTGGAAGCCATCGGAGAGAAGACCCACCGGCTGGTGGAAATGCAGTACTCCACCTACAACCGCTCTCTTCTTCCTGCTTTGCGTCAGAGCGGCTTGCGGATTGTGGCAAGGCATGAAGAACTGACAGAGGAGGAAGGCAGGTATGTAGACCGGTACTTTAAGGAGAACGTATTTCCGGTGCTGACTCCTATGGCAGTAGATTCTTCCAGGCCTTTTCCTCTGGTTCACAACAAATCCTTAAATATTGCAGCCATATTAAAGAAAAAAGAAGGGGACAGCGAACTGGATTTTGCGATTGTCCGTGTGCCCGGGGTGCTTTCCAGGATTGTGGAAATCCCGGAAGCAGAGGGACAAGCAGTGATTCTCCTGGAAGAAGTCATCGAGCGGAACATTCAATCCTTATTTTTAAACTATGATATCATCACCGCCCATCCGTTCCGTATTATGCGGAACGCGGATTTGACCATTGACGAGGAAGAGGCGGAGGATCTGCTGAAAGAGATTGAGAGACAGTTAAAGAAGCGCCAGTGGGGTGAGGTAATCCGGATGGAGATAGAGGAAGATGCGGATAAGCGGGTGTTAAAGCGGTTAAAAAAAGAATTTGACATTCATTCCGGGGATATATACGAGATTGCCGGGCCTCTGGATCTGACTTTTTTGATGAAAATGTACGGGATGAAAGGATTTGACCACTTGAAAGCCCCTTCCTACACTCCTCAGCCGAACCCGGCTCTGATGAATGAGGATGATATTTTCACCAATATTCGAAAAGGAGATATTCTGCTGCATCACCCATATGAAAGCTTTGACCCGGTGGTTCGGTTTATAAAAACAGCGGCCCGGGATCCGGAAGTTCTGGCCATCAAACAGACCCTGTACCGTGTCAGCGGCCACTCGCCTATCATTGCCGCTTTGGCTGAGGCGGCGGACAATGGCAAACAGGTGTCAGTTCTTGTAGAGCTGAAGGCAAGGTTTGATGAGGAGAACAATATTAACTGGGCCAAGATGTTGGAGAAGGCGGGGTGCCATGTAATATACGGTCTTCTGGGACTGAAGACCCACTCCAAGATCACGTTGGTGGTGCGCCGGGAAGAGGATGGAATCCGTCGGTATGTCCACCTGGGAACCGGTAATTACAATGATTCTACGGCAAAGCTGTACACAGACTGCGGGCTTTTCACCTGCCATCCTCAGATTGGGGAGGATGCTACGGCTGTGTTTAACATGCTGTCTGGTTATTCGGAACCCTTAAACTGGAATCAGTTAAGTGTTGCGCCGATCTGGCTGAGAAAGCGTTTCATGCGCATGATTCAGAGGGAGACTGCTTATGCTGCCTCTGGCCGCACAGCCAGGATCATTGCAAAGGTAAATTCCCTGTGCGACCGTGAGATCATCGGCGCTTTGTATGAGGCATCCTGTGCAGGTGTGAAGATCGACCTGATTGTCAGGGGAATCTGTTGCCTGAAGGCAGGCATTCCCGGCTTAAGCGAGAACATATCTGTGCGTTCCATTGTGGGCAATTTTTTAGAGCACAGCAGAATCTTCTATTTTGAGAATGATGGAGCGCCGGAGATCTATATGGGAAGCGCAGACTGGATGCCGAGAAACTTAGACCGCCGTGTCGAGATTCTGTTCCCCATTCTGGATGAGGAGTTGAGGAAAAAGGCTATGCATATCCTTAATGTGCAGCTGGAAGATAACGTAAAAGCCCATGTGCTTATGCCAGACGGAACCTATCAGAAAATTGACCGGAGGGGAAGGGCTTCCGTAGGGGCCCAGGACACCTTCTGTCAGGAAGCGGTAAGGACTGTAAAATCAATCCATGATAGCTACGATCCGGTGAATACCAGGGTATTTGTGCCCATTGAGAACCAGATTTAAACGCTTATTCCGTCTGTTTCCATTTTTGTAATAAAAAATTAGAGCACATGTCCAAAGAACATGATATAATGAGCGTTAGGAAAGAGTAAACCAATGCGAAAGGAGGCCCATCGTGCCGCAAATCAACATTTTGGTAGTCGATGATGAAAAAGAGATCGCTGATCTGGTAGAAATTTACCTGGTCAGCGATGGATATAAAGTATTTAAAGCAGACAGTGCAGCAGCCGGCCTGGAGATTTTAGAGCAGGAAGATATCCACATGGTGCTTCTGGATATCATGATGCCAGGTATGGACGGCCTGGAGATGTGTAAGAAGATCAGGGAGAACAACAATATCCCGATTATTATGTTAAGCGCCCGCTCTACAGACCTAGATAAGATTCTGGGCCTTGGGACAGGGGCGGATGACTATGTAGTAAAACCCTTTAACCCCTTGGAACTGACAGCCAGAGTCAAATCTCAGCTCCGCCGTTATACTCAGCTGAATCCCAACAGCCATGCCAGGGAGACAGCAAAGAATGAGATCACCATAAAGGGGCTGGTGATCAATAAGGATAACCACAAAGTTACCGTATACGATGAGGAGATCAAGCTGACGCCCATTGAATTCGACATCCTTTATCTCCTGGCATCCAATCCGGGAAAAGTATTCAGTACGGATGAGATTTTTGAAAAAGTATGGAATGAAAAAGTCTATGAAGCCAATAATACGGTTATGGTACATATTCGCCGTCTCCGGGGAAAAATGAAAGAAGACACCAGAGAAAACAAGATCATCACCACAGTGTGGGGGGTAGGATACAAAATTGAAAAATGATATGAGCCGCCGCTACCATATCCGGGTAATTACCAATATTCTCTACAGCGGGGTGGTCTCTTGTCTGGTAATTGTATTTTTGGTTACCAACTTAACCATGCTGGGAGAGTATGCAGCAGAGAGCGGGAAGGAAGGAAGCCTGCTGTCAATCTTTTACCAGCCGGACACGGTGATCATCCTGCTGTATGTTCTTATAGGGATTCTGGTATTTGCGATGGCATTTCTCCTTCTTCAGGGACGATCCATGAGTTACATTGCCAAGATTTCTGCGGCTATGAGAAATATCTCCGACGGAGACTTAAACACTACAGTGGAGGTGGTAGGCGACGATGAATTTGCCGATATGGCGGCGAACCTAAACCGGATGGTAGAGGAGATCCGGGAACTGATGGATAAGGAGAGAGAATCCGAGCGGACGAAAAATGAGCTGATCACCAACATTGCCCATGATCTGCGGACTCCATTGACCTCAATTATTGGCTATCTGGAGCTTTTGTCCAACGGGGCATCCATCGATCCGGATATGCAGAAGAAATACATAGATGTCACCTATACCAAGGCCAAGCGCCTGCAGAAGCTGATTGAGGATCTGTTCGGCTTTACGAAGCTTAACTATGGAAAGATCTCCATGCGTGTCTCAAAAGTAGATATTGTGAAGCTTTTAAGCCAGCTTCTGGAAGAGTTTTATCCGACATTTATGGAGAGAGGGTTAGCCTATGAGCTTCAGAGTAATGTACCGTCCAAAGTGATCAAAGCAGATGGGAATCTGCTGGCCCGTCTGTTTGACAACCTGATCAATAATGCAATTAAATATGGAACAGAAGGAAAACGAATCTTAGTAAAGGTTCATGGAACGGACACTATTGTCACCGTATCGGTTACGAATTATGGGTATGTAATTCCAAAGGAGGAACTGCCTCTTTTGTTTGATAAGTTCTATCGAGTGGAACAGTCCCGCTCTGTCAATACCGGGGGAACCGGATTGGGACTTGCCATTGCAAAAAATATTGTAGATATGCATGGCGGAACGATTCACGTTACCAGTGACCTGAAAGGAACCGTATTTACTGTGAAACTGAAAGTAAACTTTGATATCAACCGGGAAAACTTTGGAGGGCTGGAGGAACGTTATGAATAAAAAATGTAGATTATGGATAGGACCGCTGATATGGATGCTGGTCCTATCTGCCGTTTTTCCCTCATTGGGCGCAGATACAAAGGAACCGGCCTATGGGGATGAAATCTCCATGGATATCACCTATGGGTACGGAGACAACGCAAAAGGCGGAAGGTATATTCCGGTGGAGGCATCTCTGGTCAACACGGGAAGCCAGGAATTCCAAGGGAATATCCGGGTTCTGACGATGGAATCTGATTATGATATCTACCGGCATGTATTTCCGGTGTCAGTGCCAGCAGGAGGCCAAGAGAACAAGAAGATGTATCTTCCTATTGGAAACCGGGTGGATCAGATGTTTGTGGAGCTGGTGGATCTGGATGGGAAACAGGTGATACACAAACGGGTCAAGTTGAATTTCAGCCTGGATGTGCCGGAGCTTTTCATCGGAGTCTTAAGTGATACGCCAGAAAAGATGGGGGCATGGGATGGAATCGGGGTGGACTATGGTATGCTGCGGACCAAGACCGTGGAATTTTCCACAGATACCTTTCCGGAAGAGTCCATTGGACTGGATATGATTGACGTACTTTTGATCAGCAACTATCGGATCCGTGACCTGTCGGAAAGACAGAACCGGGTTTTAGTGGAGTGGGTTCGCGGCGGGGGAACCATGATCCTTGGGACTGGGATGAGGGCAGACGATACCCTGGGCCGGTTTGCGCCGGAACTCTTGGAGGAATCTTATGAGCCGCCAAAGGTGGAGCAGGTCAACATGGGGGCAGAGTATGCCCGGGAAAATCCAGGGGATTCCACGATGGAACTGCCCTGTGTGGATTTCTCTCTGTCTGGAGGCAATGTGATTCTGGCGGATGAGGACAGAACCCTTCTGGCCTCTGCCGTGTACTCCAAAGGAATTGTTGCGGTTGCTGCCTATGATTTTGCAGATATCGACACATTTTGCCGGGAAAATCCTTCTTTTTTGGATCTGATTTTAACAGAAGTGTTGGGGACAGACAAGATCAACCGCCTGGCAGAGAGTGTGTACAGTGGCAATTCCAGCCAGTATTGGTCGGTACGGACCATGACCAATACTGGCAACCGGAAGGCTCTTCCGAATCTGGGACTTTACGTTCTGGAAGTGGCTATCTATGTGTTTCTGGTGGGAATCGGGCTGTACATTTTCCTGCGGCAGAGGGAGATGACGGAGTTGTACCGGGCAGGGGTTGTAGTGCTTTCCCTGATGTTTACTGTGCTTTTCTATCTCATGGGAAGCAAGACCAGGTTCCGGGATAGTTTCTACACCTATGCCCAATTTTTGGAAACCTCGGAGAGCACAGTCAGCGAAACCACGTATATGAATATCCGTGCCCCGTACAATAAGCTTTATACGGCCTATCTTACAGCGGACTATTGGGTTAAGCCTATAACCAGAAGCTATTACTATGAGATCGGTTCCCTGCCCAAGTTCACAGGGGCGGAAGAATATCGGATCGCCATTGATCACCAGCCGGATCAGACGGCTGTGTCCATGCAGAATATTCCGGCGTTTGAGCCTCGCTATTTTCAATTAAGCAAGGTGGAGGACAATGGAGAGAAAATCGGCTTTTATGGGGACATTGAGGTGGACAGAAACGGGATACAGGGAGAGATAACCAGCAGTTTTAAAGAGAAGATGGAAAACTGCGTGGTTCTCATGTATGATAAGCTGATCTATCTTGGGGATATGGAACCGGGAGAGACGAAATCGCTAAAGGATTTTCCGGTGCTGGAATATCCCAGGAATCATACCTACCAGATTGCGTCCTATATCTCCGGAAGAGGACAGTTTGAGGAGGGAGATATTGAAGATCGGGAGTATGTGGATGCAGTGGAAAAAGCCAGCCTCTTAGAATTCTATCTGGATCATTATATGCCGACGTACACGCCAAATGCCAGAATTATCGGGATACGGGCCAACGGAGACAGCAAACGGACCTTTTTAAAGACTGCCATGGCACAGGGATACACGGTGGCTTCCTCTATTGTACCCGTTTATTCCAGCGAGGATGAGGTTCTGTATCGTCCGGCGGTGGTTCGCAGCCCAGCCGTACTGGGTGGAAACTATGATGAAGCTTCCAACTCGTTGTATGGGGTGGATCCGGTGACATTGGAATATTCCCTGGGCAACGATGTGAGGATCGAGAGATTAAAATTTGACTATGTGTCGGAAGTATTTGTGAATCAGGGAGGCACAAGCCAGGTGGCTTCTTTCGCAGGCAATATCTATTTTTACAACCATAACACGGGAAGCTTTGACAAGAAAGACTCTCTGAAACTGGAATATGAGTCTGATGAGTTGGCTCCGTATCTGTCACCGGGAAATACGATCATCGTACGGTATGTATATGAGAATATGACCGAGTATAACTGGGATGTTCTGCTTCCCATGCTGAATATTATAGGGAGGAGCCGGGATGCTAAAGATTGAACAGCTTAAAAAACGGTATGGGCAGTCTGTCGCTCTGGACGGGCTGAGTATGACGGTGGATGACGGAACCTTATATGGCTTTGTAGGGCCTAATGGGGCAGGAAAGACTACCACCATCAAAATTATCACAGGCCTGTTGATTCCAGACAGCGGAACGGTGACCATAGATGGCATTGATGTAACCAGGGAGCCGGAGCGGATACGGGAACAAATCGGGTATGTGCCGGATTTTTTTGGGATCTATGACAATCTGAGGGTATCGGAATATATGGAGTTTTTTGCATCCTGCTATGGCTTGTATGGATTGAAAGCCAGAAGGCGTTGCATGATGCTGCTGGAGCAGGTGAAGCTGGACGAAAAGGCTGATTTTTATGTGGAAGGCCTGTCAAGAGGCATGAAGCAGCGGCTAAGCCTGGCCCGCTCCCTGATTCACAATCCGTCTTTGCTGATCATGGACGAGCCGACAGCAGGACTGGATCCCAGAACCCGCCTGGAATTCAGGCAGATCCTTAAGGAACTGAAAGAGCAAAAGAAAACCATCTTAATCAGTTCCCATATTCTGCCGGAGCTGTCGGAGATATGTACGGATATTGGGATTGTGGATCAGGGAAAGGTAGTGCTGGAAGGTACTATGAAAGACATTTTAAGCCAGATCAATATTAGCCGCCCCTTGACCATATCCATAAGTGGAAGCCCAGATACGGCTATCAAAATCCTGGGAAGCCATCCGGATGTGGAGACCGTTACCATCCAGCAGGAAGATATTGTGGTCAGCTTTCGCGGAGACAGACAAAGTGAGATCCTGCTGTTGAAACAATTGGTAGATGCCAATGTAAGGGTCTATGGTTTCGTGAGAGAGAAAGGGAGCCTGGAGTCGGTATTTATGGAGATTACCAATCATACGGAGGAAAGGCTGGTGTTGATTCATGAAGGTTAATCCAGTATATAAGCAGGAAATAAAGGTCAGTGCCAGATCCTTTCGTTTTCCACTGGTGATTCTTTTGTTCAATGGCGTGCTGGCATTGGTGGCGCTGCTCAATATGTATTCGGTCATCACACAGGTGAGACGAACAGCGGAGATTCAGTATTCCAGCTTTGTCAACCTGTATGTGTTTGTGGCAATTGTGGAGTTTGCCCTTCTTCTGTTTCTGATTCCGGCGATTACGGCAGGCAGTATCAGCGGAGAACGAGAGAGGCAGACCTTGGATCTGATGCTGACTACCAGGATGAGTCCTATGGAGATTGTGCTGGGGAAGCTATTCGCCAGTCTGTCAACCACCCTCCTTCTGATCGTGTCAAGCCTTCCGATTCTGTCGCTGTCGTTTGTCTACGGAGGAATCCTGTTGAAAGATATCCTGTTGCTTTTCGTCTGTTATAGCGTTACAGGGTTTTTAACAGGAAGCATCGGTCTCTTCTGCTCTGCCTGTTTTAAGAAGTCCGCCATTTCAACGGCGGCCAGCTATTGCCTGACAACTGCTGTGGTAGCTGGAACCGTAGCGGTGAACCATCTTGCTTCCTTATTTTTTAACATAACACAAACCCAGGAAGGCGGAGGAAGCGGCGGATTTTTTTACCTGCTTTTAGCCAATCCGGCCTCTGTTTTCCGGATGGCCCTAAGCGGCCAGATGGGCAGGGAACTGGAACTTGCAGGTCTGCTGCCTTGGCTGACCTACAGACCAGACAATGTGATTACAGAACATTGGATGGTCTTTGGCATCCTTGTACAGATGGCAATTGCATTCTTGCTTTTGTGGATGGCAGCCAGACAGATGGAACCTTGGAAACGAAAGAGGAAGAGAAAGCGGTAGGGAAAAGGTATGGTTTTATTGTGCAGAGAACAAACAGGGAACGCTGGAGCCAGGGAGATACAGATATTGCAGTACAGAAGCATGGATAGCCTGGCGGTGATTCCGGAAAAGATAGAGAATGCTTTTGTGACAGAGTTATCCCCATACCTGTTTTCGGAACATGGAAGGAATCAGGAGAATGGTTTCTGGTGGTCAGATACAGAGGGGCGGATTGGAGCAGAACAGGCCTATAGGTTTCCGGTGTTGGAAGGAAGCCTTTTAGAGGAACTGCACCTGCCCCCTTCCCTTAGAAAAGTTGGGGCCTATGGGTTTTACAACTGTGAACGAATACGGAAGCTGGAAGTATACAGCCGTACCCTTGACTGGGGAACGGGTGTCTTCACAGGTTGTAGTGGGATAACGGATCTGACAATTCATGTGGATGAGAATCAGAAATCTTCCATGAAGGAAATCTTAAATGAACTGCGGCAGACCTTGTGGGTCACCTATCTTGGAGCGGAGGAGGCCAGGCTGATTTTTTCAGAATTTTTCGAGGAGGCAGTGGAAAACACACCGGCCAGAATTCTGGTGACCAACACCCATGGGTGCGGAAAGCGATATCGGAATGCATTTGTGGGCACACAGTTCCAGTTTGGGGAATATGACAGCCTGTTTGCTCATGTTCAGGTACAGGAGAAGGCAGAATTGGCGGCGGCTGTTGCGCTGGGAAGGCTTCGCTATCCTTATCGGCTGTCAGAGAGATACCAGAAGATGTATGAAGAATATTTGAAGGAGCATGCTGTGATGGCTGCCTGCCAGACTGTGAAGCGTCAGGACATGGCTGAACTTCGGTGGCTGATGGATCATCTGGATTTTGATTCCGGACAGATGGAAAAGGTGATTAAGGAAGCAGGAACATCCGGTACAGCCGGGATGGTCAGCTACCTGATGGATGAGAAAAAGAAAAAAGGAAATGTGAAACGGCGGCGCTTTACATTATAGAGGAGGCAATCCATGACTGACCCTACAAGACAGCAGCAGTTGGAAGAACTGGATATGGTAATGCTGTGTACCCAGATTCTGTCCAACACCCGAAATGAGTTGTATGTCCATATGCATTTTTTGGATATTGCGTTGAGCAGCCTCGGGTTTCAGGCGGATTGGTCTGCCGGCCTTATGGGAACCGACGGTTATACGATTTATTACAATCCGGATCAGTTATGTCGCATGTACCGGCAAGGAAGGGTGTATGTCAACCGGGCTTACCTTCACATGGTACTTCACTGCCTGTTCTGCCATCCGGATACCAGGGGGAGGCGGGGCAGTGAATACTGGAATCTGGCCTGCGATATTGCTATGGAGTCGGTGATTGACAGTCTCCATAAGACCTGTACCCATGTGGCACCCAACCCATTTCGGCGAGACATCTACCTGCGGTTTGGAAAGCAAATGAAGGTTCTGACTGCGGAGGGGATCTATCAGGTCCTTAAAGACTGGGACCTGTCCAGGCAGCAGTATGAACGGCTTGTGGCGGAATTTTTGGTGGATGACCATAAGCTGTGGGAGAAAGAGAACCCTAAAAGCCAGATGATCCCAAGACAAAACACCTGGGATGACAGGCGGGAGAAGATCCAGGTAGAGATGGAAGCCATGTCCAGGGAAGCGTCCAAGTCAGATGACAACGACAGCCTTCTGGAACAGGTGCGTATCGAAAACAGAGAGCGGTATGATTACAGGGCGTTTCTTAAAAAGTTCGCGGTTCTGAGGGAGGAGATTCAGATCGATGAAGATTCTTTTGACTATATCTACTATACTTATGGGATGAATCATTATGGGAATATGCCTCTCATTGAGCCGTTGGAGTCCAAGGAGGTATCCCGGATTGAGGATTTTGTCATTGTCATTGATACATCCATGTCCTGTTCAGGAGAATTGGTCAGGCGCTTTCTGGAGGAGACTTACTGTATTTTAAGTGAAACAGACTGCTTTTTTCGAAAGGTGAATATCCACATTATCCAGTGTGATGACCGTTTGCGCAGCGACGTGGTGATCACCAGCCTTCGGCAGATGGAGGATTATATAAAGGGACTCACTATAAAAGGAAAGGGAGGAACCGATTTCAGGCCGGCGTTCGAATACGTCAATAGCTTGTGCGCCCAGGGGGCATTTACCAAATTGAAAGGGCTGCTTTATTTTACAGATGGAAAGGGAATTTACCCGGTGAATGCGCCGGTATACGATACAGCATTTCTTTTTATCGGAGATTGGCCAGACAGTCAGTATCAGGAGATATCGGTGCCTTCCTGGGCGATCAAGCTGGTGTTGGGACCGGAGGATATGGAGGCTCTGGCAGGCAAGGCACAAACGAAGGGAACAAAAAAGGAGTGAAGGTAGTATGAACATCAAGCGGGCAAAGGAAGAGATAAAGAATACCATAGAGGCATATCTTTTAAAGAATGAATACGGAGCATACCAGATTCCGGCTATCCACCAGCGTCCGGTTCTGTTAATCGGGCCGCCAGGTGTGGGAAAAACACAGATCATGGAGCAGATTTCCCAGGAATGCAGGATTGGATTGGTAGCGTATACGATTACGCACCATACCAGACAGAGCGCCATTGGCCTGCCCTATATTCAGGACAAGATTTTTTCCGGCATACGGATGTCGGTTACAGAATATACCATGAGTGAGATTGTGGCATCCATCTATGAGAAGATAGAACTTACAGGCCTTAGAGAGGGAATCCTGTTTATTGATGAGATCAACTGTGTGTCAGAAACCTTGGCTCCTGCTATGCTTCAGTTCCTTCAGTGCAAGACCTTTGGCAACCATAAGATTCCAGAGGGCTGGATCATCGTGGCGGCAGGGAACCCGCCGGAGTATAATAAGTCGGTGAGAGAGTTTGATGTGGTGACGCTGGATCGGCTTAAGCGGATCCGTGTGGAGCCGGATTATAAGGTGTGGAAAGAATATGCCGTCCAGGTTCAGATCCACCCGGCTGTCCTGTCTTACCTGGATGTAAAGCAGCAGAATTTCTGCCAGATCGAGACTACGGTAGACGGAAAACGATTTTCTACTCCCAGAGGTTGGGAAGACTTATCCCGTCTCATACAAGTGTATGAACGGCTTGGCAAAATTGTGGACAGAGATGTGGTGGGGCAGTATATCCAGCACGAAGCCATCGCCAAGGAATTTGCCAATTATCTGGAATTATACTACAAGTACAGGCAAGATTATCAGATTGATGAGATTCTTGCAGGAACCATTCGGGAGATGCTGTGCGACAAACTGGCCAAAGCGCCGTTTGATGAGCGCCTTAGCGTGATCAGCCTGTTGCTGGATAAATTAAACGATGGATTTCGGCTGTTAAGCAGGATGGAAGAACGGCTGGAGAGGCTTCAGCAGCTTTTCAGCGGCGTGAAGCCAGGCGTTTACGATGTCAGGGAATACCATAGTGCCCTGGAAGGGCTGGAGGGAATTCTGGCAGGGGCCAGGGCAGAGTGGAAGTATAAGAAAGAATCCGGATTGTTGGGGCAAAGGGAAGATCATCTGTATCAGGACACAAAACGTATTTTGGAGGACACGGTTCAAAGAATAAAAGCGGAACATCTCTTGTCAGATGATCAGGTGTGGGGGAAGATTGAGAAGATTTTCGGGGAAAAGAACAAGGAATATGAAGACCTGTATGAGCGCTGCGGCCTTTGGCTGGAACATGGATTTGATTTTATGGAGGCAGCATTCGGGGACAGCCAGGAGATGGTGGTGTTCGTGGCCCGGCTGAATACTGGGTTCTACAGTGTGAAATTCCTGCAGGAGTATTCCTGTGAGAGATATTATCAGTATAATAAACGGCTGTTGTTTGATGATCAGGAAAAAGAGATTGTCTCAAAGCTTTCTGCGAAAATTTAGAATGATTTTATAAATGCCTGCCTGCAAGTATGCTATACTGATAATAATCATTGGAAGCAGAAAGCAGTTTGGGAAGGGAGGCATTGGCAATGAAGATTAAGACACGTCTGGCTATGGCGTTTCTGACAGTGACGGTGTTGCCCATGGCATTAATCTATCTTGCCTTCTGGGGGCTAAGCCAGTACCAGATGAATTCCTTCCGGAAGGCCTACGGGTTGTCAGAACAGGTGGATCTTCTGGCCAGCAACCCGGTACAGGTGTTTAACCGTCTGACAAGAAACAGCCAGGAGGAGATTCGCAAGATCCTTGAGACGGCTCCGGACCAGTTCGTGGACAGAGAGTTTCTGGATACGGTAAATAAAGTGTTGAAAGGAAAGTATGCCTATCTGATTGTGCGAAAGGATGGGGAGATCGTATATTCCGGTATAGAAGGGCAGGGAGAAGAATTGTATTCCCGTCTTCCGGCCTATGGAAATATGGGGACATCATTTGAAGGCGGAATCTATCTGGATGGGGAGACCCAGCATTTGGTAAAGCAGGTGGATTTTGTGTTCAGCGACGGGGCCGAAGGAAGCGTGTTCATCGTATCCGGTTTTGGTGACATGATTCCGGAAGTGAAATCCATGATGGCAGAGATTGTGCTTGCTGGTATCCTGATCCTTATTCTGGTAGGGGCGGCATTGATCGGGTGGGTGTACAAGTCGCTTTTGCAACCCTTAAGCCAGCTTCAGAAGGCAACCCATGAGATAAAGAATGGGAACCTGGACTTTGCCCTGGATATAGACTATGATGATGAGATCGGACAGCTGTGCCAGGATTTTGAGGAGATGCGGATCCGGCTAAAGGAGTCAACGGAAGAGAAAGTTCAGTACGATAAAGAGAGCAAGGAATTAATCAGCAATATTTCCCACGACTTAAAAACTCCCATCACAGCGATCAAGGGATATGTGGAAGGGATCATGGACGGCGTGGCTGCCTCTCCGGAGAAACTGGATAAATACATTCGGACGATCTACAATAAGGCCAACGATATGGATCGCCTGATTGATGAGTTAACCTTTTATTCGAAGATTGATACCCACAAGATACCGTATACCTTTTCCAAGATCAATGTGGCTGGTTATTTTAAGGATTGTGTGGAGGAGGTAGGGCTGGATCTGGATGCCAACAATATTGAGTTGGGGTATTTTAATTATGTGGATGAAGACGTGGTGGTTATTGCAGATGCGGAACAGATGAAGCGTGTCATCAATAACATTATCAGCAACTCCGTAAAATATCTGGACAAGAAGAAAGGGCTGATCAATATCCGTATCAAGGATGTGGGAGACTTTATTCAGGTGGAGATTGAGGACAACGGACGAGGGATTGCCGCCAAGGATCTGCCCAATATCTTTGACCGGTTCTATCGAACAGATTCTTCCAGGAATTCTTCTAAGGGAGGAAGCGGTATTGGACTGTCCATTGTCCGCAAGATTATCGAGGATCATGGAGGTAAGATCTGGGCCACCAGCAAAGTGGGAATTGGCACGGAGATTCATTTTGTGTTGAGAAAATACCAGGAGGTGATACGTGATGAAGAGAATACTGATCGTTGAAGATGAAGAAAGCATAGCAGAGTTGGAGCGGGATTATCTGGAACTAAGCGGCTTTGAGGTGGAGATGGAGAATGAGGGGGAAAACGGGCTTAGAAGGGCATTGGAGGAGGAATATGACCTGTATATCCTGGATCTGATGCTTCCCGGTACAGATGGCTTTGAGATCTGCCGCAGGATTCGGGAGAAGAAAAATACCCCCATCATCATGGTATCTGCAAAGAAAGAGGATATTGATAAAATTCGGGGCCTGGGCCTTGGGGCGGATGACTATATCACCAAGCCCTTCAGCCCCAGTGAGATGGTAGCCAGGGTAAAGGCGCACTTAGCCCGGTATGACCGCCTGATTGGCAGCGGGATGCCGTCCAATGAGATTGTAGAGATTCGTGGGCTGAAGATTGATAAGACAGCCAGACGGGTCTGGGTCAACGGGGAGGAGAAGAACTTTACCACCAAAGAATTCGACCTTCTCACCTTCTTAGCACAGAATCCCAACCATGTGTTTACCAAGGAGGAGTTGTTCAGCAAGATCTGGGATATGGAATCCATCGGGGATATCGCTACAGTGACGGTACATATCAAGAAGATCCGGGAGAAGATTGAGTTTAACACGGCAAAGCCCCAATATATAGAGACTATATGGGGGGTAGGATACCGGTTTAAGGTGTAAGTGGAAATAAAGATAGCTGATAATCCTTTTATTTACAACAAAAAACCGAGTTTTATGTTTGTAAAATCATCTTTCATACTACCCCAAATACTACCAAAATATTTGGAATGCGCTATACTGTCATTTAAGGGTAAGACAGGGTACGGAAAAGATAAGACATGAGGAAAGATGAAATAAAGGAAACAGGGATTGCAAGTATCAAACAGCAGATTAGAGACAGGAAAGCGCAAGGAACGGCAAAAAAGTCTACAAGGTAGTAAGCATGCTGAAAGAGGCAAAAGCCCTTATAGAACTATTTTAAATACAATATCAGTGAAAATGTAGTTTTGGATGCAGATTCAAGAAATTGCAAAAGAGAATTATAAACGTTTGGAAAAGACCGGAGAGGAATCAATCTCTGGCCTTTTTTGTGGCAAATTTTTCCGACTTACTATAATATCCCTTACTTTCATATCCTCTCTCTCAAACCTGAAGCGGGGGAATTTTTATTCCGTGTTTTTTAAATTTCATAACATACTCTTTATATAAACAAAATGTTGAAGGTTATAAATCGTTTTTTTCTCAATACCTTGTTTAATCAACTGATATGTGGTTATCTTTTTCATGGTTTGATCAAGAGCAAACTAGCGTAGATATTTACGGAAACTATATAAATCCCTATGGTGAATTAATTACTTTGACAAATGAAAACGGCGCTTTGGTTTTAAGGTATTATGAGGATAAAGGCGGAGAAATGGAAGTTCTTGTATCTGAAATGCGGAAAGTCAATGATACAACATATCAAAGTACTACTTATGCGGCTGTAAATATTAAATTCACTAATAATACAACATTTACTTTTTATGACGAAATGGTATATACAAAACAGTAATTAGAGTGACTAAACTATATAGCAATTTTATTGAGTGGAGAGATAGGATAGATATTATCGAGAACTGGAAAATGTGATACAATGCCAAGTACGGAAAGTTAGAGAGCAAAAGGTGGCTTACCCTCTTCTATGGAGGGGCTAACCCTCCAGATATCATGCCCGTTGGGTACGAAAGAAAGGAGGGATTGCCAGTGATTACATATCAGGATTTTTTCTTGTTTTGTACATTCATTGTATCCCTTATCAGTCTGCTTTGTCAGATTTTTAAGGGTAGAAAATAGCCGCCACTACTACCAATAGTGACGGCCAACCCTGCAAAGGGTTGTGATCTAAGCTGTTGAGAGGGTAGGCCGCTTCTCTGGCTTTCCCCTTCTGTCCTCAATATACCATATCCAGAAATAGGTTTCAAGTATTTTTTATAATCTGGATGCAGGAAGTCCGTTTTAAGGTGTAATAAGGAAATTGTGGCTTGACATTATGAAAGCGGTCTGTTATATTAGAGACCTATGAAGAACGGGGGAGTTCAAGTTCTATCTTGAATTATCTCGTTTTTTTGTGGCGGTAAGCAGACAATGGTTTTATGGATGGATATAAGTTTAAGAAAGGCGAATAAATGGAAACAATTAGATTTGACGAGTTACAGTTAGATGAGCGGATTCTCCGGGCAGTGACCGATATGGGATTTGAGGCGATGTCGCCTATACAGGCCCAGGCGATTCCTGTACAGATGGAAGGTAGGGATGTGATCGGACAGGCCCAGACAGGTACCGGTAAGACGGCGGCGTTTGGAATTCCGCTGTTGCGGAAGATCGACCGTGACAGCAGAAAGCTTCAGGCTATTGCCTTGTGTCCTACAAGAGAACTGGCGATCCAGGTGGCAGAGGAAATTCGCAGGCTGGCCAAGTATATGCATGGAATCAAGGTTCTTCCGATCTATGGAGGCCAAGATATCGGACGGCAGATACGGGGATTAAAGGACGGCGTGCAGATTGTAATCGGCACACCGGGACGTGTGATGGATCATATGCGCCGCAGAACCATAAAGTGCGACTCTGTCCATACCGTAGTCTTGGATGAGGCGGATGAGATGCTGAATATGGGATTTTTAGAGGATATGGAAACCATCTTAGGCCAGCTTCCGGAGGAGAGGCAGACGGTGATGTTCTCTGCTACCATGCCTATGGCGATTCAGGAGATTGCCAGGAAGTTCCAGAAGAACCCGGTAAATGTAAAGGTGGTAAAAAAAGAGCTTACGGTTCCAAAAGTCACTCAGTACTATTATGAGGTGAAGCCGAAGACAAAGGTGGAGGTGATGTGCCGTCTGCTGGATATGTATGCTCCCAAGCTGTCGGTAGCGTTCTGTAATACCAAAAAGCAGGTGGATGAACTGGTTCAGGAACTGCAGGGCCGAGGATATTTTGCCGAGGGGCTTCATGGAGACTTAAAGCAGGAGCAGAGGGATCGGGTTATGAACAGTTTCCGAAACGGCACGACAGAGATTTTGGTTGCCACAGATGTGGCGGCCAGAGGAATTGACGTAGACGATGTGGGGGCCGTGTTCAACTATGATATTCCTCAGGATGATGAGTATTACGTACATCGGATCGGACGTACCGGGCGTGCAGGCAAGGAAGGGATTGCATTCAGCTTTGTGGTGGGAAAAGAGGTTTATAAGCTTCGGGACATCCAGAGATACTGCAAGACCAAGATTATCCCTCAGGCTATTCCGTCCCTGGACGATATCACCAGCATCAAGGCGGATAAGATCATGGATCAGGTGAAGGAGATCCTTGCCGGTACGGATCTGACCAGGATGATCCATGTGGTGGAGCAGAAACTGGTGGAAGAAGATTATACGTCTCTGGATGTGGCGGCTGCATTGCTTAAATTGGCTATGGGCGAGGAGAACGAGGACATTGCAGAGAGTGGACGGCTGGCTCGATCCTTGGATGAGTTAGACCGATATGGCTGGGACAGAAAAGACCGTGGCCGAGGCAGCCGTGGCGGAAGGACAGGTGGAAATAGGGATCGGGAGACCAGGCAGGATAGAGGAGATATGGTTCGTTTGTTTGTGAACATCGGGAAGAATCAGAATGTCAGGCCTGGAGATATCCTGGGAGCCATCGCCGGGGAGACAGGAATTCCGGGGAGAATGGTTGGAAGCATCGACATGTATGATAAATACACCTTTGTGGAAGTTCCTGGTGACAATGCCAAGGTAGTGATGAAAGCAATGAAAAATGTAAAGATAAAAGGGAAGAGTGTGCGGATGGAAGTGGCACATTAATGGATCACCCATTAACCGTACTTGTGTATGTTATTGACAAACATGACAGGGTTCTGTAGAATGAATGTAGTTGATACAGCACAATAGATGGTGAATGGGGGAATCGTATGTTTTGTCCAAATTGTGGAGAAAATGTGCCGGATGGCAGCAAGTTTTGCAGTTCATGTGGTGTAAATCTAGGGGAATTTGCTTCCGTGTCAGGGGCGATGAAGGCCAACAGGGAGACGAGCGCGTTGCCGGCATCTCAGGTTGGGCAAGAGACTGCTCAGGCGAAATCGACCCTGGCTAAAAAGAAGAATGGCAAAAGAGTGATGGTTGGGCTTGTTGCTGTAGCTGTAGTCATGGTTGTTGTGGTTGTGCTGGGGATCAAAGCCCTTTTTTCTTTTTTTGCAGGAAAGGTCAGTGCAAATGGATATTTTTCAAAGGGCAATGCGTATGCGTATTTTTCAGATGGCAGTTATGAACTGATAACAGATATAAAAGAAGGAACGAGCATTGAGATTGCTTCAAGTAGGGCAGAGTATGCCTCAAACTATCTGTTGGCATTCAGTCCAGATGGGAAATACGTGTATTACTATACAAAATTTGATACATCTACGGTCACAGGAACGCTTTGCAAGGCGGAATACGGAAAACTAAAAGAAGATCCTACTAAAAATGACCAATACACGGAAGTAATCGCAAGCAATGTCTGTATCGGGTTCGAATTTCTGGAAGATGGAACGGTTCTTTATACAGATGACGACAGTTCTCTATTTTATTATAACGGGGAAGATGTCTCCAGAATTGCTAAAGATGTCTACTATTATTATACCGACGGCGCAGGGAAGGTTGCCTATGTGACGGGGGATTATGAAACAGGATACACACTATACGGCGTATCCCTGGATCATCCGGACAGTGAGAGAACATTGGCTTCCCATCTTTCATACATCAGCACAGCGGAAGATTTCGATAACATTTTATATGTAAAGCAGGAGGAGGATTACAGCCAGACTTTATACGTGGTTGGATTTGATAAAGACTCCCAACGACTGGGAAGGAACGTAGATATCATAAGCACACTGGATGAGAGAGTGTACTTTACCGTTAAAAACGGAGACACTCTGAAGCTCTATGATTATGTGGAAGATGACAGCAGACTGACCGACTATAGCTACGTAAGGCTTCGAGAGGCTTTGGAGGATGAAAAACAGGGGATTCCTGTAAAAACTTTGTATTGTTATGCAGATGGAAAACTGACAGAGATCAGTGATGCTGTGCTAAATACCGTGACTTTTGATGGTGTGATTGTGTTCAACACAGCTGACCTTATCACAGAAAAAGTGGGTATGGGAGAGATAACATCCGTATACGATGTTGCAGACCTTTTCCAAATCGATTATGGGGCACAGAATTATGTGGTTCTCACTACAGGCACAGAGACCCTTAGAATGTCTGATTCGGCAGCAAGCGTATGGGGGGAGATATTTGACGAAGGGTATGGATATCTTCATTACTCTAAGGGCAAGGAAATCTATTTTGGGGATTCAGACGGCAATCTGTCTTCAGCCCCGATCTTAGGCGGAGAGGTTGGCGAATTTCAGTATATTGCAGATGAGGCGGAGATCTTAGAAGTTGAAGGCTCCAGATTATACTATCTCTGTAATATATATAACCGTGATGGCTGGACCTATGGCGATCTATATGTCTATGACAATGGAAAAGAGACGAATCTGGCAAAGGATATTCTGGTGGATATGATCCAAAGCTATGAGGATGGGATGTTATTGGCATATACGGATTATAGGGACAAACGTGGATATGAGTTGACTCTGCTTGATCCCAAGGGAAAACCAATGCTTATCGGGGAAGATGTGACTCAGTTTATCCGTGTGGATCCTTCCACCATATTGTATATTTCGGATAATGATTTATATTGCCACACTGGAAAAGAAAAGGTTCGGGTAAAGCAGGATGTGGAATGGGTCTGGAGCAAAAATGCCATGGAGGTATCCCGTTACCTGAGTTACTATAAATTTTCTGACGAACGTGTCAATGATTCAGAGGAGGAGACAACAGCAACGGAAGCAGCAAGCGCCGAAAACCAGAGCAGTATGGCAGAAGCAGAAACGTCTGGAGAAACTGTGGCTGAAGAAAGTGCAGGGCCGGAAGACAGGCTTGTATATTTCATTGAGAATAGTGGCAGGGAACTTTTCGCGGCGGAATATCTGGAATCCTTTGATGCCAACATGTGCCGCCTTGCACGCAATGGTATCTATGCGCGCCTCGGGCGCAAATTCAAAGATGCTTCCATTATGGAATACTTCGGACAATTTGATTGGTATAATCCAATGATTGAGCCGGAACAGTTCTCAGACAGTATGTTAAATGACTACCAGATTGCAAACAGAGATTTGATTGTAGCTTATGAGAAACAAAAAGGGTACAATAAATAGCCAATACCAGACAAAACTCAGGGGGATCATTCCCCCTGAGTTCTATAATATGCCAACATCAGATCCACTACCCGTCCATAGCTTTTCACACCGTCCTCCTGATCGTTCAATTTTAAGTAGGTATCATTGATCTGGTTGGCTACTTCAGCCACCTTACTATCATAACGATCCCAATATCGATTGTTGGCCTGCAGGTCTTCTACAGCTTGAGGAGACAACTTGCTGTGAAGCTCCATATAGGAATCCCAATCCTGAGCTGCCAGTGCATTTCCGGCGTGAACCCATCCCATCAGATATCCGCTGTATTGAAAAAACGTTTCCTGAGAACGGATGCAGGCCAGATAACCAATGAAATTGGCTTCATCTTCCCGCATAAACCCTCTTAGATGAGAAAGTTCGTGGCAGAGGGTATGAGGGATATTGTATCCAGTCATTTGCCAATTATAATTGGCTTCCACTGTAAAAGGGGAATAGATCCCGCACAATTGCTGCACAGCCAGAATCCAGGAGACCAGGACTGGCTTTGGCTGTGGGTAATAGCCTGACAGCTGGGGATATTCTGTACCCAGATGTTGCATAGCATCCTGGCCTTGCCTGGCAAGGGCAAACTGGCTGGTCAAAGATGGCTGCCCGAAATCATCTGCTGTTTCATTGATGTGATCCACCAGATAAACGCACAGTTCTTTTAATTCCTCCACAGAGGAATCCCGTACTTCCAGATCCAGATAGCTGGAGAACGGTCTGCGGTAGTAGTTGATACCGCAGTTTACGGTAAATAAAAAGGCGATAAAGCCGAGAAAGGCCACAATTCCCTCTATGATCTTTTTCCATTGTCTGATATGGAGTCCTATGTAAAGGATGGCAGATATTGTGAGAATGTAAATTCCAAACTCCACGATGGAAATAGGAAGAAGATTGCAGAATCCGCCATAGATTTTTACGATGCAGGGATAGATGGTGATGGCATACCATTCTGCAAAGCCTGAGACCGTTCTGGCGGCCAGCTGCAATAGGCCTGCTAACAGAAAAAAAAGAGTGCCGATGAGGGCCAGAGGGTGCTTTTTCATTGGTGGGGGATACCTCCTTTGGGAATGCGACTTTGGACATACTACTCTCTACTCTCCGGGGGGATGCACATGGTTCGCTAAAGAAATTGTCCTCCCTTTGCTCGGGCGCGAACCGGCGCTGGTATAATCTCTATTGAGATTATACCATAGAATCCCTATATCCTACATCTAAAAATTTTCTTACCTTTTTCGAAAATCCCTTGCGGAAAATCGGAAACTCTTATACACTAGAGTGATATAAGGCAGAAAGAAGGTTATGGAAATTTTATGAAGAAACAGGAAACAGAACAGAAAAGGGAAGAGAAAAAGCCCATAAACTGGAAGGAAGAGATTCTCAGCTGGATACAAGTGATTGTCATCGCAGCTGTCATCGCATATGTGCTGACTACATTTATTATTGCCAATAGCCGTGTGCCCAGTTCTTCGATGGAGAATACGATTATGGCCGGAAGCCGGGTCATTGGTTCCCGCTTGTCTTACCGCTTTGGAAAACCGGAGCAGGGAGATGTGGCAATCTTTGTTTTTGGCTATGATTGTAAGGAATGCGGTACTTCGTATCAGGAGACGCCGGAGGGAGTCTGTCCGGTATGTGGAAGAGCAGATAAAAAGAACTCGACGGTTTACTATGTGAAACGTGTGATTGGAATGCCGGGAGATGTCATCGATATCCGGGACGGTCATGTATACTTGAACAATTCGGAGACCCCGCTGGATGAGCCATATTTGGCGGAAGAGATGGAGACTCCTCAGGAACTTCACTATGAAGTACCGGAGGGCCACTATTTTATGATGGGAGATAACCGCAATTATTCGGCAGATGCTAGATTCTGGCGGTTTAGCTATATCAGTGAAGACAAGATGGTTGCAAAAGTTTTATTCCGGTATTTCCCAGGAATCGGTATGATTGAATAATGATGATGGAATAACCAATGTTATCTGGCAAAGAAAGGGAGCAGCCGCACCATTCCGGAGAGGAGGCACGACTGCTGTTCTTATGTCTAAAAAACTGTATACATGTCTGAAAGACAGTTTACAGACAGGACTTCAAAAACTCTACTTTGTCTAATTTCTCCCAGGGAAGATCCAGATCCGTTCTTCCGAAATGTCCGTAGGCCGCAGTCTGCTTATAGATGGGGCGTCTCAAATCCAGCATCTTGATGATTCCGGCCGGTCTTAAATCAAAGTTTTCACGGATGATTTCCACCAACCGTTCGTTGGACACCTTTCCGGTTCCAAAAGTGTCTACCATGACAGAGGTAGGATGAGCCACGCCGATGGCGTAGGACAGCTGAATCTCGCACTTGTCGGCCAGGCCGGCGGCCACAATATTCTTAGCCACATATCTGGCTGCGTAGGCTGCGGAGCGGTCTACCTTGGTGCAGTCCTTGCCGGAGAATGCGCCGCCGCCGTGCCGGGCATATCCGCCGTAGGTGTCTACGATAATCTTACGGCCGGTAAGACCACTGTCGCCGTGAGGGCCGCCGATGACGAAGCGTCCTGTGGGATTTACGAAAAATTTGGTATCATCATCCACCATCTCCTTAGGGAGAACCGGGTCAAAGACGTACTGTCTGATGTCCTTATGTATCTGCTTCTGGCTTACATCGCCGTCATGCTGGGTGGAAAGCACTACAGCATCCAGACGGACCGGCTTGCCAGCCTCATCGTATTCTACAGTCACCTGGGTCTTGCCGTCGGGACGGAGATAGGAAAGGGTGCCGTCCTTGCGGACTTTGGTAAGCTGAAGGGCCAACTTGTGGGCCAGGGCGATGGGATAGGGCATGTACTCTGGGGTCTCGTTGCTGGCATAGCCAAACATCATACCCTGGTCGCCAGCGCCGATGGCATCAATCTCTGCGTCGCTCATCTTGTTTTCTTTGGCTTCCAGCGCCTTATCCACACCCAGAGCGATGTCGGCAGACTGCTCGTCAATGGCAGTGATAACGCCGCAGGTGTTGCAGTCAAAGCCATATTCGGCCTTGTCGTAACCGATTTCACGGATGGTGTCCCGAACTACCTTCTGGATATCCACGTATGCTTTGGTGGTAATCTCACCCATAACCATGACGATACCAGTGGTGGTAGCTGTCTCACAGGCCACACGGCTCATAGGGTCCTGCTCCAGCATGGCATCCAGAATAGCGTCGGAAATCTGGTCGCACATCTTATCCGGATGGCCTTCGGTTACAGATTCTGAGGTAAACAATAATTTCTCCATAAAAATTCCTCCTAATGTAATCAATGCGTTAATCTATGGGTAACAGGCAAAAAGAAAAGTCCGTAGCGAACTGCGGACTTGATATCATGCAATCAAATCCTCTTATCGTTCGATTTCTCGCTCAGGTTGGCACCTTCCTTCCTCGCTGGCAGTTTTGCTGCCAGTGGCCCGGGGTTGCCGTGACTTCACAGATCCTTTGTATCTCCATCACTCTGAATAAGGGATAATTACGTACTTTTCAATTTTAACTTACAGGATAATTTTACTGAATTGGGAGTAGCTTGTCAAGTTACTTGTGAAAATTTATTTTTCTAAATTGAATCACGGCATCGTGTCCAAACAGGGCGTATTGTCCGCCTGTCTGCTGGTATAGGCCGCACAGGAGCTTGAATATGGTTGTTTTTCCTTCTCCGGAGCCGCCTACAAAGGCGATTTGCTGGCCGGCGCCTATGGTGAAGGTCATATGGTTTATAACGGGACGGCCCTGGCCTGGGGTGTAGGAAAAATCTACGTTGTTCCACTGGATGGCAGGTATTTCTTTTTGGTTTTCTGGTATCTTGGTGATATGGCCGCTGGTTCGTTCTCCTGGCTGGTGCTGGATTTTTTGTATGCATTTTAGGGAGACGGAGGCTTCTCGTATATCGCTGGCGCAGAAGACAATGTCGCTGATGGGGTACAGAATCCGGTTGAGAATTAGGATAAAGGCGAGCATGTCTCCTATGGTGATTCTGCCCCGGGTGATTTCGGCCAGCTTTTTTGACAGTCTGTCTGCTGCTGCCAGCATGATGGGGTAACCGGCGAAGAGTACTGCAATCAGCAGGGTATCCATTTGTATTAAGTATATGGTGGCTGTGGCTACGGTTATAGTGTTTGCAAGGAGATTGGGGAGGGTTTCGGCGAAGAAGCGGCCCATCTCTCCGATATCGGATATTAGTCTTGTAAGAATGCTTCCGGTTCCTTTTTCGTCGAAACAGGAGTAGGGTAACTGGAGCAGGTGGTTTCCAAGGGACAGGCGTACGTCCCGCTGTACCATGGAGCTGTAGTATTTTCCGGAAATGGCTTTTGTATATGCGCACAGGGTTCCGAACCCAATCATTTTAAGAAGGGGTGCCAGAATGGGGGAGAGGGATATGGTCTGCCCGGTAAGCAGCTGGTCTGCGGTGGCGGCGATGTAATTGTTTCCGGCCAGGATGGTTTTATTTTAGGAGCACAGGAGGGACAATAGCAGCAGCGGGCTGTTGTGCAGGGCGGCTTTTACCATGTTGCGGTTCCCTCCATCCATACTTTGGCATCGGGATTTAGGGTGTCTTTTTTAATGGTGCCCATGATGTGGCAGGGATGGTGTTTTTTTATGATATGTAGGGCTCTGGCACACTGGCTGGGATTACAAGGAGCATGCCGATGCCCAGTGAGGAGTTTTCAAGGAAGCATTGTCTGTTCATCATGCCTAAGCTGTATAGATACTGGAACAGGGAGCGGTTCAGGCTGAATATGCCGTGGAGAAGCTGTTGTTCTTTTAGTTCCTGGATTACGTTTGTGTAGGAGGTGTTGGGTTTCATCAGTTGGTCCATAAGGGTGGTTTGGCGGTCAATCCTGGCATACAGGATGTCTGGTTTCCGGTCGATGATTATTTTTATGAAGGGGTAGCTTAGGGATGATATGCCGTCCATGGCCAGCCCTATGATGGTGTCGCCTTCTGTTATCTGGTCGCCTGTTATGATTGTCTTTTTGTCGGCGATGCCGATGGCGGAGGCGTTCAGGTTGTATTGGCTTACAGGGTAATTGACGGCCTATGCGGCCACTTCCAGCCCTGCGAATGTGATGTTGTCTTTTTCGCAGGCGTGTTTGAAGGCTTCTCCCATGAGACGGATTTGGCCGCTGTCGTTGTTTCCGCAGACCATGTGTGTGTGCAGGAGAAGGGATTTTATTCCGAAGCGTGCCAGGTTGTTGGATGTGCTTGCCGCCAAATCGGTGCAGATTTCCTGGTCATAGCCGTTTTCCATGGCGAATCGTTCTTTGGAGCCTGGAACGTGGTTTGCCAGTACGTACACGGGGTCTTCCATGCCTGTGGTATCTGGTTTGAAGAATATGGGGTCAATGTATTTGGCGTGAAGCAGGGTTTTGTCTTTGGCAATAAGGCTGTTCAGTCGTTCTTTTATGGTGTAAAGTTTCTGGATATCTAAACCGGTATCGATGTAGCGGATGACTTTCTATTCTTCTTTAAGTCCGCTTAACAGGGAATCTACGGTGGTTTCCAGGATTTGGGCAATGTGGTATATTATGTCTACAGAGGGCAGGCTGATTCCTTGTTCCCACCTGGAGACGGCCTGGTAGGAGACGTGGAGCAGGTCTGCCAGTTGTTTCTGGGTCATTCCTTTTTGTTTTCTCTGTTCGGATATGGCTTTTCCGACTTTTTGTTTGTCCAGCATGGGGGCCTCCGGTTTTTGAAAACTTATATGTTTGTAATTTTATCACAGGGGAGGGATGGTGGCAATCAATGAAATATTGAGATGGGGGAGGGACTCAATTAGAATGGGGAATCTGCATGTGTGGGGATTTTTGTTGTGCCGGAAGGGTATGGAAAAATCTTGGATTGTATGGTAACATAGGGGTGGAAGGGAAATTTGCGGTGAAAAGGATAATACCATTTATGAAAAAACTAATTCAACTATATTGGAAGAATTCTATCCTGCAGTTTTTGGTATCATATATTTTGATTCTTGTGTTTCCCCTTTTTATCATCAGCTTTGGGTTTCAGAAGGCGTTTCGGATTGTGGAGAATGATTTGAAGGATTCTCAGATTGACATGCTGGGGCATAGTGCGGATATTATTGGAAATCAGTTAAGGACCATTGAGAATATGGCGCTGCAGACCTCCCAGGACAGCGACATCCAGGCGTTTGCGGATGTGAACCGGGGGGACAGGGGATATATTATGACGGCTATGGGTGCGTTGGACAATTTCTCCATGTATGGAAATTATCAGAACATGGAGCTTTTGGGAGATGCTTACATCTATTTTCAGGGAATGGATCTGGTGCTGTATGACGGAACCTACTATCAGCCTGAGATTTTCCGCAAATACCTGGGCACCTGGGGAGTAACTGAGGAGGAGTGGCGCAGCGGCACCATATCTCCTGCTTTGTGGTATCCGGAATACCATAAGTCAGGGGACAGCTTTGAATACATATTTCCATTTTCCAGAAGTTTAAACGGGGAAAACAGAGGCGTGATTGTCTACCGGATGAACAAGCGTGTCCTGGAAGATATGTTTGATTTTGAAAATTTTTACCGGAATGACGGCGTTATGCTGCAGATTTTGGACCAGAGCGGAACTCCTCTTTGGACCTCCAACACCATGGAGGTGACTCCGGACATCCATATGGAGGCCCTTCACGAGAATGAATTCCAGGCTCAGAAGGGGCTGGGGGTGGTTTCGGTCCGGGACAGCCGCTTAAATTGGACGTATGTGCTGGCGGTGCCGGAGAAGCAGGCCATGTATCAGCTGGGGTTATTGAAGACTCTGGTGACAGTGCTGTCTGTGGTGGCGGTTCTGGGGGGAATCGTGTATTCGATTCTCATGGCGGTGTGGAAGGGAAGGCCGATTAATGAGGTGTTCCGGATTTTGTCTGCCAACGGAGGGGAGAGTTATACGTATCAGAACCTGGGCACAGCGGTGACAAGGCTGGTGACCAACCATCAGGAGGTTCTGGAGAAGCTGGAGAGGGAGAAGCCGTTTATGCAGGTGGCTTTTTTTCAGGACCTTCTTCAGGCGGAGTATGGCAATGAGGAGCAAATCAGGCTGGCGGCCCGGAAGGCGGGCATCCAGATTGAGGGGCAGGTCTGCCAGGTTGCTTTGTTCCAGATTTTTTCCGGAAACGATATTTATATGGTAGATGAACAGACTTTAAATGAGGGCCATGTTATCTCCAAACTGCTGGAAGATTATGTAAGCAGGCACTGGCAGCGGAACGTCTGGTTCCATAAGCGGAATTATAAGACGGTTATGGCAATTTTCTCTCTCAATGATATAGGGGAAGACTGCCGCCAGATAATCGAAAATTCCAGGGATTGGATGAGGAAAGAGTGCCAGGTGGAGGTCAGCTGGGGAATCGGCGAACCCTGTGAGGACCTGACGTTAATCTGGCGTTCTCTGGAGGAAGCCAGAATTGCGCTGGAGCATGTGAGCCAGCAGTATCCGGTGGTAAGTTATAATTCCAGCCTTGTGAATGTGGAGGAATATTATCTTCCTCAGGCTGCCCGGGAAAGGCTGGTGGAGTCTATCAGCTCCGGGCAGAGAAGAGAGGCCGATGAGCTTTTAGAGCTGTTAGAGCGAGAAAACTGTACAAATCGGCAGCTGAGCCGTTCCCAGTTTTTAAAGCTGAGCCGGGAGCTGGCGGATATCCTTGCCGGTGTGCAGAAATCGGAGACCTCTGCCACGGAAGCGGTCATCAGCCTGAATGAGGTTTTGATGGCTCCGGAGATTTCGAAGCAGGAGTATTTCAACCGTTACCGCCAGCTCTGCCGGATGGTCTGCAGTGAGAATGGGGAGAGGAAGCGGATACGGAAGGGGCAGCTGATTGAGGAGATTATGGAGTATCTGAGGGAGCATTACAGTGATGCGGACCTGGGGCTTGCCAAGGTGGGGACGTTGTACCAGCTGTCTGAGGGGTATTTATCCGGGGTGTTTAAGGAGCAGGCAGGAGTAAACTTCGGGGATTTTCTGGAGCAGGTGCGCATTAATAAGGCCTGTGAGCTGCTGTTGGACAAGTCTCTCACCGTGAACCAGGTGTCGGAGATGGTGGGGTACAACAGTGTCCAGTCCTTCCGGCGGGCGTTTAAGCGTGTCCGGGGTATGAGCCCTAAGGAGGCCAGGGGGCTGTAAGCGCTGGTATATAAGGATTTTGTGGGAAAGGGAACCATTTTTCGGAGAGGAAGAATGGTTCTTTTTTTAGAACATTTTTTCACGTATGAAAAAGTGCCTCTTATTTTGCCGGGGATGGGATGGTATGCTATAGGGGAACTTATAGTTCCGGAATGTATAGGAGGAGTGCCGGGGAACATGAGCCGCCGACGGGGGGCGTGGAGGGTTTTTAAGGGTACTCGAAATAATGAATGTATTTTCGGAGTTTCTTTTGTGCCTGCGTATGAGGGAAAAGCGTCTGTAAGGGTGGGGCAGGAGAGGTTTGGGGAGTACATAGTAAGTTAAGGAGGAGGATGCGTCATGAGCAAAAAGGGAAGAAAGCAGGCGGCTGGCAGGGGTTCTGCCAGTTCTGTGCCTCTTCGCACGCAGATATACCATTACCGCTGGTTTTATGCCATGTTTTTTCCGGTATTTTTATGTACGCTTTTGTTTGCGTATTTCCCAATGGCCGGGATTCTGTATGCGTTTACGGAGTACACGCCGTTTACGGAGCCGGTGTTTGTCGGGTTTGAGAACTTTAAAACGTTGTTTCAGAGTCCGGCGTTCTGGAGGGCGTTTAAGAACACGCTTCAGATTAGTATTGTGAACTTGCTTTTGAGTATGGTGTTCAGCGTGGGATTGGCGCTTTTGATTGATGAAATTAAGTCTGTAAGGTTTCGGAAGGTGACGCAGACAGTAATCTACATCCCGCATTTTATTTCCTGGGTGGTGGTTGCTTCTATTTTTACCATGTTTTTGTCGCCGAAGAACGGGATTGTCAATCAGCTGATTACCATGCTGGGCGGGGAGCCTATCTATTTCCTGGCCAATGAGAAGTGGTGGAGGCCGGTGTTCTATGTGATTAACCGGTGGAAGGAAACCGGATGGGGGACTATCACGTTTATTGCGGCTCTGGCCGGCGTGGACCAGGGGATGCATGAGGCGGCCAGGATTGACGGGGCTTCCAGGCTCCAGCGTGTGTTTTTTATTACGCTGCCGGCAATTTCAGGGACGATTCTGGTGGTGTTTATCCTGAATCTGGCTAAGGTGCTGAATCTGTTTGATTCTGTATGGGTTCTGCAGAATTCTATGGTTCTGGGTGTGTCGGATGTTCTGGAGACATTTGTCTACCGTCTGGGTATTACCAGTGCAGATTATGGATTGTCTACGGCTGCTGGTTTGTTTAAATCAGTGGTGTCGGTTATGCTGGTGTTTATTGCCAACAAGGCCAGTGAGAAAATCAATGGGGAAGGGGTGTTATAATGGAGACTTCAGCGGAGAGGGAGAAAATTTCTTTTAAGCCTGGGCACAGAGGGCGTGCGGTGTTTCTGATTGTCACCTATATTTTCCTGGTTTTGCTGATGGCAGTGATGGTGATTCCGCTTTTGAAGGTGTTTGTGGATTCGGTGGACCCTACGGCGTATGGCATTCGGCTGTGGCCGAAGGTAGTGGATTTTATGGCGTATAAGATGATTCTCAGCAATCAGACGCTTTATCGTCCGTTTTTGGTGTCGGTGTTTACCACGGTGCTGGGAACGTTTGTGGGGCTTCTTCTGACTACCATGGGGGCCTATGTGCTGATTCAGAAGAATATGCCGGGGCATAAGTTCTGTTCGAATTTTATCTTGTTTACCATGTTGTTTTCAGGGGGCATGATTCCTACGTATCTGAATATCCGGAATCTGCATCTGATGAACAATCTGATTGCGGTGATTATTCCCTGTGGGCTGAGTGCCTACAATATGATTCTGATGAAGAGCTTTTTTGCCACCATTCCGGAGTCTTTGTATGAGGCGGCGGAGCTGGACGGGTGTACGCCTATGGATACGTTTTTCCGGGTGGTGCTTCCTTTGTCGAAGCCGGCGCTGGCTACCATCGGATTGTTTATTGCGGTAGGGTTCTGGAATGAGTACATGCATTTTATTCTTTATATTACCAATCCGGACTGGAAGAATTTCCAGGTGAAGATACGGGATTTGATTCTGAATGATGGTATCTCGGGCAATGCGGCCACGCTGTCTATGTCTCAGGAAATGTTGAAGAGTGCGGTGGTTATTGTGGTGGTGTTCCCGTTTTTGATTATTTATCCGTTTGTGCAGAAGTATTTTACCAAGGGGATTACTCTTGGAGCGGTGAAGGGTTAATGATGATAATGTTTATATGATAAAGGAGGAGTTTGTTATGAGAAGATTTAAGAGGACAGCGGCAGCGGTTTTGACGGCGGCTATGGCGGTTTCGCTTTTGTCTGGATGTGTGGGGGATGGAAGCGGTACGGGGGGGCAGACCCAGGCGCAGAATGAGACCCAGGCAGGAGGCCAGACCCAGGGAGCTTCCGGGGATGGGCAGGCATCGGCTTCGGGAGAGGTTGGAAAGCCGGCCAGCATTACGTGGATGGTACATACGGGGCTGAATGAGGAGAATGGTACGGCGCAGTGGGCGGAGGAGTTTGAGCGTCTGACTGGGATTAAGATGAATTTGAATATTATTTCCAATAATGAGTATAAGCAGATGCTGGAGCTTTCGTTTGCTTCGGATACGGTTCCGGATGTGTTTGATTTGAATGGGGAGAACCTGGCGGTGTATGCCAAACAGAATGCCATTGCGGATTTGACGGATTTGATTAAGGGGTCTGAGCTGTATGGGAAGGTGGACCCGGAGATGTGGGAGTCTATTACGTTGAATGGAAGGATTTATGGGATTCCCCAGGAGATTCCGTCGGGTGCTGTGACGTATGTGAGGAAGGACTGGCTGGACCGGCTGGGGATGGACATTCCCAAGACGTATGATGAGTATATTGAGATGCTGCGGCGGTTTAAGAATGAGATTCCAGAGTGCAAGGTTCCGGTGACGGCTCCTGGAAAGGGGGCGGCGACGCTGTCTATTAATCTGCCGGAGTTCTTCCTTGGGGCTACCCAGGATTTTGTGGTCCGGGATGGCAAATGGGTGGATGGAATGTCTGAGGAGGGCATGGTTCAGGCTCTTACCAATCTGCAGGCGGCTTATGCGGAGGGGCTTGTGGATACGGAATTGATTACCAATACCACTTCTAACTGCCGTGACCAGTGGTATGCCGGCAGTGTGGGTGTGTTTAATTATTGGGGCGGATTGTGGGGCAAGACGCTTCTGGAGCGTGTGCAGCAGAATGTGCCGGAGGCTGAGGTTGTGGCGATTCCTCCCATTGAGGGCGCTGTGTATGAGTTTTCTACACCGAATATTTATTGTATTAATGGGCGGCTGCCTCAGGAACAGGTGGAGTCTTTGTTTAAGTATTTCCTGGAGTATATGAATGATGGCAAGGAGGGACAGGTGCTGTTCCAGAATGGCGTGGAAGGGCTTCACTGGGAGCAGGATGGGGAGTATATTAAGCAGCTTCCTACATTGTCCAATCCGGAGGAGACGCTGCAGAAGGCATGGATTACTCCCTGGCTTGGGATTGCTCCTATGGAATTGACGGATAAGAAGGTGGAGATTGCTCAGCCGGTGACGGATTCTTTGGCGATTATTAATGAGTATGGGAAGAAGAAACAGGTGCTTCCGGTGTCTGAAACGCTGACGAAGGTGAAGGCGGATCTGCAGGCTTTGAAGGAGGAAGTGGTTGCTAAGATTATTATGGGGGATATGACTGTGGAAGAGGGGCTTGCAAGGTATAAGAGTGAGTCGGAGATGTATAATATTGGGAAGGTTTTGGAGGAGATGAACGCGCAGTAAGAGATTTGTGTGTGTCGCGTAAGGAGCCGCCCGGAGAGGGACTTATATTGTTTTCTCCCGGGCACGCTCGCGCTACGTGAAGAGCGCAGCGGTACATAAGGCGCTAAAAGACAGCGCCTAAGTACCGGCGGTCTTCAAGTACCCTGGAGAAAACAATATAAGTCCCTCTCCGGGCTACGTTATCTCTGGCAAGGAAATGTTATGTTAGTGAAGTGGTATTGGTGTATTCATTGGTCTATTGCTTAATTGTATAATTACTTGGCTGATGAGTTGGGTGGGGTGGTACAGCTATGAGGCTGAAGGTATTTTTCTGTATTCGGAGGGATGTTTTTTGAGTAGATACAGTTTTTTCGGCCTTTTGGAAGACTGTGAACCAATTTTATGCAGCTTACGTTGGTTCAGAGACAACGTAGCCTGGAGAGGGAATCCTATTGTATTCTCCAGGGTACTTGAAGACCGCCGGTACTTAGGCGCTGTCTTTTAGCGCCTTACGTACCGCTGCGTTGCTAAGTGCCAGTGGCACTTGTTTAGCAACGACCGAAGCGGAGCGTAGACCTTCACGTAGCGCGAGCGTGCCCAGGAGAATACAATAGGATTCCCTCTTCAGGCGGCCTTTTCGCGATTCCCCAAACAACAAAATTTTAACTAACTAACAAACATCGTATGTAAACGGTAACATATTCGGAGGGAGCTGCCGGGGGGCAGCTTTTTCCAGTTAAAGGGAGGGAAAGCATGACGGTTATTGACTTAATACGAAACGAAGATTTGGAGGGGTTAAAGGGACTTCTGGAAAAGGAAATCAGGGCATTGGACACAAAGACGGAGGAGGGGGTCTGGGCAGTCCATGAGGCGATTCGGTTGGGAAATTTGGAAATGGTGAAGTATATTATGGAATATGCTATCGTCAATCCAAATTTAAGGGACGAAAAGGGGAATCAGGCCCTTCACTATGGTGTGGAATCCGGAAATTTAGAGTTGGTAAAGTATCTGACAGAACGGGTAGGAATGTCAATTACCTATGGGAATCTGGATGGAGAGACACCTCTTGACCGGGCGGTAAAGCTGAGGCAGAAGGAGATACAAACCTATCTGGAACAGCGATTGGGATGCTGCCATGGAAAGATGTACCATAATCCGGTACGGAGGGGCATGTATCCGGACCCTTCTGTTGTCCGGGTGGGGGAGGACTATTATATGGTGAATTCTACCTTTATGTTTTTCCCTTGCATCCCTGTATCCCATTCCAGAGACCTGGTTCACTGGGAGACCATTGGCTATGCTATCACAAGAGCGGACTGGGCAGGACTGGATGGCCTGGAAGGGGGAAGAGGGTACTGGGCGCCGGATATTTCTTATGATGAGGGGCGGTTTTATATAACGGCTACCTATCGTCTGGGGGATGAGGGGAAGGTGAAACGGCTTCAGATGGTGACTTCTTCGGAACGGCCGGAGGGGCCTTACTGTGAGCCGGTGTTTCTTGAGGAGGATGGAATCGACCCTTCGATTTTTACGGATTTGGATGGGAGAAGGTATATGCTTTTGAACCGGGGGGCAAGGATTTTTGAAATCAGCAGGGACGGAAGGCGGATATTGTCGAAGCCCCGGCTTTTGTGGTATGGGGATATGAAGAAGGCGTCTGAGGGGCCTCATCTGCTTTATAAGGATGGGTATTATTATCTGTTTATGGCAGAAGGGGGGACAGGGGTGCATCACAGGATTTCTGTGGCACGGTCTAAGGAGCTGATGGGGGTCTATGAGCCTTGTCCTTATAATCCGATTCTCAGGCAGTGGGATGACCAGGCGCTGATGCAGTGTGCCGGGCATGGAAAGCCTGTTATGACGGCTCAGGGGGACTGGTATATGGTTTATCTGTGCACGCGCATGCCGGACGGGGTGCATGGAATTCTGGGAAGGGAGACGGCTCTTGACCCTATTACATGGACGGAGGACGGGTGGCCGGTGGTGAATCGTCTGGGAGGGCCTTCTTCTCTGCAGAGATGTCCGGAATGGGACGGCAAAGAGAATGGGGCGGAGCTGCCTGGAATGGAGATGGAAGCTTGTAATCAGCGGGGGGACAAAGGGGAGGAGATGTTTATGGTTCCTGTAAAGCTTCCTGCATGGGGAGACTGGGGAGAGTGGTGTATGCCCAGGGGGACGGATACTCCTTTTTTTGGGAGGGACGGACATGGGTTTTGGATTAAGGGGGATGGGACGGATTTGTTCCAGTTGAGACATGGAAGCACATTGCTTTTGAGACAGCAGGAGTTTGTTTTTTCTATGAGCCTGCGGCTTGAGGCGGCTTCTCTTGGGGAAGGGGAGGATATGGGGCTTACGTGTTATTATGATGAGAATAGTTATCTGAAGTTTGGGATTGGAAGACGCCAGGGAAGACAGGGGATTCTGGTGGAGGAGTTTGCAGGGGATGGTTATGTGAGCAGCCGGTTTCTTCCTGAGGAGACAAAGGAGATTTGGCTTAGGATTGAGACGGATTTTCTGAAACGGACTTGTCTTTACCGGCTTCACCAGAGGGATGAATGGACGGAGGCGGCTGTTTTGAATGATACTGGTTATCTGTGCAGTGAGGGGCTGAAAAAGGGAAAGCGGTTTACCGGGGCTATGGCTGGTTTTTATGTACATGGCACAGGGATGGGGTATATTGGAGAGTTTTGCCTTACGTATTGAACATATTGAGAATCTCTCTTACACCTGCTTTTGAGGCTGATGTTCCGTCATAGACACTTAAATTTATGGGAGTGTGGGTTCTGGGTATGCCTCAAAAATTTATACACGTCTGACAAAAAATCATCTCGCAAAATCAGGTGCAAAGAGACTATAGGAGTGTATTAGAAAGGAAAAGGAGTGAAAGGGCATGATACAGGGAATGAATATCAGGGAGTTGGAAGTATTGGTAACAGAGGAGAAGGGGTGGACGGACAGCTTCCGGTGCGGGGTGGAACGGCTTAGGAAACAGGGGGGAGGGACTTTATATGTTCCGGCAGGAGAGTATTTTACCTGCTCTATTCAGCTGTTTTCTCATATCAATCTCCATCTGGAACAGGGGGCGGTTCTTCGGTTTCTGGATGACCACGGATTGTATGAGGTGGTGGAAGAGGAGTTTGAGGGGATTATGGGAAGGATGTATATGCCTTGTATCTATGCTTCTGATGCGGAGGATGTTTCGGTTACCGGCCAGGGAATCATAGACGGCCAGGGGAAGCGGTGGTGGAAGGAGTGGAAGGGGATGGAGTGTGCCAGGCCGTATCTTATCTGCTTTAAGAGGTGCTGCCATGTCCTTTTGGAAGGGGTGCGGCTGGTGAATTCTCCGGCCTGGACGGTGCATCCTTTGTACTGTGAGGATGTGCGGATTCATGGTATTTCCATTAAGAATCCGGCGGACTCTCCCAATACGGACGGTATTGACCCGGATGGTTCCAGAAATGTCCGCATTTCGGATTGTCTGATTGATGTGGGAGATGACTGTATTGCCATTAAGGCAGGGACTGAGGAGACGAAGCAGCTGGTTCCCTGTGAGAATATTGTGATAACCAACTGTAATATGGTTCACGGACACGGCGGTATCGTGATAGGAAGCGAGATGAGCGGCGGCGTGAGAAATGTGGTGGTCTCTAACTGCGTTTTCCAGGATACGGACCGGGGGATTCGGTTGAAGACGAGACGGAGAAGGGGCGGCAGCATGGAGCGGCTGTCTTTCCAGAATATTATTATGGACCGGGTGATGTGTCCGTTTACTTTTAATATGTATTATTATTGCGGACATAATGGGAAGGAGCGGTATGTGTGGGAGAAGGTTCCTTATCCGGTGGATGAGACCACACCGGCTGTCCGGGATATTTTGATTAATAATGTGACGGTCTATGGGGCATCGGCGGCAGCAGGATTTTTCTATGGACTGCCGGAGTCTCCCATTGAGAGGGTTACCATTTCCAACACTACGGTCTGCATGGATCCGGAGGGAGAAGGAGGGCAGCCGGCGATGATGGGGCAGATGGAGCCGATGAAGGGGCATGGATTTTATCTGCGGTTTGTGAAAGGGCTGGCCATGAGCCAGGTACGGGTGGAGCATGTCCGGGGGGATGTGGTAGATGGTGACGACACGGTGGAAGTGGACTGGATGGACTCTCGGAAATAAGGGAGAAGGTTATGAAGAAGGAAATCAGGGGATTTTTAGGGGATATTGAGGAACGGAATGTGAATCTTCACAGTTTTCTTTTGATGGAGAAGGGGGAAATACAGGGGGAATGGTATCAGAGGCCCTATAATTCTCAGGTGCTCCATCGGATGTATTCGGTGACGAAAAGCCTGGTTTCCATAGCCATAGGGATGCTGGAGGAGGAGGGAAAACTGGGGCTTTCTGACCGAATCTGCCGGTATTTTCCGGAGTATCTGCCTCCGGCCCCGGTTCATCCCTGGCTTTGGGATACCCGGATTGAGGATTTGCTTACTATGAGAACCTGTCACAGCAGAGCTGCATACAAACAGATGGAGACCAAGGGTTGGACAGCCTCTTTTTTCCAGGCGGAGCCGGACCATTGCCCGGGAACCGTATTTTCCTATGACACGTCTGCCAGCGTGGTCCTTGCGGCGCTGGCGGAGCGGTTAAGCGGCAGGGAGCTGCTTTCGTATCTTCGGGAAAGGGCGTTTGGGGAAATCGGTATGTCGGATTTGGCGTATATTCTGAAAACACCGGACGGGGTGTCTGACGGAGGCTCGGGCCTGATGTGCACCACAGGGGATTTGGCGAGAATAGGGGATTTGTGCTGCCATTTCGGCAGGTTTCAGGGGAGGCAGCTTCTGCCGGAGGCTTATATGAGGAAAGCGGTTATGAGGCAGACGGGGACGGTTCTTCAGCCTGCGGCGGATGAACGGCAGGGATATGGATATCAATTCTGGCTTACAAGGCATGATGGGTTTGCCATGTATGGAATGGGGGGACAGCTGGTTCTTTGTTTTCCTGAAAAGGAGCTTACCTTTGTCACAACAGGTTATACTGTGGGAGATATGGCCGGGGTTCAGGGGATTTATGACGCTTTTTATAAAAATATGTATCCTGGAGGAGGCATGGAGGTGGAGGGAGATTTCTGCCAGGCGGATGATTTGTCGAATGGGATTTTCGGACAAAGGGAAGGAAAGGTGGATATCAGATGCCAGGAGAATGCTGCTGGGTGGAAATGGGCACATATTGTCTGGCAGGGGGAACAGGGATGTCTGGAGTATGAGAATCGAAGGGGAAGCTGGAAGATTCCTTTTGGGCCTTCAGGAGGGACAGGGGAAGATTCCTTATTTTTTATGGAGGATGATTTAAAATTTCCTTCCTGGGCGGTGGTATCCGGAAGGAAGAATGGTTTTGTTCTGAGGGCGGAGCAGATGGGGGAGGAACCAGGGGGATTGTGGATAGAGGCAGGAATACGGGGGCAGGAGATTACGATGCATATGAAATACAGCGGAAATCCAGGATTTTGTGATTACAATGGGTTTGTCAATGGATTTTTAGGCAATGAATTTGATGGGGTTTGTGAAAAGGCAGAAGGAACAGAGAGAAGGAGCTGAGGAAGATGAAAATGGTACGGATATTCTGGGCAGGGGATTCTACAGTGAAATATAATCGGATGGATACTTACCCACAGACAGGAATCGGACAGGTGCTGGGATTATATCTGAAACCGGAGGTGCAGGTTTTTGACATGGCGGAAAACGGCAGAAGTACAAAAAGCTTTATGGATGAGGGGAGGCTGGCAGCTATTGAGAGGGAACTGAAGCCTGGGGATTTCTTTTTTATCCAGTTTGGGCATAATGATGAAAAGAAAGAAGACCCTCTCAGGTATACGGAAGCTTTCGGAAGCTTTCAGGAGAACCTTCGGACTTATATCCAGGCGGCAAGGAACCGGGGAACCTGGCCGGTTTTGATTTCTCCCATTGAACGGAGACGATTTGATGAGCAAGGAAATTTTCAGACCGGGACTCATGGACAATATCCAGAGGCCATGGGCCAGGTGGCACAGGAGGAACAAGTTCCCTTTATTGATATGACAGAGAAGACCAGACGGTTTTTAGCCAGGGAGGGGAAAGAAAAAACGGTGTGCCTTTTTATGCATATAAAGCCGGGAGAATTTCCGGGAACACGGTATGAACAGGGGCTGGCGGATGATACCCATCTGCGCTATGAAGGAGCTGTGAAAATGGCAGGACTTGTGGCGGAAGGGCTTTGGGAGTTGGGGGGAAGGTATCGGGAACTGGTTTTGGAGGAAGGAGTTTTGTGTTTTGGTGGAAAAACCTGAATTATGCGTAAGCCAAAAGAAACAGATGCTTTTTGTATGAAAAAACAGATTTTTCATTGCAATTTTCTAAATATAATGCTAAACTATCCTTAAAGATTATGATAATAAGGGGGCATTTTCATGGACAAAAAACTATATGACATGATGGATTGGGCGGGAATTGAGGAGTTGGTGTATTCGGAATCAAGCAATCCCCATCGGATGCTGGGGGCCCATGTGACAGAAGACGGTCTTATGATTCAGGCATTTATTCCCACAGCCGCCTCTGTTTCGGTAAAGTTAAAGCCCTCTGGGAAAGTTTATGAGATGGAAAGGGAAGACGAGGCAGGCTTTTTTGCTGTATTGATTCCCAGGAAAAGGATAGCAGAGTATACATTGGTGGTAACCTATGATAATGGCACGGTTCAGGAGAGGGAGGATCCTTATGCCTTCGCTCCGCAGATAGACGAGCAGGAACTTAAGAAGTTTGAGGCAGGGATCTGTTATGATATCTATGAGAGATTAGGTGCCCATGTGAAAGAGGTTCAGGGAGTAAAGGGCGTTTATTTTGCGGTGTGGGCTCCTTGTGCCATGCGTGTCAGTGTGGTGGGTGATTTCAATATGTGGGATGGCCGCCGCCATCAGATGAGAAAATTGGGGGATTATGGAGTCTTTGAACTGTTCATTCCTGGCCTGGATGTGGGATGTGTATATAAATACGAAGTAAAGGCACCAAATGGAGATGCTATGTTAAAAGCGGATCCTTATGGAACCTATGCTGAATTAAGGCCGGATAATGCTTCCATTGTATGGAATGTAGATGGATATCCCTGGAAAGATCAGGAATGGATGGAGAATCGTAAGAAGGACTATGGCAAGGATAAGCCAATGTCAGTCTATGAGGTTCATCTAGGGTCCTGGATTCGAAAACCAATTGAAGTGGATTCGGACGGAGAAGAGATTACTGGCAGCGAGTTTTACAATTACAGAGAACTGGCGGAGAAACTGGCGGAGTATGTAAAGGAGATGGAGTATACCCATATCGAGCTTCTTCCGGTTATGGAACATCCACTGGATGCCTCCTGGGGATATCAGGTGACAGGATATTATGCACCCACCAGCCGATATGGAACGCCAGAGGATTTTCAATATTTTATGAATTACATGCATGAAAAAGGCATCGGCGTGATTCTTGACTGGGTGCCAGCTCATTTTCCAAGAGATTTGGTGGGACTTGCATGTTTTGACGGAACCCACGTATATGAACACGCAGATCCCAGGCAGGGCTCCCATCCTCATTGGGGAACCCTGATTTATAACTATGGAAGGCCTCAGGTGTCTAATTTCCTCATCGCCAACTGCCTTTACTGGGTGGATAAATTCCATGCGGATGGGATTCGTATGGATGAAGTAGCTTCGATGTTGTATCTGGATTTTGGGAAGATTGTAGGAGAGTGGATTCACAATATTTACGGCGGCCATGAGAATCTGGAAGCGGTAGAGTTTTTGAAACATCTGAATTCTGTTTTTAAGAAGAAGGCGGACGGAGCACTTTTGATTGCAGAAGAATCTACGGCATGGCCGCAGATTACTGGGGACTTGAAGGACGGGGGACTGGGATTTGATTATAAATGGAACATGGGATGGATGAACGATTTTATCGGATACATGAAGTACGATCCTTATTTCCGGTGTCATCATTATGGGGAACTGACCTTTAGTATGCTGTATGCATACAGCGAGGATTTTGTTCTTGTATTCTCTCATGATGAGGTGGTTCATGGCAAGGCTTCCATGGCCGGGAAGATGCCGGGAGAGACCCAGGAAACCAAATTCTCCAACCTTCGGGCAGCCTACGGCTATATGATGACCCATCCGGGCAAGAAACTGTTGTTCATGGGCCAGGAGATGGGCCAGATGTCCGAATGGAACGAAAATGAAAGTCTGCCATGGAATCTTCTGGAATATGATATTCACAGGCAGATGAAGGAATATGTAAAGGCACTGAACCATCTGTACCGTACCCATCCGGCACTGTATGAGCAGGATTTCCATCCCGATGGATTCCAGTGGATCAACTGTTCAAGCAGCCAGGAAAACATCGTGGTATTTTTAAGAAAGACAAAGAAACCGGAGGAGACTCTTCTGATAACCTGCAACTTTGCTCCGGTTACTCACAAGCAGTATCAGGTAGGTGTGCCGTTCCATGGAAAGTATAAGGAGATCTTTAACAGTGAAGACGCATCATTCGGCGGCAGCGGTATTGGAAACCCAAGAGTAAAGACTTCTAAGAGGGCAGAGTGTGATGAGAGGGACTTTTCCATTATCATTGACCTGGCACCTTTGGGTGTGCAGATATTTACCTGTACCCCTGTAAAGGAAGAGCCAGTACAGGAAAAGGAAAGTAAGGGGAAGAAGCCGATAAAGACAAAAGCAGTTAAAAAAGAAACAACCGTGAATACAGGAGAAAAAAGCCGAGAAAGGACAGGGCAAAGGAATAGAAGTTTAAAGTAAGAATAAGAAAGAAAAGGAAGAGGTTGTGTAGATAGGATGGTATTGTGGAGTGAAACCCAAGTAACCGGGGAGACATTGGAACTGGCCCAGGAGGTATATCAGGATTTCGAGCAGCTTCGGCCAAACGTAGTTCTGGACACCTTAAAAAGCTGGATACCAGGACTTACGAGACTGGGATATCGGATTTTGATGGCAGCGCTGATTCTGATTATCGGCTTTCGGATTGCCAAGATTGTACAGAAGATGATTGCAAGAAGCTTCAAGCGGATGGAGATGGAGGTTTCCCTCAGTAAGTTCCTGCTGTCTATGGTGTATGCAATGGTCTGCGGACTTTCCATCTTCATAGCAGCAGATAAGCTGGGGGTCAGTTCGGCTTCCATCATCGCTCTTTTGGGTTCTGCTGGTTTAGCGATCAGCTTGTCCATGCAGAACATGTTGGGGAACTTTGCCGGAGGGGTGATCATCTTGCTGATGAAACCGTTTAAGATAGGCGATTATATCCTATGTGGCCAGGAAGAAGGAACGGTATCAGCTATTGGCCTGGTCTACACCACCTTAAACACCATGGACAATAAACAGGTGGTTGTCCCCAACGGAACACTGTCCAATACCAGCCTGACCAATGTGACAGCTCAGGCAAAGAGGAGACTGGAGCTAAAGATTGGTATCAGTTATCAATCCGATTTAAAGAAGGCCAAGGAGATCTTATATGGATTGTTTGAAAACCATCCCTTGATCATAAAAGACCAGGATCTGATTGTTTTTGTGGATCAGCTGGGAGAAAGTTCTGTTATAATCGGAGCCAGAGGCTGGGTAGAGACAGGGAGTTACTGGAATGTAAAATGGGAATTGACTGAGGCAGTGAAAACAGCCTTTGACGATGCAGGGATTGAGATTCCGCATAGACAGATGGATGTAACCATCAAATCCAATGGTTGAAAGAAAACGTTCAGGGAGCCAGGAGTATCTTTGACTTCCTGAATTTTTTATATTTTATCTCTTGACGGATCCCATGGGAAACCGTATACTAATAGTGTGTTCGGCAGATTATCCTGATTTGCCGGTTATTCGGAATTTCTGTATTCCTGAGTGATGATTCATCACAGTATCAAGCATGAACAAGAACAGCAGTAGGATTGAGGTGATGCCTTTGGACGCAGGCAAATAGTTTTTGCATTTCTACAAAGCGACATGGAGGACTAGAAAAATTTGAAAAAAAGAAAAAACAGGAGACCTTGGAAGGTTGTGGTCTTGACAGCGTAGATGCTTTGGCATATCTGCTTTCTTTCCTATGGCGCTATGGGTGAGCCAGTGTCTAACCGTCTGGAAAATGACAGGCAGATTTTGTCGGAAGCCGGACAATGTCTGCGAGAGGGAAAGAGGGAAGGAGAATTCTATGTAACCGGGAGAAATTACATGCCGGAAGGGACTGTGCTGGAAAGCTTCTACGGAGATTCCCTGGAATACTCCAATACCTTAGAAGAGATGGAAGATACAGGCGGTGCTACCCATTACAAGATGCGCTTTGCCGTGAAATGGAAATTAGACAAGGAAGAAGAGCAGGATCATCCGAAAGAAGAAGGAGAGGAGAAACAGTATTGGAGCCTGGGAGATACGGTGATCAGGGAGATCGGTGGACAGAGATATTGCTTTCGCTGTATCGACCAGAATTATAAGACCCGTAGCACATCTGGCCAGACGGCTGCCCTTTTTTTGTGTGATGCCGTGATACCAGCAGACTGGGGCTCTTCCTATGAGTACGGCAAACAAGATGACGGAAGCTATGGGTATACCTTCCGCCCTGGCCCCATTGTGTATTTTGGCGATTCCAATGACTATAAGTATTCAAAGATTCGCCAGTGGCTGAAATCCCAGGAGGAAGGCGTAGGAGGAGCCTTGTGGGTCCATATCGGAGTGGAGCAAAGCTATACAGGGCAGACAGAGACAGGCGGCTATAGCCAGCTTCAGGAGAAAAATCTTCACAGTTATCATATAGGAAGCCAACAGATGACAGACAGACTGTTTATCTTGTCTGTGGAGGAGGCGTTGAGATACAAGGAATATCTCTGGAATTTTGGAGGAATGCCCGAAAGCGGGAGAAAGGAAAATCCGGAGAGCCAGACAGGGGCCTTCTCGAAAGGCTATTGGCTTAGAAGCCCGGAGGGAGAAGGAGATGCATCCCTTGGGAGTAAGGTATACATTGTGGATTTGACAGACGGAACCATACGCCCAGAGAAGAGCAGGCCCAACGAAGAAACAGACGACAGCGAGGAAGAACATTTGCTGTCCCGGCAAAAAGAAGAGTGGATGATAACCAGTTCCATCGGGGTTCGGCCTGCATTGGCACTGCCACAGCAAGGATAAAAGAAAAGGAGCAAAAGAAATGAAAAGAATCAGAATGCAAATGAGAGAATGGAAATGGATTGTATGCGGAGTCATACTGATGCAGTTTATGATACCGTCCCTGGCCTCGGTGAACGCAGCGCAGGACAGTGGGCGATTGGAGAGGAAGAGCGCTTTTGTACACAGAACACTACTTCCGGAACCGGTGGAAATAGCGACTCCAAGTAATGTTTCCGGTCAACCGCCAGAGAATCTGGCGGCCTCCATAGCGAAGAGAAGCCAATTTCTAAGGGATCGGCCTCAGTCCGGCGATCTGTGGACAGATTGGGCAGGAGAGACACATTTTCCGGGAGATGGGGATGAAGAGGCTCCATACCAGATCAGCACCCTGTCTCAGCTTATGGGTTTGTCCGAGGATGTTGCCAATGGAAATTCCTATGAAGGGATGTATATTGAACTGACGCAGGATATCGACCTGGGAGGCCTCTCCATCAACAATGGAAGCTGGAATCCTATTGGCTGGTATCAGGATGAGGAGGAGATGAAAGAAGAGGTGGTCCATGGATTTAAAGGAAATTTTGACGGAAGAGGTAATACCATACGAGGCCTGAAAATTGTGGATACATCCAGGGAACTGAGGAATGTCGGCTTGTTCGGAAGCATTCAGGGTGGATGTGTGAAGCATTTAACCATCGAGGCAGATGATATCTGCGGGGCAGACAGGATAGCAGTTTTATCCGGAAGCATCAGCGGAGATGCGGTTATCTTAGATGTCACTGTATCAGGGTATCTTCACGGGGAAAGCAGTCAGAAAAACAGTGGAAATGCCGGGGGAATTGCCGGCTATACCGATGGAGGAAGAAGCCGGGTGACAGTGGAGAACTGCACGGCAGACGGGATTGTGATCAATTCTCAATCAGCGGATGGTTGCGTGGGAGGCATCACAGGAGAGACCCATAAGACGGATTTGGTGGACAATCAGGTATACACCCAGGACGGCACATCGGATCGCATTCAGGGGAAAGGATATGTGGGAGGCATTGCCGGCAACATGGATGGGACCAACATCTACAATTCCTATGTAGACGGAACCATAGGAGGAAACAAAACCAAAGCAGTGGGAGGCATTGTAGGAAAATATGAGAGCGGAAACCTGGTTTTAGCCCGATTTGCCGGAGATATTTCAAGAACCAATAACGGAGCCGCAGCCTGCGAGGGTACGTTTGTCGGAACCAGGGAAAGCAGAGACACGTTCACTTATGGAACGGAAAAAGGCAATAACCTGTCCTATCTGTTTACCAACACAGCAGGGAAAGCCAAACAGGTATTCGGATCCAAAATTGACGGAGATAATTCATACACGAAATCAGCACAGATTGGCTACTGGACTGACAACGAGACCCGGTATACCATTTTGTCCGGAATCACTGAAGTCAAGGACAAGGAATTGTATTTTTATGAGAAGTTGGAAGAGGGAGTCAGGTCTATTATTACCAGAAAACTGGGCAATGAGTTTACTGCGCAGGGAGCGGCTAAGGATCTGCGCTTTCGCCTGGATCACTTTGCACCAGGATATCAGGGAGAGCCGGTAACCGGATATCTGCTGTCAGTACCCAGAATCGATGCGAAAAATGCCAATGGAACGTATGATACGGATGTGGCGCTTTTGACGGCCCTTCCCAATGGCAATCAGTCTTATTATAGAACCATTGATAAAGATCACGGAGCAGCGGTAGCACCTGGGATTGCAGTGACTGTAGTTACCGCTCCTAAAAATACCAATGAAAACCGATATCAGATGATCGTGGACGAAACGGAAGACGGGGGAGTCGAACCGCCTACTTACATTGACCAGGACGGGCAGCAGGTTCCAATGAATTATGTGGCGGGAGGAAGCTATAGCTTTCTTATGCCGGACCGGGATACCGAGATCAATGTCCGGTATCGGAAGGTAACCACCCGGCTTCTTGTCTCTCCGGAGGATACCCGGCTTTCCGTGATTCACACTCGAAGCGGTGACCGGAAAAAACCAGACACACAGACAGAAGTGAGAAATGGAGAGGGAACCCTGATCGCCAGATATCTAAATGGGATACCAGATTCGTCTGTGGAGGTACAGCCCATTGCCATCCATGGAGAGCACAACAGCTACGGAGATACAGCAGACCGTACCATGAAATGGTCGGTGGATGACCCGGATCTGATACAGATGACAGCGACAGCCGGGTATACCACAGAGGATGCGAGAATTCTTCCAAATCTTTCCGGTTCTTTTATTCAGACAATCTTAAATCGAGAAATTCAGACACAGGCAAACAGCCAGTATCAAGAGATCATTCAGCCAACAATCTATGAAAAAGATGGGGTGGTGACAGCCACCACCAATCCGGAGACATCTGTAGACCAATGTCCGGTATACGGAAACTGCCGGGTTACGGTTACATTTCAAATTCTGGATCAGACCACCAGAAGAGTGGAGGGATTGAGCCTAAACAAAAGCAATATTGTCTGCACGGTTATCCGGAAATTAACCGGAGACAGAAAAAATCCAACAGAGGAAATCTTCTGCACAGAACCGGTGATTCTTTCAGCGAAATTGTCTCCTCAGCAGCCATTTTTTAAAAATGTTGCCTGGAAGGATGAAGAGAGCCAACAGATCCTTACCTTATTTCCTTCCGGAGAGCATGGGGAAAACCTGTCCGTAGGCATCCGGTATGACGCTGAGGGGAAGGGGAATCCAGCCTGGATTCAGAATGTAATAAATGAGGATAATCAAAGACGGAAAGAGGACCCCTATGTAAAACTGTCAGGTTCTGCCCAATATGAGGAAACTATAACAGCTACCTCGGAAGATCAGACCAATGGGATTGTCTCAGGAACCTGCCATGTGACGGTTCGCTTTGTCACATCAGATGAGACCATCATCCGTCCGGAAGCAGTCCACATTGATAGAAGGCAGGTTACTTATCCGCTATCTGTTAAAAAAGAAGGAAACAGCCAGTCAAAGACCATGACGGAGACCGGATTTTCCCAGGTGCAATTGGCGTGTACGTTGGTTCCCCAATGTGAGGAAGATGACAGCCATAACCCTTATGAGAAAGGCATTGTCTGGTCCGTATCAGATCCCGATGCGCTTTTGATAAAACAGGACGGAACCATCATTCCCAATCGGAATGCCATGTGGATAAAGGAGGCCTTTAAAAAAGCACCCTACACGGCATCGAAGACCGTGTGGGTATCTGCTTCAGCAAAGGACAACGGGTTTTCGGACAAGATACCAGTGACGTTGAGCCTTCAGACTGAGTGTGTGGAGTTTCCCGAGAAACATGTCACCTATGATGTGGTTTTGACAAAAACAGGAAGAAAGGCTAACCCTGTCTTTCAGTGGTCTGGTACAGAAAAAAAGCAGAATCAAGCGATAACTTACCCACAGAGCCAGAAGATGGTCTATACATCATCAAAACCAGAAGTTCTTGCAGTCTCCGGGGATGGAACAACGGTTTTGGCCACCAACCTGGAAACGGAATGGGTGAAAAAAGCTTTATCGTTTCCGTATAAGTCTTCAGAGATGGTGACAATCTCTGCAACCAACGGTACCAGTGTGGATACTTGTACTGTGACATTAAACCTGAAGGTTGTAGACCAAACCATGTCTTCCGGTTCTGGGGGAGGAAGCGGAGGAGGAAGCTATAGTGGTGGGATTTCCACAGGGATCACTCCAGCCGGAAGCAGGCTGCCATCTGCCGCGCCAGCCGGGAGCGTAGCTGGAACCTGGATTCAGACAGCAGACGGAAGATGGACATTTACGTCAGGCGGAAGAACCTACAATAACGAATGGGCTTACATTCACAATCCATACGCTGATGCAGACAAAGGGCAGAATCCGGCGGACTGGTTTCGGTTTGACGGTACAGGACATATGGTGACCGGGTGGTTTACGGATCAAGACGGAAAACGATATTACCTAAATCCTGTGTCGGACAATACTTTGGGCAGGATGATAACTGGATGGAGATGGATTGATGGAACCGATGGGAAGAAACGCTGCTACTATTTTAATCCGGTTTCAGACGGAACCAAAGGCGCATTGCTTTTCAATGCTGTGACCCCAGACGGATATATGGTTGATAAGGACGGAATATGGATCGTCAATGGAGTCGCCATGTTACGATAAGGAGAGGGCAGACAGGTATGAAACAGAAGATAACGCGTGTATTGGCCAGTCTCTTGGCCCTGGTTTGCTTCGGCATGCTGTTCCTTCCTCTAAGTGATGTTAACTTTTTTGTCAGCCAGGCGGCTACATTCAGAGGAAAAAATATCTGGACCAACGGGCCGGAGGCCATCTATGGACGAAATCGAAACTGGATGTATAAGTGGACAGACGGGTGGCAGATGACATTCTGCATTGCCCCGAGAAACCATATGGGCAGTACCATTACAGCGGAGGCCCGACGGACGAATATTGATGATGATGAGATTCCTTACATTAAAAGCAAAGAGGATTATGAGAAACTGGCGATGATTTGTACCTGGTATGACACCAATGGTTCCATTCATGCAGATAATGCCACCTATGCGGCTGCTCAGTCGGCAATATGGGCGATCATGGAGGACGGGTGGGAAAGCGCAGATTCCGTTGCCAGCATGGTATCCGGACATGTGCCAGGCACGTATGAGAAGTGGCAGAAGCTGAAAGCGTATGTGGAAGAGGAGGGGAATGGCGGAAATGGTATCCCGGAATGGTGTTTTGCATCAGCATATTCCGGAAAGCCTCAACAGATGGTTCTGGAGAATGGGGTGTGGACGGCTTCGCTGGACATTTCTTCGGCTCCCCAGCTGGCAACCCTCAACTGGACTTTTGAGGGAGACAGTACTGGGTGGAATAAGTCCGTGGCAGATGGAAAGATGACCTTTACCTATAGTGGGAACTCCGTACAGCCTATGACCTTGTCTGCAGAATTACCCCATGAATTAAGTGGGTTTGCCAAAAACACAACATCTCTGAATCTTTATATACCGAAAGGGGACAGAAGCCAGATTCAGGCAATGATTTCTGCCGGGCCGTTTCAGGCTAAGCTGTATGTCCATCTGGCTTTTGGACCCGCGACTGAAGAGCCAGCCCTTCCGGAGGTTGTCATTTACCGGCATACAGAAACTTTTGATGCCCATTATACCTTTGATGTGAGAAAATATTGTGCGGAGACCGGAAAACCCCTTGAAGGAGCCATATTCCAGATTTTGGAGGCATTTGATGAAGAACAGGTGGAAGGGAATCTGGAACCAGAACAGATGACGCCGAAGCCGTCTGCCTGGGAGGACTTTAAAGTCTGTGGAGAGGCCAGGACGGATGAAGCCGGATCTTTTTCTCATACAGATGAAAAACAGTATGAATATTCCAAGACCTACTGTGACGGACACCCGGAGCCGGAATATATGGAGGTTCCGGAAGCTTGTGAAGGGGAAGATCATTCGGATGAGATTGCCGCGGTAGAAGAAGCCAATGAGGCTCTGCAGGCTCAGTGGGAAGCCCTGGTAGAGGCGTGTGAAGCGGAAACGGATTTTCACGGTATGGAGCCGGGGGAAGGTCTGGAGATGATGCTTAAAGACCGGGATGAGACCTATGAACAGTTTATCAACTTAAATTATGATTATACGGTTCAGGAGATTCAGGCCAGATATGGTTATATTCGCCATGGACTCCATCCGGAGGATGAGAAGATTCCAGTGGTGCGGATGAACTCTTCGGAGGCAGGAGCAAATCATGAAATAATAGAGAAAGAGGTAGTCATCAATAAGGAAGTAGGCGTTCCGGCGGAGTATGAAGAAGAAACGAATAAAACGGACAGAAAATTTGAGGCTATCAGAACCGATGAGAACGTTGAACCAAAGAAAAGCACCAGTATGGGGGATCAGGAGGACAAAACAAATCCACAGGAAGTAAGGCTTCTTGATACAATCACTTCAGGAATAACCGGTGACAAAAGGAGGGCTACAAGCAGCAATGCCACAAGAGACCGTACGGTTAATAACAATGAATATGTAATCAGAAAAGCCACAAACAGCGATGCCTTACCCAGAGAAAGTGAAGGCCAGAATATAAATGACCCGAATACAAGTATGGAAACAGATAAGATCAAGCCGATCATAACATTTGCATCGGTTGGAGAGTCTGTGAATGCAAGAGCCTTTCAGGAAAGGACAAGACAAGCAGCGGCAACAGGGGAGGATGATGACTGGGAACACGGAGGGGAAGTTTCCCTTCCGGAGCCTATAGAGGATGATGTTCCGTGGATAGAACCAGCTGGTACTGCGGATCAGATAGGTTATACTTTCCTCATCCGTGATCACCGTACCGAGGGGGAGATTCATATCAACAAGCGGGATCTGGAACTTCAGAGAGGAGAATCCAAAGACTATGACAGCTATGGAGAATCTCAGGGAGACGGAACCCTGGAAGGGGCGGTTTATGGCCTTTATGCAGCAGAAGATATCATTCATCCAGACGGAAAGACCGGGGTGGTATATCCAAAAGGGACTCTGACAGCGATTGCCACCACCAATCTAAAAGGCGATGCCTCATTTTTAGCCTATACAGAAGAATGCGGTACCTGGAAAATAGGGGGACAGATCTGGGTGGGCCATCCTCTGATTCTGGGGCAATACTATGTAAAGGAGATTACCCGGTCGGAAGGATATGAATTGTCTGTCTGTGGGGCAGACCAGCCCATTAGCAATCTGCACACAGATAAGGCGGAGGCAGATGTGACAGGAAGGGCAGATGTAACGACAGCTATGGCTCATCCCATTGACATGCACGATGGTTCCTGGCTTGAGTTTGATGTGGCCTATCAGAATACTTTTCAGGGGTTTGACCTTCTGGTCAGCGGGTATCCGGAGGGCTCTACGTTTTATCGTTCCAGGATGAAAGAGACTGCCGATGGAGAACGGGTAGTCACAGGTTCTCGCCTTGTACCCACCGGGGAGTATGAGAAAGCTTCACAAGGAGAGTATCGTCTGGATGGAGAAGGAAACTATATGCCTCTTTTGGATGAACAGGGGAATGTGGTGTGGGATATGGAACATCCGGTATCCAGAGTCCATTATGTCACCAGACGTTTGAACTATTATCCAGATACCATACCGACTGTCCAAGTGGATCCGGTAAAATGGGCAGATTCCGGACAGGCGGACATGGAATACGTGAAAGAGGAAGCGAACTCTATGCTGGAAGAGACCGGATACCGCCGGTTGGATCCAGAGACAGGACAGGATGCGCCGTGGACCATCGTCGAATTATCTGGAAGCACCAATCATGAGTTGGTTGAAGGAATATTGGGATGGTTCTCTGCCAATTCCTTCTGGGACAGCGGGGCAGTGCATAAGGTATGGAAGGAAGGGGGACGTTATAAGGCAATTGTTTTCCATGATTACATAAGGCTCTCCGGCACTTGTATCTACGAATCGGCCAGCAATCAAGTCTATGTCAGAATACCAGTACAGGTGGCTGGAATGGGAGAGCGCCATATGTTTCTTCCCTACCATAAGAGCCAGCTTACCATAAAGGGAGGCTATACATCGGTTCCGCTCATGAGGCAGGTATCCGGAGAAATCCCATTTCCAGAGAAGATGGAGAATTATATAGAACCCGTTTATATGCCTAGATATCAACAATACCAGGAAGGCGATTATCGCCTGAATGGGGAGGGGAAGCAGATTCCTGTCTATCGTACAGAGTTCATCTATGAGGAAAAGCGAGAGACCACCAGTGACTATGAATTGGTACCTCTGGAAGCCTCTTATGATTCGGGAACAAAAGCATACACCATTCATGTAGAGAATACTGTGGATTGGAATGCTACAGATCATGTGGTGACAGAGACATTCCGCGCCGTCACAGGACTGAAAAACATAGAGTTTAACGGAAATTCCATGTTTTACAGCGATTACCTGACAGGTATTAAAGGAGCGGGGGCCAGCGCATTTGTAAGATTGGAGGATAGAGAAGGCTCCTACATTCGTCCTGCCCGTCTGACCTATCCAGGGCAGATATCCCTCCTCCAGGACGGGGAAGGAAATCCTCTGGAGGGGACCAGGCAATATCCTGTTGTCTTGCAGGAACGGATCATAAAGCAGAGCGTCAAGGTAACAAAGGATATGATAGCCGGGGCCGGAAAAAAGGCGGAAGGGGAATCAGGCGGCATGCTTCCTGGAATGGACAACTTTCGTTTCAAGATCTATCTAAAGAGTAACCTGCAGCGGTTATACTGTAGTAAGGAAGGAAACATTGTGTGGACAGATCGCTGGGGTAACGTGGTTGATGTAGATACCTATAAAGCAGCGATTCCCACAATCGTGCCGGATCTTTATACTCAACCTGGCCAAGGCGCTCTTTTGGAGACGATTCAGGTTCAGATGGAAGACGGCGACAGTCTGCGAGAGGTGGAAACTTATAACTATGACAAGTTTTTTGATGCCATTCGGGTGGCCAATGAGGATAAATGGGATGATCATAAGCCTACTTATACGTCCTACCGGCCCATAGGAAATGAGAGAAACCGCATCCGTGATGCAATAGAGAATGCCAAGATTTCCGACAACATAAGACAGTTTTCCATAGACTGGTACCTGGATGAGGAAGTGGAAATACTGCGCAGGAAAGGAGTTGGTTCCAGTTCAGAAAACAAGATGGCTTATGGAGATCAACTATATGATGAGGCTCTTTTTCACGCGATTGAGAGAGCCGAAGGGTACTTAAAGCCGTTTTTTCGGTATGATTTAGATGAACTCTATGCCATCTTGTGGGACAGCGAAGCCGCTGGTGGAAGAGATAAGGACAAGGCGACTTTGAGTGCAGATCAAAAGGATGGGGAACAGTATTACCAGATTTCCGCCTATCTTCCCTATGGAACCTATCTGATAACAGAGCAGCAGCCTCAGTATGCAAAACTTAGGGATCTTCCCAACCGTCACTATCAGATTGACAGGCCCAAAGAGATTGTCCTGCCGTCTGTGTACAGTGATTATGAGGCAGCCTGTCAGTATCCCGAAGGAATGAGCGGATATTATGTATATGATTCCAACATGACAGCAGAGGATATGACACAACGGTATCTCATCCGTTTCCATGAAGAAGGACGAAAGGTGAACGCCCACAACCGCAGTGGTGATTTTGTCATCTACCCCTATGGCTTGGATACCGATCGGAAACGAAATGACAATGGGACGATATCGATATCAGAAGATGCCGGGGCAGCAGACGGAGTAGAATTTTTTGGAGGAATCGCCACAAAAGAAAATCCGTCTGGACGGTATTATAAGGATCAGGTGGATACGATGACAGGGATCCATACTGCCTTTGACGGCAAGTATTCTTCTATTCTGGTGCCATGGAGCATGGTCATGCCTGAAGATGAGAAAACGGACAGCCAGCCGGAGGCATCTGGCGAAAGCAGCTATCAGGGATATGCCTATGCCAAATTCAGGAACCGTTCCTATGGAGCACGGTTACGGCTTGAGAAATTGGATTCGGAGACCCATGAGAATCTGCTCCACGACGGGGCGATCTTTTCCATCTATATCGCAGACAGAGACGATGCTCCCTATGGAACAGGAAATGTACGATTTTATGAGAAGGATACCATGATTTCCGGAAGCAAAGAATTTTTGGAAAGCATGGGTGCATCCGACATTACTCCCATGGCCAGAGGAAAGACTCTGGCAGATATTCTGTATCAGGGAAGACGGGGGGCAGAGGATAGCCGAGGGCCAGGAAACCAATATACCGGAGTGGTTCCTCGGGGAACCCCCATATGCAAGGAGACCGATCGGATCTTTATGCCCAATACCTGTGGAACGAGAATAGGGGAGTTTCAGGCATTTACCACGACAGGAAATCACCAGATGGGAAACCAATATGAAGATCAGAATGCAGGATATCTGGAAACGCCCAGGCCTTTGGAGGCAGGTACCTATGTTTTAGCAGAAGTCAAAGCGCCGGCAGGATATACGAGGACCAAACCCATGGCGGTTGAGATATACACCGACAAGATTTCCTATTATAAAGAAGGGAACCGCCAGGACAGAGTAGTTGCCACGATCTATGAGAAACAAATAGAGAATCCGTCGGAAAATCAGAATAAGCCAGAGGATTATGAGGATCTTGCCAGGATCTATGTGGAGAATGCACCGATCAAGCTGAGCATAGAAAAATGGAAAGAATCCTCTACAGGAACGGCAAATACCACAAAGGACAAGACCGTTACCTGGAAGATAAACGGACGGATTGACGGAACGTTTGCACAGATCGGAGGAAACAAAGACTATGAGTATGCCTATCTGCATGGAACTTATCAGGGATATGGATGGAAGAAAGGAACCTTAGAATATTTACAGGCCTTAAAAGAAAGAGGGGAGGATGTTGCTATTGTCTACCACGGCACGCTTTTTTCAGGATACGGGTATATAACCAGAACCTTGGAGACTGCCAATGAAGAGAACCCATACGTGCCAGGTGCCAGGATGACTCTGTATGAGGGAATGGAACTGAATCCTTCAGGAGATGAGGGAGACTATACTTATGAGGGATTGATGATCACACGGGCTATGGATCAGACCGTTACCAGAATGTATGTGCAGAAGGGATATGGAGGAACAAGGACAGAGTTCCTTCCCAAAATAAAGGAGGATAGAGTGACCTGGACATCCCAGGCAGTGGAGCGGGAGGATACGGATATCTTATACTATGACCTAGGCGGCCTGGATGTCTTCAACAGACAGACCATTGATGGGAGAGAGATTCTCTACGGATATGACAGAAACCATGAACGGATTCCTCTTTCATTGTTGGAAAATGATAGAACCAATCAGACAAAGACAGATCAGGAATATTCCATTTTTGTTTTTCAGGGAGGAGCTCCTTATCTGGAGATAGCCGGAGGGGATTTCACAAAGATATCCTACTCTTCTATGGAGAAACAATTTACCGGAGGATTTGCTAAATTAAAGAGAGATACAAACGGAAATTACACATTTGGAGAGGGAGCAGTTCTCTATCATCTTGACAGAGACGGCAACAGAGACAGCCTGGTGGATCCTGACACTGGCATGGCCTATGTTCTGGAGGAGACGAAGGGAGCAGGAGGGAAACGAAAGCAGCGTATTATGGTGTGGCCGGTGACCATAGCCAGGGATGGATACGGAACAGTCACTGCCAGGGATAAGATTACCACCTGCAGAATCGCCACGGCAGAGGAAAATGAAGCCTCTAAACAATCAGACGAATACCCGGAAAGCGGTTATATAACCGGATCCTGGAGGGCGGAAAAAGGAGAAGCCAGCCATACATCATCCACAGGCAGGAAGAATCTGAAAGGCCAGAATATGAATGGGGAGCCTATTTTTATAGACAATACAGGCTCTTTTGAAAAGGATATGGATCCGGTACTTGACCAGCATGGACTTGTCATGTATTACTCTGGCAACCACGGATCCTACCATGCCCAAACCCTTCTCTACGATCGGAATGGAGATCTGATCCGCAGGAAGGAGCAGGATCTTCTGGATGATTACCGTCAGGCAGCCTATATCATAAAGGATGAGGGAGTTATCCTTCACCGCTTCGGAGAAAGCTATATTCTGGAAAACACTTGGATCTCTGGGGAGACGACTCCCAATGATCCGTTTCACCATCAGATGACAGATGGCCAGGCAGACATCTTAAAAAGAGTTCCGGCAGGTACTTATATACTGGAGGAGGTGGAAGCTCCAAAAGGATACACAAAAGGATTTCCATCCGGGATTACCGTAGCAGAGACGAACCGGATTCAAACAGGGGGGATGGTGGATTACACCACAAAGGTTCTGATAGGGAAAGTTCACGGAACCTCCAGGTATACCTACAAGATTCTTGATATGCAGAGCAAGGATGGCCGGGGAGGTTGGAAACAGATTGGGACAGCCACAGAAGGGAAAGGGGCATACAGCCAGACACAGCTTTCCGGTGTCTGCCTGTCACTCTACCAGACGGAAAGAGACAAGAAGGCCACAGACAAACCCATAGCAAGGTGGGATACCACAGACAAGCCGTATTATATGGAGCGGATTCCGGCAGGAGAATATATTCTGGAGGAAACCAGGACACCAGAAGGATTGGTGAAAGGATCACCGATGAAGATTAAGGTGGAAAATACCAGAGAGGTGCAGAATTTTATGGTATACAACGATCATACAAAGATTGAGATTGAAAAGTATTCTCTGGATGGCTCAAAGAAAACTCTGGTAAACCATGCACAATTTCATCTCTATGAGGCATTGACAGATTCAACGGGCCAGGTGGTCTTGAAAAATGGCGTACCCCAGTATAAAGAAGGGATGCCTGTGGATTCCTGGGAAAGCAGCGATGCCAGTGAATACGAATCGTTTATTCCTGCCTTTGAAGAGATGTACCAAAACTATGGAACCGAGGGGACATCGGTATCGTGGGACGATCATGGAGTTAACCGGACGGCGACTTTGACATCCTTAACACAGATCAGCCCGGCAAGTGCAGGCGGCAAGGACAGCCATTTTCCCACAACAGCACAGTTGACATACTGTACGGAAGAAGGAAAGGAGATACGGATTACAGTTTATGAGTCATTTACCTTTGAATACCAGTTTGATTACCATCTGCTTCCCCAGGCAGGCCCTTATGGGGTGTCTTACCTGACGGTGGAGGGAATAAGACGCGTAGATGGTCTTACGGCCGGAAAAACCTATATCCTGGTAGAGACCCAGGCCCCAAAAGGATATGCAAAGGCAGAGCCGGTAGTAATTTATGTGGAAAATATAGCAGATATTCAGAGATACGGTATCCTGAATCAGGAAGGAGCGCTGTTGATCTCCAAGACAGGAGAAAGCGGAACATGCCAGCTTGCAGGGGCTCAGATGGCGTTATATAGGGCGGCAGATGACGGAAATCTGGTGCAGGATGAGGCTCATCTTGTAGCTAAATGGATTAGTGGAAGCGACGGGGTGTATACGGAATTGGAGGAATTAAACCGACAGATTCCAGATGGATGCAGGAAGGGAGACTTAAGGCTTCATGCCATAAAGGGGTTGCCAAACGGAGTTTACTATCTGGCAGAACTTCAATCGCCGGATTATTACACATTGATGAAGCCAGTGAAGATCCAGTATCAGCAGCAGGAAATGATACAGGTCGTGCGGGCAGGGAATACTCCGGCCAAAGGGCAGCTGGAAATCACAAAGGCAGATACCGAAGGTAAGCCTCTTTCCGGAGCCGTATTTCAGCTGTCTGCCTATCAGGAACATGACTTAAAGACACCTGTGTATACCAAAACCTGTGGGGAGGATGGAGGAACACTTACGATCACCGGGCTTCCTATCGGGGAGGTAAAGGAAGACGGGAGTATTACACCCTATGTATATACACTGAGGGAGATTACGCCGCCGGATGGATATAAAATCGGAATAGCAGCCTACACATTCCGATTTCCGCCTGGACAAAATGGAAATTCTTTTAAACCAGGACAAACAGCGAACAAGGAGATCCATATCACCAACGAAAAGACAAAAATAGTGATACAGAAAAAGGACTTTGACTTTTTGGGAGACAAGAATGGAGAGGGCGCATTTGTGGAAGGCGCTCGTCTGGCTGTATATAAAGTGACGGGTAGGGATTGGGAGCAAAACTATACCTATGATTCATCAGCACCCTTAATCACATGGGAGACTAGAAAGGATGATCCGTCAAAGGTGCTGGAGGGCTTGTATGCAGGACAGACCTATGCTTTGGTTGAGCTGCAGGCACCGAAAGGCTATGATTATATGAGCCCCATATTTTTTACAATCTCCAAAGATGGGAGGAAGATTGCCAAGATCGGTGACTGTAAAACAGCCATTACCGTTGAATTGCAGGAAGGCCGGGAAAACCTTGAGATTTCTGAAAGCGATGGCATAAATGCCGTGACGGTTCAAGGACGATATGGAGTAAGGGTGGAGATGTCTGTCAAGGATTCCAAAGGAAAAGAACTGGCAGCCTGGACCGCCGGTAAAGACGGGTATTTTCTGCCAAAAAGGGATGACCTGCCGGAAGGCGAGATCTGTACGATCACGGAGACAACCGTATACAGCGATGGTTCCAGGGAAGTCACAGGGAGAATGACAAGGCCTATAATCTGGCAAGACGGAGGGTTCTGGATCCCGGATCGTATGGTTAAGCAGGTGATGTTGGAACTTTCATGGGGGGATGGAGAGCGGATACAGACCTTTGCTCCGAAGGAGTCGGATTCCCTGTTCAGAATAGAGAACAACCTGGCTCCTCCGAATCCGGAGATCCATATGTACAACCGGGAAGGGCGTATTGGAGATGGGCTGAACCCTGATCAGGAAGTATTTAACCGGATTACCTGTGTCAATACATGTGGACATATATCAGATATGAGGTTGTCGGTAAAGGCTGGACAGGGAACAAGGATAGTGGATGCCAGAGGCAGCAAGGAGAAAGACAGCCAGTGGGTATATGAATTTCAGGATGTGAAACCCATGGAATCCAGAAGCGTAGTGGTGATCACCCAGCTTGATTCGAACTGTTTGGAATCATTGATTACAGCAGAGCTAGCCATGGAGCCAGAGGGGAAAAAGGCCAAAATCGCAACAACGGACAAGAGGCAGCCTATCCTTCAAAAAAACAAACTTACTATTTTTCATGAGCTTATAGGATCCGGGCAGTCTCTTTATCAGGAAGAAGAAAGTAATTTTAAGATTTTTCTGTATGGGAAAGATGGGGAAGAACTGCGAGGAACCTATCCATATAGAGGAAGCAGAAGCGGGTATTTGAGAAGTGGAGACCAGCTCCCATTGAGGGGGAACCAGTATATTACCATTGATCCAGGGAAGTTTCATCCGGACATTGGCTACCGTGTGGTTCGGCTGGAGGATGGAAAAAACGTTACCTTCTGGAATACAGAGGGGCAGACAGGCAGAGGAGCCTGCGCAGTATTTTCCAGAAAGGTTACTGATACCAGAGAAAGAATCCGATTTATAAGGGGAGAACACTATCTTCTAAAAGAAATCACGGAATACAGTGACAATGCAAGGCATACAAGCAGCCAGATACAATTTGCCCTGAATGGGGAAGGGGCGGTAGATACAATAACTGGGTTTGATAAACAGATTCAGATAATCATAAGCAAGGAGGGCATCAGCGGAGAAAAAGTGCCTGGAGCAACTCTCCAGCTTACAGATGAACAGGGACAGATTCTGGATCAGTGGATTTCCGGTACGGAGCCTCATAAGATTTCTGTAAATCTGGAGAGAGAAGCAACCTATATTTTGCATGAAAAAGAGGCTCCGGATGGATATGGATACTGTCAGGATATTCTATTTACGGTGTGGAAAGAAGGGGTTGTACAAAAGGTGGTTATGACAGACAGACGCACAAAGGTCTTACTTCGAAAAACGGATATTACCGGAGAAAAAGAAATACCCGGGGCTGCTATGAAAATTCTGGATCTGGATGGGAATGAGATAGAAAGCTGGATTTCCACAGAGACCCCTCATGAGATCACAGGAAAATTGACGGCAGGAAAAGAATATATTCTACATGAGGAATATGCACCAAAAGGGTATGCCTATACAGAGGATGTTCGGTTTTTCGTACCCAGAGACGGGGAACTGGTGCAGGTCTCGATGAAGGATCGGCCGACTCATGTGTCTGTCCGAAAGACAGATATCACCGGGGAGAAGGAGATACCAGGGGCAGAACTTCAGATCATAGGTTCAGACGGCATTGTGGTGGAACAGTGGAAATCAGAGGAAACGCCCCATGATATCATTGGAAAATTGGAGGCCGGGAAAGAATATACGCTTCACGAACATTATGCTCCAATGGGATACGCCTATGAGGAGGATATTCCATTCACAGTATCAAGGGATGGAACTGTCGACAAAGTGGTAATGAAGGATCAGCCCACCCATGTGTCTGTGAAAAAGACTGACATCACTGGGGAAAAAGAGGTGCCCGGCGCGGTACTGCAAATCTTGGATGAAAAGGGGCAGGTTGTGGAGGCATGGATTTCCCAATCAGATAGCCACGAGATCACAGGAAAACTGGAGGCAGGTAAGACTTATACCCTTCATGAGGAGCATGCTCCCAGTGGATATGGTTACTGTTGGGATGTGACGTTTACGGTTTCTCTCGATGGAAGGATCGATCAGGTAACCATGAAGGATGACAGGACGAAATTGGAGATTGTAAAGATCGACGTATCTTCTGGATTGCCCCTTGAGGGAGCCAGACTGCAGCTGTTGACAGAAAATGGGCAGGTCGTGGAGGAATGGGTCAGTACATCCAAGGCTCATACCATCTATGGAAAGCTGATTGCAGGGGCTGAGTATAAGATCAAGGAGGTCAGTGCCCCTCCTGGTTATCGAACACTGCCCCAATGTATTCCTGTTTCCATTCCTGAAGACGGAAGCCTGGTCAGCATCGTCGTGGAAAATCAAAAAGCACCAGATCGTCATCCGGAAGAGACACCAAAGGTTCCACAGAAGCCAGAACAATCGGATATACCTTTGGAGCCGGATTCACCGAAGACGGTGAAAATCGGGACGGTTTTTGCAGTTTATAAAACCAGGTTGTCAGGCGAGGGAAAATACACGTTTGCCGGATTCAGAAAGCTTTGGTCTCCTCAGACTGGAGATGAGAGAAATACCAGTTTTATTCTGGTATGTATTCTGGCTGGGTTATCCATAATAGGGATGATAGGGCTTAGAAAAAAAGATAAGAAAAGCGGCAAGATTCCGATGGCCCTTCTGTGTCTGCTCTCCTTCTCTCTGGGTATGCCTTTGACATCCAGGGCAGAGGATATTGTTCAGAACAGTGATACAGAGATTCTTGTCACCTGGGATCCGTTTATCCAAAATGTGGAGGTTCCCAAACAGCCGGCAGAAGTCTATGTATATGATGGCCGGGAATATATCCTGAAATCCTGTCAGATCATTCCTGTTATGATACAAGAGCGGACAAAAGAGGTGAAGGATACCATTGTCTATGAAGCTGTGGAGCAGGTAGACCGCCTGCCTCACCAGGCAAGGATCCAGGTAACCGATGAGGACAGCGGACAGGAGACAGAGGTTATGTTGCCAGCCTTGGAGGCAGAGTTTAAGAACTGGAGATGGGAGGAAGGGTTTCAATTTCCCATTACAGTACAGCAGTATGATGCCGGCCTGTTCTATCTGGGAGACATAACAGTGACAGCCGGGGAACAGCAGCCATTTTTAGAGTATAAAAAGGAACTGTTGGATTTAATTGATGTAAACCCGAATTTCTATTCTATAGAGATGACTCAGTGGACTTCGGATCCATGGACAGGGGAAGATGGCCTGGTGTATCGCCAGGCCATGGCCTTAGGGCAAAAGTATGTGGCAGACTGCAGCGTGGTCTATGGAGGCATGGCCGTGCTCCCGGCAGTATCGGCCAACGCCTGGCAGGCAGTGTATGTAGAAAAGGTAACAGGCATACAAAAGGAGAACTTGGCAGAGCCAGAGTCTGATTTACAGCCAGAGGAAGATGACAAGATAACTGGTTCCTGGATCCAATCTGTCAAGAAGATTCTCCGCATAACGATAGGAATCCTGCTTTTTTTGATTCTGGCAGTTTTCCTAATATGGATGATGAAGCGTCAGTTGGAGAAGAAAAAACATTGTGAAAGATACACAAAAGAAAAAGACAAAAATATAAAAAATACACAAAGATAGAAAGAACAAAAAATAAGTGTTGTTTTTTATAGGAAGTTGTGCTATATTATGGCTATGGAATTGGTAACGTTACCGACATCGATACCGATAACGTTACCAAAATACCATTAAGAATGAATATTCTAGAAAAGAAGGGAAGGTTGTATTTATGAAAAAAGTGAGAAGACTGGCAGCACTTACATTGACAGCAGCTATGACAGCAAGCATGCTGACAGCTTGCGGCGGCGGTTCAGGAACCGAAGAGACCACAACAGCAGGTGGGGGGGCACCGACAGAGACTACGACAGCGGCAGAAGCAGAAGAAACGACGGCAGCTGAAGCAGGTGGTTCTGCAGCAGGAGAGGGAGCTGTGTATTATCTGAACTTTAAGCCGGAGCAGGCAGACCAGTGGGTAGCACTTGGCGAGGCTTATACAGAGGAGACCGGAGTTCCTGTAACTGTGGTTACAGCAGCTTCCGGGACCTATGAGCAGACTTTGAAGTCCGAGATGGCCAAGAGCGAGGCTCCTACTTTATTCCAGGTAAATGGACCGGTAGGATTGGCTTCTTGGAAGGATTATTGCTATGACTTAAAGGACAGTGCCGTATATAAAGATCTGTCAAGTGATGATTTCGCCCTGATCGATGAGGACGGAGCGGTAAAGGGAATCGCCTATGTAATCGAGACTTATGGATTGATCTACAACAAAAAACTGTTAAATGATTATATTGCAACCGAGGGTGCAGTGATTTCTTCTCCAGAAGATATCAAGGATTTTGCAACCTTAAAGGCTGTGGCGGATGACATTCAGGCAAAGAAAGATGATCTGGGAATCGTCGGCGCATTTACCTCAGCTGGTTTTGATGCCTCCTCTGACTGGAGATTCAAGACCCATCTGGCCAATCTTCCTCTGTACTATGAGTACAAGGCAGATGGTATTTCTTCCACAGATGCAGTAAAAGGAACCTACTTAGACAACTTTAAGCAGATTTTTGATCTGTATATTACAGATTCTACCTGTGCACCAACCTTGCTTTCCGGCAAGACTGGAGAGGATGCTGCTTCTGAATTTGCATTAGGTGAGGCTGTATTCTATCAGAATGGTGCCTGGGCTTACGGTGATATTCAAGGCAACGAAGTAGCAGATGAGGATCTGGGCATGCTGCCGATCTATATCGGTGCAGACGGTGAAGAGAAACAGGGATTGTGTACTGGATCTGAGAACTACTGGTGTGTAAACAGCCAGGCTCCAGAAGAGAACATTCAGGCAACTCTGGCATTCCTTCAGTGGGTGGTAGAGAGTGAAACCGGCAAGAACGGTCTGGCAAAAGAGATGGGATTTGTAACCCCATTCAGCACCTTTACTGAGGAGTATCTGCCAGCCAACCCACTTTTGGCAGCGGCCGACGAGTTTATGAAGAACGGTACCACTTCTGTTACCTGGAATTTCACAACCATGCCTTCCGAGGAGTGGAAGAACCAGCTGGGAAGCGCTATGTTGGAATATGCACAGGGAACCGGCCAATGGGATGCAGTTGTGACCGCATTTGTTGATGGTTGGGCAACTGAGTATCAGGCAGCAAATAACTAACACGTTGGAAGAAGCTTTTTTGAAAAGAAATGAGGCGGGGCGGGTGGTATATGCCTACCCCGCTATTTTTAACTGGCCCCTTTCAGGGGATCAAGACAGGAAATTCCCTTATGGTCATCCAAATCAGGAAAGGCCATTATGATTGAGAGAAAGGATAAGATTATGGATAAAGCGATTAAGAGGTATTTCCCCGTTTTTGTTTTGCCAACCCTGTTAGCATTTACCATGGGTTTTATTGCTCCGTTTATCGTAGGCGTATGGCTGTCTTTCTGTAAGTTTACCACGATCAATGATGCCACATTTATCGGTTTTGGCAATTACACAAAAGTTTGGACGGATGGAAGCTTTGTACATGCATTATGGTATACCACCCTGTTTACCATAGTCAGTGTTGTATTCATCAACTTTTTTGCATTTGCGGCCGCCCTGTTACTGACAAAAAAGATCAAAGGAACCAATATTTTCCGTACGGTATTTTTTATGCCCAACCTGATCGGAGGTATCATCCTGGGGTATGTGTGGAGCCTTCTGTTAAACGGGCTTTTGCTTCCCTTTGAGAAGACGTTGACGTATTCTTCTGTCTACGGTTTCTGGGGACTGGTGATTCTGATGTGCTGGCAGCAGATCGGTTACATGATGATCATTTACATTGCAGGTATCCAGAATATACCAGGAGATTTGGTGGAGGCGGCTAAGATTGACGGGGCCAATGGCTGGCAGATCCTTAAGAATGTGACGCTTCCCATGGTTATGCCATCTATCACAATCTGTACATTTTTAACCTTAACCAATGGATTTAAGTTGTTTGACCAGAACCTGGCATTGACCAACGGAGAGCCGTCCAAGATGTCGGAGATGCTGGCATTAAATATCTTCTCTACCTTCTACGGAAGAGCCGGATGGGAAGGGGTAGGCCAGGCTAAGGCAGTCATATTCTTTGTTTTGGTAGGGATTATCGCCGTGACTCAGAATGTGCTAACCAGAAGAAAGGAGGTACAACAGTAATGGGAAAGAGAAGACAACAGAAAAATATGATTATGACTCTTGTGTTTTCCGTATTGTCCGTACTTTGGTTGTGTCCGATTGCACTGGTTGTAATCAATTCTTTTAAGAAGAAGGCCTATATCAGCCGCCGTCCGTTTGCCATTCCTACGGATAAGATGTTTGTGGGGCTGGACAACTATATAAACGGTATTGAAAAAACCGGTTTGATTGAGGCATTCGGGTGGACACTGTTTATCACCATCGGTTCCGTTCTGGTGATCATCCTGTGCACTTCCATGTGTGCATGGTATATTTGCCGCGTGAAGAATGCATTTACCAGCATTTTCTACTATCTGTGTCTGTTTTCCATGATCGTGCCGTTCCAGATGGTAATGTTCCCGCTGTCTAAAATTGTCAATATGCTGCATCTCAACACGCCGTGGGGGCTTATTATCGTGTATCTGGGATTTGGTGCCGGGCTTTCGGTATTTATGTTTACTGGATTTGTAAAATCCATTCCACTGGAGATTGAAGAGGCAGCCATGATCGACGGATGCACTCCGATCCATACGTTTTTTGATGTGGTGCTTCCAATCATGAAGCCAACCTGCGTAACTATGGCAATTCTTCAAACCATGTGGATCTGGAACGATTATCTGTTGCCATACCTGAATCTGGATATGAAACGATTCAAAACCGTACCGATCGCTATTCAGTATCTGCGAGGCGGTTACGGCTCCATCGACATGGGAGCAATGATGGGAGTTCTGGTGCTGGCAATTATACCTATCATTGTGTTCTACCTGTTTTGCCAGAAATACATTATTGAAGGTGTTGTGGCTGGTGCAGTGAAAGGGTAAAATTTGTAAGAAATACTTTTACAAAATGAAAAATTCTGTTATGATATTCTAAAAATGTTGAAGGAGGTCCACAGGGTGCGAGAGTGTGGGATACTGCTTCCCATAGCCAGCCTACCGTCTAAGTATGGGATTGGGGCATTTTCGAAGGAAGCATATGATTTTATAGATAAACTAAAAAAGGCAGGGCAAAATTACTGGCAGATTCTGCCTGTAGGGCCTACCGGGTATGGAGATTCTCCATACCAGTCATTTTCTGCATTTGCTGGCAATCCCTACTTTATTGATCTGGAGCAGCTGATCCAAGAAGGGCTTCTCACAGAGAAAGAGTGTGAGGAGGCAGATGTTGAGAAGGATGCCAGGGTCATTGATTATGAGGCTGTCTATAAGACGCGCTTTGTAGTGCTTCGGAAGGCCTTTGAACGGTTTAAAAAAGAGATGGGCCAAAACCTTACAGAATTGGCTGGAATTCTGGAAAGAGATCTCTGTGAGGAGACCAAAGAGTACTGCTTTTATGCTGCGGTGAAAAAGTCGTTTGGAGAGAAAAGCTGGGCAGAGTGGGATGAGGATATCAAGCTGCGCAAGCCGGAAGCAGTAAAGCGGTATCAGGAAGAATTGGCAGATGAGATTCTTTTCTACGAGTTCCAGCAGATGGAATTTAAGAAGCAGTGGGGGAAGCTGAAGAAGTATGCCCACATGCAGGGGATCCGGATCATTGGAGATATTCCCATCTATGTGGCCTTTGACAGTGCAGACAGTTGGTATCATCCGGAATTGTTCCAGTTTGATGAGGAGTGCCGTCCGGTTGCAGTGGCAGGATGCCCTCCAGACGGATTTTCTGCTACAGGACAGCTGTGGGGGAATCCTCTGTACCGCTGGGATTACCATGAGAAGACCGGATTTGCATGGTGGATGCGGCGGATGGAGTTTTGCTTTGACCTGTATGATGTGGTGAGAGTGGATCATTTCCGGGGATTTGATGAATACTATTCGATTCCAGCCGGGGAAGAGACCGCTATGCATGGAACCTGGATGAAGGGACCAGGGCTCTCCATCTTTAAAAAGATGAAAGAAACATTGGGGACAGTGGATATCATTGCTGAGGATCTAGGGTTTTTGACTCCAAGTGTGCGGAAGCTTTTGGAGGACACGGGATTTCCAGGCATGAAGGTACTGCAGTTTGCATTTGATTCCAGGGAGACCAGTAATTATCTGCCCTATTTTTATCCCCATAATTGCGTGGTTTACACAGGGACTCACGACAATGACACGGTGAGGGGATGGTATAAGGCTCTGACGAAGGAGGATCGGAAGCTGGCCGTTGATTATATGAATAATGCCGACAGCCCGGAGGAGGAGATTTCCTGGGATTTCATTCGGCTGGCTCTTTCCAGTGTGGCAGACCTGGCAGTGATTCCTATTCAGGATTATCTGGAACTTGGCGGAGAGGCCAGGATCAACCTTCCATCTACCTTAGGCGGGAACTGGATCTGGAGAATGAAAGAAGGAGAATTTACACCGGCCATCATCAAGCGCTGCCGCCAGATGAACCGGTTATATGGAAGAGGAATGTAACCATGGACAGCATAACCATCAAAGATGTGGCCAGGATCTGCGGCGTAGGGGTTAGCACAGTATCCAGAGCAATCAACAACCATCCGGATATTAATGAAGAGACAAAGAATATGATCCTCCAGGTGATCAAGGAGAATAATTATATTCCCAATAACAGTGCCAGAAATTTAAAGCGCTCGGTATCCAGGGTGATTGTGCTTTTGGTAAAGGGAATTGATAACCCATTTTTCAGCAATATGATCCGGATCTTCGAGGAGGAGATCCAGAAAAAACGATATTCTGTATTCCTCTGCCGTGTGGAAGAGGGAGAGGATGAAGTGGATGTGGCCATTGAAGTGATGAAGGAGAGGAAACCCAAAGGGCTCATCTTCTTAGGAGGCTGTTTTTCCCATAGTCATGAAAAGCTGGAGCAGCTGGATATTCCATTTATCCTGTCCACCATTGCCGTGACCAATGACATGGAGAAAGGGAATTTTTCCAGCGTTTCTGTGGATGATGTTCAGGAAAGCTATAAGATCGTAAGCTATCTGTGTGAGCAGGGCCATAAAAAGATTGGGATTCTGGCGGCAACACCCCTGGATGAGAGTATCGGCAAACTGCGCCTGGAAGGGTATAAAAAGGCACTGAAGGACCATGGGATCACGTTTGATCCGTCCTGGTGCTTCTTCAGTGATGAAGATATTGAGTGTTATACAATGAATAATGGGTATCGGCAGATGAAGAGAGTGATAAAGTCAAAACAGGATATCACGGCCTTGTTTGCCGTCTCGGACAGTATTGCCATCGGGGCATGCAAGGCTGTGTTTGACGCTGGGAAATCGGTGCCGGAGGATTATTCGATTGCCGGATTTGATGGTATGGAGATGGCTCGCTACTATAATCCGGCTATCACCACGATTCGTCAGCCAGTGGAGGAGATGGCTCATGCCACGATCCGGATCCTGTTTGATATTATCCGGGACAAGGCTCAGAATCAGCAGAAGGTCTTTAAGGGGCAACTGATCGAAGGGCAGTCTACCAGGGCACGGTAGACTGCCCTTCTTATTGAATCATCACCTGGCCTCCGCTGACTGCAGAGCCGTCTGCTGCAGCTTCTTTCACTACGGAGAAGCTGGGAAGGTATTCATTGCCAGATAAGTCTTTGATGGAGACGGTAAGTCCGCCTGGATCCAGCTGGAAGGTGACCAGACCGTTGGCCTGATCGACAGAAAGTGGCTGAACTACGGTTCCGGATGTGGTTGTGGCGTAAAGAGATGAATAATCGATGCCAGATTGGGTATCTTTTACAGTAAGGGTTAGAATTCCTTCATTAACATCATAGGAAACCAATTCCGGAGCACCGTCATCCAGAATGTCAATCACCTCATATTCCGAGAGGGACATGCCGTTAAAGTTCTTCATATAGACATCCAGAATCCCGTTGGTGGAGATAACCGCCGTATAGGTATTTTTTCCGGTTCGTGTTAAGTCCAGGGGTTCTGAGTTTAAGGTGATGGTTACCTCCTTTAACGGCAGATAGGACTTGATGGAAAAGGTTACGGTTGTGGTACGGTAATCATTGGTCTCTGCTACGGATAGCTCGTATTTGGGCTTGGTTGTAGCCAGAAAAAAGATGATGGCGTTGATGATGATAAATGGCAATATATAGAAGAGAAGCAGCTGAACGAGATCCGAATCCAGAATGGAATAGCTGCTTCTTGGCATAGCGGTTCTACGATACGTAGTGCGCTGGCTCATGACAGAATCCTCCTTTCTTCAAACTCCCTATAGCATATCAGAAAATTCAGATTCTTACAAGTTTATCTTCTAAATTACCAAAAATTATGTTATGATAACAATAGTGAAATTGTTGTGAGTAATCCAAAAAGAGAGGGTTTTCCATGATTAAAAAAGCAGCAGAATTTGCCGCAAAGGCTCATGAGGGAACGGTACGGAAAGGAAGCTGTCTTCCTTACATTGTACATCCCAGGGAAGTAGCCATGTTGGTCTCCGTAATGACAGATGATCCGGAAGTGATCGCTGCCGCGTATCTGCATGATGTGATTGAGGATGCCAATGTTGCTTATCAGAAGCTAAAGGAGGAATTTGGGTACAGAGTCGCAGAGCTGGTTCAGGCGGAAAGCGAAGATAAGACAAAGACATGGAAAGAACGAAAGCAGGCAACGATTGACCGCTTAAAAGGGGCAAAGCGTGAGGAAAAAGTAATCGCATTTGCGGACAAGCTGAGCAACCTGCGGAGCACAGCCACAGATTATCTGGTAATGGGAGATGAAATCTGGCAGAAGTTTCATGAAAAAGAGAAAGGGATGCATGGATGGTACTACGGAAGCTTAAAGGATCATTTTAAGGATTTCAGAGAGTATCCTTTTTATCAGGAGTATTGTCTTTTATGGGAATATGTATTTAAGAAGGCTAAGGCGGCGGAATAGATATGCCGCCTTAAACTGTTTTTTGCAGCAAGATCTGTCAAGTCTTACGGGAAAGGAACAATATCGTGAAAATCATTCATTGTGCTGACCTTCATTTGGATTCCAAGATGAATTCCAATTTTGATAGAATAAAAGCAAAAGAGAGGAAAGGAGAGATCCTTCATACCTTTGAACGGATGGTGGAATATGCCTCTGAACAGGGGGTAGATGCTATCCTGATAGCCGGTGACCTGTTCGACACCAGGAATATCTCTGCTTCTGTCAGAAATACGGTGCTCTTTAGCATAAAGGATCATCCGCTGATTACCTTCTACTACTTAAGGGGGAATCACGATGCTGACAATTTTCTCTCTGGCCTGGAACAGATTCCGGAGAATTTAAAGCTTTTTGGATCCCAATGGCTCTCTTACAGGCAGGGGGATGTTGTGATCTCCGGCGTGGAATTGTCTTATGAAAATGCCGGATCAGCTTACGTGTCCCTGGTACTCAATGCCCAGGATTTCAACATTGTCATGCTTCATGGACAGGAGAGTGAAAGCAATGCAAAAGACAAGACAGCGAGTATTCACCTGAAGGCATTAAAAAATAAGGGGATCGATTATCTGGCTCTGGGGCATATTCATGGATACAAGAAGGGGGCATTGGATGCCCGCGGTATCTATTGTTATCCAGGGTGCCTGGAGGGGAGAGGTTTCGACGAGTGCGGGAGCCATGGCTTCGTGGTCATGGATATCGATCCGCTTTCCAGAATGTATACCCATACATTTGTCCCATTTGCCAGAAGGACTCTGTCTGCTGTCACAGTTGATATCACCGGCTGCGATACGACTGCGCAGATGGCTGCCCGGATTTCCTCTTCTTTACAGGAGACCGGATGCAGAACGGAAGATTTGGTGAAAATCATTCTGACAGGTGCCCTGGATGTGGAGGTTGAAAAGGATGTGGACTATCTCTTGGCCCGTTATTCAGATCAATATTATTTTGTAAAGATTTATGACGAGACCTATCTAAAGATTGAGACAGAAAACTATCTTCTGGACAAATCCTTAAAGGGTGAGTTCGCCAGACTGGTTATGGGGGATACTTCCATCTCAGAAGAAGATAAAAAGAGAATCATTCGCTATGGTTTTCAGGCCATTGCAGGGGAGGAGGTGCAGTAGCGGTGAAACTGTTGTCCTGTCATATTGAGAATTTTGGAAAGCTGAAGGACTGCTCCCTGGATTTTACAGATGGGATTCACATGATCTGTGAAGAAAATGGGTGGGGAAAAAGCACGTTTGCTGCATTCATACGAGCCATGTTCTACGGCCTGGAGGGTGAGCGGAAAAAAAGCATTGAGGAAAATGAAAGAAAACGCTACAAGCCCTGGCAGGGTGGTGCCTTTGGTGGCTGGCTGATGTTTCAGGTGGGGGAAAAACGTTATAAGGTCTCCCGGATTTTTTATGATAAAGAATCCAAAGATGAGTTTGAACTAAGGGACGGGGATACCAATACCATATCCAATGATTATACAAAAGATCTGGGAAAGGAATTGTTCCAGATCAGCAGAGACTCTTTTATGAGAACAATTTTCATTGGACAGAACAGTTGCGAAACCTCTGCTACAACGGACATCAATGCACGGATTGGAACTCATGGAGACAGTTCCCTAGACTTAAACAGCTACGAGGCAGCCAATGCCAGGCTGACCGCGCTTCTCAATAAAATGACTCCTTCAAGAATGACGGGAAGTCTTGCAAAGCGCATGGATCACATCACCCGCCTGGAGCGAATAGTTCAGGACGGTGCAGGGATCCTGGAGAGCGTGGAGACCTATGAAAGGTATCTGCAGGCCCAGTCACAGAATTATGAGGAGTTACGGGATCAGGTCAGGGAGGCAGGCAAACTGCAGACAAGTGTCACACAGTATCAGAGCACTCTGGCGGCAATGGAACAGAGAAAACGCCTGAAAGATGTGGTTACAACCAGAGCCCGGCAGTGCCAGATGGCAAAGGATGCATTTCCTGGAGAGATTCCGCCTATGGAAAAGGTAGAAGAGCAGCTCTCTGCCTGCAGAACCATGGATCTGGCGGCAGAACGCCTTTCCTTGTGCAGGCTGTCGCCTGGGGAGGAGGGGGAACTGGCGCAGCTTAAGATTACATTTGCGCAAGGAATACCAGAGCAGCAGACAATGGATGAGATGGCAAACGCTGTGGCACAGCTTCGGACATTCCGCCAAAACTATGGAGAAGAACAGTTAAGTCAGGACGAGATGGCAGCGCTGAACCGTCTGGAGCAAACCTTCTCTCATGACACAGAGGATATTTCTGCCATCACGGCCAGATGGAATCTTCGGAGTACGAAACAGGCCGCTTTGCCTTCCAAACAGGCCGCTTTAGCCGCCTTGAAGGCTTCCGGCGTTTCCTCTGCACACAAGAAGAAGGGAGTCCCAGTTCTTGCAGCCGGAGGAATTTTTCTTGCCATTGCAGGCCTTGCGCTTTTGTTTGCTTCACAGGATATTCCTGGGTTTATCATGACAGCAATGGGGGCAATTCTTTTCGTAGCAGGGATTCTGTTACATAAAAGAAAAGCCAAAGTGCCGGATC
>CANDZL010000005.1:0-93470 GCA_947425205.1 uncultured Hungatella sp. | reverse complement strand
AAAGACTAAACGCAATCATGCGCTAAAAGAGTAGCGTTTAAAAATACATTTCAGGAGAAAGTTTTTTACAAACAAAATTGTTGAATTGATGGTTTTTTTATGCTAAACTAAAAAATATTTATGCACCTTTTGCCGCCGGGTAAAGGGGATAAGCGTCAGTCTTTCTATCGTTAGGCCATTGAAGATAGAAAGTGCTGGCGTTATTTTTTTATTTAGGAGGGGAAGCACATGGAGCAACCGACTTGTATTCGGGAATTTTCCCGGTATACAATTTTAAGCGTTTTCGGAACATTAGGCGTGTCCTGTTACATTTTAGCAGACACATTCTTTGTTTCTAAGGGATTAGGTACAAGGGGACTGGCAGCATTAAATCTTGCGATTCCAGTATATAATTTTATTCATGGTACAGGGCTAATGCTTGGCATGGGCGGAGCAACAAAAGTTTCTGTCTGTAAAAGCCAGGGAAATCAAGAACTGGTAGACAGAGTTTTCACAAATACCATGTATCTTGCCGTATTGTTTTCCATCGCATTTATACTGCCTGGGTTTTTCTGTTCAAGACATTTGGCTTTTGTTTTAGGTGCAGACCATGCAATATTGGAAATGACGATTACTTATTTACGGTGGCTGTTACTTTTTTCTCCAGCCTTTATTTTGAATGATATATTGCTTTGTTTTGTGAGAAATGACGCAAATCCACAGCTTGCTATGTGTGCAATGCTTATTGGGAGTTTTTCCAATATAGTACTGGACTATATATTTATTTTTCCATTAAATATGGGAATTTTCGGTGCTATTTTTGCGACAGGAATATCACCAGTTATCAGTATTTTAATGATGATTCCCCATTGGGCGAAAAATAAAAATTCATTTCATTTTGTAAGAACAAGAATTTGTATGAAAATTGTTCAGTGGGATCTATCACTGGGTTTCCCTTCCCTGATTGCACAAATTTCATCTGGAATTGTGATGATTACATTTAATGCCATTATTTTAAAATTAGAAGGAAATATTGGCATTGCTGCCTATGGTATTATCGCAAACATTTCTCTCGTTGTTGTTGCAATTTATACAGGAATCGCACAAGGAGCGCAGCCGCTTATCAGCCGTTTTTATGGGCAGAGGAATAGAGAACAAATTCAAGCCGTACTGCGCTATGCTATATTCACTACATTCGCGTTGTCAGGTATTTTGTATGTGTTGATTTTGGGTTTTGCACAACCGATCGCAGCAGTTTTTAATAGCGAATGTAATGCAGAACTTCAAAAGATTGCTGTAACAGGCCTAAAGCTGTATTTTATATCAGCGCCGTTTGTGGGATATAATATTATCCTTGCAACTTTTTTTACATCAATAGAGAGGGCTTTTCCGGCGCATATTTTATCGGTATTGAGAGGACTTGTTTTATTAATTCCCGCAGCATTTCTCCTCTCTTTTTTATGGGAAATGACTGGTGTATGGTTTACATATCCGATAACAGAACTTTTTGTAGCGTTGCTTGGATTGGTAATATATAGGAATGAATATAGAAAGAGAAAAATGTATGAAAATTGAAGAAGAAAGCGCACTGCTTGTCATTGACATTCAGCAGGAGGATTTTGTAGAAATGAATGAATCTAACATGGACGCTCCCCAATGGGAATGTATTCGTAATAGAAAAGGAGTGTTAGACGTGTTCCGGGAGAAAAAGCTGCCTGTTATCCAAATCAAAGAGGTTCACAGACCTGATATGGTAGACTTTGGACGTGAATTGGACGGTTCAGAGGGTATTCACTGTATAGAAAACTCACGCTATTTGGATTATGCGAAACTTACTTATTCTATTGAAGGTGAATATCTGATTTCCAAACGCAGATACAGTGCTTTTTTTGGAACAGATTTAGAAATTTTACTGAAAGTGCTTCATGTGGATACTCTTTATGTGATTGGAGGCCTTACAGATGTATGTATCCATTATACATCTGTTGACGCACACCAAAATGATTATCATATCCGTGTGGTAAAAGATGCTGTTGCCGGTTCAAGTGAAGAGACACACAAGTATGCTTTGAAGGCAATCCAATATTTACAACGGAATGCATTGATTACAACAACTGATGTGGAATCTGCACGTTAATCCAAATATGTATATTTGAAAAAGAGCATTCTATCTGGAATTTTGTGATGTAAAAATCGGCCTTGACTTGAACAAACTTTTAAGAAATCCGTTGTAAGAAACTTAATTTGAGAGTGAGGAAAAAGGAATGGAAATAAAAGTTAGAATTGCAGAAGAAAAGGACATGGAACGTGTCTCTATTCTATATGAAAAACTCCACTATTATCTGGAAAACCATGAAAATCATTCTAGATGGAAGCGTGGTATTTATCCGACTAAGGCCAATACAGAGGAGGAATTTTTATTATGGTTTTATTTCGGGGATTAAGCGAAACTACCCCGCAGTTAGGTGAGATAGATTCCAGGATTATAAAAGTGATTGAGTCAAAGCCGTCCATTTCGCAGAGGAGAATTGCGGCATTGGTTGGCATCAGCTATGATACGGTTCGATATCTTATGGAAAATATGAAAAAACGGGAGATTATTGTACGGAAAGGAAAGGGTCGTAGCGGGAAATGGATTGTTTTATAAATTATTTCCGAACACCAACAATAAAGACTTGATTTTATAAGTGTGCTGCCAGACTTGATACTGTTCGGCAGCGCACCGTATTCGCTCTTAACTTATTGCCAATACCGGCTTCCCTCCCTGGGCACCAGACCGCGAAAGAAAGATGCCGAGTTAATCTTACCATGGCCGCACTCGCCGCCTTCTGAAACAGCTTCCTTCAGCAATCTGGATTTTCATGCGACATATCCTGTCTGGTCTGGTACAATCACCTGCATAATATTTTCCAACTGTGCGCAGATGAAGGCTTTGGAGATAACGAGGAAGGAGTTGGAAAAGGAAAAAGGTGAAAAGTCGGCGTTGCAGAAAATGTTTCGGGCAATTTGATAGGGGATGGTAAGATGCTCTGCTTCGGCGGGGCGTTATTTTTGTGCGTGGAAATATGAAGAGATTTGTGATATTATGGTATTTGAAATTTTATACAGATCAAAAATAATGGAGAAGTATCAGGAGGTATTTAGTGAGCAAGAAACTTTTTAGATATATTGGTTTTGAAGATTTTATAAATCTCACCATAAACAATAAAGATAGATTTGTACGTCCATCTTCTTGGGATGACAAATATGAAGGGTATTTGTTTTCACAAATGGAAACCCCTGAAGATGTTCGGAAAATAGTGAGTGAAATGTATTATAATTTGTGTCCAAGGAATTACTTTGCAATTCCAGACAATTATTTCAGAATGTGGCATAGTAAATGGTTTACATATGCTCAATGCTGGTCAAAACATCCAGAAACAGATGCTATGTGGAGATGCTATTCATATGGAAATAGAGCAATCAGAATAAGGACAAAAGACGATAAATTGTTGTCTCATACTAAAAAAGTTTTTCCAGAGGAAGAGCAGTTTAGAGTTTACCTCGGAAAAGTTAATTATGATTTAAATAAAAAAAATATTTTGGAACAGCAAATTAGCCAGATGAAGGATAGTCTGTTAGCACATGAAACTTATTTCCACAAAAGACCTGCGTTCAGACATGAAGGAGAATATCGCTTGTTAATTGCAGATAATAGCTTATATAGTGCAGAGGGGTTATCCAGTTTTGGCGTGAAATTTAAAATCGAGGAGCAAGTAAAAGGTAAGATCGATGAGGAAATCATTGATTATTTAACTGAGAGAATTTGTGCCCAAAGAGCAGATTGGGATAGGATTGGTGATAACCATGTTAGAATAGAGGATGCAGGAGATATATCTGAATTTTTAGAAGGTGTCATGGTGCATCCAGTAGCTCCAAAATGGTATGTGGATATTATCGAAGATATATGTCAATCAAAAAAAATAAAATTTGATGGGCAATCAGAAATTTACAAATTAAAATGATGTAATTAAGCTGGAAAAATAATCGTAGTAAGGTTGCCCAATTCTTACTACGATTGAGGGCTTCAACTTGCCCCATTTTGCTTATTCTGTAATTTCTTTAGCGATTTTAACTGAAAAAGCAAACCTCGCAAAACGTGCCAAACAAAAGCAAATCATCGCATTTCAGGAGGAATTTTTATTATGATTAAGATACTTTTCGTCTGCCACGGCAGGATTAGTTGGTCATGATAAAATGCTTATAAATCAAAGGTTCTTTGTATTTCTTACTCAATTTTACCAATGATTTACCAATATTTCTGGAGAGTCAGACTTTTTATATTTGATTGAATGTGGAAAGGCCAGCCGACTACCCGGCTGGTCTTTCTAATCATCCCTGCGCTCCGATACCGCCCGAATCATAGCAACAGCGATTTACTGCTGATAGATGTTGATATTGGCTTAAGGTTTGAAGTATGCAGTTCTGCATTGGAACGCTTTTTTAACAAATTCTACTGCATGTAATTGCGATAACTCGCAAAAATTTTCATTAGAAGTTGTAAAATCAGTTTGAATGGGATATAATTGTTGAAGAAATTTGCGATAACTCGCAAAAACTTTCAGAAGAAAGTAGGATGATGATATGGAAATCAAGAGGGATATCTATTTAAATAAGCTCGTCAGTAAAAAACACAATGGATTTATCAAGGTGGTGACGGGTATTAGACGCTGCGGAAAGTCCTACTTATTGTTCAATTTGTTCAAGGATCATTTGCTGGAAAAAGGAATGGATGAACAGCATATTATAGAAATTGCGTTTGACTCCTTTGAGAATAAGCGTTTTCGTGATCCGGATGTTCTGTATCCTTATCTTAAAGAGCAGATTAAAGGTGATGGAATGTATTATGTGCTGTTGGACGAGGTGCAGCTTTTAGGCGAGTTTGAATCCGTATTAAATAGTCTGATTCGTATGAAAAATGTAGATGTGTATGTGACAGGAAGCAATGCCCGGTTTTTGTCTAAAGATGTGATTACCGAATTTCGGGGCCGGGGAGATGAAGTTCATATGCATCCCCTAAGTTTTGCTGAATTTATGTCTGTTTATTCCGGGGCGAAACAGGACGGTTGGAACGAATATATGCTTTATGGTGGATTGCCGCCTGTCATAAACATTTCGAGCCGGTCGGAAAAGATTCATTTTCTGAAGTTGCTGTTTGAGGAAACCTATATTTCGGATATTGTAGGCAGACATAATGTACGCAATCGGGCAGAATTGGAGGAACTTCTGAACATCCTCTCCTCAGCTATCGGCTCACTTACAAATCCCACAAAGTTATCGGCTACTTTCAAGAGTGTCAAGCAGAAAACTATCAGTAACGCAACCATTAAAAGGTATATAGATTATCTTTGTGACTCCTTCCTGATTGACAGTGCCGTCCGATATGACATTAAGGGAAAGAAGTATATCGATACACCGGTTAAATATTACTTTACTGATTTGGGATTACGTAATGCCCGTCTCAATTTCCGTCAACTAGAAGGAACTCATGCTATGGAGAATATTATCTTCAATGAGTTGAAGATACGAGGCTTCAACGTGGATGTGGGAGTTATTACTTTGAATAAAACCAATGAGAAAGGTCACGGAATCCGCAAACAGTTGGAAATTGATTTCGTTTGCAATAGAGGTTCTAAACGTTATTATATTCAGTCAGCCTATGCAATTCCAGATAGGGCTAAGATGGAACAGGAGCAGCGTTCCCTGATGCTGACCGGCGATTTCTTCAAGAAGATCATCATCACGAAAGATGCGCCTGTGCCATATTACAATGACAATGGGGTGCTGGTTATGAGTGTTTATGATTTTCTGCTGGATGAGGGGAGTTTGGATAATTGATTGATGGGAAAAGAACAAAAGTATATAGCCGCAGCCAGGTGTGGCTTCAACTTGCCAAAACACGGCAAATCAATGCATTTCAGGAGGAATTTTTATTATGATAAAAATACTCTTCGTCTGCCACGGCAATATTTTGAAGTATCCCGAAAAAGCCTGCAAATTCAATGATTTTACGGAAAGAAAAGGTGCTTACTACACCATTACTACACCATTTTTGAAAGAGCCTTGAAATGACATAGGACACAGCAAAATAAATTCGTTTGCAAGATGGCAGTTTTCTTTATGAAAGGAAAACTGTCATTTGCTATAGAAAAATTCAGGGTGAAACATAATAAAATGTATTATTAGGTTAAATAAAGAAAGATTATAACAATGGTTGCTTTTTTTAGAATAGTAGAGTATAATGTGGGGTATGATAAAATTAAGAAAAAATTAAGATAAAATATTGATAAGGAGAGAACGCTTATGTTACAGATTAGACCTGTTTCAGATTTAAGAAATAAGTTTCCTGATATTGAGAAAATTGTAAATGCGGGTGAACCGGTATATTTAACAAAAAACGGATATGGAGCAATGGTGGTGCTTAGTCTTGAAGAATATTCAAAGTTGACGGATGGTGTTGAAGCTGCATTAGATAAAGCAGATAGGTTTGCGGCAGAAAATGATACAAGGATGAGCCATGAGGAAGTTTTCGGAGGACTACGGAGGAAGATAAATGTTCAGTAAAAAGTACAGATTGAGCTATCTGCCACTTTTTTATGATGACCTTGATGAAAAAGTTACCTATATTGCGGAGAAACTGAAGAACCCAAAAGCAGCAAATGACTTATTGGATAATGTAGAGTCTGCTATTATGGAGCGGCTTCCGGTGGCTGAATCTTTTGAACCATATCATTCTGTCCGGGAGCGCAGATATCCTTATTATCGTATTTATGTGGATAATTATATTATTTACTATGTAGTGATTGATGATGATCCGAATGATTTGATTATGGAAGTTAGAAGGTTTCTTTATAATGGGCAGAATCGCGATAACATTGTGTAATATATGTGGACACAATGAGTCAGAGGAGGAAATATTTCATGTATAACCCACAATTAGATACATTTATCCGTGTGGCGAAGGCCGGATAATCATTATACGGCATATATTTTGTAGATTTATTTGGAATCAAGCAGAAAAAGCAAGATTTATATTTGATTAATCAGTTTATTGACGATAACGTAATCAGATTAAGAAATAATCAAAAGGATTTGAAGATATATCAAAAAATAAATTAGCTTCAACAATATTTTAGTGAAAAGCGCAGGGAAATGCTAGATACATAAAAACTCATGTGTATAAATGCCGGAGCTATTGCTAAAAAACCATTGTAGTTTCCCCAAAAATCTTTTCTGTATTATTACTTCTTTTGACGGAGGAGGAGCCTGTTTCACAGGAAGTGTTCCGAACAATATAAAAATAGAAAGAAATGGAAAATAAATGTTGGAGAGTTATAAAGATTATGAAAATCAATATATTTTATTCTTGGCAATCCGATTTACCTAATGCTAAAAATAGAAATTTAATTGAGGCTTGCTTGAAAAAGGCAATAAAATTGTTAGAAAATGAAATGGACGAAGTGTCGGAGATTTCTATTGAAAGCGATAGTCGTAATGATACTGGTACCCCTAATTTGGTAGAGAGTATTTTTGAAAAGATTGAAACATGTGATATATTAGCTGCTGATCTTAGTATAATAAATGCAGAAAGTAATTGTAGACCCACACCAAATCCTAATGTATTACTAGAAGTTGGGTTTGCAGCAAAAGCAATTAGTTGGTCAAATATTTTATGCATATATAATTGTGAATATGGAAAAGTGGAACTTCTGCCGTTTGATATACGAACTAGAAAACCTATAATTTATAATACCATAGAAGGAATACCTTTCAACAAAGCGCAGTATTGATTTAGCGATGCAAAGTATACTGATTGATTTGTGTGATATTGTATTTGATAGAAATTCAAGGGATAAGTATAATTATGATAAGCTATTACATATGTCAACAGAATCGTTGATAAAAGTTTTATTACATAAACAGTTTTTGGGATTTTTTCTATACAGAAATATAGAGATTAATATAGATGATTTTGTAAATCTTTTTAATGATAAATTAGAAACTTATTTTTATGGGTAATAATGTTGGAACAAAGAAAGATAAATCAATTTAAAAGAACAAGCAAAATTAATGCTAAAATATCAGAGTAGTAAACACCCCCAATTCCTACTACGTTTTTACTACGATTGACGAGATCAATATGCCCCGTTTTGCCTCGATTTGCTATTTCCATTATACTTTTAACAATCTCCACGCAAAAAGCAAACTCCGCAAATCGCGCCAAAACACGGCAAATCAGAGCATTTTAGGAGGAAAAACAAACATGATTTCGATACTTTTTGTCTGCCACGGCAACATCTGCCGCAGCCCCATGGCTGAATTCGTTCTAAAAGACATGGTACAAAAATTGCAACAGTCACAAAACCACCCATACCCAATGCCAGAGTTTTCCATTGCTTCTGCCGCTACCAGCACAGAAGAGATCGGCAATCCGGTTCATCACGGTACAAGGAATATCCTGCGGCGTCATAACATTGACACATCTGGAAAACATGCCAGACAGATGACAAAGGCAGACTATAAAGAGTACGACTACCTGATTGGCATGGATCAGTGGAATATCCGAAACATGTTGCGTATAACAGGAGGAGATCCGGATCACAAGATCTGCCGTCTTTTAGATTTCACTGATCATCCCAGAGATATTGATGACCCATGGTATACAGGCGATTTCGAATCCACATATGCAGATGTGACAAAAGGCTGTAGCAGGTTTTTGGAAATGGTTATAAAGCAGTGAGCCACAGAAAACAAAAAATGTGTTAAGTTACAGTAGGATATACCGCGCCAGATACAGACAGCACCATCTCACACCAAAAGAAAACGGAGGAAAAAAGATGCACCCACTATCCTTTATAATTGTAGGTTCCGGTTTCCGATCCCTATTTTTCGCCAGGATTGCCAAGCGGTATCCGGATTTGTTTCACTTAAATTATCTGCTGTGCCGTACAGAGGAAAAGGCAGAACGTCTGGCCAGGGAACAGAGGATTCCCACCACCACATCAAAAGAACTCTGCCGGAAATCAAAGCCGGACTTCGTAGTAGTCGCAGTAGGCAGAGGGGATGTCTGCCCTGTGGCAAAAGAATGGATTGAAATGGGGTTTCCTGTCCTTCTGGAGACACCGGCGGGAGAAACCGTACAGGAATTAAAAGAATTATGGGAATTAAACCAAAAGAAAGGAGCCCGCATCCAGGTGGCGGAACAGTATCACCGCTATCCGGTTATGGCAATGGGACTTCAGGCAGTCCAACAGGGAAAGTTGGGAGACCCCTATGCAGTAGCCTTGTCTGTGGCTCACGATTACCACGGTGCCAGCCTGATCCGGAGCATGCTGCACATGACTGGATTTGAGTCCATGGTTCTTAGGGGAAGCCGCTATACCTTTCCTGTTACCCAGACCGATTCCCGTTATGGCCCGATTACAGACGGCAGCGTCAAAGAGCAGGATCGGGATCATGTCACCATAGAGTTTGCGTCCGGGAAGGTGGCATTTTATGATTTTGCCAACATTCAGTACCGCTCCAAGATCCGCTCCAGGCATGTAAATGTCCGGGGAAGAGACGGAGAATGGAATGATACCATTCTTCGATATGTGGGAGAGGACCATCTGCCTGTGGAGGAAAAACTGATCCCATATTTGGATCCTAAGTATCAGGTATTGGAGACCAACGAGCTAAAGATGATCTGCAGCCAGTGGAACCCAAGTTTGACACTGGATGCGGTTCAGGATGAATATGCCATTGCCACCATGATGTTTGACATGAGGGAATATCTGGAAAATGGAACCGAAGGGTACTGTTTGGCGGATTCTCTGGAGGACGCATATATCTTTACGTTAATCCATCAGGCAGCTGCAAGCCATGGGGAGACCGTGGTATCGGAAAAAATGCCGTGGCATATGCAAAAAGAATATAGAAACAATGCAGAAAATACCTTATAAAGCTTTTGAAGGAATTATAAAAGTATTGTTTAAAGCATCATTCAAAACCATTCTGAAAGCCTAAGCAGCAAGGGAGAGAACCCTTTACAAATTGTATGGAATATCCATCATAATTATTTGCAGTAGAAAAGAGGAAAGTGATATGGAGAAAAAGCGATTAGCAATTGTAGGTTGCGGGCATCTGGGGAACATTGTGACGGATGCCTGCTGTCAGGGGCTTTTGCCTGAATATGAGTTGGTGGGCGTGCTGGGACGGAATAAGGATCACGCAGCTGCTATGGCAGAAAAAGCAGGATGCCTGTCATGCAAAAGCTTAGAGGAACTTTTGGACAGGAAACCAGACTATGTGGCGGAGATGGCTTCCGTCCAGATGGTAAAGGATATGGCGGAAACAGTTTTGAGCCATGGATCCAATCTGGTGGTGCTTTCCATCGGTGCATTTGCAGATGAAGCATTTTATCAGAACGTACAGGATGTAGCCAGAAAGCATGGAACCAGAGTACATATTGCCTCCGGGGCCATAGGCGGCTTTGATGTGCTGCGGACGATTTCTCTGATGGAAGCAGTAAAAGGAAGAATGGTCAAGGCCAATATGGTTACCAAAAAGGGGCCTAAGTCATTGGAGCATTCTCCGCTGTTTCGGGAAAACCTGGTGACAGATACAGAAGAGTCAGAAGTATTTGCCGGCAGTACCAAAGATGCCATCGCCATTCTTCCCACTCATGTGAATGTCTCTGTGGCAGCCTCGCTGGCGACTTCCGGAACCCAGCATCTGGACTTTCATATTTTCAGCGTGCCGGGAATGGCAGGAGATGACCACAAGATTATGGCGGAGGGAGACGGATTAAAGGCCGTTGTGAATGTATATTCCCAAGTTTCTGATATTGCAGGATGGAGTGTAGTCGCACTGCTTCAGAATCTTGTGTCGCCTGTCGTATTTTAGTTATGCTATAATTAGCCATATATAACATTGATATTCCGTGAAAAATGAAGAGAAATCCACCCGAAGGATCATAATCATGAATAAAGATAGAAAAGGAGCCCCTCAATATGTCTCAGAATAACAAAAGATTTCAGAAAATAGTTGCCATTGAACCGGTAAGCCTGATTCCTTCAGCGGAAGAAGAGTTAAAACAATATGCAGACCAGGTTATCTTATATGAAGACATTCCAGCGGATGATCAGGAAATCATAAGGCGGATAGGAGATGCAGACGGAGTCCTGGTCAGCTACACCTCCCAGATCCGTCGCCCTGTGATGGAACAGTGCCCCAATCTCCGCTATATTGGCATGTGCTGCAGTCTGTATTCAGAGGAAAGCGCCAATGTAGACATTGCATATGCCAGGGAACACGGAATTCAGGTACTGGGAATCCGGGACTACGGAGACAGAGGCGTAGTGGAATATGTACTGTACCAGCTGGTGAGAATTCTCCATGGGTTTGATTATCCCATGTGGGAGAAAGAGCCATTGGAATTAACCGACTTAAAGGTAGGGATTGTAGGATTAGGCGTGTCCGGCGGGATGATAGCAGATGCCCTCTTGATGATGGGAGCCAAAGTATCCTATTACAGCCGTACCCGTAAACCAGAAAAGGAGCAGGCCGGGATGAAATACCTGCCACTGTGGGATTTGCTAAAAGAGAATCAGGTTGTGATCACCTGCCTGAATAAAAACGTGATTCTTCTGAAAGAAGAGGAGTTTGCCTGTCTGGGAACCAAAAAGATCCTGATGAATACGTCCATAGGAACGGCATCGGATACAAAGGCGCTGAAGGGATGGCTCCAGTCGCCGGATAATTTATACTGCTGCGACACAGAGGCGGCCATTGGGGACCCTTCCGGGGAGTTGATCAAACAGGAAAATGTGATCTGCATGAGGACTTCTGTAGGCAGAACCAAACAAGCCTTTGAACTGTTAAGCAGAAAGGTACTGGACAATATTCGCCTTCATCTGGAAAGAGAGTAAGAAACTTAAGACAGGATATGCTGCTGTTAAAGCTGCTGTTTTGGAAAGATAGGATTGGCTGCCGTTTACATTTTTTAGTAGATGATAACCATAATCTTGCCGAAACAGCAGCTTTTTGAAAAAGGCTTGAAAAAAGTTTTTGAAAAAAATATGTTAAAGACAGGGGATTATGTGATATGATATAAATATTCTGATGGAAACAAAAATGAGATTGTAAGATTGTGAGGAATGGAAACTTATATGAAAGAAATGGTATTATACTATAATCCTGCACCGGCTCCTTATGTGGCAAAATTAAAGGGCGTTCTGGTTCGAATGGGAGTACGGATTAAAAATATCAGCCCAAAGCAGGTGAATCAGAAAGTAGGATACCTGGCAGGTATGCCAGGGTTTACAGAGACGGCTGCGGATGTTAAACAAGATATGACAGAGACAGAAGAAGCGCCGGAAGCCCAGGAACCCCCAAAGCTCCAGAGTGCAGAAGAGCCTCCAGCATCCATAGAACTCCTGATGAACGAAGAAATGCTTGTCATGAAGAATTTTACCAGCCGCAGGATCGATGAACTTTTGATAAACTTTAGAAAAGCTGGAGTGCCCAAAATCCCGCTGAAAGCCGTGATCACAGATCAGAACAGCCAGTGGACGTTTTACCATCTGTATGAAGAATTAAAAAGTGAGCATGCAGCCATGAGTAAAGAAAGGCCTGCGCCATGACCAACCAGCTTTTGGAGATACCGGATTCTTTCTGGAGTTTATTTCGCTCCGGCAACCGGCAAATCTATATAGACGCGCTCTTACAGATCAATGAAGAGTACCAATACAGCAATTATTATCTCAGCAAAGAGATCTGCATTCAAACCTTGAGCAGCCATTTTGCAAAAAAGAAGGTGACTTTGGAGCAGGAAGAGTTGGAGGATGATTTCGACCTCCTAGAGCCTCTGGCTACAAGAATTTTAAACTGGCTTTTGCGTACCCAATGGCTGCGTAAGGTGGAGGATTACCATTCCATGACTGCCAATATTGTGATTCCGGATTATGCGGCAGTATTTGTGGATGCATTTGCCCACCTGGCTGGGGAAGACGAGGATGAAACCCAGGTCTATATTCAAAATGTGTACGGGATTTTATTTGCCTTCAAAAATGACCCGCGTTCCAGTGCGTCCCTTTTGAAGACAGCCCTTATCAATACCCGGCGCCTCAACAAAATCTTGCAGGACATGCTTCACAGCATGGACCAATTTTTCTCCAGCTTATTGGAACAGAAGTTTTACGGTGATCTGCTGCGAGAGCACCTGGATGGCTATGTGGAGCAGATTGTTCGGAAGAAATATCACATTTTGAAAACCTCCGACAACTTTTATCTGTACAAGACCGATATCAAGCGTTGGCTGTCAGAGATGCGGCAGAATCTGCCCTGGTTGGAACAGGTGTGTGAAAAAAACAGGCAGTTTCGTGGCACGGACATACAGGTGGAAGATCTGTTACAACAGCTGGAACTGATTGACAGAGGCTTCGACGATATTGAGCACCGCATCATGAACATGGACAAGGAGCATACCAAGTATATCCAGGCCACGGTAACACGGCTGAATTACCTGTTAAACCAGGAAGACAACATGAAGGGTCTGGTCATTGGCCTTTTGAATCATCTTTCTGAGGCAGAAGGAGATGCAAGGGACGCGGATACAGAGCGGATTGGGAAAAGGATGAACCTGTCTCAGCTGACTGTGATTTCCGAAAAGTCTCTTTACAAAAGGCGGCAATCGAAGCAAGACTTTACAGATAGTTTGGAAGCAGAGGAAGAACATCAGGAATTGTCCAGGGAAGAGATCCTGAAGATGAACAAGATAAAGAACCGCTACAGCCATAAGCAGATTGAAGCCTTTGTCCTGGAAAAAATGGAACAGGGAACCCTCCAGGTAGATGAAAAAACTGTGGCTTCGGAAGAAGAGTTTGAGAAGCTGGTGCTGGCATACGACTATTCTACCAGGAAGGGAAGCCCATATCAGGTAAAAGAGCAGGAGACAGAAATCATTGACAACGGAACATACCGTTACCCAAGCCTTACATTTGAGAAATCATAAAGAAAATGGAGAAACCCCATGATCGATTTTTTTGAGCAGCTTCCAGAGGAAGAGAAACAGACGGTAAAGGAGTCCATACAGCTTTTATACCGGCAGACATTCCTTCTGGAGAGGAAATACGACAGAAAGAGTAAACGCTATCAGATCAACCGTGATTTTTATAAATGCGATAAGTACCTGGAATTCATCAAGGCTTATTTTGCGATCATGGATATTGAGGTCATAGAAAGCAGCCAGATGGGCGTGATCTACATTCGTGGAGAGCAGGTAGTAGGTGAGAAACTGCCGAAGCTGGCCACTCTGTATATACTGGTGCTGAAGCTGCTTTACGACGAGCAGATGTCTACCGTATCCACATCCGTAAATGCCATAACAACCTTGAGTGCGATTCATGAGAAGTTGGGAGTCTACCGGCTTTTGAAGAAACAGCCGTCGGTGACCGAGATCCGACGCAGCCTTGCCCTTCTGAAGCGTTACCAACTGTTGGAGCCTCTGGATATATTGGAAGAACTGGACGGCCACAGCCGTATTGTTATCTATCCCACCATCCACGTGGTGCTTATGGGAGACGATGCGAGAGAACTTTTGAAGACCTTTAGCGAAGGAGATACGGAAGATGACGAATCAGAGATTTAGTGCATTGTCCAGAATCTGCCTGAATAACTGGCATTACATACAGCATAAAACCATGTCCTTCCATCGGGGAATCAATTTTTTCACAGGCCATTCCGGAAGCGGGAAATCCACGGTTATCGATGCCATGCAGATTGTCCTGTATGCCAATACCGATGGAAGAGGATTTTTCAATAAGGCAGCTGCAGACGATTCCGACAGAAGCCTTGTGGAATACCTGCGGGGAATGGTTAATATCGGAGAGGACAATCATTTCTCCTATCTCCGGAATCAGAACTTTTCCAGCACAATCGTGCTGGAGTTTCAGCGGACAGACACCGGAGAGTGCCAGTGCGTAGGCGTAGTATTTGATGTGGAGACAGCCACCAACAATGTGTCCCGCCTGTTTTTCTGGCATAAAGGCCCCATTCCGGAAAATTGCTATTGCGCAGATTGTTTCATGACAGAAGGACACAAGAAAAAACGGGCCATGTCCACAGAAGAACTTAAGATGTGGCTGCTCCAGACGTTTGCCAAAGAGGACTGCTATTTCGGATCTCACAACGAACGGTTTCGCAGGCAGCTGTATGACATCTACTTGGGGGGCTTGGATGCGGAGAAGTTCCCGCTTCTGTTTAAACGGGCTATTCCCTTTCGGATGAATATCAAACTGGAGGAGTTTGTAAAAGAATATATCTGTATGGAACAGAATATTCATATGGAAGACATGCAGGTCAGTGTTATGGAATATGGGCGCATGCGCAGGAAGATTGAGGACATCTGCCGGGAGATTGAGCAGCTGAAAGAGATCTGCAGCCAGTATGAGACCGTAAAAGAACTGGAACAAAAGACACAGGCCATAGGCTACTATATACAGAAACTGGATATTCTGCAGAACCGGCTTCTGGTAAGCGAAAGCCAGGAAAAGATTCATGCATTGGAACAGGCCAGCGAGAAAACGGTTCAGGACATGGAACGTCAGAACCAGAAGATTCAAAAGATGAATGAAGAAAATGAAGACCTTCTGCGGCGTATTTCCATGACCGGATATGAGCAATTAAAACAGCAATTGGCCTCATTAAACGCGCTGATACAGCGCCTTGCAGGCAGCAAGGCACGGTGGCAGCAGACGGTTCAGGCCTTGAAAGCCTGGGAGGAAGAAGAATGGGTTTCCAACCGTACATTATGGGATATTCAGGCCTTTGAGGATCAGATCATCACAACAGAAGCCCTGATGCGGCTTCAGACAGACTTAGCAGAGCTTCGAAGAGACGCTGCCAGGCAGCAGCAGGAAGCCCAGGCAGAACTAAGACAGCTGCGCAAACGAAAAGCTCAGGCTGAAGGAGAATTAAGCCAGCTGAAGCTTGGCAGTAAAGCCTATCCCCAAGAACTGGAACAGGCCAGAGTGACCCTGCAGAACCGCTTATACCAGAAAATCGGAAAAAGTGTAAACGTAGAAGTTCTGGCAGACCTTCTGGACATAAACGATGAGACATGGCGGAACGCAGTAGAAGGCTGTCTGGGCAACAATAAGCTGGCCCTTCTGGTAGAACCCAGATACGCCAAAGCCGCTTTGGAGATCTACGGAGAGTTGGACAAAGATACCTACTTCCATATCGCCGTGGTGGATACAGAACGGGTGATGGCAAAAGACCATCCGGTACTGGAAAATGCCTTATCCCAGGAGGTGGCAGCCTCCAGGGAATATGCCCAGGCATACGTTCATTTTCTTCTTGGAAGGGTAATAAAATGTGACACCGTAGAAGAACTGCGAAGCTGTCACACTGGCATCACCAGGGACTGCATTACCTATCGCAGCTACCGCCTCCAGCACATCAATCCGTTATACTATACCAAATCCGCTTATATAGGTAAGGACAGCCTTCGTCAGAGAATCCAGCTGTTGGAGAAGGAATTGGACAGTATTGGCAGAAAGATGGAGCCTCAGTCCCAACGGATAAAAGAGGCAGAACACATATTAACCCTGGAGTATCTGGGCCAGCCCATGGCTGTGTATGAAGAGTGGAAGCAGGATATGGAAGGGCTGGAGGAAAAAATCAGGGAACAAGGTATTCTGCGGGAGAAGCTGGAGCAGATGAAACAACGGGATATTGAAAAATGGGAGGGTGAACGGCAGGAACTTCTAAAGGATCTGGAGCAAAGCAAGGAAGCTTTACGGAGGCAGCAGAAGACGGCCGCAGGCCTGGAGAGGGATATTGAGGCAGAAAAAAGCCGCTTTCTGGAAGTCCATGAAAACCTGATGGAGAAAGAAAAAAATCTGCCCTCGAAAGAAGATTGGGATGCCCAGCTGATGGATTCCATAAAAGGGAAAACATACGGAGCCGCTGGCAGCCAGTATCAGAGAGAACTGGCCGACATAGAGGAGCAGCAGAAAAAAGAGAAGAACCGGCTGGTAGACTTACGAAGCAGCTACTTAAGAAACTGCCCCAGCCGAAATCTTTCCCCCACCGCAGAGGATAACCAGGACTATCAGGAGCTATTTGACAAACTGAATTTTGACAAACTGGAGGAATACCGCCTTCGCGCGGCCAGCCAGGCTAAGACAGCGATAGAACATTTTAAAGACGACTTTATGTATAAGATCCGAAGCGCCATAAAAGAGGCCCTGCAGCGCAAGGATGAGCTAAACCGTATGATCTCCCATCTGGATTTTGGAAAGGACAAATATCAGTTTTATATCGGAAAGAACAAAGGCGCAGACGGGCGGTACTATGACATGTTTATGGATGAAGCCCTGGAGGTGAACCCGTCAGATCTAAAGATTGGCTTTGACAACCAGCTGAATATGTTTTCGACGGAGCATGAAAACCAGTACGGGGCTATGATAAACGACTTGATCAACCTGTTCATTCCACCGGAAAATGCAACGGCGGAAGAACTGGAAGAAGCCAAACGAAATATGGACAAATACTCGGACTACCGAACCTATCTGTCTTTCGATATGCAGCAGGTGATCCAGAATCAGGATGAAACCATAAAAATTCGGTTAAGCCGGATGATCAAGAAAAATTCTGGAGGGGAAGGACAAAACCCGCTGTATGTGGCGCTTCTGGCCAGCTTTGCCCAGGCCTACAAGATTGACTTAAAGCCAGGCCCTACGAGGAACCCGTCTATCCGGCTGGTGGTATTGGACGAAGCATTTTCCAAGATGGATGCGGAGAAGGTGGCCAGCTGTATCCAGCTGATAAGAGGGTTGGGATTCCAGGCAATCATCAGTGCCACCAACGATAAGATCCAGAATTACCTGGAAACTGTGGACAAGATCTTCGTATTTGCCAATCCGGGAAAGAAAGCCATCTCCATTCAGGAATTTGAGAAAAAAGAGTTTGTTCAGCTGAAACAGGATATAGAAGAAGAGGAGGAAGGAACTTTATGGCAGCAGTGACATGGAAATGCCCAAACTGTGGAGGCGGTCTTATATTTGACCCGGATTCTCAGAAGTTTGCATGTGAATATTGCCTTTCCCAGTTTAGCAAAGAGGAACTGGAGCAAATCGTGCCCAATGAGGGTGAGGAACAGACAGACCCCAACCAACAGGCAAGAACATCCAATGGACAGCCAGATTCCCCAGGCATCCAGGCCAATGTATCTGGAAATACATCCGCTCCGATTTTATATATGTGTCCCAGCTGCGGCGCAGAGATTGTGACCGATGAGACCACAGCGGCCACCTTTTGCTTCTACTGCCATAATCCGGTGGTGTTGAAAGGACGGTTAGACGGAGCCTATGAGCCAGATTATGTACTGCCCTTTGCCATTGAAAAGGAGAAGGCAAAAGAGATCTTTCTAACCTGGCTGAAGAATAAACGGTTTGTCCCGACAGATTTTTACTCTCCGGAGCAGATTGAGAAGATGACAGGAGTCTATTTCCCTTATTGGCTGTACAGCTGCCAGGTAGATGGGCAGATGGAGGCAGAGGCCACGAAGCTGCGTGTATGGGAAAGCGGAACTGTAAGGTACACGGAGACCCAGAAATATGATGTGTCCCGAAAAGGACAGATGAAGATCAATCATGTGACCCGCAATGCACTGAAAAAGGCGGATAAACAGCTGGTAGAAGGGGTTATGCCCTTTGAGTTGCAGCAGATAAAGCCCTTTTCCATGGCATTTTTATCTGGATTTCTAGCGGAGAAACGGGATATGGAGCAAGGGGAGTTTAAAGAGGAGATTGAGACAGAGGTTCAGGAATTTGCCAGGAACAGCTTGAGAGGAAGCATCGGGCCTTACAATCAAGTGAATGTGAGAATTCAAAGGGCAGAGATTAGAAATCCTATGTGGAACTATGCGCTGTTGCCAGTGTGGACATTGACATATAAGGGAAAGAAAGACGGGAAGATCTACTATTTTGCATGCAATGGACAGACGGGGAAACTATGTGGAAAACTTCCAATAGATTCGGGGAAATTGTGGATATTCTTTTTGGAGATGTTTTTGCCGCTTCTGGCGGTTCTTCTGGTAGCAGGGTATTTGATTTGATATACTTTTTTGTTGCTGGCAGGTACGAATTATATATGGTTGTATTTTACAAAGAAACGGCAAAGAAAGGGTGGTGGGCATGAGAAATCCTGTATGTAAAAAAGTGGGATTATGGGTATTGGCAGCTGTTTTGTGGATGATGCCGGTAGGAGCCGTCCAGGCCCAGGAGATGATGGAGTTGGACGGGAATTCCAGTCAAAGGGTGTATGATATGGCGGAACTTCTTGATGAAGAGGAAGAGGCGGAGTTTGAATCGGTGATCGCCGGACAGAGGAAGAAGTTGGGCATTGACATTGTTGTGGTAACCATAGAGAATGCCGGAGGAAAGGGTGCTCAGGAATATGCGGATTATAATTATGAGGTTGCTGGCTTTGGAGACGGCAGTAGCCATGACGGAATCATGTTCCTGATTGATATGGACAATCGGGAATTGGTATTGTCTACAGAAGGAAAGGCTATCCGCATCTTTACAGATGAACGGATAGAGGCCATGCTGGATGATGTATATGAAGGAGCCTCGGAGGATGACTTTGCCGCCAGTGTAGAGGCCTTTCTGGAGGACACGGCATATTATGGAAAGCAAGGAATTCCTTCCAATCAGTATAATTATGATACAGATACCGGCAGGATCAGCGTACATAGAAGCATCCGGTGGTATGAGGTGTTATTGGCTTTTGGAGTATCCGCATTTACAGCCGGTATGGTGTGCCTTAATATAAAGCGCCAGTATGAGATGAAAGGGACTCCGGGACAGGCCAGAAACGCAAATATGGCCTATCGGGCAGACTGTCAGTTTGCCTATCAGAATGAGAGCGACATTCTGGTGAATCAGTTTGTCACCAGCCAGGTAATTCCGAAAAACACGGGAAACGCTGGCAGCCATGGAGGTAGCTCTGGAGGATCCTTTGCCGGACGCAGTTCCACCCACCATTCCAGCAGCGGCCGAAGCCACGGTGGAGGGAGCCGGAAGTTTTGAGAGTTGTATCTAAGCATTTGTGCAAAAATAAAAAGCCATCCCGGAAACCAAATGCTTTCCGGAACGGCCAATGTCATTTAGATAAAGTCTTGCAGTTTGAGATGTTATAAAGTGTCCGCCTGGGGAGAGACTTATGTTGTGTTCTCCCGGGCACGCTCGCGCTACGTGAAGAGCATAGCGGTACGTAAGGCGTTAAAAGACAACGCCTAAGTACCGATGGTCTTCAAGTACCCTGGAGAACACAACATAAGTCTCTCCCCAGGCTATGTTATCTCGGAAGATTACATATTATCTAAATGACATTGCCGGAACGGCTAAACCTTTTTGTTTACAAAATCAAATGAATCAGCATACAAAGAAGAACACCCAAAACCGTAGGAAGAAGAACCGCCACGGCAGTCCACTTCCAGCTTCCGGTTTCTCTCCGTATGGTTAAGCAGGTGGTGGAACAAGGCCAGTGGAACAGGCAGAAGACCATCATGCACAGTGCTGTTTTCCAGGTCCATCCCTGGGCGGTAAGAAGGTTAAGAAGTGCAGAGGAATTATTCATCTCCACCAGGTGGCCAGTCTGCAGATAGGCCATAAGGATGATGGGAACCACGATTTCGTTGGCAGGAAATCCAAGGAGAAATCCAGCCAGAATGACCCCGTCCAGTCCCATGATTCTTCCCAACGGATCCAAAATCCCGGTGAGGCCAGCCAATATGCTCTGCCCTCCCAGGTTGATATTGGCAAGAATCCATATAACCAGTCCGGCGGGAGCAGCCACAGCCACAGCTCTTCCCAGAACAAACAGGGTACGGTCCAGAATCGAACGGACGATAACCTTGCCAAATTGGGGCCTGCGGTATGGAGGCAATTCCAGGGTAAAGGAGGAAGGAACCCCCTTCAAAAGCGTATGAGACAAAAGCCAGGAACAGCCCAGAGTAGCAGCGATACCAAGGAGGATGGCGCAGGTAAGATATAAAGCAGCCTGAAGATTTCCCATGGAATCTCCCTGAATGCCAGCGGCGAAAAACAGGGTGATCAGTGTGACCAAGGTAGGAAACCGCCCATTGCAAGGTACAAGAGAGTTGGTGAGGATAGCTACCATCCGTTCCCTGGGCGAGTCGATGATGCGGCACCCGGTAACCCCCACTGCATTGCAGCCAAATCCCATGGCCATAGTGAGGCACTGTTTCCCGCAGGCCCGGCATTTCATAAAGGCCCGATCCATGTTGAATGCCACTCTGGGCAGATAACCCAGGTCTTCCAGCAGGGTAAAGAGTGGGAAGAAGATTGCCATAGGAGGCAGCATGACTGACACCACCCAGGCCAGAACCCGGTATACACCGTAAACCAGGGCATCTACAAGGCTTTTTGGCAGATTCATCCAGGTAAGAAGGGAAGCCAGTTTTCCTTCCAGAGAGAATAAGGCGTTCCACAGAAGGTCCGATGGATAGTTAGCGCCTGCCATAGTCAGCCAGAACACCCCCATTAGTAGTAAAACCATGAGAATGCCTCCTGTATAAGGACCAGTCACAAGGCGGTCAATTCTTTGCTGTCTCTGCCGGTAGTTGGCCTTGGTATATTGAACCGTCTCATCTGCCAGCGACTTGGGAGAGAAATCCAGGCAGTCGTAGCTTCCTTTGGTAGAGACGGCTTCGTGAATCGTGTGTTTCACCTGTGCAAGATCGCTTGAAGATCTGGCGCAACAGGACAGTACCGGAATCTGAAGTACATCCTGCAGAAGAGAAAAATCAATACAGATCCCCTTTTTTTCGGCCTCGTCACAGAGATTGACACAGAGGATCAAGGGAGTCCCATTATCCCGTATATAGTCCAGCGCAAGAATTTGTTTCATAAGATGAAGCCCCCGTTCCATACAGGTAGCATCGCAGACAACCATGACAAGATCTGCTTCCCCACTGCACAGAAAGTCTCTGGCAATCTCTTCTTCCTCCGAGTGGGCGGCCAGCGAATATGTACCTGGCAGATCCACCAGCAGATAGCTTTTCCCCTCCACCTGAAATTCTCCCTTTGCAGAGGCCACAGTTTTTCCAGGCCAGTTTCCGGTATGCTGTTTTAAGCCGGTAAGCCCATTAAAGATCGTACTCTTTCCCACATTGGGATTGCCAGCCAGTGCAATAACATATTTGTGATTATCCACAAAATCCCTCCATTTTATAGAACCATTTCGTAGCCAATATTATGATTACTTTATGAAGGGGGACAATCGATCGTGCTTGGCTGACAATTTTTCTCGACTTCAGGGTATTTTCTTTTTAGAAAGTTTGTGCTATAATCTGGACAGAGATCATAAAACGCCGGTTTTAGATGGATGAAAAAGGCGTTATCACGTTTTTGAAATAGGAGGACAGTTTCATGAAAGGTTTAAAGACGTTAAAATGCATGTTGGCCATGGTGTTTATGTGCCTGTGTCTGACATTTGCGGCAGTTCCGACTATGGAAGTTCACGCTGCAACCCAGACCGAGCAGGTGGCAGAAGGCGCTGCGGATACCCAGAGTTCCAGCACAGATGAGGAGGCTTTTTTGATGATTATGATGGGCGGTGCCCTTTTGATCATTCTTTTCGCCGTGATTTCAGCGATGGCTACGGTTTCTTCCTCTATTGCAGTCGCTGCCAATATGGACGTGGACGGGGAATAGAAAGGGGCGACGGCTCAGGCCAATCGTTCTGATAGAAAATTGTATAAAATGATAGAAGGGGAAACTGAAAAGCCAGCAGCTTCCCCTTTTTGTTGTTTTATAATTGCAACTACAGACAACAGTTACCAGCCACAGGCTCAACAAAGATTTCGTTGCTGTTCTGCTGCCTCAAAGCAATTACAGCATTCCTTACCAGGTAGGCACGCATACCGCCTGTGGAACCGGACAGGACACAGGAGATTTCTTCATCTGGTACAAAACCTAAATCGGAAAGACGGGTAGCCATATCAGGCTGACTGGCAATCCAGACCACCTTGACCTTCTTTCCCATATCTATCTGACTCAACGGAAGAACCATATCATTCACCGATTTCTTCAAGAAGAACTTATAATTATGCTATGTAAAACAGAAAGGATATGTGAAACCATGCAGTACTCTCAGATCGTTCACGGTATCTTCTTAAGCAGGCCCAACCGCTTTATCGCACAGGTAAAAATAGAAGACAAAATACATACCGTCCACGTAAAAAATACCGGGCGTTGCCGGGAACTTCTTCTGCCTGGCACGAAGGTTCTTTTAGAATATCACCCAGATGCCCAGGCTTTAGGCCGCAAAACCCAGTATTCTCTTGTAGCTGTGTACAAAAACAGAGGAGAGGACTCCCCCCAGCTTCTCATCAACATGGATTCTCAGGCTCCCAACCAGGCAGCAAAAGAATGGTTGGAAAACGGAGGGTTTAAAAAATCCACAGGCCTGCAGGCAGAACATGTACATCGGGAAGTAACATACGGAGAGTCCCGCTTCGACCTTGCCTTTCAGGTGGGAGATCGCCCTGCATTTATGGAAGTGAAAGGCGTAACTTTAGAAAAAGAAGGAATCGCCATGTTTCCCGATGCCCCTACAATACGGGGAGTAAAGCATCTGTTGGAACTGGCAGATGCAGCAAAACACGGTTTTCTGGCTTATATACTATTTGTGATCCAGATGAAAGAGGTTCGATCCTTTTGCCCCAACAAAGAAATGCACGAAGCCTTTGCCAAGACGCTTCGCCAGGTATCCCAGGAGAACGTGAAAATTTTAGCATATGACTGCAAGGTAAATGAGACCGGCTTCACCATTGACCAACCGGTTCCGGTAATGTTCCAATAATTTTTCGTTCGTTTATCAGCTTGCACCCCTTTCCAAAATGTGTTACAATTTCCTCAAAATTTTATCCTACAAAACACATACATGGAAAGGAATTTACTTTTATGGACCTATTATACCAAAGCACTCGCGGCCAGGAGACCAAAGTGACCGCCTCCCAGGCTATCCTGAAGGGGATTGCCAGCGACAGTGGCTTATTTATGCCTACACAGATTCCCAAATTGGAAATCCCCATGAGCCAGATGGCAGAGAAATCATACCATGAGACTGCTTACCAGGTTATGAGGCTGTTCTTAACCGATTTCACCGAAGAAGAATTAAGATACTGCATTGCCAATGCCTACGATGATAAATTTGACACAGAAGAGATTGTTCCCCTGGTAAAAGCAGACAATGCCTATTATCTGGAACTGTTCCACGGCAATACCATTGCATTTAAAGATATGGCCTTGTCCATCCTTCCCTACCTTATGGTGACAGCAGCCAGGAAAAACCATGTAGACAGCGAAATCGTCATCTTAACAGCCACTTCGGGAGACACAGGAAAAGCAGCTATGGCTGGCTTTGCCGATGTGCCTGGAACTAAAATCATTGTCTTTTATCCCAAAGACGGAGTCAGCCGCGTGCAGGAACTTCAGATGGTGACCCAGAAAGGCGCCAATACCAGTGTCGTGGCAATTCATGGCAATTTTGATGATGCCCAGACCGGGGTGAAGAAGATGTTCGCAGACCCGGAATTGGCAGCAGAACTTGCGGCTAAAGGCTTCCAGTTTTCCTCCGCCAATTCCATCAATATCGGCCGTCTGGTTCCTCAGGTAGTCTACTACGTATACGCATACGCCAGGCTGTTGGCAAACGGAGAAATCAAAGACGGAGAGCAGATCAACGTTACGGTTCCCACCGGCAACTTCGGCAATATCCTGGCTGCCTATTTTGCGAAACAGATCGGAGTGCCCATCAAGACCCTGATCTGCGCTTCCAATGACAACAAAGTGTTATACGATTTCTTCCGAAGCGGAACCTATGACCGCAAGCGGGAGTTTATCCTTACAAGCTCCCCATCTATGGATATCCTGATCTCCAGTAACTTAGAGCGCTTAATCTATTTAAGCACAGGTGGTAACACAGAAGAGACCGCCAGGTTTATGGAGCAGTTAACCGCCACAGGAGAATACACCATCACAGAGGATATGAAGGCCCGAATGGCCGATTTCTATGGCGGTTTTGCCACCCAGGAGGAGGATGCCGCGGCGATCCGCAAGCTGTATGAGAATACGGGCTATGTGATAGACACCCATACAGGTGTGGCATCTGCGGTCTATAACCGGTATCGGAAAGAGGAGCAGGATGAGACCAAGACGGTTATCGCTTCCACTGCCAGCCCCTACAAATTTTCCAAGAGTGTGATGGAGGCTATCAAAGGCACTCTGCCGGATACAGACGAATTTAAGGCCATCGACCTTCTTCATGAGACATCCGGTACGGCCATCCCTGGGGCAGTGGAGGAGATCCGAGGTGCCACGATCCGCCACAATCTGGAATGCGATATTGATCAGATGAAAGATACGGTAGTTAAAATCCTGGGAATCTCATAAATTCCTGTTTTCAAAACCTGGGTTTTAGTGTATACTAAAAGACAAGATGTTAGTAATCTCCAGCCCGCTCCGGTTCCTGTACCAGTACGCGGACATGGCGAAATAAAGAATATGGAGGACACGTATTATGCTGGTATCAGCAAAAGAGATGCTTGACAAAGCAAGAGAAGGCAAATATGCCGTAGGTCAGTTTAACATCAACAACCTGGAGTGGACAAAGGCGATTCTTCTGACTGCAGAAGAGCTGAAATCTCCGGTTATCTTGGGCGTATCCGAGGGTGCAGGCAAGTATATGACCGGCTACAAGACGGTAGTTGGTATGGTAAACGGTATGCTTGAAGAATTAAAGATTACGGTACCGGTAGCACTTCACCTGGATCACGGCAGCTACGATGGCTGTATGAAATGTATTGAGGCAGGTTTCTCATCCGTTATGTTTGACGGTTCCCATTATCCCATCGCAGAGAACATTGAGAAGACCACAGAGTTGGTTAAGATCTGCAAGGATAAAGGATTATCCATCGAGGCAGAGGTTGGCTCCATCGGCGGTGAGGAAGACGGCGTTGTAGGCATGGGCGAGTGTGCAGATCCCAACGAGTGCAAGGCTATTGCAGATCTGGGCATCGATTTCCTGGCAGCAGGTATTGGCAACATCCACGGCAAGTATCCGGCTAACTGGCCAGGATTAAGCTTTGAGACTCTGGAAGCAGTGAAAGAAAAAGTTGGCGATATGCCGTTGGTTCTTCACGGCGGTACTGGAATCCCGGCTGATATGATCAAAAAAGCCATCAGCTTAGGCGTAGCCAAGATCAATGTGAACACAGAGTGCCAGCTGTCCTTCGCAGCGGCAACCCGCGAGTACATCGAGGCAGGCAAAGACCAGCAGGGCAAGGGCTACGATCCGAGAAAGCTTCTGGCTCCCGGTACAGAGGCTATCAAGGCAACTGTAAAAGAGAAGATGGAACTGTTCGGTTCTGTAGGCAAGGCGTAAGCATTAAGAGCCGTCTCAACCAATAAGTTGATATTTTTTGAAAAAACACTTGATTTTTTCCAGCAGATGGTTTATTTTAATTAAGTGAAAAACAATGGCGTTTTCCTTTAAGGAGGACGCCATTTCTGCTGTATGAGACATGCAGCAGCCAAAGGCCTGAGGAAGCTATGAAAAATCGCAACATAAAATCCAGTATTGTGACGGAATATCATTCAGTCGCCATACTGACTGAGGAGGATGGATTATGAGTGAGTTGATAAACGTAGCTGAGATTTTTGGTAAAAATGTGTTTAACGAGACGGTTATGAGGGAGTATCTGCCCAAGAATGTGTTTAAGAAACTGAAGAAGACCATAGAGGACGGTGCGGAGTTGGATCCGTCTATCGCGGATGTGGTGGCGCATGGCATGAAAGATTGGGCTATCCGGCACGGGGCCACCCATTACACCCATTGGTTCCAGCCTTTGACCGGTGTAACTGCGGAGAAGCATGATTCCTTTATCTCCGCGCCAAATTCAGAGGGAAAAGTAATCATGGAGTTTTCTGGCAAGGAACTGATCAAAGGTGAGCCGGATGCCTCCTCCTTCCCTTCCGGCGGCTTGCGCGCCACCTTTGAAGCCAGAGGATATACGGCATGGGACTGCACCTCTCCGGCATTTATCCGGGAAGACGCTCTGGGGGTTACCTTGTGTATCCCCACCGCATTCTGTTCCTACAGAGGCGAGGCATTAGATCAGAAAACCCCTCTTCTCCGCTCCATGCAGGCCATTGACAAACAATCCTTAAGGATCTTGAGGCTGTTTGGCAATACCACATCCAAGCGCGTGGTTCCGTCTGTCGGGCCGGAACAGGAATATTTCCTGGTAGACCGGGACAAATATTTACAGAGAAAAGATCTGATCTATGCCGGACGTACGCTGTTTGGAGCGATGCCTCCCAAAGGCCAGGAATTGGAGGATCATTACTTTGGTGCTATTCGTGAGCGAATCGGAGCCTACATGAATGAAGTAAACCAAGAACTGTGGAAGGTAGGTGTGACAGCCAAAACCCAGCACAACGAGGTGGCTCCGGCGCAGCATGAGTTGGCTCCTATCTACGACGAGGTTAATGTAGCTGTGGATCACAATCAGATGGTGATGGAGACCTTGAAAAAGGTAGCTGGCCGTCATGGTATGACCTGCCTGCTTCACGAGAAGCCATTTGCAGGTGTCAACGGATCCGGCAAGCACAACAACTGGTCTCTCATATCAGATGATGGGATCAACCTCTTGAATCCTGGGGATACCCCTCATGAGAACATCCAGTTCCTTCTGGTGCTGGCCTGTGTCTTAAAGGCAGTTGATAAACATGCAGATCTGCTTCGGGAGTCTGCGTCCGATGTAGGCAATGACCACAGGCTGGGGGCCAATGAGGCACCGCCTGCAATTATCTCCATTTTCCTGGGAGAGCAGCTGGAGGATGTGATCAATCAGCTGTGCAGTACAGGAGAAGCCACCCACTCCAAAAAAGGCGGCAAGCTGTTAACCGGCGTAGCCACCCTGCCAGACTTGGATAAAGATGCAACCGACCGGAACCGGACATCGCCCTTTGCCTTTACTGGTAATAAATTCGAGTTCCGTATGGTAGGCTCATCGGATTCCATCGCACCGCCAAACGTAGTGTTGAATACTATCGTGGCCGAGGCATTTAAGGAGGCGGCGGATGAACTGGAAAAGGCCGAGGATTTCGATACGGCTGTTCACGATATGATCAAGAAGCTGTTGTCTGGGCACCGGAGAATCATTTTCAATGGAAACGGTTATTCGGATGCTTGGGTGGAGGAAGCCGAGAAGAGAGGACTTCCCAATATCCGCTCCATGGTAGATGCAATCCCAGCTTTGACTACAGAAAAGGCTGTCAAACTGTATGAAGAATTCAGTGTGTTTACCAAGGCAGAGTTGGAGTCCCGTGCAGAGGTGGAGTACGAAGCCTATGCCAAGGCCATCAACATTGAGGCAAGAACCATGATTGACATGGCAGGCAAACAGATTATCCCGGCTGTCATCAAGTACACCACTCAGTTGGCAGAGTCCTTAGGCGCAGTCAAAGCTGCATGCCCAGAGGCGGATATCAGCGTACAGACGGAGCTTTTGGTAGAGACATCTGCTCTGCTGTCTGACATGAAGGTGGCTCTGGCTGCTCTGATGGATGTCACAGAAGAGTGCCTGGCTGTCTCTGATGCCTGTACCTGTGCCCATGCATATCATGATAAGGTTGTTCCGGCTATGGATGCCCTTCGCGCACCGGCGGATAAGTTGGAGATGATCGTAGACAAAGAACTGTGGCCATTCCCAAGCTATGGGGATTTGATTTTCGAAGTATAGAAACAAGGTTCTCTGTTTGGAGGGCTGCGCTCCTGAAATTTTCTGGTGAAGATTTTTTAAAATCACCGGAATTTTGGGAGCGCAGCTTTTTTCTGTGTTGTCTTTATGGTGGTGCCGGGAAAATGGCATGTATCCTTACTCAGGATACACCAGCCGGGTCTCATCAATGACATCCAAAACCTCTTTCAGGAACTTGTCGGCCAGATAGTTGGCCATTCCAAGATTCATATCCAGATAATTGCCGCAATCTTTGGCGGCGGCTCCTGGAACTTCTCCCTCAAAATCCCTGATGAAACAGAACATTTCCTTCATAAGAGGAACGATTTCCAGAGATGTATGGTCTCCTGCCAGAAGAAGATAAAATCCGGTGCGGCAACCCATCGGCCCAAAGTACAGAACTTGATCTTGATAGGTTTTGTGATTACGCAGGAACGTAGCGCCTAAGTGTTCGATGGTATGAACTTCAGCTGTATTCATCACCGGCTCAAAATTCGGACGTGTCATGCGGATATCAAAGGTAGTGACAACCGTATTTCCTGCATGATCCTTCCGTGATACATACACTCCTGGTAAAAGCTTTAAGTGGTCAATAGTGAAGCTTGTGATTTTCTCCATAATAGCAATACCCCTTTCGTGATTTCTCAAACAGCAAAAACTAAATTAAATGACATGGTTACCTGAACGGTTACTTCCTTATAGAAGTATACCGGAAAAGCATTGGAAAGACAAATAGAATTTTACATGTTTTTCCTATCTACAGCATAGATATGAAAGGAAAAATGAAAGGACATCTGCCATGAAAGAATGGTATCAGTGTACAGGAAAGGAAGTTCTGGATGGCTTACAGGTTACGGATGCCGGCCTGACAGGCGGCCAGGTTACAGAGCGGAGAAGGATATTTGGAGAAAACCAACTTCTGGAATCCAAACCGTATCCAGCCTGGAAAGTGTTCCTAAAACAGTTTCAGGATCTTCTGGTTCTAATTTTAATCGGAGCTGCCGTGATTTCCATGCTGACAGACAACATGGAGAGTACGGTTGTAATTTTTGCTGTCATTACCTTAAATGCCGTGCTGGGAACGGTACAGCATCAGAAGGCACAGAAGTCTCTGGAAAGCTTAAAGGCTTTATCCGCTCCGGTAGCTTTGACTCTCCGAGATGGAAAAAAGACCCGGATATCTTCAAAAGAGGTAGTTCCCGGAGATATTTTATATCTGGAAGCAGGAGATTTGGTAGTAGCTGACGGACGTATTCTGGAAAGTACATCCTTGTATATAAATGAAAGTTCCCTTACCGGAGAATCTGCACCAGTATGGAAGGTAGAAAAGCCTGTTCAGAAGGTAGTTCCTTTGGCAGACCGCAGCAGTATGGTGTATTCTGGTTCCCTGGTGACAGCAGGAAAAGGAACGATTGTAGTTACAGCCACAGGGATGGAAACAGAACTGGGAAAGATTGCCTCCATGATGAACAATACCAGGGAAAAGAAAACGCCATTGCAGGTTAGCCTGGATCAGTTTAGCAGTCGGCTGGCGGCAGCTATCATGGTCATCTGCCTGGTGGTATTTCTTTTAAGCCTATATCGGAATATGCCGGTGTTGGATTCCCTGATGTTTGCAGTGGCACTGGCAGTGGCAGCCATTCCTGAGGCCCTTGGTTCGATTGTGACCATTGTACAGGCGATGGGGACTCAGAAAATGGCCAGAGAGCAGGCTATCATCAAAGATTTAAAGGCAGTGGAAAGCCTTGGCTGTGTATCCGTGATCTGTACAGATAAAACCGGAACACTGACGCAGAACCGGATGAGTGTGGAACGGGTTATTCTGGACGGGCAAATCATAGAATGGCAGCAGATAAAGGCTGGGAACCCCAGGCACCGGCTTTTCTTGGAGGTATGCGCACTCGTTAACAATGCGGTGCCGGAGGAAGAGAAGCGGGGCCGGAGACAGAGACCAGAAGAGATAGCAGAGACAAATTCATCTGGGATCGGCGATGCCGCCGAAGTAGCCCTGACAGAATTTCTTTGTGAGAGAGGACTCTCCCCATCGGAGATTCGAAGGAAGTATCCCAGAATTAGGGAGATTCCCTTTGATTCGGACCGAAAACGGATGAGCACGATTCACCGGATCATATGGACAGGAAGCTGGAAAGATTTGAATGCTGGCGCAGAAAAGACGGAAATGATCCTGCTTACAAAAGGAGCCGTGGATATTCTTCTGGATCATTGCAGAAAGATCGCAGACCAGGGCTCTGTGCGCTCAATGACACAAGAAGATCGAAAGCGGATCCTGGAACAAAACCGGATTTGTTCCCAGAAAGGGCTGCGGGTTCTGGCCTTCGTCTTCCGTCCGTTAGGAAGAGAGGAAGCACTTTGGCCTGCTGAGAGATTGGAGCAAAACTATATATTTCTTGGCATGGCAGCCATGATGGATCCTCCCAGGCCAGAGACATCCAAAGCCGTTGCAGATGCCAAAAGAGCAGGGATTGTTCCAGTGATGATCACCGGGGATCATAAGATAACAGCCATGGCCATTGCAGAGCAGATCGGTATCCGAGGACATGAGCAGATGGCAGTGACCGGCGAAGAGCTAAACGCCATGAGTAAAGAGGAACTGGAGGGCTGTCTGGAGCAGATCACCGTCTATGCCAGAGTTTCTCCGGAACACAAATTGCGGATTGTACGGGCGTGGCAGAAAAAAGGAAACATTGTGGCAATGACAGGGGACGGTGTCAATGACGCACCGGCTCTGAAGCAGGCGGATATCGGTATTGCTATGGGAAAAAACGGAACGGAAGTATCCAAAGACGCGGCGGCTATGATTCTGGCAGATGACAACTTTGCTACCATTATGAAGGCCGTAGCCAATGGACGTAATGTGTACAGGAATATTCGGAACGCCATAGGTTTTCTGTTGTCCGGAAATATGGCCGGAATCTTCTGTGTACTGTATACTACCATTCACGCGCTGCCGGTTCCGTTTGCACCGGTTCATCTTTTGTTTATCAATCTTCTCACCGACTCCCTTCCTGCTATTGCGATCGGTATGGAACCACCGGTGAAAGGGCTTTTGAATACCCCGCCCAGGAATCCGAAGAAAGGAATTTTAACCCCTGGGTTTGTGGGAGAAATCATGATTCAGGGAGCGTTGATTGCCGTGTGCACCATGTATGCATACCAGATCGGATTGGCGAAAAGCCCGGAACTGGCCAGTACCATGGCATTTTCGACCCTGACCCTGGCTAGGCTGTTCCACGGTTTTAACTGCAGAAGCGCTCAGCCTCTGATAAAAATCGGAATATTCAGCAACTTATACACAGTTATGGCATTTGAGGCCGGTGTTCTTCTGCTGGGGATTGTTCTGTTTGTACCCAACCTGCAGATCTTGTTCTCTGCATCTGATTTAAGCAGGTGGCAGCTTGCAAACGTATGTTTTTTAGCATTCCTTCCTACCGTTGTCATACAGGCGGGAAAGATACTCCGACACATTTTTACTTGCCTTTGGAGAAGAGAACGATTATAATAGAAATTGTAAATACAGAAGCCATATAGACTGCAAATTGGCAAAAAATAGGTTGGAGGCAGAAGACATTATGAAAATTGTCACATTTGAGGTAGAACGCAAGCAGAAGCTGGGTATACTGAATGCAGATGGGCAGTGGATTTATCCGCTGGAGTGTTTTGGTATGGATTACCGGGCAATGCGGGATGCCATTGAGGAGATAAGCGAATCAGAGATTCAATTTTTGAACCATATGGCAGGAAAAGATCCTTATGAGGTGCCGGGATCAGCCAGAATGGGAGAGGTGAAACTGCTGGCGCCCATCTTAAGACCCAAACAGGATGTCATCTGCCTGGGAGTCAACTATATGGCCCACGCAGAAGAATCCGCCAGATATAAAAAGGAAGCGTTTAATGGAGAACGGCCTCATGCAGTCTATTTTTCAAAACGGGTAAACTATGCAACAGGAGACAAGGGAACCATTCCCAGGCATGCCAATCTGGTAGAACGGTTGGATTACGAGGTAGAGTTGGCAGTAATCATGGGAAAGGATGCCTATCACGTCTCCAAGGAAGATGCCAGAAACTACATATTTGGATATACGATCATCAATGATGTCAGTGCCAGAGATGTACAGAACCGTCATAATCAGTGGTATTTTGGAAAAAGCCTGGATGGATTTTTCCCTATGGGCCCTTGTATTGTATCAGCCGATGAGATTCCCTATCCTCCCAAGCTGCCAATCCGTTCTTTTGTAAATGGAGAGCTGCGCCAGGACAGCAACACGGAGCTTCTGATCTTTGACATTGACCATATTATCAGTGAGTTGTCGGCAGGGATGACTCTGCGGGCAGGAACCATTATCGCTACCGGTACTCCGGCCGGAGCCGGGTTGGGATTTGATCCCCCTAGGTTTCTGAAGGCCGGGGATGAAGTGGTATGCGAGATTGAGGGAATTGGAAGGCTTACCAATGTTGTTGCTGAAGACTGAGTTAAACTTGGCAAAGGAGAGTAGAATTTGACAGAAAAAACAGAAGGGACATTCTGGGAAAAAAGCGATCAGCAGCTGGAGAATGGATTTCATATTAAATTTGTCACCATGAGACATAATTCACCATTCCATTGGCATCGGGCCCTGGAACTTCTGTTTGTTCTCAATGGAAAGGCCACAGTCACAATGGAAGGCAAGAGATACCGTCTGAACCCTCTGGAGGTATTGGTTATGGATTCTGCCCGGGTTCATGATACGGTGTATGCCATGCCCCAGACCATGGGCGTATGCATTCATATCTCCAAAAACTATATGCGGAGGTATCTTGCAGAGATTGAGCTGATGAGATTCCAGTGCAGTATCAATACGCTCCTTCCTGAACAGAGGGAGTCCTACAACAAGCTGTGCGAACTCATAAAAGAACTTACCATTTTGTATTTTAGGCAGACATCCAGCTATCAACTGAGAAGCAAAGCGCTGATTCTGGAGATAATGGCAGAGTTGGTAGAGCATTTTAGCAGTAGCATATCAGAATCCCTTTCTGTGTCAGGACTTCATAAGCTGTCGCAGATGGAGCAGATCAGCCAGTTTGTGGAACAGCATCACAGGGAGAAGATCACGCTGCAAGACGGGGCCGATGAACTGGGGCTAAATAAAGATTATTTCTGTCGTTTTTTTAAGGAAAATATGGGGATTCCCTTTATCCAATATGTAAATCAGGTTCGAATCAATCAGATCTACCAGGATCTTCTCCATACCGATGAAAGCATTCAGGAGATTATGGAGCGACATGGATTTTATAACCAGAAATTGTTTTATCGGATGTTCAAAGAGATCTATGACTGTACGCCGGTAAAGCTTCGGCAGAGTGCTGTGGACAATCCCTACCTTCGGTAGAAGGGGAAGCGGCTTCCGGAAAGGGTTTGTCAGGAAAAAAGGGGAGCATCACAGGATTCTTTCGTGTGCTGCTCCCCTTTTCATAATATGGTTCTTAAACATTTGCATAGTAGTCGCCGCCGTTCATGATAATAATAGCAGCGTCACAGTACTCACTGTTTTTCAGTACGAACCTCTTGATTGTGCTTAATACGTTTAACATAATAAAATCCTCCTTGTTTTTTGAATTGTTGTTTTTTGTCTTTCGACAGTTATTATGATATCAAATCCAGGAAGGAAAAAATAGGTACTATTTTTACAGCTTTTTTGGCAATATTGACTTTTAAGGTGAGTAAAATGAGCATGATTTGGGAAAATGATGTGGGAGGATTGTAATGAATCTTGTATATGCATCCAATGAAAACTATGCCAGACATTTGGCTGTATCTATGGTTTCTGTCTTTGCACAGAATCAAAAAATGGAGGATTTAGCGGTATATGTGATTTCCATCGGTATATCAAAGGAAAGCAGAAATCGTCTCAGGACACTTGCAGACCGGTATAAAAGGACATTAAAGTTTGTGGAACTGGATGATCTGGAAGACCGGTTTCATTACGATATTGACACAAGAGGATTTGACATCAGTGCCATGGGACGTCTCTTTTTAGGAGATCTGCTACCAGGAAATATGACGAGAGTCCTGTATCTGGACTGCGATACTGTGGCAGCCCAACCCCTTGACGAACTGTGGAATCTGGATCTGAAGGAATATATGGTAGGAGCAGTTATGGAACCTACCATCTATGAGACAGTAAAAAATGACATTGGTTTGGAGCAGGGAGCGCCTTACTATAATTCTGGCGTGCTGCTAATTGATCTGGTACGCTGGAGGAACTTTCAGGCAGAAAAGAAAATTTTAGATTTTTATAAAGAAAAAGAAGGCCGGCTGTTTGCCTGTGACCAGGATGCTATCAACGGTGCCTTAAGAGGTCAGATTATTCCCATACCGCCACAATACAATTTTTTCCCTAATTACCGCTATTTTTCCTATGAGAATCTGGTATATCATTCCCCCTCCTACTCCAGGGTGACAAAAGAAGACTTTGTGGAGGCTAAAAAACATCCGGTGGTGATCCACTATATGGGAGACGAGCGGCCCTGGATAGCAGGAAATTTAAATCACTATCACAAAGCCTATGACCACTATCTGGAGATGACACCGTGGGCAGGAACCCCTAAGGAGACAGGAAAAGAGTGGTATATGCTGGCCTACCATCTGATGGACTATGGAACGGTACTTTGGCCCGAGTTAAGATGGATAATCAGCCGCAGGTTTGGCATGAAACTGGTGGATGCCCGCAACAAGACCTCCAGGCAGGGCAATCACAGACAGGGAGAGGGAAGGGCGGCTAAGACAATGGATCAGGAAGAGAGGATATCACAATGAAGACGGTAGGTGTAATCGTAAATTATAATGATGCGGAGACCACAGGCAGGCTGGTACAAAAGATCCGCAGTTATGCCTGTCTGAATCAGATCATCGTTGTGGACAACGCATCTACGGATCGTTCCTGGGAGCGGCTTTTAATGCTTCAGGACAAAAAGGTGTCGGTCATCCGTGCAGGAGACAACGGAGGATACGGCGCAGGAAATAATCTGGGAATCCGCTATGGGATAAAACGGTACGGCGCTACCCATGCCCTGGTATGCAACCCAGATATCATGTTCTCCCAGGACTGTATCTGCCAGATGCAAAAGATTTTTAAAAACCACCCTGAGGTAGGAGCCGTAACTGCCAAAATGGCAGACTCCGCATACAAAAACTGGAAAAACGGCTGGCCTCTAAGGCCCTTCTGGGGAGAACTTTTAGCCATGGGGCCTATAAGCAGACGCCTCTTCCACAGAATCATAAACTACCCGGATTCTTATCTGAATGGAAAAAAAGCCGTCTATGTGGATGTGGTTCATGGTTCTATGGTGATGATAGATACAAAGGCCTTTAAACAATGCGGCGGATACGATGAAGGAATTTTTCTGTATCAGGAGGAGGCCATACTGGCAAGGAGAATGAAAAAAGCCGGATACCGCACCGTACTGGTTTTGAACCAGGAATATGAACACCAACATGGGGCCAGTATCACTAAATCCGTTAAAAATGCTATAGCAAGACAGAAACTACGAGAAGACAGTGTCATGTACTATTTCAGACATTATCTTCACATTGGGAAGGGTAAACAATGGATCGCAAGGATTTGGTTTGGGCTTATCCGTACAGAGATAATCTTAGGGCAGATCGTAGATAGGGGTGGGGCTGTTCTCAGGCGGTGAGATTTAGCAGCCCCTCCAGGTATCACAGACACCCTATCGCCTCCCTCAATGCCTCCACCAACCGGTCATCCTCCTCCTCATTACGGATTGCAACCCGAATAAACTGCCCCTTTTGAGGGGGAATCTTCCCACTTAGATCCTTGACAAATAGATGATATCGATTCAGCAACACAGCGGTTAACGCCCCAGACTCTATCCCATCCAACAACTCAACCATCAAAAAATTGGCCTGAGAAGGCAGAACCCGAACCCCGGGAATCTCTTCCAAGGCCAGCATAAACCTGTCGCGTTCTTTCTTAACCATTCCCAGCGATGCCACATAATCCTTATGGTATTTCTGCTCGATCTGCATAAAAAACTCCCCAAAAGAGTTAATATTCCAGATCGCCACCTCTTTCTTCAATCGGCCAATCAACTCTGTATCCCCGCTTGCCGCCACACCTAACCGCAAGCCAGGAATCCCATAAGACTTAGAAATACTCTTAATCACCAAAAGGTGTGGATTCTTATCCAGCAGTTCCTCATCCAGCAGAGTGTCATCTGGCTGGGAGCAAAAATCCAGAAACGATTCATCTACAATCAACCGCATATCCTGGGTGCCTGCCCATGAAATCAGCGTATTCATGTCCTGGCGGTTTATATAATTACCTGTAGGGTTATCCGGATTCACAAGGACTAGCGTGTCAACCTTGTGACATTCAAAAAAAGAAATGATATCCTGGACCGCATAAGCATACCCATCTTTGTCCGACACAAAGGCGGTGACTCTCTCTGGGGCATACCGGTGGGCATACTCTTCAAACGTGGGCCGTATGATTCCCAGCTGGCCGGTCAATTGCTCCAACAAGGCCTTGATTAACTCTGCTGCTCCATTCCCAACTACAATCTGGTCGCTGCGGAGGGAGAAATTTCTGGCAGCCAACAGAGAGTTGACATACATGCCAGAAGGATACTGGCAGACCAGGGCATCAAAATTCGCTTTCATTTCCTCCATCATTTTTTCAGGAGGATAGTAGCAATTAACCAGATAACAGAAGTCCAGCATTTTCGGATAACGCCAATAGCCACCGAACCGTTTTTGGATCAAGGCTGTTTTCTGGTCGTCCGGGGCAAACATGGATTCCGCAATATCCAGATCCTGAATATCGTCGATTTCATACCAGCGCTGTCCCTCCTCCAGCCGTTTTGCCCGAATGCCGGAATCATCCAGTGCCACCAGAACCTTCAATACCTGCTCATAGTATTCATTGTTTCCCAGAGCCTTTGTGTATGCTTCGAGGAAGGGAACGTAATGGGTCTGGGAGAAAATTTGGCTGAACTTATAGAGGTTCACGGTTTTATAGTAATCAGCGGATTCTGTGAAGTGGAACCGATTCCCTGGAATCACGGCTTCGATGAAATCTCCCTTAGACAGCCGGACACAGGTGCCATCCATCCAGGACTCGTATTTTGCAACCAGGGCAAGGCTGTCCCTGGGATCTTCCACCAGACAGGTCAGAACTGAGTCTTCAAAAATAATGTCGGATTCCAGAAGAAGAGTATCTTCACTTAACAGATACTCTTTGGCCAGAGACAGGGAATAGATATTGTTGGTCTTGTCATAAACAGGATTGTCAATAAATACAATCGGGGTATGAAGATCTAAGTGGCGGATATGGGTCTTAAGATTTTCCCCCTCATATCCAGTGACAATAACGATGCGGGACAAGTGATGCTCTTCCAGCTGACGAAGCGTCCGATTGATCAAAGGGATCCCATTTACCTTTACCATACATTTGGTATTATTTTGGGTAAGCTGCTTTAAACGTTTTCCCATACCAGCTGCTAAAATGATTGCCTGCATTTCAATCTCCTTTTCTCTATAAAAAATGGTTGGCACTGCGAAGTTTCTTATCTCTGCTGTAGGTTTGCGCACTGCGCTAACCATACGACACGCCAAAGATTCCCAGAGCCCTCTCTTTCATTCATGGTGATATCTGTTGGGCAGATGTGAGAGATTACTGCGATGATATGCCGGGAAGATACCGGCTGTCTTTTCCTAGCGTCCCCTTCCCAAATCCTTTCAACACATCGATATAGATCTGTCTTCGATAAACCCGCTCTTCTTTTTTATTTCCTAAAAGAAGGAAACAAGTGTCAATCAAAATATGGGCCATATGGTTCAGCCATATATAGACGCTGTAGATGAGTGGGTGGGAAGAGTATCGTTTTCCAATGTCAATGGAATTTCGGAACCCATAATAGTGTTTCCAACAGACAGGGACTATCTGAGGGGCGGTTGTCTGATGGTCCAGAATCGCATGGTTTACATTCAGAATACGGGAATATGTCCGAAACCGAAGACAGTATTCTGTATCATCAAACCAGATGAAATAGTCCGCCCTGGGAAGTCCGATTGTCCTTGCAAGGGAAGTGTTTATGCACAGGCCGCAAAAGGTACTGATATCATATTCAAACACGGCGTTTTGATACTCCCTGGTACTCACTGGCTCCAACAGCATCAGGCAGGAGTTTTTTACTCTGCGTCGGTGAAGGCCGTCGATCTGGCCGTTTGTCATAACCGTGCCAGAACAAGCAAGATACGGAGTATCTTTTATGGCATCTGCCAGTTTTTCCATATACGAAGCCTCAATCATGGCATCGTCATCAATGATCAGGAACCAATCACAGGATGTATGGGACATTTTTTCAAATCCAAAGGCAAAACCCCCTGCACCGCCCAGATTCTCTTTCATATGGAAGGCCTTCAGCCTGGGCTCCTGTTTTGCCAGGTCATTTAGATACTCTTCTGACCCGTCGGTACTGTGGTTGTTGACCACAAGAATCTGAGTGAACGGCAACGTCTGATTCCGAACACAATCCAGGCATTGGGATAACAGCTTTTTCCGATTGTACGTTACAATCACAACACCAAATTCCAAGTCTCATCCTTTCCGCCAGAACTACTGAGGTCCAAACCGCACAGGAACCTGTTCCGGCCTATGTTCACCGATTATTTTTTCCATCCAGATCATGTCATACCAATGTCCAAACTTATAGCCGCATTTACAGAATCTTCCAACCTGCCTATATCCAAGATGGCTGTGGAACTGGGCGCTGTTTCTGTTAAGGTAGTGATCTTCTTCCTCAGGATAGCCGATGCAGGCGTACAGATTCAGAATTCCCATGGTTTTCAGCCGGCTCTCCAGTTCTTCGTAGAGCATCCGTCCAAATCCCTGCTTCTGTGCCCCATGCTCCAGATACACGGTCATCTCACAAGACCAGCCGTACGCTGCCCGTTCTTTGAAAGGGCCGGCATAGGCGTAGCCCTGTATCACCCCATCCTGCTCAAGGATAAGATAGGGATAGCGTTTCATGGTACGCTCCATACGGTATTGAAATTCCGAAAGAGAAGGAACCTCATATTCAAAGGTGATTGCCGTATGCTCCACATAAAATCCGTAGATCTCCAAAAGGCGCCTGGCATCTTCCAACCTTGCAGGCCTGACCACAACGGTATCTCTGCTCCAACCCATAATCCTTACCCTCCCCTGACAATTTATGGTTCCTATTCTACCACAAGACTCAGGACAATTCTATGAAATCTTAGATTAAGGATTGATTTTTTCCACAAGAACAGATACACTTGTTAATATCTTTTCAAAAACAGGACGGCACATTTACCTATGCATGCATCACCCAGCATCCGCAAAAACTATATTTATAACTTAATATACCAGATATTGACTCTGATAACCCCATTCATTACAACCCCTTATATTTCCCGTGTCATAGGGCCGGACGGAACCGGGGTTCAGAGTTATACCAACTCCGTGGTCCAGTATTTTGCCATCGTTGCCGCACTGGGAACCACCTCTTACGGGCAGCGGGAGATCGCCAGGCACAGAGATGACAGGGAGATGAGGACCAGGCTTTTCTGGGAGATCCAGATCTTGTGTGGAATCACTACATCCCTGTGTATTGGGGCGTGGGCAGGTGTCATCCTTTTTTCCAGAGAATACACCAGCTTCTACCTGGTGCTGACTATGAATCTTCTGGCAGTAGCCTTTGATATCTCCTGGTTTTTCGGAGGTCTTGAGCAGTATGGCATGATCGTCACAAGGAATATTGTGGTAAAGCTTACAGGAATCGTATGCCTTTTTGCCCTCATAAAGAGCAAGGAGGATCTGCTTCTCTATATGGCTATCTTAGGAGGGACTACCCTTTTAGGGAATCTGTCCATGTGGGGATATTTGAGGTGTTTTCTCACAAGAATTGATATCCGCAGCCTGCACATAAAACGGCATCTGAAAGAAACCCTGGTATATTTTATTCCGACTGTGGCGACTTCCGTATATACCATTCTGGACAAGACCATGCTTGGCTGGTTTACAGGAAGCGATAAGTCCCAGAATGGATTTTATGAATATGCCATGGGTATTGTGAACATGGGGAAACTGTTGATTGTGTCATTCAATACGGTGATGTCCTCCAGAATGTCCTATCTGTTTGGGGAGGAGAATACACAGGAGATCCACAACATGATAGAGTCTTCCGTGGATTTTGTTCTATTGATTGGAATGCCAGTGACAATGGGGCTGGCAGGAATTGCGTCCAGTTTTATTCCATGGTTTTTAGGAGACCGATATCAGCCGGTTGTCTCCCTTTTGTATGTTTCATGTCCCCTGGTTCTGATTGTTGGGTTCAGTGATTGCATGGGAAGTCAGCTCCTGACACCGGGAGGAAAACGGGCACAGAGCGGAAAGGTCATTGTGGCCGGGGCTATGGTAAATGCATTCCTTAATATGGTGATGATTCCCAGGTTTCATGCGGTCGGTGCCTGTCTGGCATCTGTGGCGGCAGAACTGTGTATCACCGGAAGTTATCTGTGGCTGTGTCGCGGCTATATTAATCTTTCTATGATTTGGAGATCCGGATGGAGGCGGTTTCTGGCGGCCACGGCGATGTTGCTGTTTGTGCTTTGGACAGGAAGACAGACAGGCTCTGGCTTTCTGACGACCATTGTCCAGATCGGCGGCGGAGCCTTTCTCTACTTTGGATTTTTGTTTTTGATGAGGGATAGATGGTTGGTGAGGCGATTATGGAAGAAATAACATTTTATAAGGAAGAGATCCGGTGCGGCTATTGTGTGACCGAGAAGACCAAACGGATCTGGGCAGTGCAGTTGGAGATGCTGGATGAGGTAGACCGTATATGTAAAACGTATCAGATTCCCTATTTTGCAGACAGCGGAACCCTGATTGGGGCGGTTCGCCATAAGGGATATATTCCATGGGATGATGACATCGACCTGGTGATGATGCGAGAGGACTACAACCGGTTTATCCGATTTGCTGCAGAAGAAGTGAAAGAACCGTTGTTTCTTCAGACCGTATATACGGAGGACAATTATCTGAAGGGACACATACAGATACGCAATAGCAATACTACCGGATATAACAAGGAGGATGGGCAGGCAGGCTATCACTGCGGTATTTTTATCGATATTTTTCCGCTGGATGGCGTGCCGGATTCCAGATGGATGCGGAACGTGTGGCGGTTTCAGGTGCAGATGGCGTGGAAGATTCTATATACCTGGTATCGGTTCGGCTATTATACTGATGCCACGTTCCTGGGACGGATATCCCATGGAATAGGGGCTATGCTGCGGATTCCCATTCCAAAGGCATTTCGATGGTATGAGAAACTGTGCTCCAGATATTCGAAGAAAAAGACCCGATATGTCTGCGATACGGTCTTCATCGCTGCCTGGGAGAAGAATCTGTGGGAGAGGAAATGGTTTGAAGATTCAGTTCTTATGCCCTTTGAAAACCGGCAGATTCCGGTTCCCTGGGGATTTGACGGGAGGCTGAAGGCAGAATATGGAGACTATCGAAAACCGGTGCAGGCTCCTGCCTGTCATGGGGAACTGGTGTTGGATCCGGATATTCCTTATGGGGAGTATCTGTCTTTAGCTGGAAAGCAGTCGGTGCAATAGACAAAAACCCCATCATGCCGCAGGCATCTCATGAGAGGAAGATGAAAAATTGCCGGTAGAAACTGATACATCATGGTTTCTACCGGCAATTTTCTATCCTGTTTTTATCTTACAGCCCATTCTCTGGCACACTGTCATCCGTTGGATCCCAGGTCTGCTCACCTGGAATGATAATCTTAAGTGCGGGACGGTCAAAGGGGCCGGGAACCGGTGAGTTGTATACAGTGACAGAGGTTCCCAAAACGCAATGATCATAAATCCACTTACAATCTGCTGTGGTGAAGCGGATGCATCCATGAGATCTGGAGATGCCCAGATAGTTGTATGTGGAAGAATACAGCGTGTAAGGGTTCGGCTTCTCATAGATGGCAGAGTGCATCAGGATGGGAAGGCCTGAACCAAGCCGGGTCAAGTACTGGCAGTATTCTCCTGTCACCATCAGCCGCCACCGATACTTTTCCGGAGTCTGGAATGTACCAATGGGGGTATCATCTCCAGTGGAGCACAGGAAAGATTTATAAGGGATGATAAATCCGTTTTCCCCGTCCTGTATGAAGATGGTGGTGCAGTTCATCTGCTTGTTGATGCGGATCTGGAAAGGGCCAGGATGGTTTAAGTAGGGCTCTAAGTCTGTAACCAGTTTGCCATCTCCTGTAAAATAATATTTGTAGCCGTCTATGTACTGCCAGTCTACCACTGCCGTGCCGTCTACAAAGTAGTAGCGGTCTCTGTCATTCCACACCCATCCGGTGTAAGGCTGCCCGGTACCGCTGGAGTACGTGGGAAGGCCGCCGGAAAAGTTGATTCCTTCAACAGCAGGAGCGGACACTGCATTGCCGGTATGGAGGCCGGAGGTGTCGCCGCCGGCTCTGGCAACCAGAACAGCGCGCAGTCCGGTAATATATTTGCCGGTAGCCATTGTGCCGCTGGTCGCACCGTTGGATGCCCAGCCGCAAGTTGTGCCGTCGGATAAAGTTGCAGAATAGTAGACACTGTAGGCATCTGCGATCTGGCCGTTTAGGCGGATCTGAACTGCTTCAATGGGAACGCCTGCCGCCCATGCCGTGTGATCGCCATTGAGGGCCCAGTTGCCCCATCCGGTGCTTCCGGAGTAAGTGCGGTAGAGAACGTCGCCACGCATACCGTTTACCGAGTAGATACATAGGGACAAAGCGCCACTTCCACCAACCGGAAGAAGAGAACCGTCGGCAACTGCCGGAGTCCAGTTCATTGCCTCTAGATCCAGAAGCTGGATTTGGATTGGTGCGCTGGAAGGGACAGCCACAGGAACGGATTCCTGGGGAACTGCTTCAGCGGGAACGGATTCCTGAGGAACCTGTCCTTCCGGATTCACCTGGGATTCTGAAGGAACATCAGCGGGAACCGATTCCTGAGGAACTTCCGTCCCCTCCTGGGATGCATATCCTGGATCAACTCCTTGACCTGGATCCGCAAAAGCAGGGAATACGCTTCCGGAAGCCAGAACAAAGGTTGATAAAACCAATGTTAAATAACGGTGAAAATTTCGCATGGTAATTACCTCCTGAAAATGAAATAGCCATGACTCATAATTTACCATATTTGCAAGGAAAATGCTATATGCAATTTACATTTTTTGACTGTTATTGTAAAATCGTAATAAAAATAATAGTTATCCGTAAGAAATATGGGAATATTTAGTGGAGGAAAACGTGATACAATAGGACACGTACATGGAGGAGACGATGGGAAGTGTTTTGGCGATTATACCTGCGTTTAATGAAGAACAGAATATTGAGATGGTAGTGGAAGGGTTAAGCCGGCAGCGTCCCAGGATCGATTATGTGGTGATCAACGACGGTTCCACAGACCGGACGGCTGACATCTGTCGGGAGAGAGGATACAACCTCCTGAACCTTCCGGTGAACCTGGGACTGGCCGGATGCTTTCAGGCTGGCATGAAGTATGCCTATAGAAAGGGATATCAACATGTGATTCAATTCGATGGTGACGGACAGCACAGGCCGGAGTTCATTGAGCCTATGCGGCAAAAGATGGAGGAGGGCTATGATCTGGTGATCGGAAGCCGGTTTTTAAACAGCCGGAAAGACTTTTCTATGAGAATGGTAGGAAGCAGGCTGATCACAGCGGCTATCTGGCTGACTACCGGCGTGAAGCTGACAGATCCCACATCCGGGATGAGGATGTTCAATCAGGAGATGATCCGGGAATTTGCCCTTAACATAAACTATGGTCCGGAGCCAGATACGGTTTCCTACCTGTTAAAGCAGGGGGCAAAGGTGGCGGAAGTTCCCGTAGTGATTGGGCAGCGGGAAGGCGGGGAAAGTTATCTGAAGCCTGGGATAGCCGCAGGATATATGGCCCGGATGCTGATTTCAATTTTGCTGATTCAGAATTTCAGAAAAAGGAATCGATAATATGAGGACAGGATCAACCGTAGAGCGACAGAACATTATCTGGAATATGATCGGCAGTTTCTGCTATGCATTTGCCAGCATGATACTCTCCTTTCTTGTGCTGAGGATTGCCGGCAAAGAACAGGGGGGAATCTTCTCATTCGGCTTCAGTACCTTCGGCCAGCAGATGTTTCTTCTGGCTTATTTTGGGATCCGCCCGTTCCATATTACAGACGGGGCGGAAAGCTATCGGTTTGGCGATTATCTCCATCACAGAGTCTTAACCTGTGGGGCAGCATTGGCTGTGGGAGCAGGGTATCTTGTCATCAGCGGGTATGATGCAAAAAAGGCGTGGATCATGTTTCTTCTAGTGTGTTATAAAGTGATTGATGGGTTTGCCGATGTCTATGAGTCCGAGTTTCAGAGAAATGGAAATCTCCATCTGACAGGAAAATCCAATACCTTCCGCACTCTTTTGTCTGTAGGTACGTTTCTTGCGGTTTTGGTTGTGGGAGACAATCTTGCGGTGGCCTGCATGGCAGCTGTGGCAGCTCAGGCAGCTGGAGTGTTCCTTTTTAACCAGAGGGTCATAAAACGGCTGGCGGGAGTGAACTGGTCCTGGAGCCGAGACCGGCTTGGTCCTCTCACATCGGATACCTTGCTTTTGTTTGTCTCTGTTTTTCTGGATTTTTATATCTTTTCGTCAGCCAAATATGCCATTGATTCCTGTCTGGATGATGTGGCATCCGGCTATTTTAATGTGATTTTTATGCCAACCTCCATGATCAATCTGGTGGCAGGTTTCGTGATTCGGCCGGTGCTGACCTATCTGACCAACGATTGGGAGAAGAAGCGATTCCGAGAATTTACAGGGCTTCTCATGAAGATCACTGGTGTGATCGGTGGATTGAGCTTGGCAGCAATCGTCCTGGCTTGGTTCCTTGGAAGACCAGTGCTGGGAATCGTAGAATTTCTTTTAGGGGCAGCTTACACAGGAAGCCTGACTGCTTACCACAGATCTTTTGTTCTGATTGTGCTGGGAGGAAGCTTCTATGCATGTTTGAATTTATATTATTACGTGCTGGTAATCATACGGCAGCAGAAGGTGATTTTCGGAATCTATCTGGTGCTTACTGTGATGGCAGTATGGCTGGCTCCAGGGTTAGTAGCCGCTTATGAGATTCCTGGGGCGGCTTTGGCATATGTAATCCTGATGGCAGTTATGGCCGTGGGGTTTGTGGCAGCAGCATGGATTTTGCTGGTTCGTGCATTTGGCCGTCAAGTTGGAACGTGAAAAGGAGGTTGCATGAATAATATGGAAGCGAGATGGAAGAAACATCCCACTGTGGATGTGATTATACCTGTATATAAACCAGATAAAACGTTTAGCCGCCTCCTTCAGATGTTGACGAAGCAAACCTACCCTATCGGGCAGATCATTGTTATGAATACGGAGCGTGCCTACTGGAATGATAAAGGATATGGGGGGATTCCAGAACTTAAGGTGTACCATGTGGCCAAACAGGATTATGACCACGGAGAGACCAGGAACATAGGGGCCTCCCATTCCACTGCTGACCTGATGATTTTTATGACAGACGACGCGGTGCCTGCGGACAACCGCCTGGTAGAATATCTGGTAAAAGCATTTGAGGGCCAGGGAGCAGAAGGCCAGACTGTCGCTGTGGCTTATGGCAGACAGATTCCGACAAAAGACTGCAGGTTGATTGAGCAGATGAGCAGAGCTTTCAACTATCCGGGGGAAAGCTTGTTAAAGACAAGAAAGGATCTGAAACAGCTGGGAATCAAGACTTATTTTGCCTCCAATGTCTGCTGTGCCTATCGAAGGGACATTTTTCTAAAACAGGGAGGCTTTGTTCATCCAACTATATTTAATGAAGATATGATCTATGCTGCCGGAGTCATACAGGCAGGATATGGGGTCATGTATGTGGCAGATGCCAGGGTGATTCATTCTCACAATCTGTCTGGAAGACAGCAGCTTCGCCGCAATTTTGACCTGGCGGTCTCTCAGGCGGACCATCCAGAGGTGTTTGACGGGATCCCGTCGGAAGGGGAAGGAATCCGGATGGTAAAGCAGATTGCCATGGGGATCATAAGAACAGGCCGCCCGTGGCTGCTTGTGCCTCTTGTGTTTGGCAGCGGGTGTAAATATCTGGGGTATTTCCTGGGAAAGCGATACAAAAAGCTACCTGCGTGGATGGTAAGGCAGCTTACCTCCAACCTGGAGTACTGGAATAAGAAAGAGAGGAACCTGTCATGATGACAGTAACATTGAGAATCGCACTGATTCTGGTGTCTGTGGGAACTTTGTTTTTGATGATGCGGAAGATTCGTCAATCCAAGTTGCAGATTGAGAATGCAATCTTCTGGATTATACTGGCCCTGGTGCTGGTGGTGTTCAGCATTTTTCCGTCAGTAGCTGATTTTGCCTCCCATCTGCTAGGAATCTATGCAACTACCAACTTTCTGTTTGTATGTGCGATTTTTATTTTGATTGTCAAGGTATTTTACATGACTATCCATATTTCGCAGCTGGAGACTAAGATAAAAGAACTGACTCAGCAGATGGCGCTAGCGGATAAGCAAAACCAGGAGGAGGCCCAGACAAGAAGGACAGAGGTAAACGGCAAATCAGGAGGCAGGCATAATGAAGAGGATTAAACCCTGGCTGCCGGTCTGGGCAGCTATGATCCTGGCAGCCCTGGGACATTACAAGGATGTGGGCAAGGCAGTGGCGGCCACAGGAGACAGTTGGCTGTCCGGCTGGTATCTGGCCTTGGTGTTTGTCATCTTTTTGGGAACAGCGGTGTTGGGTGTGGTATTTTTTCACTGGGCAGGCAAACAGAAATGGAGTTTGGAGCGGATCTACCCCCTTGCAGGGATTTTTTTAGGAACCTTGTACCTGGCAGTTCTGCCGCCGCTTTCCGCTCCGGATGAGATCAGCCATTACATCGGTGCCTACCAACTATCCAGCTGCATGATGGGAAAACAGGCAGTAAGTGACCAGGGTAATGTGCTTCTGCGGGGAACTGATTGGTTTCTGGAAGATGTCTATGGTGTATACACCTATGAAAAGGATTCGGATGACATCTGGAAAAACACGGGAATCGGAGAAAGGGGCCGGTGGAAGGTTCTGGGGCAGGAACTTCGGGAGGAAACCTACCGGATGATTCATGGAATGGGAATCAAGGGGGAACCGACGCCCCAAGAGATACAATTTGGGCAGGAAGGATTCCTGGATACAGACAGCCAGGTTGCGGCAAGCGTCCATTATCCGGTAGTGACAACACCGTTGGCCTATGTCCCTCAGGCCTTGGGAATCACGGTTGCCAGGATGCTTCATCTGAACAGTATATGGCTGGCATATCTGGGCCGTTTTTTCAACCTTCTCTTTTTTGTGGCCATAACCACGCTGGCAATGAAACGGCTGCCTTTTGGCAAAGAAGTTTTGTTCGGGGTAGCGCTTCTTCCTATGACCCTGCATCTATCCGCTTCGTTTTCCTATGATGTGATGATCATGGGATGTTTCTTCTATTTTATATCGGTCTGTCTTGATCTTGCTTATGAGAAAGAGACAGTGGGACGAAAGGATGTGGCGGTTCTGATGATTCTCATGGCAGTGGCAGGACCTTGTAAGATGATCTATGGAGTATTGATGGGGCTGTGCCTTCTGATTCCCGTAAAAAAATTCGGAGGCTGGGCCAGATGGGCCTTGTCTGCAACAGCAGTAGCAGGGGCTTGGGGGATCGCTATGGTTCTGATAAACAGCCGGCTGATCGCTAATTTTGCCACAGCTTCGGATCAGGTGGTGGAATGGGCTGGGGAAGCAGGGTACAGTGTAAACTTTCTCCTTCACAATCCTGGGAAGGTGATCCAAATGGTATACCAAACGATCCTCTGGCAGGCCCAGACCCATCATCTGACAATGGTAGGGGCGTATCTTGGGAATATGGATCAGGGGCTGGATGTACCTTATGTGCTGGTGGTTTTCTTCACCTTTTGCCTGATAGCGCTTGCCCTTAGAAAACCGGGAGAATCCCTGATTCTTTCAGGCGGAAGAAGAATCTGGGTTTTTGTCGTGTGTGGAACTTGCGTGGCGGCGGCTTTCGGCTCCATGCTCATTGCCTGGACCCCTGTCAGCAGCCAGGTTATAAGCGGCGTTCAGGGAAGGTACTTTCTGCCGTTTCTGCCGGTTTTTCTCATGGCATGTAAAAATGACTGGTTAATTTTGACAAAGGATAGAAACCGTAGTATATTGTATCTGATGCTTTGCGCCAATGGGTATGTACTCTACCGGCTGTTCAGCATTGTATGTCTTAGGACATAGGCAGACGTTTTGAAAGAGAAGATAAGGAGCTTGAAAAATGGGAAAGATTAAGGTGACATCCTGCGGGATGGAAGGGCTTTATGTGATTGAACCTACGGTGTTTTATGATGAGCGGGGATATTTCGTGGAAACATACAACAAGAATGATTTTAAGGCGGAAGGCCTTGACATGGTTTTTGTCCAGGACAACCAGTCTATGTCTTGTAAGGGGGTTCTCAGAGGCCTTCACTACCAGAAGCAGTACCCCCAGGGAAAGCTGGTGCGGGTGGTAAGAGGAGCTGTGTTTGATGTGGCGGTGGATCTGCGGACTCATTCGGAAACCTATGGAAAATGGTTCGGCGTGGAGCTTACGGCGGAGAATAAAAAGCAGTTTTATATTCCCCAAGGATTTGCCCACGGCTTTCTGGTCTTGTCTGACCAGGCAGAATTTGCCTACAAATGTACGGACTTCTATCATCCCGGAGATGAAGGGGGCCTTATCTGGAATGATCCGGATATTGGAGTGGACTGGCCCATAGAGGAGGGCATGAATCTGATTATCTCTGAGAAGGACCAGAAGTGGGGCGGATTAAAGGATACGTTTCGGTTTTAATCAGGAACTTGGAGGAAACATACGCATATGAATTATCTGATATCGCTGGGGAAGGATATCATAAAGAAAAGAAGGCTGATCTTAGACTTAGCCAAGGCAGATTTTAGGAAACGGTTCGTAGGTTCGTATTTCGGTGTGGTATGGATGTTTGTTCAGCCAGTGGTGACGGTTGCCATCTACTATTTCGTGTTTGGGGTGGGGCTGCGCAATGGCAATCCCATAGAGGGAGTACCCTTTGTCCTGTGGCTGGTGCCAGGGATCGTGCCATGGTTTTTTTTCAGTGAGGCGCTGAATGTAGGAACCAACTGTCTGTCGGAATACAGCTATCTGGTGAAAAAGGTAGTGTTTCGGGTGGAGGTTCTTCCTATCATCAAGATGATCTCTTGCCTCATCGTCCATCTGATTTTTGTGTTTATTATGCTGGGGCTCTACCTTTGTTTTGGATGGATTCCGAAGATTTATTGGGTTCAGACCCTTTATTATACCATGGCAGTCTTTTTGTTTTCCATAGCCCTGGTCTATTTTACCAGCGCAGTCCAGGTGTTTTTTAAAGATATGTCCCAGATCGTGAACATCTGCCTGCAGTTTGGCATGTGGCTGACCCCTATCATGTGGCAGGAAGAGCAGTTTGCAGACAGTTCTTTCTATCCGGTATTTGTCAAGGTGATCCGTTTAAATCCCATGTATTACATTGCCGCCGGATACCGGGACAGCATGATCATGGGCAACTGGTTCTGGGAAAGGCCCACCATGACCCTGTATTTCTGGGGGGTGACAGTTGCATTTCTTTTGATCGGGCTAAAAGTATTTAAGCGGCTGCGGCCACATTTTTCAGATGTCTTGTAAATGGATAAGGAATGAATATGGAGAATGCAATCACAGTAACAAACGTTTCAAAGGTCTATAAACTGTATGACAAGCCGATTGACAGGCTTAAGGAGTCCCTGAATCCGTTTCATAAGGAATATCACAAAAAGTTTTATGCCCTGAACAATCTTTCCTTTCAGGTGAAAAAGGGAGAGACCGTAGGAATCATCGGAACCAATGGTTCGGGGAAGTCTACCATCCTAAAGATCATTACAGGTGTTTTGCTGCCTACCACGGGGGAAGTGAAGGTAAACGGGGTGATCTCCGCCCTTCTGGAGTTGGGAGCCGGTTTTAATTCGGAGTACACCGGTATCGAAAATATCTACATGAACGGTACTATGATGGGATTTTCCAGGAAGCAGATGGATGCCAAGCTGCAGGACATTCTGGAGTTTGCAGATATCGGAGACTTCGTGCACCAGCCGGTGAAGACGTATTCCAGCGGTATGTTCGTCCGTCTGGCATTTGCTCTGGCCATTAACGTGGAACCGGAGATCCTGATCGTGGATGAGGCCTTGTCAGTAGGAGATGTATTTTTTCAGTCGAAATGTTATCGGCGCATGGAGGAGATACGAAAGAGCGGAACCACCATCCTGATGGTGACCCACGATATGGGAAGCATCATCAAATACTGTGACAAGGTGGTGCTTCTAAACAAGGGGAACTTCGTGGCAGAAGGGGCTCCCGGCCATATGGTGGATTTATATAAGAAGATTCTGGCGAACCAGATGGATGCCCTTAAGGAAGAACTGGGGGAGATGAATGACTTTTCAGGAGAAAAGGAAAAGAAGGCATCCAATGACCAAGGAATACTGATGAAAGACAGCTTGACCATCAATTCGGAGCGGACAGAATACGGGGACGGCAGGGCAGAGATCTATGACCTGGGCTTGTTTGACCAGAGAGGAAATTTGACAAATCTCCTTTTAAAGGGAGAGGAATTTACCATAAAAGAGAAGATCCGGTTTGCGGCGGATATTGCCAATCCGATTTTTACCTATACTATAAAGGATAAGAAGGGGACTGATCTAAGCGGAACCAACACCATGTTTGAGGGAACGGAGATTAAGCCGGTGAAAGCCGGTGATGAGTATGAGGTCAGCTTCACCCAGAGGATGACGCTTCAGGGGGGAGAATACCTATTGTCTATGAGTTGTACGGGATTTGAACTGGGAGAGCACGTGGTGTATCACCGGCTCTACGATGTGGCAAACATTACGGTGATCTCCAACAAGAACACGGTGGGAGTCTTTGATATGGAATCCAGGGTGAAGGCAGTGAAGAAAGAGGCTTGAGAAGATGGAAAGCAAGCATGCCTTTGCTTGCAGACAGTAGGAAATACAAGGCATAAGAAGGCGCAGGAAATGGAAAGCAGGAGTGCGGGAATGAATGAAATTGGCAAGGAATTGATGGAGATTCTGGAGACATACGGGAGTGACAGGAAACGGGCCTTAAGGGAGCATCCTGGCCTGGCGTATCTGTATGCGCTTTCTGACCAGAGAGAAAACCTGATGGATTGGTATCCCTTTCGTCCAGAAGGCCGGCTGCTTCAGGTAGGCTCCGATTACGGAGCTTTGACCGGGGTGTACAGCAGAAAGACAGCTGCGGTGGATGTGCTGGATGAATCGGAGGAGAATCTGAAGGTAAATTGGTTCCGCCATGTGGAGATAGAAGGCAGGGACAATATCAATTATTATACAGGCAGTATAGAGGCTTATACAGGCACGATGTGCCAGGAGGGCTATGATTATATCGTATTTGTAGGTTCTTTAAAAGGTGACGGAACGACACAGATACAGGCAGCGAGACAGCTGCTAAAGCCAGGTGGACAGCTGCTTGTGGCGGTCTGCAACCCTTTTGGAATGAAATACTGGGCTGGAGCTCAGAAAGACGACTTCAGCTTTTCAAAGAATCAGATAGAGAAGCTTTTGGGGGATGGGAAACCAGGGAAGAATCTTACGTTTTATTATCCCATGCCGGATTATAGACTTCCGGTGACCATCTTTTCAGACCGGTACCTTCCGGCAAAAGGCGATTTAACCGATACCATAATGGCTTACGATTACCCTAAATACCTGTTGATGGATATTGGGGCTTCTTATGATGCGGTCTGTGAGGATGGGCAGTTTGAGCAGTATGCCAATTCTTTTTTTGTGGTGTGGAGTAAGGAAGACGCCGAGGTACAAGGCCTGAGAATGGAAACGGAGGCAGGCAGAAGATGGGATGCTCGGGATGAGTCCTGGGAGATTGAGTATGTGAAGTACAACCGGACCCGCAGGGAGAACTTTCAGATTAAGACCGTGATAAAAGGCGATAAGACTAATCGGGTAGTGGAAAAGTCTGCCCTGGATATGGAAGGAACGCCCCATATCTGGTCTCTGGGTGCCAACTACACAACCTTGAGCGCGCAGCACACAGGGGTGAAATTTGTGAAGCCTACGATGAGCGGGGACCGCTGTGTGGTAGAATTTCCCTTCGTGGCAGGGGAGACCTGGGCCCAGAAGCTAGGGCAGGAACTCCAGGAAGGAAAAGCGCCGGTAAGAACCATCCAGAAAGCCATGGATCAGGTACTTGAGGTAAGAAAGACCAGCAGGATGCCATTTGCATTGACTTCGGAGTTTCTGGAGGTGTTCGGGAGAACCGGAGGAAGACAGACTTCAGAGGAGAAAGAACAGGAGTTTAACGACCTATTTGCGGGACAGGAGTGTCTGGAGATATCCAATATTGATGCTCTGTTTGAGAATATTCTATTGACAGCTGACGGGATGTATTGCCTGGATTATGAGTGGGTATTCCCGTTCCCCATACCAGTAAGATTTATCCAGTACCGGATTCTTTTTTATTTTTACCGGCAGTATCACAGCATCCTCACAGCCTGTTCCAGTGTGGAGGACTGGCTCTTAAAGTTTGATATTACAGAAAGTGAACAACAGGTATTTCAGGAGATGGAACGTTCATTCCAGCAGTATGTGCATGGGGAGAACCAGCAGATCTTTCTGGAGAATTATCTGGTAAAGACGAAAAATGCCAGAGACCTGGCCAAAGTGGACGGGGAATTGGAACGGACCAGAGAGCGTCTGGAGCAGATAAAGCTGCAGCTGAAGGAAAAAGACGCCGCCATCCGGAAGATGACGGAAGTCCAGAGGCTGACCAACAATCATGTGACTAACCTGGAGATTATGATTAAGGATCTGCGCCATGAGGTGGAGGAAGAGGGGAAGACCCTGTCATACTTAAACCGTCATGAGGCTCTGATCTTTAAGGTTCGCAGGAAAATGGGAGAGAAGTTTAATGAGCGCTATCCCAGAGGAACGGTAAAGCGGAAAAAGCTTTCTTATCTGAAAGAATATCTGTTCCATCCCATCCATTCCCTGAAGTTATATACATCGGAAGAAGGGAAGAATTTAAAGGATGGGGATTTTGCCATAGGAAGCCAGTATAAGGAATATGGGAAACTGAAGGTTCCTTATGCAGAGCAGCCGTTGGTGTCCATTATTATTCCGGTATACAACCAGATCCACTATACGTATGCCTGTCTGGTGTCCATACTGGAACATACAAAGGACATACCCTATGAGATCATTATTGCAGATGACGTGTCAACCGATGCCACAGAGCATCTGGACCGCTATGTAGAGGGGCTGGTGATCGTAAGGGGTGATGTAAACCAGGGCTTTCTAAGGAACTGCAACCATGGGGCGCAGTCTGCCCGCGGGCATTACCTCATGTTTTTGAACAATGATACCCAGGTGACAGCTGGATGGCTGTCCTCCCTTGTGAACCTGATTCAGTCGGATGAGACCATCGGTATGGTAGGCTCCAAGCTGGTGTATCCCGACGGAAGACTTCAGGAGGCCGGAGGAATCATCTGGAGCGATGGTTCTGGCTGGAATTATGGCCGACTGGATAATCCGGACAAGCCAGAATACAATTATGTTAAGGATGTGGATTACATTTCCGGTGCGGCAATCCTTCTTTCCACTGATCTGTGGAAGCAGATCGGAGGGTTTGACACCCGGTTTGCCCCTGCATACTGTGAGGACTCGGATCTTGCCTTTGCTGTCAGGGAGGCAGGTTACAGAGTGGTATATCAGCCTTTGTCCAAAGTCATCCATTTTGAGGGTATTTCCAATGGAACCGATGTGGAAGGCACCGGTATGAAGCGGTATCAGACCATAAACAGTGAAAAGCTAAAGGAGAAATGGCAGATCCAGCTGGAAAAACAATGTGAGAACAACGGGAATCCGGATCCTTTTCGGGCAAGAGAGCGGAGCATGGGAAAGAAGATTATCCTGGTGGTGGATCACTATGTGCCTACCTATGACAAGGATGCAGGATCCAAGACCACGTTCCAATATCTGAAGATGTTTCTTAGGAAAGGATATGTGGTGAAATTTTTGGGAGATAATTTCCTTCATGAAGAGCCCTATTCCACAGTTTTGCAGCAGATGGGGATCGAAATTTTGTATGGGCAGGACTATCAGGTTGGCATATGGGACTGGCTGAAGGATCATGGAAAGGATATCGCCATTGCCTACTTAAACCGTCCCCACATCGCCGCCAAATACATTGACTACATCAAAGAGAATACCGACATAAAGGTCATCTATTACGGACATGACCTTCATTTCTTAAGGGAAGGCAGGGAATATGCCCTTACAGGAGATTTGGAACGGCGGCAGGCCTCTGAATACTGGAAGTCCGTAGAGATGTCCCTGATGTACAAGGCAGCTGTGTCCTACTATCCCTCCTGTATCGAGAGAGATGCCATCAAGGCAGAGGATGAGGACATTCCAGTCAAGGACATTGTGGCATATGTGTATGAAGAATTTAGGGGGAAGATTCCTCAAGACTTTGAGAAGAGGGAAGGCCTCCTGTTTGTAGGAGGCTTCGCCCATCCGCCCAATGCAGATGCGGTTTTGTGGTTTGTCCGGGAAGTCTATCCCCTTATCCGGGAGGACATGGAGGCTGTCGGGAAGCAGCCGCCGGATTTCTATATCGTAGGCTCCCGGGTGACAGACGAGATTCAGGCGCTGCAGCAGCCAGGAAATGGCGTGATCATCAAGGGATTTGTCAGCGAGGAAGAGTTGGCTTGGCTGTATGATACCACCAGGATTGTGGTGGTTCCCCTGCGCTATGGGGCAGGGGTGAAGGGAAAAGTGGTGGAAGCTCTGTATCACGGTACGGCCATCATCACCACATCCATCGGCGCGGAAGGAATAAACGACGGGGAACATGTGATGATGATTAAAGACAGGCCCAGGGAATTTGCAGATGCTGTAGCGCAGCTGTACCAAAATCCGGAGCAGTGTCTGGAAATGAGCAGAAGGACTCAGGAGTATGTCCGCAGGCATTATGGCGTAGATGCGGCCTGGAGGGTCATCCAGGAGGATTTTCTGTAACACAACATCGCTACATGAACGATTAGGAGGAACATTATGGTAACCGATATGACAGATGGCAGTATCTTTCGCCACCTGATTTCTTATTCCATCCCGCTGATTTTAGGAAATTTATTTCAGCTAACCTACAATGCAGTGGACTCCATTATTGTAGGACGGTTTATCGGGAAAGAGGCTTTGGCGGCGGTGGGAACCGCCAGCCCTGTGATGAACATTATCATTCTTGGAATTTCCGGAATCTGTATCGGAGCCTCCGTTCTGATGAGCAATTTTTTTGGAGGCAAGAAGGAAGATATGGTAAAAAAGGAGATGGCTACTACCGCCGTGTTCGGGGTATATTTTTCCCTGGCAGTCGTCCTTCTGGGAATGTTGATTACAACCCCTCTCTTAAGGGCGCTCTACGTGCCAGAGGAGATTCTGGGAATCGCATCCACCTACCTTCGGATCATTTTTTTAGGAGCACCCTTTACCTTTTTCTACAACGCCATTTCATCGGCTATGAAAAGCGTAGGAGATTCCAAGACCCCTTTAAAGTTCCTTGCGTTCTGCTCCGTGCTAAACGGAGTGCTGGATCTGATCCTTATAGGAATCTTCCGCCTGGGAATCGTATGCTCCGCAGCCACCACGGTGGTTGCAGAAGCACTGTCTGCTGTGTTATGTATCTGGTATGTATATAAAAAGGTTCCTCTTCTTCAGCTGAAGCCGTCAGAGTTTCGGATAGATAAAGGTCTCCTAAAGCAGACCCTTCAGTACGGAAGCGTGACGGCTCTCCAGCAGTCCTGCCAACCTATTGGCAAGCTGTTGATTCAGGGGGCGGTCAATCCTATGGGGGTGGATGTGATTGCCGCCTTCAATGCAGTAAACCGGATTGACTCCTACGCCTTCACTCCGGAGCAGAGTATTTCCAACGGCATTACCACCTTCATTGCCCAGAATGCAGGGGCAGGCAAGGAGGAGCGGATCAAAAAAGGATTTGGTACAGGATTGATTCTGGAGTTTGTCTACTGGATTGTCATATGCAGTGTGACCCTGCTTCTGAGAAAGCCTATCATGAGGCTGTTTGTGACCGGGCAGAATCTGGAGATTGTGGCCTTGGGAAGCAGTTATCTGGGGCTCATGGCATTATTTTACCTGTTCCCGGCGTTCACCAATGGATTTCAGGGATACTTCCGGGGGAGAAGGTGCATGAAGATGACCCTTTTAGGAACCTTCATCCAGACAAGCCTGAGAGTCATCTTCGTATATGTGTTGACTCCGGTTATGGGGTTAAACGGAGTGGCATTCGCTTGTGCCATCGGCTGGACATTTATGCTTTTGGTGGAAGTTCCCTACTATTTTTACATAGAAAAAGTCCATAATGCAGCACAAAAGCAGTAGGGAGATTGTTTGAGAAATCGTGGCTGCATAATTTCTGGGGGGACAAATGAAACCGATCCATTAGGAGGGGAGAGCATGAACCGAATTTACAAAAAAAATATAGCATGGATGCTGGCAGCAGTTATGGCAGTCATGAGCGGGTGCAGGATGGAAAAACCTCAGGAAGATACAAAAGTCCAGACAACAAACAGCACTGAGGAAGGGGCCCGCCAGTCGGACGAAGATTTGGAAGTGGGGGATGTTATTTCCGGATTTACGGTGAATTCCATTTCTGACAGCCAGATGTTACAGGCAAAGATTATCGGCTTTACCCATGAAAAAAGCGGTGCGGAACTGGTCTGGGTAAAAAACAGCGACCCGGAACTGGCATTTTCCATCAGTTACCATACGCCCTATCTTGATGAAACCGATACAAACCATGTGTTTGAACACGCGATTCTCGCCTCATCGGAAAAATATCCCAGTAAAAATCTGTTTTTTGACTTGGCAGGAAAAAGTTACAGCACGTTTGCTAATGCATTTACCTATAACACATTTACCACATACCCCTTAAGCTCTGAAAGCCAAGAACAGTTTATCAAGCTTATGGATGTGTATTTAAGCTGCATGGTTGCGCCGGATATTCTCAGGAATGAAAATATTTTCAAACGGGAAGCGATTCGCTATGAATTAGATCGTCCGGAAGATGAGATTCAGATGATCGGTACGGTTTATTCAGAAGATTTTGGATTTCTGGCTGATATGGCTATGGAAGCACAGAATAATCTGGAAGATGCCTTATATCCGGGACAGTATGCTTCCAATGCCATCGGACGTTCTCACCGAAATTATCAGAACCTTACCTATGAAGCTGTATTGGATACCTATGAGCGTTATTATCATTTTGACAACAGCCTGATCTTTCTGTATGGGGATATGGATTACAGGCGGGTTTTAAGCTTCATTGATAGTGAGTACCTGTCAAAATCTGAGCCGCAGGAAACGGATCTGTCACCTTATCAGGATCCGGCTGCTCCAGACGGTTATGAGGAAAGAGTGGTATCTGTGCCGGTTTATGAAGGAGATGAGACAGAAAATGTCTCTCAGATCGACTATGCCTTCAGTCTGGAAGACAAAAATTGGGAGGATCTGACAGCATGGCTTGTGCTGGCCGAAGGGCTTAACCATGAGAATTCATCCTTCCATACCAACCTGAAAACTCACGGGATCCAGAATCCAGCGCAAGTGTTTGTGAATCTATACAATCCAAAGCCATATGTTCAGTTCTGCCTGTTCCATGGGGAGCCGGAGCAGAGCCAGGCATTTAAGTCTGTGGTGGATGAAACACTGGCACAGATCAGGGAAGAGGGCATTGACGAAGAAATCTTGCGTTCGGTATTAAAACAGGCGAAGATATCTAACTATCTGCTCAGGGATCAGATCAATGTAGGCGTAAACATTTCTCCCGACATTGTCAATTATTGGACACATACAGGAAACTATGATTTTTACAATGTGCTCCAGCAGACCCTGAACGATGTGGAAGCAGACAGCAGACAGGAAATCTTTTGCCGTCTGGCCGCAGAGGCTCAGAACGCTGCACGCAGTGCATTGGTCACTAATGTGCCCAAACCGGGACTTGCCGAAATCATCCTCGGAGAACGAGATGCCTATCTGGCGGATAAGAAAGCTTCCATGACCGAGGAAGAGATCCGGCAGATGATCCAGGATACAATAAATTTTCGGGAATGGAACGAATCGGAAGGCTTCAACAATGACTTCCTGATCGATCCGACGGATATTCCAGATGAAGAACCTTTTACCGATTATGCCAAGACGGAAGAAGACGGAGTTACTTACTATATGGCTCCTGCAGAGGTGGAACATATCGGAACATACCGTATGTATCTGGATATCAGCGATCTTTCCGATGATGAGCAGATGATGCTTGGACTTTACTGCATGCTGGCAGGAAATATGGGTACAGAAGAACACGCTTTAGAGGAAATTCTGAATTTAAAAAGCAAATATCTGTATTCTTATGGAACAGACTGCCTCTATCCGGAAGGAGAGGATGCTTATCCAATGCTGAAGCTTAATTGGACTACGCTGACAGAGGATTATGAGGCAGGGCTTGCCCTTCTGCTGGAGATGGTTGGCAACACGGATTTTTCCGATACAAGGCGAATTCAAGAGCTGCTTGAGAGAGAGACAGATTACTATGATGTATCCCGTACAAGCGATAAACTGAATGCCGCCCGCGATTTAGCTGCCTCTTATATTTATCGTGACTATGCCTATCAGGAAGCATACAGAGGGCAGGAATTTTATTATTACCTTGAGGACATCAAAAACAGGCTGGAAGAAGACCATTCCTATGGATCCGTATTGGCGGAGAAACTCCAGTCCCTATCCCATAAGCTTATGAAAAAAGGATGTCTGATATTTGCCTGTGCAGCCCCGGCATCTGACCTTGAAGAGATAAGAAATGTCAGCGCCGGCTTTTTAGAGGTGTTTCCCTTCAAAGAGACTGGAAAACCTTCCGTCACATTACCTGAAAAGGTGCAAAAGCGAGCTGTGAGCCTGGAAAGTTCCGACCAATACACTGTCACGATTGGAAACTGCTATGAGGAGAAGGGATTTTCCGGAAAATATGTACCGTTTCTGATGGCAGCCGCCGACCGGTATACGATTCCTAAAATCCGCTTTCAGATGGGAGCATACAGTGCTGGCATTACGTTTACAGCATACAATGGCGCAATGCTTATGTACAGCTACAGCGATCCCAATGGGGCAGAAACCCTTAAGGTTTTTGAAGAGACTGCAGATGCCATTGCCAATATGGAACTGACGCAGGAAGACCTGGACGGATATATTCTTACGGCAATCGCCACATCCAATATGGCAAGAGGCGTGTTGACAACACCAATCGCATATATAGAAGATGAGATTCTGGGGCGTGATACCCAGAAGGCCTGTGAAGTAGTCAACAGCATGAAACAGGCTTCGATAGAAGACCAGAAGGCGGCAGCAGAATTCTTCCGGAAAGTTATAAACGGTTCCGGCACCGTCACCGTAGGCAATGAAGCAAAGTTAAAAGCCGATCAGGCCGCGTATGACCAACTTTTGTCCTATAAAAAGGGAAAATGATGATATTCTAAGAAAGCTTGATTATCCATTCAAACGCTCGTAAAACTGCTCATAAAAATCCTTCGCCTCATCAAACCCTCTCTGATAAAATTTCTCAAGAATGGAGAGGCTAACCTGTTTTGCAAACCCAGGCGCCTCTCCCCCGCCCAAGACCCTATCCTGAAACCCTTTCAGATAGTAATGCCAATCACACACAAACGTCTCATACTGTTCAAAATCCGGAGTATCAATCCACTTACGAACCCGAACCTTCGTCCGATTCGTCTTCTTACACTCCTTTGTCTGCAAAAAATACCGAAACCCGCCGTCCTCATAATATCTCCCCAGTGGAAACAGCCTGCAGAACCCAGGCCGTGCCATATGAATCTCGCACCGCCCCTCCCCATTCAGGAACGAACATCTGGCAGGCTCGCCGCTTATCTTCATATGAGGAAGAATAATCCCATCCACAACCCCCAATTCCACACGATCCATCAAAAGTCCCTGAAACGTACACCCCAGCCAGGAACACATTCGAAACACATCCAGCGGATCCAACACAATCGTATCCGCCATACGCTCACAACAGGCAGAGCACCCTTCACACTCCCCGCACCCGGCCTTCACCATATCATTAGCCGTATAAAGTCTCCCATCCGAAACCTCTCCCAAATCCACATACCGTAACATCACGCCCTCCTTATCGCATTACAATAAACTTGAAAAACTCAGCACTTTCCCCAGCGCCTGCCACAACGTAGCCGGGAGAGGGCACATATTGTTCTCTCCAAGTAGCGCGAGCGTGCCCGGTAAAGAACAATATATGCCCTCTCCCGGCGGCCCCCTCTCATGCGCTCCCTCCCCTCAATAATCCTTGACAATCCCTCCCATGTAGACTAAAATACCAGTAATCAAGAAAATGGACGACATCCCTATAAAAACTAATATCGTCAAAAGAAGAGGCAAACATAATGAACCCATTAGAATATCCCTTTGATGCCCAATACATTCTCCTGAAAAAGAAGAAAATTAAAAAGGATCTTCTGAAAGAATCCGCCGGCTTCCTAAGAAAAAAAGTAGCAATTCTGGGAGGCTCCACCACCAGCGATATCAAGTTGATTTTGGAACTATTCCTCTTAAACCAGGGAATCCAGCCAGAATTTTACGAATCCGAATACAACCAGTACTATCAGGATGCCATGTTCCCCAATGCAGAATTGGAACAGTTTGCTCCGGACATCCTATACATTCATACATCTAATCGGAATATCTCCGCATACCCCATGATTTCTAACACTGCTGAAGAAATCAACCGTCTTCTGGATGGGGAGATGCAGAAATTCACCGGCATCTGGGATCGTCTGGCGGCAGTATACCATTGCCCGATTATTCAGAACAATTTTGAGATGCCCTTGTACCGCCTTATGGGCAACCGGGATGCCAGCGACATTCACGGCGCAGTCAATTTTCTGACCCGGCTGAACTTGAAGTTCTACGAATACGCCCAGAGCCATGACAATTTTTATATCTGCGATATCAACTATATATCTGCGGACTACGGCCTGAAAGCATGGTCCGACCCGTTTTACTGGCACATGTACAAGTACGCCCTCTGCGTGCCAGCTATTCCATATCTGGCCTTCAATGTGTCCAATATCATTAAGTCCATATTTGGAAAGAATAAAAAAGGATTTGTCCTTGACTTAGACAATACCTTGTGGGGCGGTATCATCGGTGATGACGGCGTTGACAACATCGCGTTGGGGCCGGAGGAACCTCAGGGCCAGGTGTACAGTGAGTTTCAGAACTACCTAAAGGCTCACAGGCAGCTGGGAATTTTATTGAACATCAACTCGAAAAATGAATATGAGAATGCCATCTCTGGCCTTCATCATCCGGACAGCGTATTATCTGAGGAAGATTTTATCTCCATCAAGGCAAACTGGAACCCGAAGAATCAGAACTTTGCTCAGATCGCCTCGGAACTGAACGTACTTCCAGAAAGCTTGGTGTTCGTGGATGACAATCCGGCGGAGCGGCACATCGTGCGGGAAGGCTTAAAAGGCGTATCTGCCCCGGAGATCGGCCAGGCTCATGAATATATACAGAATCTTGACCGTTCCGGCTTCTTCGAGGTCACGGCGCTTTCCGATGACGACCTAAAGCGGAATGAGATGTACAAGGAGAATGCAAAGAGAATCCAGTTGATGGCCAGCTTCGAGAATTATAAGGACTATCTTTTGTCTCTGGAGATGACGGGCATTATCCGGCCTTTCGAATCCATATACATGGCCAGGATCGCCCAGCTGTCCAACAAGAGTAATCAGTTTAACCTGACAACCAGGCGTTATACCCAGGCGGAGATCGAAAAGTTGGCAGAGAACCCGGATTACATCACTCTCTATGGAAAGCTGGTGGACAAATTCGGGGATAACGGGGTGGTTTCCGTTGTCATTGGCCACATTGTAGGTCAGCAGTGCTGCATCGACCTGTGGCTCATGAGTTGCCGCGTGTTGAAGCGGGATATGGAATATGCCATGATGGACAGTCTGGTCCACAAGTGTCAGCAGCGGGGGATCTCCGTGATCCGGGGATTTTACTATCCCACGGCCAAGAATCGTATGGTGCAGGACTTCTATGGACTTCAAGGTTTTCAGAAGGTGAAGGAAGAGGAGTCTGGTAGCACGGAATGGGAATATATCATACCAAAAGCCTATGAGAATAAAAATCAAGTGATTCATATGGAGGAATAACCGATGACCAGAGAAGGGGTATTTGAAAAACTGAATCAGGTATTTAGGGATGTGTTTGACGATGAGGAGATTCAGGTAAATGACAGCACCACAGCGGACGACATCGAAGACTGGGACAGCTTAGAGCATATTAATCTGATTGTTGCCGTTGAGAAAGCCTTCGGTATGAAGTTTAATATGGGTGAAGTGACCACCATGAAAAATGTAGGCGAGATGGCGGATATTATTTTACAGAGGATGTAAAGCTTCCATGAATATTATCTCTCTTTCCTTTTATGTGGCGGTTCTTTGCGCTCTGATTCTTTACTATGTCACACCGATAAAATTCCGATGGGGCGTATTGCTTGGGTTCAGTGGATATTTTGTGGTCAATGCCAACGGAATCCGGTTGGCAGCTTATATGGCGGCAGTTATCGTCTGCACTTATGTGGCAGCCCTTTTGACAGATCGGTATAGGAAGGCTCCCAGACTGTCGAAAACCATCTTGATAATCGGAATCATCCTGGATGGAGTCAGCCTGGTAGCTATGAAGGAACTGAATTTTTTTATCCATGGAGCAAGGGCAGCGGTCTCTCTTTTCGGGAGCAGCCTGCCCCTTAATCCGGTGTCCATCTTAGCGCCTATTGGAATTTCTTATTATACACTTTCACTGATCGGTTACCTTGCAGATGTCTACTGGGGAACAGCAAAGGCGGAGAGAAACCCGCTAAAGGTTGCCCTGTTCGCCGGATATTTTCCAGTACTGATTGCAGGGCCCATTGTCCGGAAACGAGAGGTCTTCGACAGCCTGATGGAAGGCCACCCACTGGAGTATCGGAACATCACTTATGGGCTCCAGCGGATTGTATGGGGATTTTTCAAGAAACTGGTGATTTCCGAACGGTTCGCAGTTGTTGTGAATACGGTTTATGACAATTATTATGTCTACTCCGGCTTGTATGTCTGGGTTGCGGCAGTCTGTTTTCTGATGCAGCTGTATACGGATTTCTCAGGAGGAATCGATATCTGTTTGGGAATTTCCCAACTATTTGGAATCCATTTGCCGGAGAATTTTGAATTGCCGTTTCTATCCAGAAGCGTGTCTGAATTCTGGCGGCGGTGGCATATTACACTGGGGGGATGGCTGCGGGACTATATCTATTACCCAATGATGAAATCCGACTTGTTCCAGGGGCTTGGCACCAGAATAAAAAAGAAGTGGGGGAAGAAAGCAGGGAAGAAGATTCCCCTCTATGTGGTTACCCTGATTTCCTGGTTCCTTGTGGGATTCTGGCACGGAGGCGGATGGAATTACATCTTTGGCGTAGGGCTGTTCTATGGAATGGTGATTGTTGTGGGGCAGATCTTAGAACCCTGGTTTAAGCGCCTGATAGCGATTCTGAAGATCAACACGGAATGCTTCAGCTGGCATCTGTTTCAGATGGCCAGGACCTTCCTTGTCCTGGTGTTTGCCAATTCCTTGTTCCGGGCAGCCAGTTTAAAAAGCGGGTTTCAGATGTGGAAGATGGCATTTGCCCAGTGGAATCCATGGATCTTTTTTGACAAATCCCTGTATGAGTTGGGGTTAAGCCAGACAGAGTGGGAAATTCTTATGGTATCCCTTCTGATCCTACTGGTATGTGGTCTTTTGCGGCACTTTTTAAAAATCCCGGTGCGCCAGTGGCTGGGACAGCAGAATATGCTGTTTCGCTGGGGTGTTCTGATCCTGCTGATCCTATGGGTGTTTGTCTATGGCTATTACGGACCAGGATTTGATGCCCAGTCCTTTATCTATTTCCAGTTCTGACAGGGAGGCCGTCTGTGAAAAAGATTGTATTCCGGATTACCGGTTTTTTATTGGTGCTGATTGCTGTTCTGGCAATGGTTCATCAGGTCTTGTCGTTTAAACACAGGGATGGGCTTTACAGCATGCAGAAATTTTACGAGCAGGAAGAAGGCACGGTTGATGTGCTGGTGCTGGGGCCTTCCCTGGCATTTGCAGATATCAATACAGCAGTGTTGTGGGATGAGTATGGAATGTCCGCGTTTAATCTGGCTGGAAGCATCCAGCCTATGTGGAATACCTATTATTATCTGAAAGAAGCGCTGAAATACCAAAGGCCCAAGGTGATTGTGCTGGAAGCATCCCTGGTTACCATGGTGGATGATTACGGCGACAGAAGCCGGATTATTAAGAACACGTTTGGCATGAAATGGTCCCGGGACAAAGTGGAAGCCATAAAGGTAAGCGCTCCCAAGGAACAATGGGGAGAGTACCTGTTGGGCTACCTCCAATACCATTCCAGGTATGAGGAGATTCTGAGGGAGGATTTCCAGGTAAACCGGGGAAGCCTGCAGTATGACAACTGGAAAGGATTTATGTGTACCTTGCAGACCAGACCTCAGGAGACAACCGATGTCAGAGATGTCACCCAGCGGGCAGAACTTTCCCAGAAGACGGAAAGCTATTATAGGAAAGTGATTGAACTGGCAAAGGAGGAGGACATACCGATTCTGATCACCATCTCCCCCTATCCATCGGTTTCCGAGACCGCCCAGGCATACTTTAACCGGGCTTCGGATATTGCGAAGGAGTACGACGTTCCGTTTATTAATTATAATCTGTTCTATGAAGAACTTGGGCTGGATTATCAGGAAGATGTGTCCGATGTGATGCATTTAAACTACAGGGGAAACCCCAAATATTCCAGGCATTTAGGGCAATATCTTGCGGATCACTATGACTTAACCGATCACAGAGGAGATAGCGCCTATGATTCCTGGGAACAGAACTCCCGGTGGCATCTTGCAGTCATCGCCTATCAGGATATTGTCAACTGCAGGGATATGGAGCAGATGTTTGGGCTTTTGAAAGATGAGGATCTGGACATTATCCTTTCCGTAGATGGGGATTATGATCCGGCGGATGGGAACCTGCGTACCTTTTTGTCAGCCTTCAGCGTGCCCTCCGACGGAACCCAGGGAATCTGGCATATCTCCGGAACCAAGGTAGAATGTGTGGCCATCACCCATGGACCGGAGCAGGTGCGGCAGATTCAATATCCATACCATACCTTGACCATGAAATCATCAGGAAACGAAAACAGTATCTATTTTGATACCACACAATATAAGACTGTAGACAGGGGTGTCAATGTGTTAATCTGCAGCAAGGTTACCGGAGAAGTGGTGGATTCCTTCGGGATAGCTGTCTACGGGGATGGCATCTACAAATAAACCGTTGGGAAAGGAAGAAATATGCAGGCGATCTTATTGGCAGGGGGACTGGGAACCAGGCTTCGCAGCGTGGTAAGCGACCGTCCCAAGCCTATGGCTTTGATTCAGAACAAGCCGTTTATGGAATATGTGGTTCTGGAACTGAAAAAACAGGGGATTCAGGATATTATCTTTGCTGTGGGCTATAAAGGAACCATGGTGGAAGATTATTTCGGAGACGGGGAAGCCTTCGGCTTCCATGCAAGCTATGCTTATGAGGAGACGCTTTTAGGAACAGCCGGAGCCATCTTAAACGGAGCTAAGTTTGTCACAGAACCTCATGTGTTGGTGCTGAACGCGGATACCTTTTACCAGATGGACTATAAAAGGCTGTGGGACATAAAAGAGGACAAGGGCCTGGATATGGCCTTGGTGCTGCGGCAGGTAGAGGATATCTCCCGGTACGGTGAGGCGGTCCTGGATCCAGAGCAGAGGTTAGTGAAATTTAATGAGAAGACAGAAGAGCCCCGCCCGGGAACCATCAATGGAGGCGTGTACTTGTTGTCTGCAGAGTTGATCCGTCAGATACCGGAGGGAAAAGTATCCCTGGAAAATGAGATGATTCCCAGGTGGATGGAAGAAGGCCGGAAACTGGGTGGATTGGTAAATGACGGGTATTTTATTGATATTGGAATCCCGGAAGACTACTACCGTTTTATGAAGGATGTGGAGAAAGGAGTGCTTAGATGGTAATCAGGGGAAGAGCACCATTAAGGATTAGTTTTGGTGGAGGCGGAACGGATGTGGAGCCTTTCTGTGTAGAACAGGGAGGGGCCATCATCGGCAGCACCATCAATAAGTATGCATACTGCTCCATCGTTCCCAGGGATGATGAGGAGATCATTGTCCATTCGCTGGATTTTGACATGACGGTTAAGTACAATACCAGGGAAAACTATGTGTATGACGGGAAGCTGGATCTGGTGACGGCCTCATTGAAGGCTATGAATATTAAGCAGGGGTGCGAGGTGTATCTACAGTGTGACGCACCGGCAGGCTCTGGCCTGGGAACCTCTTCCACAGTGATGGTTGCCCTTCTGATTGCCATGGCCCGCTGGAAGGGAATCACCATGGATGCCTATGCCCTGGCTGACCTGGCCTACCAGGTGGAGCGGGAAGATTTAAAGATTGACGGTGGATATCAGGATCAGTATGCATCTACCTTCGGCGGTTTTAATTTTATCGAGTTTCACGGAAGGAACAATGTGGTGGTAAACCCTCTGCGGATTAAGAAAGACATTCTTCATGAGCTGCAGTACAACCTGCTTCTGTGCTATACCGGAGGAATCCATGTGTCTGCCAATATCATCAAGGATCAGGTCAATAATTATACCAAGAAAGATCCCTTCGATGCTATGTGTGAGGTGAAAGCCCTGGCCTATGCCATGAAAGACGAACTGTTAAAAGGAAATTTTAACAGCTTTGGGCGGCTTTTAGACTATGGATGGAAAAGCAAGAAACGAATGAGCAAAAAGATCACCAATCCCCAGATCGACCAGCTGTATGACGAGGCGCTGAAGGCAGGGGCTCTGGGCGGAAAGCTTTTGGGAGCCGGAGGAGGAGGATACCTCCTGGTATACTGCCCTTACAATGTGAGGCACAAGGTGGCCGCCCGCCTGGAACAGGCAGGAGGACAGCTGGCGGATTGGAACTTTGAACTGCGGGGAGCCCAATCCTGGATTGCAGACGAAGACCGTTGGAATTATGATACCGTGAAGGTGCAGATGCCCAACAAAGAATATGAATTTCGATTTTAAAGGGACTGGACAACATGGACAAGGTGGTATTTTTAGACAGAGACGGGACGCTCAATGAGGAAGTCCATTACCTGCACCGTATCAAGGACTTAAAACTCCTTCCAGGGGTGGGAGAAGCCTTAAAAAGCCTGAAGGATGCCGGGTTTAAGCTGGTGGTGGTTACCAACCAGGCCGGGGTGGCCAGAGGGTATTATAGCTGTGAGGAAGTGGAGACGCTTCATGGGTATCTGAACCAGAGGCTTGATGAGTGGGGAGCAAGGATTGACCGCTTCTTTTACTGTCCCCATCATCCGGAATATGGGGTTGGCATTTATAAAAGAAATTGCCGTTGCCGGAAACCGGGGACCGGAATGTTTGAGATGGCGGAGGAATGGTTTGCAGTGGACAAATCCCATTCCTACATGATCGGGGACAAGATCATTGATGTTTTAGCCGGAGTAAATTACGGGATATCAGGGATTCTGGTGGGGACCGGATACGGAGCCTCACTGAAAAAAGAGATGGAAGAGAAAGGGGAACAGCCCTTATATGATTTTTACGCGGAAACTCTTGTGGACGCAGCAGAATACATTATTGACAGAGAACAAGGCATCAGACAGCCTTAAAAGGGAGACAGGGCAGGGGATGAAATACGTAGAAGAGTTAATTTGTCGCTATCCGGCACTGGAAGCCGTAAAGGAACCGGTGATTCAGGCCTATGAGATGTTAAGAGAATGCTATGAAACCGGACATAAATTGCTGGTTGCCGGCAACGGAGGCAGCGGGGCGGATTCAGAGCACATTGTAGGAGAACTGATGAAAGGGTTTAAAAAAGCCAGAACCCTTCCGGAGGATATGGCCCGAAGATTGGAGAAGGCAGACCCGGAGGCAGGGAAGATTCTTGCCGGGAAGCTGCAGGAAGCCCTTCCGGCCATTGCCCTTACAGGTCATCCGGCGCTGTCCACCGCATTTTTAAACGATGTGGATGGAGCCATGACCTATGCCCAGCAAGTCTATGGCTATGGCGTAGAAGGAGATGTGCTTTTGGCCATCTCCACCTCAGGCAATGCAGAGAACATTCGTTATGCCTGTGTGACAGCCAGGGCAAAGGGAATGAAGATCATTGGCCTTACGGGAAAGGATGGAGGACGGCTGAGACAGAAGGCGGACGTGGCCATCGTTGTGCCGGAGACAGAGACCTTTAAGATCCAGGAGATGCATCTGCCCATCTATCATGTGTTGTGCCTGATGCTGGAAGAGCACTTCTTTTAAAAACAGGAGAATGAACATGGGATTTCATACATTTGCTATTTGCGCGTACAAAGAATCGCCCTATCTGGAGGCGTGTATCCGTTCCTTGAAAGGTCAGACCGTGCCGTCAGATATCATCTGTACCACGTCCACGCCAAGCCCTTACCTGACAGAAATGACAAAAAAATATAACATCCCCCTCTATGTGCGGGAAGGGGAAAGCGACATTCAGGCAGACTGGAATTTCGCCATCGAGAAGGCAAATGGGACATTCGTCACCATTGCCCATCAGGATGATATGTATGGGCGGCATTACGTGGAAGAGTTAAAAAAGAACTTCCGGAGATGGCCGGATATGACCCTGTTTATGACTGATGCAGTCACAGTAAAAAACGGCAAGATCTGCAGGTGGAGCCTGAAGGAGACGGTGAAAAAGGTACTGCGCCTGCCTCTCAGGCTTCATAGGCTGGCAGACAGAGAGACAGTGAAAAAAAGCGTGCTGCGTCTGGGAAATCCAGTGATGTGCCCTTCCTGTGCCTATCGGAAGAACTATCTGCCGGATCCCATCTTTCATTCGGAGCTTCGGTATGCCTTGGATTGGGATTGTATGACAGTTTTAGCGAAATGGCCGGGACGCTTCATCTGTGTGGAGAAGCCTCTTCTCTTTTACCGGATCCATGATGGTGCAGCCACAAAAGCCTGTATCGAAGACCATCGCAGGGAAACCGAAGAGATGGAGATGTTCAAGCGGTTTTGGCCGGAATCTGCGGCCAGGATTCTGATGAAGTTTTACAAGAAGGCATACCAGGAATGGTAGCGCAACGGATCAAAAGGTATCAGAATGGTTGTGTGGCTGGATATGCCAGGGAAGGAGGGAATACCTGTGGAGAAAAAGGATTCCTTAGCAAAGTTTTATCGTTGGAAGGGCGAGGTGCTGATTGCCGGTGCATTGTTGGTCTTTGCCTTTTTGATCAATGCCGGAATTGAGATCCACGGCCTTTATGGGGATGACTTAACGCTTTGGTCCGACTTCCATGAGATGCCCTTTTGGAAGTTTATGTTTCCCATAGGACAAGACAGATTCCCTTTCCTGTATTATATTGCAGCATACATTCAGATGGCTTTGTTGGGAAACCACATAACCTGGTTTGTGCCATTCAACATAATAATCAATGGCCTGATCGCTTATACGGTATTTCATTTTGCAAGGTGTGTGTCAAAAAACGGAACCATTGGGTTTTTGTGCGGTATGTTGTATCTGGTATCTGGCATGTCCTGTTATCAGATTTCACAGGTGTATGGCCTGATGGAAAGCCTTGGCCTGTGGCTGGCTGTCTGCATGCTGTATTGCCTGTTTCAGTATGTAAATGAGCAGAGAAGCCAGAGACCCTATCTCTGGATTGCATATGGATTGTATTTTGGGATATGCTTTGTTCATGAACGCTATGTGGTGCTTGTGGCAGTGCTGCTGGCGGCCCTTGTGATAAAAAAAGAAAAAAAGATCTGGAACTGGCTTATTCTCCCAGGGACATTTGCGTTGATACAGCTGATTCATGTCTTGTCCACAAAAACCATGACTTTGATTGAACACGACGGAGGGGGTATGGCTCGCGCTTTAAGTGGCAGGGAGATGGGCAGCCGGATCTTTCAGCAATTTTTGTACTTGGTTCGGGTGAATACAGGAGACCAGAGCCTGTGCGGGCTCAACTGGCAGAACTCTCCCAGATGGGTTAGGGTATTTGTGATTATGGCTGACCTGTGGATACTGGCATTGTTTGTGTATTTCCTGGTAAAGCTTATCCGGGATAAGGCACATTGGAGAAATACATTGTGCAATGCGCTTCTATTTCTTCTGTTTATGATTGCCTGTATGGCAGGCTCCAGCGTAAGCGGGCAGGTACAGCCTTGTTTGGTATATGTGTCTATGACGGCTTTCTGGATCTTTCTGGCCTATCTGTGCGGAGTGGCTGCAAGGCCTAAGGCCAAGATCCTTCCCAATTATCACAGCATGTTGGCCTGTACGGTGGTCATGGTGATCTATTTCTTGCTTATGGCTCCGGTGGAACGGTTTTACAGAGGCACCTATCCCAACCTCTCCTTTTGGAATGGGCAGCAACAGTACAATTCTCTGGCAGAGCAGACCTACGAGAAATACGGTGCCAGCCTATTTGGAAAGAAGATTTATATTCTGAAGAATTCCTATGGACTCAGTGAAGAGGATGCCAGAACATTTTTCAGCACCTTTAACCGTGGGCAGAAGAGAGAGCCGGTGGAAGTGACCTTCGTGAATTCCATCCGGGATTTTGGCCAGGTGCGCAATAATATGCTGATTTTACAGGAGGATACCAAGTTTCAGGCGTATCAGGATATTACCGGTTTCGTAAAGAACTTAAAATGTGAGCCGGTCTATGGATATTATCCGGATGAATGGATGGGAGAGACTGCCAAGATCCGGGTAATGGCCGGGGAAACTGGTAGCGTCCGGCTTCAGCTTATGTACCCAGGCATGATGACCGGGGAGGAAGTTTCTACCATCTATCAGGACGGAGTTCTGGTGCAGCAGGTAAAGATCGTGGAAAACATTACGTATGTGGATCTGGAGACAGAGCCCTTCAACACCATAGAACTTGATTTTGAAAATAATTTTTATACAAAGAATGCCTATGAGTCGTCAGAAGGAAAACGGCTTGCCATGATGATGCGGGTTACGACAGATTGATCTTGGAGGAGTATTTATGGAAAAACAAAGAAGGTGGTACTATCTCATACCGCTTATGGGAGGGATCTTGTGTGTCTGGTATTTGTACCTGTCTTTTTATGATGTGGTGTATTCAGACTATATCCGTCTGGTCAACAGCTATCTTCCGGATGTGTGGAATCCGAAGAAGTTCTTTGTCAGAGATGTGTTGACCAGGATCCCCGTCAATTACCTGATGAGAATCGTGAATACCACCTGGTTTCACTACAGTATTCGGTTTGACCAGGCTTTGGGAGTACTTTCTTTGATGTTGTCAGCAGCTGCCATCGCCAGTTACTGTATCCGAGAAAAGATTGATACCGTCTGGTATCTGATTCTTATGGCAGTGTTTTTCAGCCTGAATAAGTGGGAAATGATGAATAACGGAAGCGGCTGGGTACACTTCTTCGCATTTGCCGGATTTTACTATCACTATCTGGTGTGGGAGCGAGTCTGGACAGGAAAAGAAAAGAAGGGAGACCAGATCAAGATGCTGGTTCTTCCCTGGCTCATTACTATGGGGGTGGCAGGGCCATACTGCGCAGCCTATTCCGGTGTACTGCTTTTAGGGTATGGCTTTTGCATGGTAATCACCTGGAAAAAGACAAGGACGTGGGACAAGCGGTATCTTCTGTACGGAATCTGCGTCATTCTTCCTTTGTTGTGCTATCTGTGGAGCACGTCCCATGTGAATACCGGGCTGACTTCTGATGGTTCTCTCTTTCGGCAGTTTGTGGATACGCCGGGCTTCTTTGTCCGTTTCTTCATCAAGTCTCTGTGCTCTACGGTGATAGGCGGGGAGGCGGCGGCAGAAGTTTTCCACACCAATACGCCGTATATGGTCATAGGGGTGATGGTAGGTGCAGCCTACCTGCTGGCCTTGTGGTACCAGCTTCGCTATAAGATTTATGAAGACACTCTGTTTCCCCTGATTCTCATTGTTTCCGGCGGGATGAACCATTGCCTGATCCTGATCTCCCGCTGGTCCTTTTTGATCGAAAGCTACGGCATGAGTTCACGTTATGCCCTTCAGTTTCAAGTGGGAATCCTGGGAATTCTCTTAACGTTCGCGTTTGTGTGGAGAAGGTGGCACGGAGAACGTGAAAAAGATCAGCCTTTGGAGGCTCAAAAAGTCAGGAAGAAGAACGGACAGAAAAAGAAACAGGTGCAGATGGCAGCAATTGCAGGAATGGTCGTTGTGTTTTTGGCAGGAAATGGATATACTACTTGGAGAGAGATACGGATGACCAAGTGGCGGAAGGAAGCTTGTGTCAACCGGGCAGTGGTTGCACTGGACTTTGAGAACAGGACCAATGAAGAACTGGCTGCATCCTTTGAATACCACACCAGCTCTGCGGATGCCGGGGAGTTGGTGAGAAATGCCCTTACCATATTGAAGGAGCACCATTGGAATGTATTCAACAGATAAGCAGATAACGGAGGAACACACATGAAGGTAGTACTGTTAGCAGGAGGACTGGGAACCAGGATCAGCGAGGAAAGCCATTTGAAGCCAAAGCCAATGATTGAGATCGGCGGAAGGCCGATTCTGTGGCATATCATGAAATACTATTCAGAGTTTGGGTTTCATGAGTTCGTGATCTGTCTGGGATACAAACAGTATGTAGTGAAGGAGTTTTTTGCCGACTATTTTCTTCATATGTCAGATGTGACCTTTGATCTGGCGAACAATAAAATGGAAGTCCACAATAATTACTCGGAGCCCTGGAAAGTGACGCTGGTAGACACAGGGCTTTATACCTTAACCGGAGGGCGGATCAAGCGGATCCAGCCATATATCGGCGACAATCCCTTCATGATGACATATGGAGACGCCGTCTGCGATGTGGATCTGAAAGCTCTTTTGGAATTCCATAAAAGCCATGGAAAGATTGCCACGATGACTACGGTAAATATTGCCCAGATGAAAGGAATTCTGGACATTTTCCCGGATAATACAGTGAAATCCTTTCGGGAGAAAGGAGAACAGGATGCCAGCCTGGTTAATGGCGGATTTATGGTGTTGAATCCGGAGATCTTTGGTTATCTTGACGGAGATCATGTGGCATTTGAGAAGGAACCCCTTGAAAGATTGGTAAAAGAGAGGCAGCTGATGAGTTTTCACCATGATGGATTCTGGCAGTGCATGGATACCCAGAGGGAGATGAAGAAGCTGGAGGAACTGTGGCAGGGAGGCCATGCACCCTGGAAGAAATGGAAGGACTAAAGGTAAGGAGACAGCGATGAGAGAATGGATCGAGGAAATCCATAAGGAATTAGGCGAATTTTACAATGGAAAACGGGTGCTGGTTACAGGACATACTGGATTTAAAGGAAGCTGGCTGTGCCGGATGCTTGAGAATTTGGGGGCAATAGTAAGTGGATATGCCCTGGAGAGCCCAACGGATCCGGCTTTGTATGATGTGGCAGGACTTGGGGAGACCATTGAGAGCTTCACAGGGGATGTAAGAGACTTAAAACGTATGAGAGAAGTGTTTGACCAGGTAAAGCCCCAGGTGGTGTTTCATCTGGCAGCACAGCCCATTGTCCGGGATTCCTATAAAGATCCAGTCTATACGTATGAGACCAATGTTATGGGAACGGTTCATGTGCTGGAATGCATCAGGCAAACCCAGACGGTGAAGTCATTTCTCAATGTAACCACAGACAAGGTGTATGAGAACAAGGAATGGGAATACGGATATCGGGAGTGCGATCCCTTGGATGGCTATGACCCTTATTCCAACAGCAAGTCCTGTTCGGAACTGGTGACCCACAGCTATGCCAAGTCCTTTTTTGGAGACCAGAGATGTGCCATCTCTACCTCACGGGCCGGCAATGTGATAGGAGGCGGAGATTTTGCCAATGACCGCATCATTCCGGATTGTATCCGGGCAGTCACAGGCCGCAGGGAGATTGTGGTAAGGAATCCCTACTCTACCAGGCCGTTTCAGCATGTGATGGAACCCCTTCTGGTTTATATGCTGATCGCTATGAGGCAGTGGAAAGATCCCAAGTATCAAGGATACTACAATGTAGGGCCGGATGATGAAAACTGTGTGACAACAGGCCAGTTGGCCGATCTGTTCTGCCAGGCGTGGGGAGAAGGTGCATCGTGGGTAAACCGCCATGACGGAGGCCCTCATGAAGCCAATTTTTTAAAGCTGGATTGTTCCAGGATCCGGTGGATATTCGGATGGCGGCCGCTTATGGGAGTGAGGGAAGCTATAGAGAAGACAGTGGAATGGACAAAGGCGTATCTGGATGGTGAGGATATGTTAAAGGTTATGGACAGGCAGATCGAGGCGTTTTATAGAGGAAAGGAAAGACAAGATGTTTGAGAACCAATCAGAGGAACAGGCAAGACAGGAGATTTTACATCTGGTGGAGGAATACTGTGATCGCTTCCATCAGAAAAAACCCTATGAAGAAGGGGATCGGATACCCTATGCATCCAGAGTCTACGACAGGAAGGAGATGCGGAATCTGGTGGATAGCGCTCTGGAATTTTGGCTTACATCCGGGCGGTATACCGATGAATTTGAGAAAAAGATGGCAGAGTATCTTCAGATAAAATATTGTGCATTGGTGAATTCTGGCTCCTCAGCCAATCTGTTGGCATTTATGGCTTTGACCTCCCCACTTTTGGGAGAGAGGCAGGTAAAGAGAGGGGACGAGATCATCACAGTGGCTGCCGGGTTTCCCACCACGGTGGCACCGATGATCCAGTATGGGGCGGTTCCTGTCTTTTTGGACGTGACCATTCCCCAGTATAACATTGATGCGGACATGCTGGAGAAAGCCTATTCGGAGAAGACCAAAGCGGTCATGCTTGCCCATACATTGGGGAATCCCTTTGACCTTAAGGCAGTAAAGGCATTCTGTGACAGGCATAAGTTGTGGTTGATAGAGGATAACTGTGATGCTCTGGGGACAAGGTATACCATTGACGGTGCGGAAAAATTCACGGGCACCATTGGAGATATGGGAACCTCCAGCTTCTATCCTCCCCATCATATGACTATGGGAGAAGGAGGAGCCGTATATACGGATAATCCGCTTCTGAATAAGATTATCCGTTCTTTCCGCGATTGGGGGCGTGACTGTGTGTGCCCTCCCGGACGTGATAATCTGTGTGGCCACCGTTTTGACCGGCAGTATAAGGAACTGCCTGCCGGATATGACCACAAATATGTCTATTCTCATTTTGGATATAACCTGAAGGCCACAGATCTCCAGGCGGCCATCGGGTGCGCCCAGATTGACAAATTTCCGTCCTTTGTGGAGAGAAGGCGCCATAATTTCCAGAGACTTTATGACGGGCTGAAGGCAGCAGAGGATCGACTGATTCTGCCAGAGGAGGCGCCTTCTTCCAGACCCAGCTGGTTTGGCTTCCTCATTACCCTTAAGGAGGGAACTGACAGGAACCAAGTGGTTCCGTATATCGAGTCCAGAGGCATCCAGACCAGAATGTTGTTTGCAGGGAATTTAACCAAACACCCGTGCTTTGACCAGATGCGTGCCGCAGGAAACGGATACCGGATTGTAGGGGATTTAAAGAATACAGACCGCATTATGAAAGATACTTTCTGGGTGGGAGTCTATCCGGGAATGACGGATGAGATGCTTGACTACATGGTCAAAGTGATCCTTGAGGCGCTGGACTAGAATAAACAGGAGCTAATATATGTCAAAACAGTATGATTTAACAGCCGTTCATCAGGCAAATTTAAAGATGTTAAAAGAGATCGACCGGATCTGCCGGAAGTATCACATCCAATATATGTTGGATGCAGGGACGCTTCTGGGGGCAGTGCGCCACAAGGGGTTTATCCCCTGGGATGACGATGCGGATGTGGTGTTTACTAGGGAAAACTATGAACGGTTTGCGCGGGTGGTAAGGAAAGAACTGCCAGAAGGCCTGGAGTTTTTAGAGCCTAGGCAGCTGGGAGACGGAGATGCCTTTTACGACTTTACCCCAAGAATTTTATATCTGGACAGCCAGACTCACGAGAGCGGGGAAGAGATGGCGTTCTATGGTGGAAAGCTGAATCATCTGTGGGTGGATCTGTTTATTCAGGATACCCTTCCGGAGAACGTGCTGGCAGCCCGTTTTACGAAGCTGCTTCAGGTAGGAATCTATGGGCTGGCTATGGGCCATCGGTACCGCCTGGATTATTCAAAATATAGTCTGGCAGGTAAGGCAGTGGTGGCATGCCTGGCTACTGTCGGAAGATGGATTCCTATGAAAAATATTCGCAGGATGCAGAGGGCGGTGGCTGTAAAAGACAATAAAAGTACAAGCAGGCTGCGCTATTATAGTAATTATCAGCCGGATTTTTTGTACGTGACAGTGGAAAAGGCCTGGTGCGATGAGGTTGTGGATCTTCCATTCGAAGATACCCTGCTGATGGCACCAAAGGGATGGCATGAGGTATTGACCTGGATTTATGGAGATTACAGGAAATTGCCGCCAAAAGAAAAAAGAGTGCCGGCCCACTCCAGCATTGAGATTAAAGTTGACGGGAGGCAATAAGGCAGCAAATGATTGCCGCAGCAGACAAGAGAGCGAGAGGACAGATGGAGAAGCTGTTATCAGTGGTGGTATCCGTATACAATGAGGAAGCCGCGTTGGAGAAATTTTATCAGGAAGCCGTTTTGGTCTTGGAAACGATTCCATGGAAGTATCAGATTGTCTTTGTCAATGACGGCAGCCAGGACAAAAGCCTGGAGATCTTAGAACGCCTGGCAGAGGCGGACAGCCATGTCAAGGTGGTCAGCTTCTCCAGAAATTTTGGACATGAGGCTGCCATGATTGCCGGAATTGATTACAGCCAGGCAGATGGCATTATCTGTATGGATGCAGACCTGCAACATCCCGTAGAATATATCCCTGAGATCGTAAAACAGCTGGATGGCGGTGTGGAAGTCGTGAGCATGGTGCGGACCAAAAATGAGTCCGCAGGCTGGTTTAAAAATTTGGCTTCGTCAGCGTTCTATAAACTGATCAATATGCTTTCGGATGTGAAATTTGAAAGTAACGCGTCAGATTTTTTTGCAGTCAGCGGGCGGGTTGCTCAGGTTCTCAAGAAGGATTACCGGGAACGGATCCGGTTTTTGCGGGGCTATGTCCAGAGTGTAGGATTTAAGAAGGCTGCCATTGAATATGAAGCCCATGCCCGGGTGGCTGGAGAAAGCAAGTACAGCATCCGGAAACTGTTTCAGTTTTCTGTTAATACGATTGTATGTTTCTCCAACTTGCCTTTGAAGCTGGGGGTATTTGCCGGGATGTTTGCTGCAGCTATGGGGATATTCGTGTTAATCTATACCCTGTTTACCAGAAACGGCGCTCCCAGCGGATATGCTACGATTGTGATTTTGAACTGCTTTATGTTTGCGATTCTGTTCTTGCTGGTGGGAATCATTGGCGAATATATTGCCATTTTATTTGCAGAATTGAAAGACAGGCCCATCTATATTGTAGAGGAAACGAAAAATTTATAAAATTTCCGAAATGGATATTCTGTCGCCCTAATTATTTTTTGATTTGGGATACACTATCTCAAAAAAGGAGATAGTGTACGCATGAAAATATGTGAGGCAACCAAGGTGAGAATAGAGCAGCTGCGCAAAGAAAGGCGCATGACCATTTATGCGTTAACCTATCAGAGTGGAATGCCGGCATCTACCGTAAAAAGTATTATTCATGGAAAGAGCCAGAACCCGGGAATTGCAAACATCAAGAAGCTTGTGGAGGGCTTGGGCATGACAATCAGAGAGTTCTATGATTCTGAGATTTTTGATGATCTGGATCCCGAAGATTAGAGCGAAAAGAATATTGACAAATCTGGTCTTCTATCACAAAATAGAGAAGAATGATCAACAGGAGCGTATCGTGATGGAAGATGAGAGAGAAGTGATGGAAGTTGCCATGGAGGCAGGACACATTCTGCTGGAGAATGGCGCCGAGATTTTCCGTGTGGAGGAAACCATCAATCGAATCTGTAAGCATTACGGGATTACATCCGGTAATGCTTTTATTTTGAGCAATGGTATTTTTGCGACCTCCGGCAGTATGGCGGAAAAATCCTTTGCCAAAGTCCAGCATATCCCGGTAAGTGGTTCCCATTTAAACCGGGTGGCTGCGGTCAACCAGCTTTCCAGGGAGATTGAGGAGAACCGATATACCATTGAAGAGGTACGGAAACGCCTGGAACAGATCCGTACAATGCCTGGGAAAAGCCGGCATATGCTTGTCTTCGCCTCCGGAGTCGGAAGCGGAGCCTTCTGCTATCTGTACGGAGGCAGCTTGATTGACTGTCTGGCGGCGTTTATGACAGGGCTAATTTTGTATCTGTTTGTGATTTTTGTCAGCACCCCGTTTTTATCAAAGATGGTGTCTGGTATTGCCGGAGGGGCTGTAGCTACGATGGCGTGCATGATATTTTATCATCTGGGGATGGGAGAGCATTTAAACCAGATGATCATAGGCTCCATTATACCGCTGGTGCCTGGAGTGGCATTTACCAATGCGATTAGGGATATTACTGATGAAAATTACATTGCCGGGGCTGTACGAATGTTGGATGCCATGCTGGTATTTTTTGGGATTGCCATGGGTGTGGGCTTCGTGTTCACGGTGTTTCAAAGGCTGACGGGAGGTGGCATGCTGTGATTGGGCAGGTTTTGGCAGCTACCATAGGTACTATAGCTTTTTCTGTCTTATATAGTGTTCCCAGAGAATACTATCCCCACTGCGGATTTGTGGGAGGGGCCGGCTGGATGGTCTATTGTTTCCTGATTCCCCACGCCACTGCTCCGGAGGCCACGATGATAGCTGCCATTCTGGTGGTCTTTCTTTCACGGCTCTTTGCTGTCTGGGAGAAATGCCCGGTGACCATTTTTTTGATCAGTGGGATCTTCCCGTTGGTGCCGGGAGGCGGTGTCTACTGGACAGCGTATTATATCGTGACCAATCAGGTGGAACTGGCAGGTCAGACTGGATTTATGGCGCTTAAGGTGGCTGTGGCGATTGTGCTTGGAATTGTGCTGGTATTTCAGCTGCCCCAAAAGGTTTTTCGTATGGGAAGAAGGGAGAGAACGCGATGATTTTAATAAAAGGAGGCCTTATAATTGATCCAGAAAGATCCCGGGAATATAAGGCGGACATAATATTGGATGGTTCTGTCATTGCAGGAATCGGAACTTATGAGGAGGATGGAACTTATGAAACTGTAATCGATGCATCAGGCTGTGCGGTGGCTCCCGGCCTGGTAGATGTTCATGTCCATTTCCGTGATCCAGGATTCACTTATAAGGAGGATATTCATACAGGGGCAGCAGCGGCGGCGGCAGGTGGTTTCACCACAGTAGTTACGATGGCCAATACCAAGCCTGTGGTAGACAACCCGGAAACCCTGCGGTATGTCATGGAAGAAGGGAGACAGACCGGGATTCATGTGCTGCCTGCAGCCGCCATATCCAAAGGGATGAAGGGCCGGGAACTGGTGGATATGGAAGGGCTGAAAGCCGCCGGGGCCGTTGGGTTTACTGACGACGGCATTCCTCTCATGGATCAGAAACTGGTGAGGCAGGCAATGGAACAGGCTGCCAGGCTCAACCTCCCTTTAAGCTTTCACGAGGAAGATCCAGGGTTTATACAGAATAATGGAATCAACCATGGAACCGTATCAGATCGTCTTGGAATCTATGGATCGCCATCCCTTGCAGAAGACAGCCTGGTGGCAAGAGATTGTATGATTGCCCTCCACACAAGAGCGTCTGTGAATATTCAACATATCAGCTCCAAGTCTGCAGTGGAACTGGTGCGTTTGGCCAAGGAGATGGGAGCCCGCGTATCTGCGGAAGTGACACCTCACCATTTTACGCTGACAGAAGAAACGGTTCTGGAACAAGGCAGCCTTGCCAAGATGAATCCGCCTCTTCGCACGGAAGCCGACAGGCAGGCACTGATAAGAGGACTTAAGGACGGCACCATTGACCTGATTGCCACGGATCATGCTCCCCATAGCCAGGAAGAAAAGGACAGGCCTCTAACAGAAGCCCCCAGCGGAATCATAGGACTGGAGACCGCGCTGGCCCTGGCCATAACGGAACTGGTGGAGCCAGGGTATTTAAGCTTGGCGCAGGTGATTGAGAAGATGAGCTTTAATCCGGCGAGGCTGTACCATTTGGAGTGTGGAAGAATGGAAACAGGGGCACCGGCGGATCTTGTAGTGTTTAACCCGAAAGAAGTATGGACTGTGGAAACGTTTCATTCCAGATCATCCAATTCACCTTTTATAGGGCGGAAGCTTACGGGAAAGGTGAAATGGACGCTCTGTGATGGTGTTGTAGTTTATGGATAGATATGATATAATAAAACCTGATACAGATTGCTAAAAAAATATCAAAAAGGAGAAGAACCATGAAAGATCAAAATTGCGCATATTGTATGCAAGGGGAATTAGTAGCAAAATTCGGATATCCGGTATGTCAGATGAAGTCAGGATATCTCTACCTGTTCAAAGAGCAGAGCAAGCCAGGCCGCGTGATTCTGGCATACAAGGATCATGTAAGCGAGATGGTTGACATCAGTGACGAAGACAGGAACGAATTCTTCGCAGAGGTTGCCCAGGTAGGAAAAGCGCTCCACAAGCTGTTTAACCCGGACAAGGTAAACTATGGCGCATATGGCGATACCGGATGCCACCTGCACATGCACATCGTTCCAAAGTATAAGGATAAAGATGAGTGGGGAAGCACCTTCCAGATGAATCCGGACAAGGTATACTTAAGCGACGAAGAGTATGAGGCGATGGCCGAGAAGCTTCGCGAGGCATTAAAATAGAGATAAACATGAGGGCTTAAAGTGTATGATCAGTGCAAACAACGTAACATTGCGTGTAGGAAAGAAAGCTTTATTTGAAGACGTAAACATTAAATTTACAGAAGGAAACTGCTATGGCCTTATCGGAGCCAACGGTGCCGGGAAATCCACTTTTTTAAAGATCCTGTCTGGACAGCTGGAGCCTACCAATGGGGATGTAGCGATCACTCCCGGGCAGCGCCTGTCATTTCTGCAGCAGGATCATTTTAAATACGACCAGTACCCGGTGTTAGATACTGTCATTATGGGTAACTTAAAGTTGTATCAGGTGATGAAAGAGAAGGATGCCATCTATATGAAGGAAGATTTTTCCGACGAGGATGGAATCAAGGCTGCAGATCTGGAAGCGGAATTTGCTGAGATGAACGGATGGGAGGCAGAATCGGATGCCGCCAACCTGTTAAATGGCCTGGGGGTTGATACGGAGTACCATTACACGATGATGAAGGATTTAAACGGTTCTTTGAAGGTGAAGGTGCTTTTGGCTCAGGCTTTATTCGGCAACCCGGATATTCTTCTTTTAGACGAGCCCACCAACCACCTGGATCTGGATGCTATTGCATGGCTGGAGGAGTTTTTGATCACGTTCGAGAATACTGTGATTGTGGTTTCCCATGACCGTTACTTCTTGAATAAAGTGTGCACCCACACGGCGGATATCGACTATGGGAAGATCCAGCTTTATGCCGGAAACTACGATTTCTGGGTGGAGTCCAGCCAGCTTATGGTAAAGCAGATGAAGGAGGCAAACCGTAAGAAGGAAGAGAAGATCAAGGAATTGCAGGAGTTTATCCAGCGGTTTTCTGCCAACGCCTCCAAATCGAAACAGGCGACTTCCAGAAAACGTGCGTTGGAAAAGATTGAGTTGGACGATATTAAGCCATCCAGCCGTAAATATCCTTATATCGATTTTCGGCCCTTCCGTGACATTGGCAATGAGGTTTTGACGGTTGAGAATTTAACCAAGACCATTGATGGTGTCAAGGTTCTGGATCATGTGTCCTTTATTTTAAACCGTGAGGACAAGGTGGCCCTGGTAGGCCCCAACGAGCAGGCGAAGACCATCTTGTTTAAAATTCTGTCAGGTGAGATGGAGCCGGATGAAGGAAATTATAAATGGGGCCTGACCACCAGCCAGGCGTATTTCCCCAAAGATAACAGCGCGGAATTCAACAATGACGAGACCATTGTGGACTGGCTGACCCAGTATTCACCGGAAAAGGATGTGACATATGTCCGGGGATTCCTGGGACGGATGCTGTTTGCCGGAGAAGACGGTGTGAAGAAGGTAAAGGTGCTGTCCGGAGGCGAAAAGGTGCGGTGTATGTTGTCTAAGCTGATGATATCCGGTGCCAATGTGCTGATGTTGGACGAGCCCACAGATCACTTGGACATGGAAGCCATCACGGCCCTCAATAATGGCTTGATGAAATTCTCTGGAGTTCTCATTTTCTCCTCACGGGATCATCAGATTGTGCAGACTACGGCTAACCGGATCATGGAGATTGTAGGCGGCCAACTGATCGATAAGATTACCACCTACGATGAATATCTGGCCAACGACGAGATGGCCCGTAAGAGACAAGTCTTTACAGTGGTGAACACAGAAGAAGAGGACACAGTGGAGGAGAACTAGATCATAAAATCTTGCCGGAATCAACAAAAATCGTCCTAGGTGAAATCCTTGAAATCAAGTATAATAAAATGACTGGGGTTGATTTTTTAGAAGACCATCTTAGGAGGAGGTATTGTATGAAAACGTTGGCGGAGTTTGCCAGAAAGAACGAGTATCTGGTATGTGTTGATTCAGATGGATGCGCTATGGACACCATGGATATCAAGCACATCAATTGCTTTGGTCCCTGTATGATTGATGAGTGGGGGCTGGAGCAGTGGCGGGAGACGATTTTGAACCGGTGGAATGACATTAATCTGTATTCCATGACAAGAGGCATCAATCGCTTTCTGGCTCTGGCTATGACGCTCGAAGAGGTTGACAGGGATTATTGCAAGATTGACGGAATTCAGGAATTCAGTGCCTGGACCCAGAAGGCGGACGAACTGTCCAATGGTTCTGTAGGCCGTCAGGCAGAGACAACGGGACAGGAGATCTTCAAGAAAGCCCTGGCCTGGTCCGTGGCGGTAAATCAATCAATCAATCAGCTGCCAGAAGAGAAAAAGGTTCCTTTCGAAGGGGTGAAGGAAGGACTAAAGGCAGCTCACGAGAAGGCGGATGTTGCCATCGTTTCTTCGGCAAATCTGGAAGCAGTATTGGAAGAGTGGCAGAAGCACGGACTTATGGACAGCGTGGATGTATGCCTCACTCAGAATGTAGGAAGCAAAGCACTGTGCATCAGCAAGATGCTGGAGCACGGGTTTTCCAGGAATCATGTTCTGATGGTAGGAGATGCGCCGGGAGATTTGGGCGCTGCAGAGAAGAACGGGGTTCTCTATTATCCTATTCTGGTGAGAAGGGAGAAGGAGTCCTGGGAGCGTTTTGTGACTGAGGCCCTTCCCAGATTCTTGGACGGAACCTATGAGGGAGAATACCAGGAGCAGCAGAAGGCAGCCTTTAAAGAAAACTTATCGTAACAAGGATGTATGTAGAAAGGGGTACATTGAATCATGTTAGATCTGAAGAAAAAACCATATAATCTGTCGGATGAGCAGATTCAGTGGGTGGAAGACACCATTGCTTCCATGACCATTGAGGAGAAGATAGGGCAATTGTTCGTAAACATGGTGACAGACCGTTCTCCCCAGGCGTTAAAAGAAGTGGTGGACACCTACCATCCCGGGGCAATCCGTTACCAGAATGCACCGGCAGAGGTGCTGTATGAGCAGAACCGGGTTCTGCAGGAATCCACGAAGATTCCGCTTCTGATTGCTTCCAATTGTGAACAGGGAGGCAACGGAGGCGTAGGCGGCGGTACGCCGTTAGCATGTGGGGCAGCCATCGCAGCTACAGGAAGCGAGGAAGTGGCCTATGAGGCATCAAAGATCAGTGCGGCGGAAGGCTGTGCTGTAGGCTGCAACTGGAACTTTGCACCCATTGTGGACTTGACGTATAATTGGAGAAATACCATTGTCCAGCTGAGAGCATTTAACGATAGCCCAGATGACGTCATCCGCTTTGCAAAAGCATTTTTCAAGGGAACCAGGACTCAGAACATGGCTACTTGCATGAAGCATTTCCCAGGAGACGGTACAGAGGAGAATGACCAGCACTTGATCATGGGAATCAATGAGATGTCATGTGAAGAGTGGGATAAGACTTTTGGAAAAGTATACAGGGAACTGATTGATGATGGCGTTATGACTGTTATGGCAGGCCACATCGCTCTTCCGGCTTACTCCAGGAAGCTAAGGCCGGGCATCAAAGACGAGGAGATCCGCCCCGCTACCCTGGCTCCGGAATTGATTACAGATTTATTGAAAGGCCAGTTAGGCTTCAACGGACTGGTTGTGACAGACGCTTCCCATATGATTGGCATGTTTGGCGCTACCGTTCCCAGGAAAGAGCAGGTGCCGGGAGCCATCGCTGCCGGATGTGATATGTATCTGTTCTTCAATGACAGAGAAGAAGATTTTGGATATATGATGGAAGGTTATCGCAACGGTACCATTACGGAAGAACGTTTAAGCGATGCCCTTCATCGGATTTTGGGCGTGAAAGCGGCGTTAAACCTCCACGTTCTCCAAAAAGAAGGAAAGCTTATGCCTTCCAAGGAGAATTTGTCCATTATCAGCTGCCCAGAGCACCGTCAGGCAGCGGCGAAGCTGGCGGATCAGTTTGTTACGCTGGTAAAGGATAGGGAGCATTACCTTCCCATGACACCGGAGAGATACAAACGCCTGAAGCTGATCTATATCGGCGGGGAAGGCCATGTAGTTGCCGGCCAGTTGTTAAAAGGCGACGATGAGATTGTAAAGGCAGACATTATCCGTCAGCTGACAGAAGCAGGCTTTGAGGTGGATGCCGAAGATATGACTGCCAAGGGTAAGATAGAGGAGTTTAAGAGGCGTTATGACGCGGTATTCCTGGTATTGAATGTGTCAGGATTTGCTCAGTACAACACCATGCGTGTGAAGTGGGATCTGCCTACAAAGCAGCCCTGGTATATGAGCGAAGTTCCTACTATTGTTTTGTCAGCATCATTCCCCAATATGTTGATCGACGTACCTATGGCAAGATGCTATGCCAATTCTTATATGAGTCATCCGGAGGCGATTCATGCAGCTCTGGAGAAACTGATGGGCAAGTCAGAATTTAAAGGGAAATACAATGAGAATGTATTCTGCGGCCGCTGGGAGACGAGATTTTAAGGAACATGTTACAGGGCAAATTTTTCACGTAAGTGAATGATTTGATATAAGGCTTCCTCTGCCGGACTTGCAGACGGTGCAGGGCGCTACGGCCTGGCAGGCCATCGGACGGCATAAATCATATAGCATCGGCCTGTCCAAAAAATTTAGGAGGGTAATGAAATGGCAGAAAAAACAAGTAACACAGGAGTTCACCGTGCGAAACTGTGGGAGATCGGTTTCTACGCTTTGAATAACACATCTACCAACCTTTATATGAGTTTGGTTGGGTATATTTCCTACTATTTGATCGGTATTGTAGGAGTAGGCGTTGTATTTGCTGGTTCCTTTATCACATTCATGCGTGTGTGGGATGGTGTGACAGACCCATTTGTAGGGATGCTTGTAGACAGAACCAATACAAAATTCGGTAAGAACCGTCCATTTATCGTATTGGGCAATGTGATTCTGTTTACCACTACCTGGCTGATGTTCAATGTAGTTACAAGAATCGGTCAGGGAGCAAGGCTTCCGGTATTTATTTTAATTTATCTGGTTTATATTCTGGGTTATACTGCACAGTGCGTGGTTACCAAGTCTGCACAGACCTGTTTAACCAATGACCCGAAGCAGAGACCTATCTTTGCTATGTTTGATACGATTTACAATCTGTTTGCCTTGAGCGTGATCATTCCGATCTACATGTCAGGAACTTTGATCCCGAAGTTCTCCCTGAATATGTCAGAGCATGCGGAGCAGATCAACAACCTGATTGCGAAGAACCCTAACCTTGCCAATGTACTTGAGACTGGGGAGGATGGAGTTCAGAAACTGTCCGGTTTCTATAACCCGGCTATGTTCCAGTCCTTCCAGCTGTTAATTGGGGGGGTTGCTGCAGTGTTTGCATGCCTTGCCATCATAGGCTTGTGGAGAAAAGACAGGATAGAGTACTTTGGCACCGGTCAGGTACAGAAGGTAACCTTTAAGGACTATGTGGATGTGCTTGCTCATAACCGTGGTATCCAGATGCTGGTTGTGGCTGCTTCTTCCGATAAGTTAAGCTTAAGTATGCAGACCAACTCCACGGTTATGGTATGTATCTTCGGTGTTATCTGCGGTAATTATGCTTACTTTGGTTCTCAGTCGGCTATCAGTGCAATTCCTGTGGCGATTCTGTCCCTTCTTGGTATGGGTATTATCGCGAGAAACTTAGGTCAGAAAAAGGCTTTGGTTGTGGGAACCGTAGGAGCTCTTGCAACTGCTGCCTGTATGTTGTGCCTGTTCCTTTTCGGAACGCCTACCAACATGATGCTGCCTTCCTTCAGTTTGACAAAACCCTCTACATGGGGCAACCTGTTCTCAGGCGCTAACTGGAGTATGTTCGGATTCCTGTACATTCTGTTATGGAGCTTGATGAAGGGCTTCTCCGGAATTGCCAGCTCCATCGTTATTCCTATGACAGCTGACTGTGCAGACTACGAGGTATACCGTTCTGGTAAGTATGTGCCTGGTCTGATGGGAACCTTATTCAGCTTTGTTGACAAGCTGATTTCCTCTCTGGCATCTACTTTTGTATCCGTTATGTTCGCAGCCATTGGATTTAAGGCAGCGCTTCCTACACCGACCACACCGTACAGCACAGGTATTTTCTGGGTTACCATGGCATGTCTGTTAGGTGCACCGACTATCGGCTGGATTCTGAACGTTGTGGCTATGAAGTTCTATCCGCTGTCCAAGGAGAAGATGGAAGAGATTCAGGATAAGATTGCTGAGATTAAGGCACAGGCTGCTAAAGCTTGATGATTGTGCCAGACAGGGGATGAATAGAAATTGAAAATAGATAAAAAGGATACACCCAAGCAGAAAAAAGCAGAAAAAGATACCATAGTAGGTGAGGTTGTGAAAGTAGACTTTGCCATGCAGGAAGCTATGGAAGATGCAGGAATGGAAGCAAAAACTTACGGAATATGGGGAGTTATCTGGAAGCTTATCCGCAGGTTTGAACGGGAAAAAAGGCCTGTGAAAAAACAGGACTATATCTGGCTGATAATTCTTACTGGCTGGATGGGAGGCCATCGATTTTATGCCAGGCGGTATTACTTGGGAGCCTTGTATCTCATATTCTGTTGGACGTTTATCCCTGTGATGATGGCATTTATCGACTTTATGGAAGCGATTCCGATAAAAAAGGATGAGAATGGCTATATTATGATATAGTGAGGCGACAGCTGGAACTGATAGGCTGTTGTACAACATGTTTTTACTGCAAGAAGAACATGGAAAAGCCAGAGAAAACTTTGGCTATATAAAGAATAAACACCGGCTGTGTTCTGGATAGGAATACCTTATGTTTAGCGGATCGTTGCAGCGCTGAATAGATAAGGAGTCCAGGCATAGCCGGATTTTTATGGGGATAACCCGTAGCATAGTCATAGATTTCCTTACAGCTGTATAAATTAATAAGAATGGATATGGCATGTAGGGGGAGAGCAACCGTGCGCAGACGGAAATGGAGAAGAGCGATTTGGCTATGGGGATTGATTGCATTACTTTTGTCAGCAGATATCTATTCGACTATATCCGCCACAACCGGAGATGGAGCCAAGAAAACCAGCGCAATGCCAGAAGAACTGGCAAAGGAGAAAAAGGCTGGAAGCGATAGGGAAACTGCCTTGCCGAAAAAAGAGATTGCCTTAACTTTTGACGATGGGCCTCACCCAGTTTATACACCGATGCTGTTAGACGGCTTAAAAGCACGGGGAGTAAGGGTGTCGTTCTTTTTGATTGGACAAAATATTGACGGAAATGAAGACATTATCCGCAGGATGAAAGAGGATGGTCATCTGATCGGTAATCACAGCCAAAGCCATATGCAGCTGTCAAAAGAAAATATAGACGCTGCCTGCCAGCAGATCAATGCCACCAACCAGAAGATTTTTGACATTACCGGAGAGATGCCTTCCTATATTCGCCCTCCTTATGGCTCCTGGAGCGAAGAACTGGAATGTATCATTCCGATGACGGTGGCTCTCTGGGATGTGGATACTATGGATTGGAAGTCCCAGAATAAAAACCAGATTGTCCGTCATGTGATTCGGTATGCAGATGATGGTGCGGTCATCCTGCTTCATGATGTGTATGAGACTTCTGTGGATGCCGCTCTGGAAATCATTGACACGTTGGCTAAGGAAGGATATAATTTTGTTACGGTTGACGAACTGTTGGTTGAATAGAGGCAGCAGAAAAAGATCGGTACGGTTTATGGTAAGGAGTACACATGGATTTATTTGATTATGTTAGAGAGAATAATAAAAAACAGGAATCGCCATTGGCTTCACGCCTTCGTCCTGCCACATTGGACGAGGTGGTGGGACAGCGTCACATTATTGGGAAGAATAAGCTGCTTTACCGGGCGATCAAGGCGGATCAGCTAGGATCCGTTATTTTTTATGGACCTCCCGGTACAGGGAAAACAACCCTTGCCAAGGTGATTGCCAATACGACCAAAGCCGGTTTTCGCCAGATTAATGCGACTGTGGCTGGGAAGAAGGACATGGAAGAGGTAGTGAGAGAAGCCAAAGATAATCTGGGGATGTACGGCAGGAAGACTATTTTATTTGTAGATGAGATTCACCGTTTTAATAAAAGCCAACAGGACTATCTGCTGCCATTTGTTGAGGATGGCACCTTGATTCTCATAGGAGCCACGACAGAGAACCCATATTTTGAGGTTAACAATGCGCTCTTGTCCCGCTCCAGAGTGTTTGAGTTGAAGCCACTGGAGAAGGAAGACATAAAAGAACTGATCCATCGTGCTGTCTACGACTGTGAAAAGGGAATGGGGACGTATCAGGCAGTGATTGATGAGGACGCTGTAGAATTTTTGGCTGATGCTGCCAATGGAGACGCCCGCAATGCTCTCAATGCCATTGAATTGGGGGTACTTACAACAGAACGTGGCAGTGACGGGAAGATACACATTGACCTGGAGACGGCACAGGAATGTATACAAAAACGTGCGGTTCGATACGATAAGGATGGGGATAACCATTATGATACCATATCTGCATTTATCAAAAGTATGAGAGGATCGGATCCGGATGCAGCCGTCTACTATTTGGCTCGGATGCTGTATGCAGGGGAGGATATAAAGTTTATTGCCAGAAGGATCATGATTCACGCGGCGGAAGACGTGGGAATGGCGGATCCACAGGCGCTTACGGTGGCGGTCAGTGCGTCGCTGGCAGCTGAGAGGATTGGCATGCCGGAGGCTCAGATTATTCTTGCACAGGCAGCCATCTATGTGGCAACAGCACCGAAAAGCAATTCAGTGGTTACAGCCATTGGAGAGGCTATGGAGGCAGTGGCCAGTGAGAAGACCATGCCAGTGCCAGTACATTTGCAGGACAGGCATTATAAAGGGGCAGAAAAGATGGGGCATGGTGATGGATACCGCTATCCTCACGATTATCCCAATCACTATGTAAAACAGCAATATCTGCCGGACGGCATGGAGAACAAAGAGTTTTATCATATATCAGACCAAGGAAACGAAAGAAATATTGGGAAATATATGGATTTCTTAAAAAAATAACTTTTTTTTTATAGGAAAATAGGATATAATATAAAAAAGCGGCCTTAAGGGCCGCTTGATATCTGGTATTCTTAAGCTTTTCATTTATTCCTAATTCGAAGATTATTCCTGATTCGAAGGAGAATCCCTGAAGGTAGCCGGACTGTGAAGAAAAAAGGAGAATAAAAGATGCGTGAAAAATTGCAAACATTACCATTGACAGAATTAAAAGAATTAGCAAAATCTCAGGGAATGAAAGGCCTGAGTGGAATGAAAAAAAGTGAAATTATAGAATTGCTTTGCCGGCGCGCACAAGAGATGGATACACAAAAAGCATCCCAGACAGAATCCGATGGGAATACCCAATTAAGTGGTGCAGCGGGGATGGAACAGGTGCCTCAGGCAGGCAATTTGGAACGATCTGATAAAGTCTTGCATAGGGAACATACAAGACGGGCAATGGAGCCGGAGAATCTGGAGAGAACTGCCAGAGTCGCCCAGCCAGAGAACGTGGAGAGAACTGCCAGAGCTGCCCAGCCAGAGAACGTGGAGAGAACTGCCAGAGCTGCCCAGCCAGAGAATGTAGAGAGAACTGCCAGAGTGGCTCAGCCAGAAAATCCGGAGAGAGTTGCCAGAGCGGCTCAGCCGGAGCGTGGAGAACGGTCAGACAGAGCGGTTCAGAGAACCGTCCAGACAGATCGGGGGGAACGACCGGATAAGCCGGCTCAGCAGTTTCAGCGTGGAGAGCGGATGGATAAGGTGGCCCAGCCAGAGCGCCAGGCTATGCGAAGAGAACCGTCCAGCACGGACAGTGACATGGGAGTGCAGGAACAGGCCTCTCAGGAGATGGCAGAGCTTGACAGCGGTGTTGAGGCCAATGGCATTCTTGAGGTTATGCCTGATGGCTTCGGATTTATCCGCTGTGAGAATTTCCTTCCGGGAGAAAATGACGTGTACGTGGCTCCGTCCCAGATCCGCCGTTTTAATATGAAGACCGGAGACATCATTGTTGGAAGCAGAAGGGTCAAAACTGCCCAGGAGAAATTTGCTGCCTTGCTTTATATCCGTTCTGTCAATGGCATGCCCCCTTCTGTTCTAGAAAGAAGGCCCAACTTTGAAGATCTGACACCGGTTTTTCCCAATGAGAGGCTTCACATGGAGACAGCCGGAAGAGTCAACAGCACAGCTATGCGTGTGCTGGATTTACTGGCTCCCATCGGAAAAGGACAACGTGGTCTCATTGTCTCTCCGCCAAAAGCAGGAAAGACTACTCTGTTAAAGCAAGTCGCTCAGGCGGTGACTACCAACAATCCGGATATGCATCTTATCATCCTTCTGATCGATGAGCGCCCGGAGGAGGTCACAGATGTAAAAGAATCTGTATTCGGCAAGAATGTGGAGATCATATACTCTACATTTGATGAGCTTCCCGAACGCCACAAAAGGGTATCGGAGATGGTGGTAGAGCGCGCTAAGCGTCTGGTAGAACACGGACGGGATGTGACCATTCTTTTGGACAGTATTACCCGCCTTGCCCGAGCTTATAATCTGGTGGTTCCTCCCAGCGGCCGTACGTTATCCGGCGGTTTAGATCCCACAGCCCTTCATATGCCCAAGCGCTTTTTCGGTGCAGCCAGGAATATGAGGGAGGGGGGAAGCCTGACTATACTTGCAACCGCATTGGTGGATACAGGCAGCCGGATGGATGATGTCATCTACGAAGAATTTAAGAGTACAGGTAACATGGAACTTGTGCTGGACAGGAAGCTGTCTGAGAAACGGATCTTCCCAGCCATTGACATCCTGAAATCTGGCACACGGAACGATCATCTTCTTCTGACGGCAGAGGAAAAAGAGTGTGTGGATACCTTGCGAAAAGCCACCAACAGTTTAAAGCAGGATGAAGCGGTGGAGCAGATTCTGAATCTGTTTGCCAGGACAAGAAACAACCGAGAATTTATAGAAAATGCAAAAAGAACCAGATTTTTCTAGGATTTCCGATTTTTCTGCTTGCATAAAAAAATATTCTATGATATACTAACTAAGCTGTTTATATGGTAAATCGTGATTTTTGAATCACAATAGAAATAGAGTAAAAGAGTTGAGAGGTGAGATCATGAGAGAGGGTATCCATCCGGAGTATTATCAGGCAAAAGTGACCTGCAACTGTGGCAATGAATTTGTAACAGGCTCTACTAAGAAGGAGATTCACGTGGAAGTTTGTTCCAAGTGCCATTCATTCTACACAGGCCAGCAGAAGACAGCGGCTGCTCGTGGACGTATTGATAAGTTCAATCGTAAGTATGGCATTAACGCTGAGAATTGATGAAGGCATATGAGTGCAGAGCACTCTGGAGTATGAGCAGAGA